>NZ_JADPCJ010000019.1 GCF_015670795.1 Collinsella aerofaciens | reverse complement strand
TCACCATTGTCGGCCTAATCCGCGGTCTTTCATGCAGCAGGGGCTCTCAATGTTTTTATGTCCTGCTCATATCGTCTCTGCCGGCACTCGGGAGCACTCCTCACTCTGGTGCATTGGGGACAGGTTTGTTTGCACCAGGTTGGTGCAGATTAACCTGCCCCCATTGCGCCAATTTCGTATGCGCTAGATGAAGAGCTCGCATTCCTTCCGCACGACGCAAACCTTGCTCAGCATCTGGGAAACAGCGGATAGTTTGCCGGAATCAAGCTTGCGAGCACCTCGCGGACATACGGCGATGCAGCGCATGCAGGAGATGCACGCCTCGCCAGCTGCTCGTTTGGGGTCACCCTTGTCGATAGCACAAACGGGGCACGCCGCGGCGCATGCACCGCAGGAGACACAATCCCCTGTTGCCTCGGGTGCCATGCGGTGACCTCTGGCTTGTTTATAAGGACGATTGCCGGGGATAGAGGGCTCGGACGCATCCTCAGCCAACAGCTTTTGCTGAATTTGCTGCGCAAACTCTGCGAGCTGCGCCGCATCCTGCGCATCCGGACGACCGGC
Organism: Collinsella aerofaciens; assembly: GCF_015670795.1. GTDB lineage: Bacteria > Actinomycetota > Coriobacteriia > Coriobacteriales > Coriobacteriaceae > Collinsella > Collinsella aerofaciens_Q. The sequence goes on along the minus strand of NZ_JADPCJ010000019.1, from coordinate 46,860 downwards.
AGCAAACTGTCGTGCAATGGAATGTTCTGCAATGGCTGCAACTGCCGCGATCACCCGGAATCCCGCATGCTTCGCAACGTCCTCCAGCTCTACGAGCGTGTCCTCAAACGCGCGGTTTCCGTATACGCAAACCAAAACAGCCCGAGCCCCGTTGCCGCGCACCATGCCCATCCGGTCAGCCACCACAGCCGGGATTCTACCGGCATACGCCGGCACAGAGATTACGGCCACGTCGTCCTCGGTCATCGAGACAGCGCTGAAATCTAGCCCGCTAACGGTCAGATCGACGGTAACGGTATTCTTGTCCAGTGCCCCGGCCACAAGGCCAGGCACCTTCTGCGTTCCACCCGTCGGACTAAACACAATTTCGAATACGCTCATCGAGACACCCTCCCCCTACGTCTGGCAACGCGTCAAGCCGTTTTCACATCCAGCCAGAGTATACGGCACGTGGGATCCCCATTTTGGTGCATCAAGCACCCCAATGCACCAACCCTACGCTGTCTGCCTCTTCGTTTTGTATAAATTACGGTACAGATTGTATATATTTACGGGATACCGCCGTGTTCTCCCGAGGTACCCCATCCTGGCCCGTGCAAAAAACGGAGTATTCTGCAACGTGACCGCGCCAGCAATACCCCGAGCGGGCAAACCTTTAGGGCGCTGCGTCATTTTGGGTTCCGACATGGCGAGAATGACGCGCCCCTGCTCCGGAAAACGACGAAATCTGACTCAGAACGCTCGCTAGGGATATCCGAAAGCCACCGTTGGCGACGTCAAATCATATGCAGACAACTCGAACTGCAGAATACTCCAAAAAATGCACGGCGCACCCCATGGGACCCATTGCCGCATGGTAGGAAACAGGCCCACGGCATCCTCTAGATGCATTCCCGAGGAAATCACATTTGAACTAGCGATCGGATACGGCAAACAAAAAGGGCCCCGAGCGTAGTTGCTCGGGGCCCTTGGTTCACCTCGCTCTAGCGGGCGATGCGTATGTTACTTGCGCTTGCCGCCGCCGTCACCGGGGCGACGGGAGCTGCCGCCGCGCTTGCCGCCACGACTATTGCCATAGCTACCACGATTATCGCGACCGCCGGCACGGCCGCCGCGGGAGCCGGCCTGGTTGCCGCCACGCCCGCCACGATAGCCGCCACGACGCTCCTCGCGGGTATCGTCGTAGTTGCGCCAGTCATCGCGACGATCGCGGCTGGCACGCGGATCGCGGCGATCGCGCGACTCGTTAGAGCGGCCAGCACCGCTGCGGCTGCCATTGCCACGAGTGCCCTCGCGATGCTCGCCGCCACGGCCACCGCGCTCATCAAAGCGCTTGCCGCCACGGGACTCGCCGCCGCGAGTACCACGCTCGCCACGCGAACCGCGGCCCTCGCCGCCACGGCGCTCATCACGGCCGCCGCGCTCGCCATCGCGACCGGAACGACGACGATCGCCCGAACCACGCTTGCCGCCACGCGAGCCACGGCCCTCGTCCTCGCGCTCAACACGGCGACGACCGCCGCGGTCCTCGTCCTCGCGGCGACGGCGATGCGCCTCGCCCTGGAACTGCTTGGCACGGCGCTCGGCACGGTTGCCGCGCGGGGCCTGCTCAACGACACCAGCACCGCCGCGCTCCTCGGCAGCCACCTCGCGGGCCACGCTCTCCACAGCCTCGTCCACGCGAGCCTGAACGCCCTCGCGCACGCGGGTCTTGCCGCCGCGCTTGGGACGGCTCGGACGCTCACCGTCGCCGCGACGCTCGTCTCGACCGCGGTTGGAACGACCGGCCACATCACCGTAATCGTCGCCGTTGCGTTTGCCGTCGCGACGCGCCTGCTCAAGCTTCTTCTTGCTCTTGGACTTGCCGCGCTTGGTCTTCTTCTTCACCTTAAAGGCCGCAGGATCGCGCTCGGGGTCAACCGCGGGCGGATTGGGGCCCACATGCAGGTCGCCGGCCTCGTAGATGTCGGCGGTCTTGTCCATGAGCTTCTCGATCTCGTAGAACTCATCGACATCCTGCTCGGTCACAAACGTGATGGCCCAGCCCAGCTCGCCGGCGCGGCCCGTACGGCCAATACGGTGGATGTAGTCGGTCGGCTCGGCCGGCACGTCAAAGTTCACGACGTAGCGCACGTCGCTGATGTCGATGCCGCGGGCGAGCACGTCGGTTGCCACCAACACGTCAACGGTACCGTCGCGGAAGGCCGAAAGGGCACGCTCGCGCTGAGCCTGGCTGCGGTTGCCGTGAATCGCGGCGGCCTTGATGCCCTTGCGCTCCAGACGACGGCAGCAGCTGTCGGCGCGGTGCTTGGTGCGCATAAAGACGATGGTGCGCTCCGGGCCCTCCTTCTTGAGGAACTCGGGCAGCAGGTTGTTTTTGGCCTCGATGGACACCGGGAACACAAACTGGTCGACGGTGTCGGCGGTCGACGTGGCGGGCGCGATCTCCACGCGAGCCGGATCGCTCACCAGGTCGGTGATCTCGCCCACGGCCTCCTCGTCGAGCGTCGCCGAGAACAGCAGCGTCTGGCGCTCGGCCGGCGTCTCGCGCACAATGCGGCGGACGGCGGGCAAAAAGCCCATGTCGAGCATGCGGTCGGCCTCGTCGAGCACCAGGACCTTAACCTCGTCCAGGTGGCAGGCGCCCTGCTCGATCAGGTCGACCAGACGACCCGGCGTGGCAACTAGGATATCGCAACCGTACTTGAGTGCCGCGGTCTGCGGCTTGTAGCTCACGCCGCCCACGACGGTCACGGCAACGTGGCCCGTGACGTCGGCGATTTTGCTTGCGACCTCGTCGATCTGCTGGGCAAGCTCGCGCGTGGGGGTGATGACGAGCATCACGGGGCCACGGCCGTTGCCCTCGGGCTTTTTAGCACCGCGACGGCGGTTGCGGCCGCCACGCTCGCGCACGGGTTTGGGAGGAGCGATGTGCTCCAGATTGTTCATAGTCGGCAGCAAAAAGGCGGCCGTCTTGCCGGTGCCGGTCTGAGCGGCGGCAAGCAGGTCACGGCCCTCGAGCACTACGGGGATCGAGCCGGCCTGCACGGGCGTGGGCGCCGTGTAGCCCAGGTTCTCGATAGCACGAAGCATCTCGTCGGAGAGGCCCAGCTCGTCAAAGGCGGGCAGGCTCTCGGTAGCGGACTCGACGGCCTGGGCGGCATTGGCCTCATCGGCGGCATCGAAGGCAGCCTGGGTCATGGCCTCGCAGGTCTCGTCCAGAATCTCGGCGTCGGTGACGTCAGATACAGAATTACGCATATGTTGTTGTTCCTTATCTGCACGCGCAATGGGCACGGCATGCGGCCGCGCGGGCGTGCTTGGTAGTGCGCTAATACATACAAAAACAGGTGCGCACAGAGAGGACGTTGCTCAGCACGCTGGCGATCGCTTTGGCAGCCCTATCACGCGCCGTCCAGACGCAGCAGCTCTAAGCGATGGAGCAGATTCGCCGCCGGTTAGTATACCCGTGCTTCGCATGCCCCCACGTAAACCACAGATGACGAGGCGGACGAGGTGGGCCCGGCTGATTGTCTCAATCTGTAACATCTACAGGGCGAATCTTCCTCTACGTGTTACAGATCGAGACAAACGGTCGACACGGCTCACAAACGTCTCAATCTATAACAGTTAACGAGTAAAATCGGCCCTAATTGTTATAGATCAAGACAGAGGGGGATTTCCGTCCAGTCCAAACCAAATCTCTCAGTCTTCCTGCAATTTCGAACATGTGGCCTATAATGTTGCTTTAGTTACGCTATATATTGCGCAGCCATTTAATACGTCGCCCACCGGGGGCCATTAATTCCTATCGCCATATTGGCTAGGAAGCAATCAAAGGAGGTATCCGTGGCAGCAGAGACGCCTTGCTCGGTCCTCTATAACGATATTCGCTCGTTCGGCGGTCTTAAACATCTCGAGATCGCCCGAATGCTCATCAATGGAAACTCTTATCTCGGCAGTACCCTGCTCGAGAAATGCTCTTCCAACCGCTCGTATCTCACCCGTTACATCGTCCATCGCAAGCCTGACCAGTGCGCGCCCTCCATCTACAGCGACTTTACCGTCACCACGCTCAACCTTTCCTCGGCAATCTGCAGCAAGCTCGGCGGCGGCGAGTCCGCCTATCGGGCAATCGCCGAGCACTATCGCGGTCCGGCCGCCAACGAAATGATGTCGGCTCTCGCCAGCTACAAGCTGGACAGCCGCCTATATGCAAATGCCCTCAATCGCATCGACAACTTTGACGGCAATGCCGTGCGCGAGAAAAGCACGCTTTACCTTATGCTCTTTGTGGCAACGGGGGCGCTCGCCGATCCCGTTCAGGGCGTGGCCACCGTCGAGCGCTTTTGCGACAGCAAGACGGGCGAGCACTTTGGCACCACCGAAACTACCGTCGGACGTGGCTTTATGAGCAGCCTGGAGCAGCCGCGCACCGTCGCCCCCAACCTCGGTCTGCTCAGAACCCATGCCGACAACTGCGCCGGCATGCAAATCCATCCCCTCACACGCGATCCGCGCGGCACCGTGATTGGTTCTTTGCCCAAAACCTCGCCCAGCATCACCGATGTGGGCGCCGACGCATCGCGCGAGCATCTTCGCATTTGGCTTGAGGGTGAGCACTGGTACGCCCAGGGCCTTGGGTCGACCAACGGCACAGTGCTCGAATCGGGCGCGGGTGACGGCGATATTGTGATTGAGCCGCCGCGCGACCAACGCGAGCCTGGCAAGATCTATCCCCCAGTGGAAATCGAAAACAGCGACAGGCTCCATCTGGGTCTCTACACGACATTCCTTGTCATTGTGGACTAGCGCGGACGGCGATCGGAAGACGGTCGCCGTCCGTCTTTCGTCTTCTACCTTCTGCGTCGTAAACGACAATGCTCAGCGGTATACGTGGGCAGTGCGGCTATCATGGTACTTTACCGATATCCGCACTGCTCGCGTATACGTGCGGCAACCCATGCCAGACAAAGGAACGCCATGGATACTACCGATAGCGCCTATGGCGACAAACTCATCCGTCTCGATACGTTCGATACCGCCGTGGCGGTCGACCCCAGCGCCGAGGACGACGCCAAACGTCGGTTTATGACGCTTATTCTCCAGACGGCCCACCGCAACAACGGCAACATCGGGCACGTGCTGCGCGCGACCAACACGAGCGGCGAGGTCTTTGCCGTCAAGCTGCTCAAGGACAACGCTATCCTTTCCGGCCAAGCCCCCGACCGCTCCGCCGAGCAATCGGCAGCGCACCTGGCCAGCACCGCCGCGCTGTTCGAGGAGTACCGTCATCTGTGTACCGTCTCGCACCTGCGCGGATTTCCGCGCGTCTATGGCTACGGATCGTGCGAGGATGACCCTCTCATCCTCATGGAGTGGGTCGAGGGCACCTCGCTCAAGCAGGCGCTGCCCCTGCTTCCGCACGACGCCTCGGGCGGGCTGACCACCCAGATGGTCGCCGCCGTCGGAAACGCCGTGCTTCGTGCGCTCTTGATGACCCAAGGCCTCGTGAATCCGGTCATCCATCGCGACCTGTCGCCTGCCAATATCATGTTCCGCACCACCAGCCGAACGCTCGAGCAGCAGATTGCTGATTGTTCCTTTGACCCCTGCCTCATCGACATGGGCTCCGCGACCATGGCTCTCGGCGACGACACGATCACCCGGCGCGCCGACATCTGGCGTTTTGCCACGCCCGCATACGCCGCGCCCGAGATGCTCACGCAGGATATCGAAGGCATCGCGGCCCTTCGCCGTTCGCCGGCAATCGACGTCTATGCGCTTTCGAGCATTCTGTACCAGCTCTACAGCGGTCGCAAACCGTTTGACTTTGAGTCGACGGACGCCGCTGCAACCGGCTCGTTCTATCTCGTAAAGACCAAGACCAAGCCGGCACCGCTCGAGCCGCGCTGCGAGGGCGATGAGGCGCTCGTCCAGATCATCATGAAGGGTCTCTCAGTCGAGCAGTGCGATCGTCCCACCGAGCAGCAGATGCTCGAGGTGCTCTCGGCATACCTCACCGACGCCGAATCCGAAGGCCGCGAGGGCGCGGGCAGTGACACCGCAATTGACATCGACTCCGGTACGCACCTTAAGGTCGACGTCGCCGGCGAGCGCGCGAGAGAGATCCTGGAGCAGGCCCGGCACGATGCCATGACCCGCCGCCGCTTTATTATCGGTGGCGTTGTCGCAGCCGTTGCGGGGCTAGGCGTTATCGGGGCGGCAACCCATGGCTTTGGCATCCCCGACTACCTGGACGGCATCCGCAGTTCACTTGACGACTACACTTGGGATCAGCTGCAGGAGATTTCGCTCAAGATTAAGGCCACCGAGACCCGTAGCGAGGCACGCGAGATTGCCAGGCGCTATCATCTGCTCGATGCCGATGGGCATATCCCCTATCCGTGTACCAAGCGTGTCACGCTCACCAACGGGCTGCAGGTTGGCGCGCAGCTTGTGGGCATCCGCCACGATGAGCTTCTGGACGGGACGGGCAAGGCCGGACTAACGTTTATGTTCGACGCGGGTATTGCCGAGCGCAACGCTGCGGCTGAACCGCCGAGCGCCGGCTGGGCAGATTGCGAGCTGCGGGAATGGCTCAACGGCGACGGCCTTAAGCTGCTGCCCAACGAGTTGCGCGCACTCATTAAAGGGGTCAAGAAGGTCTCGAACAATGTGGGCGCCGCCAACAGCGCATCGTGCCTGAGCGAGTTGCCCGCAACCCTTTGGCTGCCCGCCATGGTCGAGCTGTGCGGTACGCAACCGCCCGATTCGTTTACCGAGGGCTATCACTACCTGGCAGACATCTACAACGGCGAGGGCAGGGAGTATCAGCTCTTCCGCGAGCTCAAGGTGAGCCCGTATTCCACGAACGAGACGATGGTCCGCCAGTGGAAGGGCAAGGACACCTGTTGGTGGGAGCGCACGGTGAGCCCCGACACATCGGAGAGCGAAGGCACGCTCTATATGAACCGCGTGGGGCACGACGGCGACGTCTTTACGTACGCAACGCCTGCGGAAAAGCCAAGCAAGCTAACCTGTGTGATCCCCGGGTTCTGTATCTAGGCGGCGGGCGTCTTGCCGTGACGGGACCCCTCCCCGGCAATTGTCTCGATCTGTAACAGTAAGGGGTCAAAAACCTCTCTAGATGTTACAAATCAAGACATTTGAGTTGACCGCGGACGGTTTGTCTCGATCTGTAACATCTAGCAGGAAAAACGGTCCTTAGGCGTTACAGGTTGAGACGTTAAGTTGTGGCTCGATGTAATGTCTCGATCTGTAACAGTTACTCGACAAAAACGGGTCTAGTTGTTACAGATTGAGACATTAGACCGGCTACGGTCCGCCGACCTGGCTATCACCTCGGCCAATAACAGAATGGCATACATTTCAATCTCCACTGTATACCCCCAGGGGGTATGGGTGTATAGTATCGGCAGGTTAACAATTCCAACACCGAACCACAGAAAGGAGAAGCCATGGCTCAAGATAAGTTCGACGTAGGCGGCATGACATGCGCCGCCTGCCAGGCGCACGTGGACCGCGCCGTAAGCAAACTCGACGGCGTCCAAAGCGTCGCGGTCAACCTACTCGCCGGCTCCATGATGGTCGACTACGACCCCGCGCAGGTCTCCCCCGACGATATCTGCACCGCCGTCGACCGTGCCGGCTACTCGGCCTCGCTCGTCGATGCGGACACCGGTGCCGCCGGCTCAAACGGCAGCACGCGAGCCAGCTCTGGCGCTGCCCATATGGAGTCGCCGACCAAAAAGCTGGAGGCCGCCGCCTCTGCCATGCGCACCCGCCTCATCGTCTCGATCGTATTCCTCATCCCGCTGTTCTACATAGGCATGGGGCACATGCTCGGCTGGCCGCTGCCCGGCATTTTCACCGACCATACCCACAGCATGACGCTCGCCCTCACCGAGCTCGTCCTGCTCATCCCCATCGTCTATGTCAACGACGCGTACTTTATCAATGGGTTTAAATCGCTCGCGCACGGCGCGCCCACCATGGACGCCCTTATTGCCGTGGGCGCCACCGCCTCCATCGCCTGGTCGATCTACGCCATGTTCATCATGGCCGACCAATTAGCCGCGGGTCAGGTCCACGAAGCCATGATGACAGGCATGGACAATCTGTATTTTGAGAGCGCGGGCACGATCCTGTCGCTCGTCACCGTGGGCAAATACCTCGAGACACGCAGCAAGTCCAAAACCGGCGGCGCCATCGAGGCGCTCATCGACTTGGCGCCCAAGACCGCGACCGTCGTGGCAGAGGACGGTACCGAGACCACTGTGGACGTCGACGCCATCCTTCCCGGCCAGGTCCTGCGCGTGCGCCCCGGCGAGTCCATCCCCGTCGATGGCGTGGTGCTCGAAGGCAGCTCGGCCGTGGACGAGAGCGCGCTCACCGGCGAGTCCATCCCCGTGGAAAAGACCGCCGGTGACACCGTCAACGCCGCCACCGTCAACCGCACCGGCTCGTTTACCTTCCGCGCCACGCGTGTGGGTGCCGAGACATCGCTCGCCAAGATCATCAAGCTTGTCGAGGACGCCAACGCCACCAAGGCGCCCATCGCCCGCATGGCCGACAAGGTCGCCGGCGTGTTCGTGCCCGTGGTGTTCGTGATCTCGGCCGTGACCTTTGTGGTGTGGATGGCACTGACCGGCAGTATGAACGAGGCGCTCACCTCCGCCGTGGCCGTACTGGTGATCAGTTGTCCGTGTGCATTGGGCCTGGCAACGCCCGTCGCCATTATGGTGGGCACCGGCAAGGGCGCCGAGATGGGCATTCTGTTCAAGAGTGCCGAGGCGCTGGAGAACCTGCGCAGCGTGGGCACCGTGGTGCTCGATAAGACGGGCACGGTCACCCGCGGCAAGCCTGCCGTGACCGATATCGTGGTGGCTACGCGCGCCGACGGCTCGCCCGCCATGAGCGAAAAGGCGCTGCTCAAGCTGGCCGCTGCGCTGGAGCGCTCAAGCGAGCACCCGCTGGCCGAGGCGATTTTGGCCGAGTGCGAGGCGCGCGGAATTGTCGCGCGCATGGTCGAGGACTTTGCCGCCGTGCCCGGTCGTGGCGTGACGGCGCGCGAGGGGCAAAACACCATTGAAGCCGGCAACGTACGCCTGATGGACGAGTTGGGCGTTACCGTGCCCGCGGGTCTTGCCGAGCAATTTGCCGCCGAAGGCAAGACGCCGCTGTTCTTTGCCAAGAACGGCGAGCTCGTCGGTACCATCGCCGTGGCTGACGAGGTCAAAGAGACGAGCGCCGAGGCCATCGCCGCGCTCCGCAAGCTCGGCGTCGACGTGCGCATGCTCACCGGCGATAACCGCGTGACGGCCGAGGCAATCGCCCGCCGCGTGGGGCTGAGCAGCAAGCAGGTCATCGCCGACGTCCTCCCCGCCGACAAGGAGCGCCACGTGCGCGAGCTGCAGGATGCGGGCAGCAAGGTCGCCATGGTGGGCGACGGCATCAACGACTCCCCCGCCCTGGCGCGCGCCGACGTGGGCCTTGCGATCGGCACTGGTGCCGACATCGCCAAGGAAGGGGCGGATGTGGTGCTCATGCGCAGCGACCTCATGGACGTCGCCCGCGCCATCGAGCTGTCGCGCGCGACGATCCGCAACATCAAGCAGGACCTGTTCTGGGCACTGTTCTACAACGGCATCGGCATTCCGCTCGCCGCGGGCGTGTTCTTCCCGCTCACCGGATGGCAGCTCTCGCCGATGTTTGGCGCCGCGGCCATGAGCCTGTCGAGCGTCTGCGTCGTAAGCAATGCGCTGCGCCTAAAATCCTTTAAGCCTAAAGTGGCAAAATAGGCTCACCATTAAGTCCATTTAGAACGGGTTTTCCAGGTGCCCGAGATTGACCTGAAAGAGGAGCGACGCGTACTTTGGTACGCGAGCGACGGCTTGAAGGTCAAGGTCGGGTGGTTGAGAAAGCCAACACAACAGAGAGGGATACCCATGCGTTACACAATCAAAACTTCCGGCCTCATGTGCGGCCACTGCGACGCCACTGTCGAGACGGCACTGCTCAACGTGGTCGGCGTGACCGACGCCGACGCCGATCACGAGACCCAGACCGTCCAGGTGGAGTGCGCCGACACCGTGACCGCCGAGCAGCTCGCCGCCGCCGTCGAGGCCGCGGGCGAGAAGTTCCACGCCCTGTCCGTGACCGCCGCGTAGCAGACGCTGCCTACTCAATCCTCAGAAGTTGCGGTGAAATAGTTCCTGTTTTAGCGCTCCAAGCCATCAATCAAGAACTATTTCACCGCAACTGACGGGGGCATCCGGAAGATCGACCAGAAACGAGGACCCGACATGATGGCAGACCACAAATCGGTGACCCGCATGCTCAAGACGGCACGCGGCCAGATCGACGGCATCTTGCGGATGGTCGATGAGGACCGCTATTGCGTCGATATCTCCACGCAGCTCATGGCCACACAGGCGCTCCTCGCGCGCATTAACGCCGACGTGCTCAAGGCGCATATCGAGGGCTGCGTGACTTCGGCAATCGAATCGGGCGACGAAGACCTCAAAGCCGCCAAGCTCGCCGAGATCGAACGCGTCGTCGACAAGCTCTCCAAGTAATTGGGGCATTGGGGACAGACTACTTTGCACCGTCTTGGTGTTCCGGGGACAGGAATGTTTGCACCACCTTGGTGCAGATTAACCTGTCCCCCTTGCTCTAAATCGGGTATAAAGGCGTGCAGCATATCGAACGAAAGGCAATTTGCATGAATGACTTTATGAAAGGACGCAATGGCGCCGACGAGCTCACCATCGTGATGGGTTTTGCCGGCATCGTCATCGCGATGATCGGATCGATAGCCCGCATCCAGTGGCTCAGCTGGATCGCCATCGCCGTCATCGTGATTGGCGTGCTGCGCGGCCTGTCCAAAAATATCGATGCACGTCGCAAGGAGAACGAGGCCTTTGTCGCCGGCTCGGCTAAGGTCCCCGGCTTGGGCAAGTTCGTCGCCAGCTTGGGCGGCGGGGCCGCAGCGGCCAGCACCAGCAAGGAAGACTTTGAGCGTGCCAAGCGCACGGCCAAGAAGATGTGGAAGGGTCGCAAGACCACGGCATACCTCAAGTGCCCCAACTGCGGCCAGATACTCTCCGTCCCCAAGGGCAAGGGCAAGATCCGCGTCACCTGCCCCAAGTGCCACGCCAAGATGGAAACGCGCTCATAGCGCCCGCACGCGGGACAAACTAATCAGGTTTGTTTGTCCCAAATCTTAAGAATTTGTTCGATACAAAAGCCGAGGCCTCGTGTTGAGACCTCGGCTTTTGTATGCGGCAACGGAGTTGTCCCTTTGTCACACCTATGCCACGCCGTCGCGGGCGAGCTCCTCGGCCAGCGCTTCGGCAGGCATGGTCATAATCGTGTCGAGCTCGGCGTCCACCTCGGGGATACGCTTCACCTTGAGCTTGCGCACCAGATCGCCGCGGCACATCACGTGCATTGGCTCACGCAGGGCGCACAGGTCATCGAGCGGGTTCTCGCGCGTCACCAGGATATCGGCGGCCTTACCGCACTCGATTGTGCCGGTCTCGCCGCCCAGGCCCAGCAGTTCGGCATTGACCTGCGTGGCCGTATGCAGCGCGAAGGCGTTGCTCACGCCCACATACTTGGCAAAATAGGCCACCTCACGCCACATGTCATACTGCGTCACGAACGGGCAGCTCGAATCCGTGCCTAGGCCCACCCTAACACCAGCTTCCAGTGCGGCACGGGCGCTCTCGATGATGCCCGAGCACACGATGTCGCCGTTCTTCTTTTGCGTATCGGTCGAATGAGTCTTTTCCGGATCGAGCAATACAAACGGCAGCGCCGGGCTGATAGTGCAGGTCACACTCGGCGCACGTCCCTCGAGCTGCGTACCCGCGGCGCCGCGGTACAGCTCCAGGATCTCGGGCGTCAACGGAGCGCCGTGCTCAATCGTGTCAACGCCGGCCTCAAGCGCGGCCTTCACGCCCTCGGTACTCTCGACATGAGCCATAACCGGAAGGCCCATATCGTGCGCCGCCTTGCACGCCGCTGCGGCAACCTCCACGGGCATACGCAGCACACCCGGCTCGCCCACCTCGGTCGCGTCGAACACGCCACCCGTTACGAACAGTTTAATGACGTCGGCACCGCGCGCATACAGGTCGCGCACCTGTTCGGCCGCCTCGGCGGGACTGTTAGCCACCTGGGCGAACAAGCCAGCACCATGGCCCCCCGGCACCGTAACGCCCGTTCCCGGCGCCACCAGGCGAGGACCTTGATACTTGCCGGCATCGATAGCATCGCGCACGGCAAGATCCGCAAACAGCGGGTCGCCCGCGCCACGCACCGTTGTCACGCCGCTTGCCAACTGCTGTTGGGCGCTGCCTTTGAGGATGTGGCGGACGATGGCGCGGCCCACCGGATTATCGAGCTTCTTCATCAGCGCGCCCGCATCGCCCGCCGAGACCGGCTTGCCCGAGCCGCACAAATGCACATGCATATTGATGAGGCCTGGCATGAGATACGCACCTGCCAGGTCGACGACCTCGGCGCCAGCAGGCGCCTGCGCCACAGCACTCGGCCCCATCCACGTGATGACACCGCGCTCAACGACCACGGCCATGTCGGGCTGCGGCTCCATATGTTCCGAACCATCCAGGACGGTCGCATTGATAAACAACGTGGAACGATCGGTAGACGCCATATCGAGCTCCTCCCTCACGATTAACTTGAACATTTGTCCATTATCATCCAGCGCGACAGGGTTGCTGCGGACATATCGGCTAACGGGAGGAAGAGAAGGGCGTGAGGATGAACAGACCAGTGCAGCGATGCTTCGGTCGTTCCAGCAAAACGTCTTGATCTATAACAGATAGACCGTCTTTACCCTTCCAAATGTTACAGATCGAGATTTTCGGTCATGCCTCCGGCCTTTGTCTCAATCTGTAACAGATAGACCGATTTTTGGCCATCAGATGTTACAGATCGAGATATTCCCAGCCCCGTCGTCAAACGTCTAAATCTGTAACAAGTAGACAGGTTTTCGGCCTCTAGATGTTACAGTTTGAGATCTTTCATCAGCCGCCAACCTTTTGTCTTAAGCTGTAACAGTTACGAGGCCAAACGGTCCCCTGTTGTTACAGATTAAGACGGTCCGCTTCAGTGCCCATACCACTGACGTCTCCATTCCTCAGCCAAATCGGCCCGTCGCGGAATACCTGCTAGCCCCATCTTTTCAACCAATTTCCCCGGGTTCTTGAGCTCATCAAACGTGAACCGAAGCACCTTGTGCCCGAGCATTGTCAGATGGGATTCCCGCTGACGCTCTGCCACGAACGGGTCGACCGACTCCCGACCCTCGCCGTTCTGCAAGGTATACTTCCCCTTTCCGTCGAGCTCGCCGATGACACATGTCCCGTCCTCGAGCCTCCAGAAATAATCAACGCGAAACACCTGACTCGAATCGAGCGGATCGCGAAACTCCACCTGCAACTCCGGAACCGGAAAGCCGTATGCAATAAAGAATGCTCGGAACCGAGACTCGCCACCGTTTTCGGACAGGCCGTCCGCATGCGACGCAATCACCTGAGCTCTGCGATATCCTCGCCTGCCCTCGCAATCGGCCTGGAGCCGTTCGCAGAGGTCGTCGCGCGACATGCCCTTCGCCCGCAATGCAGAATCGGCGATCGCCAGACCATACGAAAACGGCGCACGCAGCAGACAATCCTCCACCGTGCGCCAAAACGGCGTCACCCGCACGCCATCGACGCGTTCAAGCGCACCCGCCGCCTGCGGACGCAGCAGTCTACATCCCGTACTCAACGCCACCGAACAACCCGTCTTGACCAAGTAACGCGGTCCAAGCAGATCATTCGGCACCTCCAGACCCCACAAAAGCGCCGCGTCATAACCCCAAAACGCCCAATCGGGATGAAACTCCGCAAGCCCTTTGATGGTACGCAGCGCTCGCTCCGCCGGCGTCAATGCATCCCATTCATGCTGAAAACAGAATAGGTGCGATTCGGGCTCCGCAATATCGTCTGTGCCCACATGGCGCCGCAGCCACATGAGCTCGGCATTGTCGTGTGTTACAAGCGGCACGCCTTGTTCAGCCGCCTCCGTGAGCCTGGCAAGCATCCTATTCCGCGCCAAGGTGTTACGCGTCGCTTGCTCGTGTTTAAGAACGGTATTAGACACTTTCATCACCACCACATCGGACAAATGAGCCATTGTCACCGTTGCCACTGTCGGCAAACGTCTTGATCTGTAACAGTTACGAGCACAAGCAGCCGCCAAACGTTACAGATCGAGACGTTCGCGCAGCATTGCACCTCTTTGTCTCGATCTGTAACAGTTAGGTCGAATTTTGGCCTGGAGATGTTACAGATTGAGACATTCCCCCAGCCAGGTTCCAAACGTCTCGATTTGTAACAGTTAGACGTTCTCCAGGCTCCCAAACGTTACAGATTTAGACAAACCAGCAGAGCCCAATCATTCGTCTCGATCTGTAACAGGAAGACCGGTTTTTTGTCCCTAAACGTTACAGACCGAGACAAATAGACAGACGGCGGCGCCGCGACCGCCCATCCCCTACTCCCATTCCTGTTCGTAGATGTTGAGGGACTTTACGTAGCGCCCCTGGGCACCCATGATGTCGCGGACCAACCTCAAAAAGAAGCTGATACACGAGGTGTCGAAACCGTCCTCTAGGTCCTCGGGATGCACCGCGCCGGGCCCGTCGACCGCCGTATCGCTCAGGCGTGCAATGTCGTAGAGGTAGAGCTGCCCCGCCGTCAGCCAAATATCGTCAACGCACGCGATGCGCACCGCAATCGCACCTTCGCGCCAGTGCTCTTTTTGCACGATATGTGGGTCGTAGACATCAAAACGTCGGTCGGTGCGCGTGTCGCGCAGCGCGACCATACCAGTCACAGGATCCTTGTCCAAAATGCCAAAGCGCGAGAAATACTGCGTGTCGCGCACCTGTTCGAGCCGTCTGAGCGAAGCAGGCGAAAGCGACGTCGGCGGCTCGTCCACATACAGCTCAAGCAGCGTCTTGTCATGGTAATAGGGACGCTCGAACAGCAGCCAATCGGTAAATGCCATGTTATAGGCCATGATTTCATTTTGCGAGGGCTCCTCGCAATAGCTGAGCCATGGATCGACGATCACTTCGAACTGTGTGCGCGCCGACTCCAAAAACTGAAACTTGCGCAGCATCCAAAACTGGGCCATGTCGGCAATATCGTTACCAACGGCCTCGGCCAGACGTCCCCGGTCCAAAACATGATCAGCCATGGCATCCTCCTCAAACTGATGAACCTCAATTTGAGCTTACGGGGAGGGCCGGTGGTCGCCGCCAGCGCGGACGAAATGGGCATAAGGCTGCAAACCAGATGCTGACCGAATACTTGACGGAACGCTTGACCGATACGTTATACCGAAGCAAAACCCCAGTTAAACATAGGCAAATAAACAGAGATTTTGAGCTTGCCAGCCGCAGCCATCACGAAAACAGCAAGGCACCGCGAGCCCGCACGTCAGCAAATGAGCAGTCAGACGTTAAGAGTGTCCCCAACGACTAGACAAAAAAAGCGCGTCCCCAATGACTAGTCGTTGGGGACGCGCCCGAATGACTACCTTACAGCCTCAAGGCCTCGGCGACCTCGGCAGCGCAGGCGAGGGCATCGGCCATGGCGCTCACCACGAGCGAGCTGCCGTTGCGGGCATCACCGGCCACATACACCGGCGCGGCATCCGCAGCAACACCATCCACGCGGGCCGCAAGGTGCGAGCCCTCGGAAGCCATCACGGGCAGCGGGCGGCCCGCCGTGGCAACAGGCACGCCGACAGCTTCGAACACGCCGTGCTCGGGACCCGTAAAGCCACAGGCGATGAGCACCAGCTGCGCCGGCACCTCGTGCTCGGAGCCCGCAATGTGCTCAGGCTTGCCGGCCGACCAATCCAGATCGACCACGCGCAGGCCCGCGGCTGCGCCCTTCTTGTCCAGCAACACCTCGAGGGTATCCACGCCCCAGGCGCGCATCTCGCCACCCATGGCGGCAATGGCCTCCTGCTGACCATAGTCGGTCTTCTTCACATTGGGCCACTGCGGCCAGGGGTTGCTCGCCGTACGCTTATCGGGCGCAGCCGGCAAGAACTCAAACTGACGCACGCTGCGCGCGCCCTGACGTACGGCGGTACCCACGCAGTCGTTGCCCGTATCGCCACCGCCAATGACCACAACGTCCAGGCCGCGCGCGTTCACCGCGGGCTCACCACCATCGAGCACCGAGACGGTCGACGCCGTCAGGTAGTCCACGGCATACACCACGCCCGGAGCATCCACATTCGTAGCCGAAAGACCGCGGGGCGCGCGGGCACCGGCAGCCACCACAACGGCGTCAAAGCCATTGAGCTTGGCCGCTACCGCAGGGTCCGTCACGTCGGCGCTCAGCTCAAAGACGATACCCAGCTCGCGCATAAGTGCCACACGGCGCTCGACTACGGACTTCTCGAGCTTCATGTTGGGAATGCCGTACATGAGCAGGCCGCCCGGGCGGTCGTCACGCTCAAACACCGTCACGCGGGCACCGCGACGCGCGAGCTCCCATGCAGCCACCAGGCCAGCCGGGCCGGAACCAACCACGGCGACCGTGGGCGCATCCTCCCCTGCCGGCTCAAAGCGGCGCGGGCCGCCGTTGGCCCACTCATGGTCGCTGATCGCACGCTCGTTGTCGTGAATCGTCGTGGGCTGGCCGTCGACCGAGCCCAGGTTGCACGCGGCCTCGCACAGCGCCGGGCACACGCGGCTCGTGAACTCGGGCATGGGCGAGGTGAGTGACAGACGCTCGGCAGCCTCGTTCCAGCGGCCGCGATACACTAGCTCGTTCCACTCGGGAATCAGATTGTGCAGTGGGCAGCCACTCGGACGCGCCTTGCCAAAGCTCGCGCCCATCTGACAAAACGCCACACCGCACATCATGCAGCGGCTCGCCTGGGCACGGCGCGCATCGTCGTCGAGCTCCACGTACAGCAGATCGAAATCGCGGCTGCGCTCCTCCACGGGGCGCAGCTCGTGGGTCACGCGATCGATATCAAGAAAAGCACCGGGCTTACCCATGGCACTTACGCCTCCTTCTTGGTCGAAGCAACAGAGCTGGCGGCGGCGGGCACAGCGCCAGCGACACCACCCGCCACATCAAAGCGAGCGACATCGGCGGCGTCGGCGCGACCGGTCACAATGTCAAACGCCAGCTCCTCGGCCTGCTCATGCGTCTTGCCGACGGCCTCGGCGGCGGCGACAATCGCCAGCACGCGCTCGTACTCGGTCGGAATGACCTTCACAAAGTGCTTGCTCATCGTCTCAAAGCTGTAGAGCAACTTAATGCCGCGCGGGCTCTGCGTCGCGTCCACGTGCTCCTGGACGAGCGCACGAATCTGCGCCAGCTCACCGGCCGTCGGGGCTTTAAGATCAACGCTCTCGTGGTTCACACGGGCATCGAGCGTGCCGTACTGGTCAAAGACGTAAGCCACGCCGCCCGTCATGCCGGCGGCGAAGTTCTGCCCGACCTCGCCCAGGATGAGCGCCAGACCTCCCGTCATGTACTCGCAGCCATGGTTGCCGCAGCCCTCGACCACCACCGTGGCACCGGAGTTGCGTACGCCAAAGCGCTGGCCGGCCAGGCCGTTAATGAAGCCGCGGCCACTCGTAGCGCCAAAGAACGCAACGTTGCCCACGATGATGTTCTCGTCGAACTTGTAGGTCGCATGCGGGTTGGGGCGCACCGACACCTCGCCGCCCGAAAGGCCCTTGCCAAAGTAGTCGTTGGCGTCGCCGCACACGTTGAGCGTAATGCCGCGCGGCAGGAAGGCGCCAAAGCTCTGACCGGCCGAACCATCGCAATCGATGGTGATGGAGCCGGCGGGCAGGCCCTCGGGATGCGCCTTGGTCACCGCGTTGCCCAAGATGGTGCCCACGCAGCGGTTGACGTTGGCGATATCGGCGCGGAAGCGAATCGGACGCAGGTGCGCACGGGCATCGGCCGTATAGGGCACAAACAACGTGGAGTCGAGCGTCTTTTCGAGCTCGCTGTCCGCAGCCATCTGCGGCAGGAAGTGACGACCGTCGGCACCCGGGATGTGGGCACCGAACTCGCAGGTCGCGCTCGCCAGCACGGGCGACAGATCGAGCAGGTTGGCCTTGCGGTTGCCCGGGACCTCAATCTGGCGCAAGCACTCGGGATGGCCGACCATCTCGTCGACGGTGCGGAAGCCCAGGCTCGCCATGACCTCGCGCAGCTGCTCGGCAACAAAGAGCATAAAGTGCTCGACGTGCTCGGGCTTGCCGCGGAAGCCGCGACGCAGGCGACAGTTTTGCGTGGCGATGCCGGCCGGGCAGGTATCCTGCTGGCAGTCGCGCTGCATAAGGCAGCCCATGGAGATGAGCGGCATGGTCGCAAAGCCAAACTCCTCGGCACCCAGCAGGCAGGCGACGGCGACATCGGTGCCGTCCATGAGCTTGCCGTCGGCTTCGAGCACCACGCGTGAGCGCAGGCCGTTTTGCAGCAGCGTCTGCTGGGCCTCGGCAAGGCCAAGCTCCAGCGGCAGACCGGCGTGCCAGATCGAATCGCGCGCCGCAGCACCGGAGCCGCCGTTGTGGCCGCTGATCAAGATCTTGTCGGCGGCACCCTTGGCCACACCGGTGGCGATGGTGCCGACGCCGGCCTCGCTGACCAGCTTGACCGACACGCGTGCGCCGGGGTTGGCGTTCTTAAGATCGAAGATAAGCTCCGCCAGGTCCTCGATGGAGTAGATGTCGTGGTGCGGCGGAGGCGAGATCAGGCCGATGCCGGGCGTGGACTGACGGACCTCGGCGATCCAGGGGTAGACCTTCTTGCCGGGCAGGTGGCCGCCCTCGCCGGGCTTGGCGCCCTGGGCCATCTTGATCTGAATCTCAAAGGCGCTGCACAGGTAGCGGCTCGTCACGCCAAAGCGCGCGCTTGCCACCTGCTTGATGGCGGAATTCTTGGAGTCACCGTTAGCCAGCGGGGTCTCGCGGCGCGGATCCTCGCCGCCCTCGCCCGAGTTGGAACGGCCGTGCAGGCGGTTCATGGCGATGGCCATGCACTCGTGTGCTTCCTTGCTGATGGAACCGTACGACATGGCGCCGGTGTTAAAGCGGCGAACGATGTTGAGCGCGGGCTCGACCTCGTCGAGTGCCACCGGGGTGCGGCCGCCGGCATCAAAGTCCAGCAGGTCGCGCAGGCGCACGGCACGGCCGGTGCGGTGCAGGCGGGCGCTGTACTCCTTAAAGGTGTCGTAGCTGTCCTCGCGGCAGGCGGTCCGCAGCAAGTAGACAGTCTGCGGATCGATGAGGTGATCCTCGCCGCCGAGCGGGCGCCACTTGGTCAGACCCAACGTGGGCAGCTGATCGGGAGCCGGGCTCTTAAGGATAGCGAGCGCGGCGTCGTAGCGCTCATTCTGCTCACGCTCGACGTCCTCGACACCCATACCGCCCACACGGCTCACCGTGCCGGCGAAGTACACGTTGACGAACTCCGGAGTGAAGCCCACGGCCTCGAAGATCTGCGCCGAATGGTAGCTCTGCACCGTGGAGATGCCCATCTTGGACATGATGGAAACGATGCCGGCGGTCGCAGCCTTGTTGTAGTTGGCGATGCCCTGCTCGGCCGTCACGTCCAGGTCGCCGCGTGCCGCCAGATCGCGGATGCACGCATGTGCGTTGTACGGATAGATGCCACTCGCGGAGTAGCCCACCAGTGCCGCAAAGTCGTGCGGAGACACGGCGTCGCCGCACTCCACCACGATGTCGGCAAAGGTACGCACGCCGGCGCGGATCAGGTGGTTGTGCACGCAGCCCACGGCGAGCAGCGACGGCACGGGCACCTCACCCGCAGCGGCGCGATCGCTCAACACCACGATGTTCACGCCGTCGCGGACCGCAGCCTCAACATCCTCTGCAAGCTGCTTGAGCGTAGCCTGCAGCGCGCCCTCGCCGGCATCGCGGCGGTAGACGGCACGGAAGCGACGGGTCTTAAAGCCCACGCGGTCGATGGCGCAGATGCGGTCGAACTCCTCCTCGTTGAGCAACGGGCGCTCCAAGCGCACCAGCTGGCAGGCCGTGCGGGAGTCCTCGAGCAGGTTGCCGTGGTTGCCCAGGTAGAGCGTGGTCGAGGTGACCATGTGCTCGCGCAGGGCATCGATCGGCGGATTCGTGACCTGGGCGAACAGCTGATAGAAGTAATCGAAGAACGAACGCGTCTTCTTGGACAGGCAGGCCAGCGGCGCGTCGATGCCCATCGAGGCGAGCGGTGCCTTGCCCTGCTGGGCCATGGGACGCACGACCTCGTCGACGTCATCCCAGTGGTAGCCGAGCTTGGCCATGCGCACGGCGGCGGGCACCTCGGCGTCCTCGGCGGGCGTTGCCGCAACGGGCTCATCGAGCGCGTCAACGGTCAGCGTCTCCTCGGCAATCCAATCACGGTAGGGCTTTTCCTTGGCATAACGGGCGCGCAGCTCGTCGTTGTAGATGACGCGCCCGCGGGCAAAGTCAACCTCGAGCATCTGGCCCGGCCCCAGACAGCCGCTCGTCAGGATGTTCTCGGGGCTCACCTCGATGGTGCCCACCTCGCTTGCCAGCATAAAGCGGCCGTCGCGCGTCACGTAGTAACGAGCGGGGCGCAGGCCGTTACGGTCGAGGGCGGCGCCCAGCGTGCGACCGTCGGTAAAGGCGATGGCCGCCGGGCCATCCCACGGCTCCATGAGCATGGACTGGTAAGCGTCGTAGGCGCGGCGCTCCTCGCTCAGGCTGTCGTTGTGGTCCCACGGCTCGGGCAGCAGCATGGATGCAGCACGCGTAAGCGGGCGACCGTTCATGACCAGGAACTCAAGCACATTGTCCAGAATCGCGGAGTCGGAACCCTCGCGGTTGATGATGGGCATCACGCGCTCAAGATCGTGCTGCAGCACGGGGCTGTACAGGTTGGGTTCGCGGGCGCGAATCCAGTTGACGTTACCCTTGAGGGTGTTGATCTCGCCGTTGTGGATGATAAAGCGGTTGGGGTGCGCGCGCTCCCAGCTGGGCGTGGTGTTGGTGGAGTAGCGCGAGTGGACGAGCGCCACGGCCGTCTTGACGGCGGCATCGTTGAGGTCGGTGAAGAAGCGGCGCATCTGCGTGGCGACCAGCATGCCCTTGTACACGATGGTGCGCGAGCTCATGGAGCACACGTAGAAGATCTTGTCGCGCAGGGCAAACTCGGCGTCGGCTTTCTTCTCGATGGTGCGGCGGCACACATACAGGCGGCGCTCGAAGGCGTCGCCCGCCGGCGTGTCGTCGGGGCGACCCAGGAAGGCCTGCAGGATAGTAGGCATGCAGGCGCGGGCGGTCTCACCCAGATCGTGTGGGTCGACCGGCACCTCGCGCCAAAAGAGCAGCGGCACGCCGGCCTCGGCGCAGCCCTCCTCAAACACGAGGCGGGCATCCTCTACGCCTTTGTCGTCCTGTGGAAAGAACAGCATGGCCACGCCATAGTCGCCCTCTGCCGGCAGAATCTGGCCGCACTTTTGAGCCTCTTTACGGAAAAAGTGATGCGGAACCTGGAACAGGATGCCAGCGCCGTCACCGGTGTTCTTCTCGAGTCCCGTGCCGCCGCGGTGCTCCAAGTTGACCAGAATGGACAGCGCATCGTCCAGAATCTGGTGATGGCGCTCACCGTTGATATCGGCAAGCGCGCCGATGCCACACGCATCGTGATCGAATTCGGGGCGATAAAGGCCCTGCTGCTGAGCGGAATCTGCCTGCATCGCGATCCTCCCCTAAATATTAGACAATCAGTTGAATAGGCATACTAGGAGCATCACCGGCCCGTTGTGTTTCCCGCCCGTTTCGAAACAATCGCGTAACGCACGCCCTACGAGTGGACACCGCCGACCTCAAGGACGACAACAAGGGCCCCAAGTTCGGCCTGTAAGCTCACCGCTTCAAACATCTCAATCTGTAACAGGAAGACCCAATTTTGGCGCCTAGATGTTACAGATTGAGATGTTTTCGAGAGACATTTCCGAATGTCTCGATCTGTAACACGAAGGGCCGGTTTTTGCAGCTAACTGTTACAGATCGAGATTTTCCATAGGACCATTTCTTCCTGTCTCGATCTGTAACACCTAGGTCCAATTTCCATCCCTAGTTGTTACAGATCAAGACATTTCGGCAACTCCTTTCCCCATCCTATTCAAATACAACAATTTTGTTAGTCTCGGTTAACCTTTAAGCCTAAAACGGGTACCCTTTACGGCGTCAAACAAACGGCACGCAGGAGTGCACCATGCTCAACCATCTCAAACAACACTTTGGTTCCCGGCGCACCGGTGGTCACGGAGGCCTAGACATTGCGCGGCATATCGGCCCCGGGTTGCTCGTCACCGTCGGCTTTATCGACCCGGGCAACTGGGCCTCCAATATGGCCGCGGGCTCGCAGTTTGGCTACGCGCTGCTGTGGATCGTCACGCTGTCCACGATCATGCTCATCGTGCTGCAGCACAACGCGGCGCACCTGGGCATCGCCACGGGCATGTGTCTTGCCGAGGCCACGACGCGCCACCTACCCCGCCTCGTCGGGCGTGCGATACTCGGCAGCGCGTATCTAGCCACGGTCGCCACCGCCATGGCCGAAGTCCTGGGCGGTGCGATCGCGCTTCAAATGCTCTTTGGCCTGCCCGTACGCGCCGGCTGCATCATCGTGGCGGCGGCATCGATTGCCATGCTCATGACAAGCTCCTACAAACGCGCCGAGCGATGGATCATCGCCTTCGTAGGCGTGGTAGGACTTTCGTTTTTAGCCGAGCTTGCACTAGTCAAGGTCGACTGGCCGCAAGCCGCCGCAAGCTGGATCACACCCTGTATGCCCACCGGCTCGGCCGCGATTATCGTAAGTGTCCTAGGCGCGGTCGTTATGCCCCACAACCTCTTCCTGCACTCCGAGGTCATCCAATCCATGCACTTTGAAGGCCAAGGCGAGCAGGTTATCGAAGAACGTCTGCGCTACGAGCTCTTCGACACGCTCTTTTCGATGGGCGTGGGCTGGGCAATCAACTCGGCCATGGTCATCCTGGCCGCAACGACCTTCTTTGCGCACGGCATGGTCGTAGACGACCTCGCCGTCGCAGCGGCCACGCTCTCCCCCATTCTGGGCCCGGCAAGCTCGACCATCTTTGCGGTGGCACTGCTGTTTGCGGGACTATCGAGTAGTGTGACGGCGGGCATGGCGGCGGGCACCATCACCGCGGGCATGTTCGACGATGAATACGACATCCACGACCGACATTCCTCGATCGGGGTGGCGGCCTGCTTCGTCGGCGCAGTGGCGGCGTGCTTGGTCGTCCCGAATCCTTTTGAGGGTCTCATTTGGAGTCAGGCGCTGCTGTCGCTTCAGCTGCCAATTACGGTCTTTGTGCTCATACGACTCACCAGTTCGCCCCGCGTCATGGGCAAATACACCAACTCGCGCCCGCTCAACGCGCTGCTCGTAGGAATCGGCGTCATCGTGACGATTCTCGACATCGTGCTGCTAACGGGGATGTAATTGGGATGGCGTAACTGTCCAGATATAACGTCTCAATCTGTAACACGTGAGACCGTTTTAAACCGTCAGATAAATCAAAAGGGTCCCGGCCGAGAATTCGACCGGGGCCCTTGGACAGAGCTATATGTTGTTGCAAGTCGTGTGTCTACGAGCTACTCCTCGACAAGCTCAAACTCATCGGGGCCGACGCCGCAGACCGGGCACACGTAGTCCTCGGGCAGCTCGGGCGTGTCGACCTCAACCTCGTAACCGCAAACGGTGCACACAAACTTATACGTCTTCTTCTCCTCAGCCATGATGTTCTCCTCTCGAACGTGACTGCTGGTGTACTTACTTATTAGTATATATTCTCAATAACATAATGCAAGTATTTTTAGAACATTTCTAGCCTTGATACGACGAGGCTTTGGGCGGCGTCTTGCCCTTTAGCACCTTGTGATAGTAGTCGTACGTCAGCGGCGTCTCGTCGCTCAGGCGCTCGGCATCCTCGACCTCGCCAATAAACAGCAGATGCGTGCCCACATCCACAGTGTCGATCAAACGGCAGCTAAACAGGGCCGCCGCGTACTCAGGCACATAGGGCATGCCCAGAGCCGTCTCGCGGGTCTCGTATTTGGCAAACTTGTCATAATCGCTGCTGGTGCGGAACCCAAAGTTACCGATGTAGAGCATGTCGGCAGTCTGATCGATCACGGTCAGCGCGAACGCTTTGGCCGATGCGATGACGCCCGAGGTGACATTGTCCTTGTTCACGGCAACCGAAATACGCGGCGGCATGGACGTCACCTGCACCGCAGTGTTGATGACGCAGCCGGCGCGCAACCCGTCTGCCGCAGCGCTCACCACGTACAGACCGCTCGGCATGGTAAAGAACGCAGTTTTGTCCATAACGATCACTCCCCTAGCTCGGGTTGGAACCTCATGAATGTATGTACCCACAAAAAAGGCGGCACCCATAACGGACGCCGCCTTTAAGACATATGTGTCAGAACAGTAAGAAAGATGAGACGCCCGCAGTTGCGGTGAAATAGGGACTGAATAGCCCCTCAAACAGGCAAAACAGTCCGTATTCCACCGCAACTTATACAGAGTGCCTAGCGGTTGCGTTCCTTAAGGGCGCGGTCGATCTCGCGTTGGACATCACGCTTGGCCATGTCCTCGCGCTTGTCGTAGAGCTTCTTGCCGCGACCTAGACCCAGCAGCAGCTTTACGCGGCCGTCGGTATTAAAGTAGAGCTCCAACGGAACCAGCGCATAACCACGGTTGCGAAGTTTGCCGTCAAGAAAGTCAATCTCCTTGCGGTGCAGCAGCAGACGACGCCGACGGTCGGGATCGCGATTCCACACGCCACCATGGCTATAAGGGTGGATATGCAGGCCGACGAGCCAGCACTCCCCGCCGCGGATCAGCGCGAAGGTATCGGTGATCTGGCAGGCGCGCTCGCGAATCGACTTGACCTCGGTGCCACTCAGTTCAATACCGCACTCAAATGTCTCATCGATAAAGTACTCGTGATGTGCCGAGCGATTCTTGGAAATGAGTTTGCGCTCGCGCTTACTGGGCATCGCCGGCCTCCTTGGCGCCGTCGGCGTTTGAGCCCGCAGCCTCGCGCTTTGCCTTGCGCTCGGCATTGAGCTCGGCGTCGCTCTCGCGCACCAGTTTGATAATCGCCGCGCAGGCCTCCTCGCCCACCAAGTCGCGAGCACGCACCGTCAGGCGCGTCGCCTCCTGCTTGTCGCCGTCACTTGCAGCATCGGTCGCGCACATAATCAGGCAGATGGCAATCTCGGCCGAAGGCGAGGTCGGCACACCTTGCAGGGCCAGTTCACCCATCACGTGGTCGTCGCTCTCATCGGCGGCATCCGGATAGGTGGTATGGATCTTGTTGAGCAGGCGCGTCGTATGCGCATCGTTGGGCGCCAGGCGCAGCGCCAGACGCGCGCAGCCCACGGCAGCCGAAACGTTCTCGGTCTCGGGCTCCAAGAAATACTGGCCTAGATTGGCGTAGGCGCGGGCGGCGCACTTGCCATCGCTTGCACGCTCCAGCACCGAGAACGAGAGCGATGCCCATTCCTGCTTGTCCTCGAGTGCGCGGAACAGCTCGGCCAAATCCAAGCGATAGTTGCAGTTCATGGGGTCCCAACGCACAGCCTGCATCAGGGCATTACGAGCGCTCACATAATCCTGCTGGCGAATGTAGGCAAACGCCATGTCAGAGTACAGGCGGTCAAACGGCACCTCGACCTGCACGAGCTCGCGCGGATCCTTCTCCACGCGGCGATAGGCCAAGCGCTCAAACTTGCTATCGAAGCTAAAGTATTGGCGCTTCTCCTCCGTCTTGCACTCAGCGTCGATATACTCCTCGGCGAGCTCCACCAGACGCTCCAGCAGCGGCGTCGCCGTAGCCAGGTCGCCCTGCGCCAGATAGTTCTCGGCATACGTGATGTCTTGCAAGCTGATGGGCAGATCCATGGCTACTCCTCGATCTGAGCGAAACACGGCAGGCGCCGTATATACGGTCAATACACAAAACCCGGGTCTCTTACGAGGCCCGGGCGTTCAATTTTGGTAGCCCGTACCAGATTCGAACTGGTGATCTCCGCCTTGAGAGGGCGGCGTCCTAAACCGCTAGACGAACGGGCCATATGTAGCAAATGCAATGGCTGGGATGGAGGGAGTCGAACCCCCATTGACGGAACCAGAATCCGCTGTCCTGCCATTAGACGACATCCCAATGACTGCATCGCTGCGCTCGGCTGTGCCTTTGCGCAAGAAAGAAATATACGGGAAGTCTCGCCGTGACGCAAGCCCCAATTTTGACTTTTTTGAAATTCAGTCAAATTGGCCTAATTTAGTCCAACCCGTGAAGGACCTGTGAAGCCAACCGCTGTACACGAAGGGCAAAACGCCGCGAGCGGTAGCCGTCAACCGTTGGCAGATTCTACCGTGAAAACGATAGCACCAGGCAACACAATCGAAGTATCAATGATCGCGTAGATATCGAGGCGCCATGGACGAAGAGCTTGATTACCTATGGGAGACCCTGGGCCTTGAGATCACTGCCGACCTTTGGCCCGAACGGGACAAAATCCATCCCACACTGCGCCCCGCCATTACTGTGGTGCAGGCAAAATACCGCCGTGCATCCTTTTTGATCATGCGGATGTCATGGCACGCGGGACTCCCCGACCTTAAGCGAATCCAGGCAAGCCTCGTCGAGTTGTCCGGTATGCCGACCGTCATATCCGAGGCGCACCTGGAGCAGCGCCAGCGCGAGCGACTGCAACAGCAGCGGATTCCCTTTATCTGCCCCGGCGTTCAGGCATATCTGCCCTTTATGGACGAGGAGTACTGGAGCGGCAAGCCCAACAAACACGTAAAGGTCTACGATCCGCACGAATGGGCACAGCTGGCGGACTGACTGGGGCAGGCCCGCCGGCGGAAAGTGCGCCCCAGATTTCAAGCTCAAACTGGTCCCCACTTTCCCGTCGAGCCCTCAACCGGAAACCGTGTCCCACAATCGAAGCTCAGAATGGGACGTGCTTTCCGCAACCGGCCACTTTGGGAAAGCGCATCCCATTCTGGAAGCGAATTCCGGGTCGCACTTTCCGCAGCCGCTACAGCAACGCCTCGGCCCAAGCCGCTTCCCTAAAGCCGGGAATCGCAAAGTCGTCGCCCACCAGCAGCGGACGCTTGACCAGCATGCCGTCGGTCGCCAGCAGCTCGTAGCACTCCCGATCCGTCATGCCCGCATCCAGACGCGCCTTCAGGCCCAGCTCTCGATATTTCATGCCCGATGAATTAAAGAAGCGCCGCACCGGCAGCCCCGAACGAGCAATCCAGGTCGCAAGCTCATCAGCCGTGGGATTGTCCAAAACGATATCGCGATCGATATACTCTACCCCATGTTCGTCCAGCCATGCCTTGGCCTTCTTACAGGTCGAGCACTTGGGATATTCAACAAACAGTACAGTCATGGGAATCCTCCGAATATAGATCGGCCAACGCAGGCACACGCCACACGAGGCGCCTTCGTATGATGGGCCAATTGTAGCCCGCAGGTCACACGTTAAACGAACCGTACCCCGAATCCGCGCTTGATAAACGGCAGCAGTTCCATTGCCTCGGGCGTGATATGGCCCGCAACGTTCATGCGCTCGTCACCGGGAAGATCGACCCGCGCAATCTCAAGCTCGCCTTCGTAGCGCCCATATCCGCTATTGCTCACAGCGATCGACCCCGCCTTTCGCGGCAGGCCGGCTCCGGCATCCGTCGGCACGGAATCCGGCTTAAGCTTCGTACGTGACTCCTGAGACCTAAAGATGAGGACACTCGAGTCGGGCCGGTCGTGATGAATCTGCCCGCGCACATAGGCATAACCGGGCTCAAGCTCGCATTGCAGGTCCACGTATCCGGCGGAAACTTGAGCAAACTGCGCCCAGCCCGCATCGGAAAGATCGGGGTCGCCGACCAACACAATGTCGCAATCGGCGCCATGTGCAAGCTCAAGCATATTGAGAGCAACCTTTGACGCGCGACCGCGCTGCGCCTCGACCGTCGGCAGTCCCTCGAATACCGGCCCGCGAACGTTAGCATCACCCGGCACAAAAGCCATGATTTCGAATCCAAGCGCCGCAAGACGAAGATTCGTCCGAGCAACATCTTCAAGAGCTAAACCGGTATAAGGCTTGGGGTAAAAATTGTGGCAGGCGGCAAAACGAGTCACATCGGCGCCGGCTTCACGCCACGATGCGATTTCATCAGAACTCACCGTCGATGCATTGACCACAATGCGAAATACACCGGACAGCTCCGCGACCCGCTGGGCGCTAAAGCCATAGTCCAAACGAAGGTATTCCAACCCCAGATCGCGCAGGTCCTCGATACGCTCAAGCCCGAGCAAATCGCACGTACGCGGCCCCACATCGGCAATGAGCGCAATGCCGCGGGCGGAAAGCAGCGACAGCACATGACGGACCTTATCGGCATACGCCGCTCCCCCATCCTCGGGAATATGCAGCGAGGTGAACGCATAGCGCGCACCCGCCGCGGCACCACGCTCAATCGTCCGCTCAATATCCTGCAGAGGGCTGGAAAGATAAATCGAAATACCCGTTTTCACGCTTCAACGCTCCTTTAAAAAAGGCCGGCGGAGCAGTTAGCCCCGCCGGCACAACCATAGCATCAAGAAATCTGCCGCGCACCGCGAGCCCCGAGCAACACGGCTCGCGATATCAAACTACTCGCCAAAGAACTCGTTGATCTTCTGCTCGTCGACGCCAAAGAACCACGTCAGGACAAAGCCGGCGGCATAGGCAAGCAGCATAGCGGCAACGTAGCCGAGTTGCTGGCCAGGAACGACGATCAGCAGGCCAAACAGACCGGAAACGCCCTGAGAAACCGTGCCGATGTGAAGCAGCGCCGCGAGCGCGCCGCCAAATCCGGCACCCAGGCAGGCCGTCACAAACGGACGAACGAGCGGCAGCGTAACAGCATACATCAGAGGCTCGCCCACACCCAGGATTCCAACGGGAATGGACTCTGCGACGTACTTCTTGAGCTTGGCGTTCTTGGTCTTAAAGTACAGCGCCAAACCGGCACCGACCTGGCCGCCGCCAGCCATCATAAGGATGGGAAGCAGGTAATTGATACCCTTGGTAGCGCCGTCGGGATCGTTGAGCATAGCGTGGATCGGCGTGAGCGCCTGATGCAGGCCGACGGACACCAGCGGCAAGAAGCCTGCCGACAGGATATAGCCGCCCAGGACGCCCAGTTTCTCGAAGATAAAGGTCAAAACGCTAAAGATGGCAGTCGTCAGCCATGCGCCAACCGGCTGGATGACGAGCATCAGAGCAAAGGCGCCGATGATGAGCACCAGCAGCGGGGACAAGAACGTGTCGAGTGCGTTGGGCATAACCTTGCGAATCTGACGCTCCATCCAGGCAAAAAATGCACCAGCGATGAGAGCCGCGATCATGCCGCCCGCTGCGGGGTTGTACTGCGCATTGGTGAGCGGCAGCAGAATGGCAGTGGCAGGATCAGCCGCGCCAGGCGCAAGCAGGGGCATGGCACTGTTGGCGATACACATCATGCCGGCGATGCCGCCCAGCGCAGCGGAGCCACCAAACTCACGCGCCGCGTTATAGCCCACCAAGATAGGCAGATAGGCAAACAGGGCCCAGCCCATGGAACGAATGCCCTGGTACCACCACTCGCCTGCAAGCGCGCCTGCCGTCGAAACGTTAATGACGTTGCAGATACCGTTGATGAGGCCAGCCGCAATGATGCCGGGAAGCAGGGCGACGAAGACATTGGAAATCTTCTTGAGGAAGGCCTGAACCGGCTTGGACTCGTACTTGGCCTTCTGCGCGGCCTTGTTTGTGGCCGCAGCGTCAACCACGCTCTCGTCAGCAACGCCTTTCGCAAGGCCGGTGAGCTTGGAGAACTCCTCGAGCACCTTATTCACCTTGCCCGGACCCAGCACGATCTGCATCGTGTCGTCCTCGACCAGGCCCATCACGCCGTCGAGTGCCTTAATGCCCTCCGTGTCGACGTTGCCCGCGTCTTTGACGGTCACGCGCAGGCGCGTCATGCACGCCGCGTTTGCGAGCACGTTGTCTTTACCGCCCAAAAGGTCCAGCAGCTTTTGAGCCAGCTCTTTGTTCGTCATAACTCCTCCTTGTATTGGGTATCTCGTCTGGATGTCATATCAGCTCACGCCGCGCACCTATTGGGCATCGGCATTGCTCTTCTCATGGCCACTCACCGCAGCACGGACATGACCTCGCGCCCGCTCAAGAGCTACCGCAGCCTGCTCGGCATCGCAGTCCAGCAGTACCGAGACAATAGCGGTTTTTACGTGGCCGCCGGCATCTGTAAGCGCCTGAACAGCGCGCTCGCGCGTGCAGCCGGTCGCCTCCATCACGATGTTCTGGCCGCGCACCACCAACTTCTCGTTCGTCTGCTGCACATCGACCATCAGGTTTTGGTATACCTTGCCGATCTTGACCATGGCACCGGTCGAAATCATGTTGAGAATGAGCTTTTGAACCGTTCCCGCCTTGAGCCTCGTTGAGCCGGTCAGCACCTCGGGACCGGGCACGGGCTCAATGGCAAGATCTGCGCTCTCCCCGATCTTCGACCCTTGGTTGCAGGCAATTGCAATGGTCTTGCACCCAGTTGCCTTGGCGTACGCAAGGCCGCCCACCACATAAGGAGTACGGCCGCTTGCCGCCAGGCCAACGACAAGATCCTTGTCCGAGAGTCCACGCTCTCGCAGGTCGTTCGCGCCAAGCTCATCGCTGTCTTCGGCACCTTCGACAGCCTTGATAAACGCCGTCTCGCCCCCGGCAATGAGCCCGACGACCAGATCGGGCGATACGCCAAACGTAGGCGGGCACTCCGAAGCGTCAAGCACGCCCAAACGACCACTAGTGCCCGCGCCCATGTAAAAGACGCGACCGCCGCGCTCAAGCGCCTCGGCAGCCCAGTCGATTGCCGTGGCAACCTGTGGCAACACTTTCGTGACCGACTGGACGGCACGGAGATCCTCATCGTTCATCGTCGTGACGATTTGCAGCGATGTCATCGTATCGAGGTCCATTGACCTTTGATTACGCTGTTCGGTCGTGAATTTTGTTAAATCGAGCATTTCATTCACCTCATCTTTCCTGTTTCTCGATGTAGTTTTGCTTAATGACATGCGTCGCCCGTTCGTAGTCACTGGCAACGTAAGCAGCGTACAGGGCATCGACAACCATAAGCTGGGCCATACGCGAAGCCATGGCACCGCTGCGGACCAAAGGTTCACTCGCAGCGACGCCGAGCACGGCATCGGCCATGGTGGCAAGCTTGGATGATCCATCTACTTTGGTAACGGCCACAACGGGACAGTTGTGACGTTGAGCCTCGGCGGTGCAGTCCAGCACCTCTTGCGTCAAGCCCGAGTAGCTAAAGGCGATTGCCATATCGCCCTCATGCATGTTCTTGGCACATAAGAGCTGATCATGCCAGTCGTCGTACAGATGGCACTCTTTGTCGACACGCATGAGCTTTTGCGCCAGGTCGTGCGCGACCAAACGAGAGGCACCAATACCGAACAGATTGACCGCGCGTGCCCGCTTAAGACGGGCCGCGCATCGCTCCAAGACGGTGTAATCGAGCGTTCGCGCCGTCGCCTCGATCGTACGCACGTTGCTTTTCATCACCTTCCCCACGATACGTTCGACGCTGTCATCCATGGAGATGTCCTCGAGGGCTACGTCTTTCTTGTCACCTAAGAGCGCCAGCTCGGCAATCAGTTCGCGCTGGAACTCCTTGTAGCCCGCAAAACCCAAACGCTTGCAAAAGCGCAAAATGCTCGAGGGCGAGGAGAACGTGACATCGGCAAGACCGCGGACGGACAGCCCGACCACCTCGTGCGGATGAGCGCTTACATATGCGATGACATTGCGTTCCGCCGGGCTCGCGCTGAGCTCACGCTCGCGAAGCCGCAAAAGCAATCCGTTTGCCATCTCAAACACCTCCGTTGAGAAGAATTAAAGACCAACGAACGATTCGTACCGGATACAAACAGCTTTTGCGGTACATTGTGCCGCATCGTGGCGCACAAAGGGCGAGCGTTCTACCACTCGCCCCTCAAATCCGACCGCTCGGAAATACGCGCGACACAAAATAATTCAGCAAGGTCGCATTATCAGAAACGGGTTTGTTACCGGCTAGCGCCTCGCATGGGCGCCGATCGGCCGAGTCGCATGGCGCACCAACGCCGCCGCCAGCAATACCAACAGCATGGCGGTGACATAGCCCGCAGCATCGAATCCTAAATCGATAACGTCGAAATGCCTGCCGGGAACAAAGATCTTATGTACCTGATCGCCAACGGAGCAGGCGGCGCAAAAGAGCAATACGGGCACGCAACGGGAGCATACGCTCCACGGACGCCTGGAAAAGCAAACCACGACCACCGAGGCGAACAATCCGACGAAGAAAAACTCTACGGTATGGGCAACGCGACGGACGTTCGTGCCCACCCACATGCGAATGGAAGCAAGTCGGCCAGACCGGACATTCGAGGCAGCCGAATCGGTGCCCCCGGTCATTCCGTTCTCCGCCTGAGCTTCACCCGTGGCATCGACAGCCTGAACGCCCGTAGCCTGGCCCTCCACCACACGCGCGGTAGACTCGCTCAGCAACGACGTCTCCACCGCATTTTGCTCCGTCAGCACCCAGATGCCCGCCAGCGTTGCAGCGAACAGAGCGATCGCGGTCCATCCGATTATTTGTTTTACGCGCGCCAAGGGTCAACCTCCTTTTTTGAATATCAGCGAGTGTAGCCCCAAATGACATCGTCACCGTATCAAAATTTGAATCGCAACAGGAAGCGACAAAGCGACGCAAACCCCTACCCCGCCTCGCGCATCCAGCGATCGAACGTCCCCACACACACGCCCAGGCACTTTGCTGCCTGGCTGCGGGTAATATCGCCCGCCTCATAGCTATCGCGCACCAGCTCAAACTGAGGAGGGCACGGCTTGCGAGGTCGACCGAAACGGACCCCTCGCGCTCGCGCCGCTGCAATCCCCTCCGCCTGGCGCCGATGGATATTCTCGCGCTCCACCTGCGCCACGTAGCTCAGCAGTTGCAGCACAATATCGGCAATCAGGGTGTTGGTCACATCCGGCGCGCCGCTGGCCCTGACGCGCGTGTCAAGCAATGGCATGTCCAACACCACAATGGCAACCCCGAGCTCCTTGGTAATGCGTCGCCATTCCTCAAGAATCTCGGAGTAATTACGGCCAAGTCGGTCGATAGAAAGCACCACCAGCACGTCCCCGTCTCCCAGGACGTGCAGCAGCTCGCGATAACGCGGTCGATCGAAGTCCTTGCCGCTCGCATGGTCGGCATAAATATTCGCCGAGCCCACGCCATAGGCGCCCAGCGCATCCAGCTGCCGATTAAGATTCTGATCGCGCGAACTCACCCGCGCATAACCGTACACCGTCGCCATCTCATCCCCGCTTTCTTGTAAACCTGCCAAAAGGGACAGGTTTATTTTGGTAGGTTTTACCTCTCAAATAGCAGGTAAGCGGGTGGCCGAGCAGACGGCAAGGTAGTCACGATTCAAATGCGAAGGGCGGTCCCGAAAGGCCGCCCTCCGCTCCCCCACCATGAGTCGGGATTTGGCTAATGGATAAGCTTAAAGTCCAAGTGCCCACGCGTGGTATTGACGCGCGAGACCTCGATGATCACGCGCTGCCCCAGCTCGTAACGGGCGCCCGTGTCGGCACCTGTGAGCGTTAGCGCGTCCTCGTCGAACTCGAACCACTCGTTGCCCAGACTCTTGATCGAAACCAAGCCTTCGACCTGCGTTAGGTCCAAGCGCACAAAAAGGCCCATGCTGCTAACCCACGAGACGGTTCCGGCATAGCGCTCGCCCAGACGGTCCTCATAGTACTGGGCAATCTTGATCTTTTGCGTCGCATGGCTGGCGGCATCTGCCGCGCGCTCGGCATCGCTGCATGCGCGGCAGATCTGCGGCAGAATGCGCGGCAGCGACTCGCGCCCCTTGCCGATCAGCCGCGGCGTGCGCACCAAGGCGTCCTTGCCGCCAAGCCGCTCATAGGCCAACTGCAGTTTGAGCACGCGGTGCACCACCAGATCGGGGTAGCGACGGATGGGACTCGTAAAGTGACAGTAGCACGGCGCGGCGAGCGCAAAGTGACCCTCGTTGCGCGGCTTGTACAGCGCGCGCTGCATGCTGCGCAGAAGCAACGTGTTGACGAGCGGTGCGCTGGCCGTACCGGCGGCAGCATCAACTGCAGCCTGCAGTTCATCGGGGCTCCCCAGGGCAATACCGGCAGCACGGCAATCGTCGATGATGCCTAGCTGCGCCAGCGCAACGGCGGCACCGTGCAGGCTATCGGGGCTCGGATCCTCATGCACGCGATAGCAGGCCTCGACATCACGGTCTGCCAGCCACTCTGCAACGCACTCGTTGGCGAGCAGCATGGCCTCCTCGATAAGCGACGTGGCACACGAACGCTCACGTGCCACAATCTGCACGGGTACTCCGTCCTCATCCAACAGAGCACGAATCTCGGCCGTGTCAAAATCGACTGAGCCGCGGGCGCGACGAATACGACGGCGGAGTTCGGCGAGTTCGTTGGCGGCGACAAGGAAATCGCCGAGGTCGACGTTGTAGCCGCGGGCGGCCTCCTCGCACGCAAGACCGCGCTCAAGCGCTTCCTCGCGCGAGGTCTCGGCAGCCGCAACATCCTCGGCCGCGCCCT
Source organism: Collinsella aerofaciens (assembly GCF_015670795.1). Lineage (GTDB taxonomy): Bacteria > Actinomycetota > Coriobacteriia > Coriobacteriales > Coriobacteriaceae > Collinsella > Collinsella aerofaciens_Q. Next base: position 11,963 of record NZ_JADPCJ010000019.1, on the reverse strand, counting down.
CCAGCACCGAATACTCAACCGCGCCGGCACGCACCAGCAGCGCCTCGACGCCGTCATAGTCCATACGCACACGCGAGCGAATCACGCTGGGGTACGGATCGTAATGCCGCACGCGACCCTGCGCATCGAGCTCGATATCGACGGTAAACGCAAGACGGTCCTCGTCAGGGCGAAGCGAGCACAGGTCATTGGACAGGCGTTCGGGCAGCATGGGAAGCACGCGATCGGCCAGATACACCGATGTCGTACGATGGCGAGCCTCAAGATCGATATGCCCGTCCCAAGCCACATAGTGTGAAACGTCGGCGATATGCACACCCAGCTTGTAGCCACCCTCGGGCGTGCGCTCCAACGAAATGGCATCGTCAAAGTCGCGCGCGTCGACCGGGTCGATCGTGATGACAAAGCGGTCGCGCAGATCGCGGCGGAGCGGGTCCTTAAGCGCCGCGGACACATCGAGCGAAAGCCCCTCGGCCTCGTCCAGCGCGGCCTCGGGATAGCTATCGGTATAGCCGTAACGCGCCATCACATATTGAACGCCCAAATCGGGCGCGTCATCTCCGCCAATGCGGCGTTCGATCGTCACGGTGCCCGATTCCAGTCGCGTCGGGTAGGTCAAAATGCGCGCGACAACGGCATCACCCGGGTGGACACCCAGACGATCCGCCGAGGTATCCTCGGGCAAAATGAAGAAGTCGGCCTTCAGACGCGAATCGAGCGGCTCAATCACACCGAGCGGACCGGCGGTCTGGTACGTGCCCACCACGCTTATGGCTGCGCGCTCAACCACGCCTTCGATCACGGCGCGCCGCTCACCGTGCGGGCTGTTCTTAATGCTCACGGCAACGGTATCGCCATCCATAATCTCGCGCTTGCCACGGCCCATGACCTTGTAGTCGCCATTCTCGGTTATGACATAGGCACTGTGCTCATGGAGCTGCACGCGCCCGGTCAGGCTCGGACGGCGTTCGCTGCGCACCGGCCCGCGCTTATTGCGAGCTCCACGCTTATGCTTGTTATTGCGCCCCATGGCGCCTCCTAACTATCGATTGCCGACTCCAAAGAGTCTACCCAAATGATTCGCCATCCTGCCGTCCCCTAGGGATCAAAAAACGGGCCGCCCCATAAGAGACGACCCGTTGGAAGGGATGAATTCCAGGCATGCCTACACGCGCAGGTAGCGGCGCATGGCGATGGCAGAACCAAAGAGACCGATAATCACGCCGACCAGAATCAGCGCAGCATAGGTCACCAGGTAGTACTGCATCGGCAGGGCAAACGACATCCAGCCGATGCTCTCCTGCAGACGCGGAATCATCAGATTGCGCAGCAGCTCCAGAACGCCGATGGAAAGCAGCGAGCCCAAAATGGCCTGCAGCACGCCCTCGGTGATAAACGGGCCACGAATGAAGCCGTTGCTGGCGCCGACCAGACGCATAATCGCAATCTCACGACGACGCGCCGTGATGGACAGGCGAATCGTGTTGTTGATGAAGATGAATGCGATAAAGGTCAAAAGGCCAACGAGCACCACGGCGGCGATGCGGATGTAGTTGGTCACCTGGAACAGGCGGCTCACTTCCTCCTGGCCGTACAGCACGCTCGCGTTGACGTCGCCGTCATCCGCGATCTTCTGGAAATCGGCATCCTTCTTGAGCTTCTTGGCCGTGCTCTCGACCTGAGACGGATCGTCCATCTCAATCGCAAACGAGGCGGGCAGCGGGTTCTGGCCGTCGAGCGCGCTCATGGTGGCGTCGGCGTTACCCGACATCTTGCTCGTGTACTCGGCCAGTGCGTCGTCCTTATCCTTATAGGTCACGGACTTGACGTTGCTCCACGTCTTGAGCTCGGCCTCAAAGGCCTGGACGTCTGCCTGATCGGCGTCATCGCTAATAAAGGCATTAATGACAACCTGATCCTCGACGGTACCGATCACGGAGTTCAGCATCGCGGAACCCATAATGAACAGGCCGATGATAAACAGCGAAAGGAAGATCGTGATGACGGCGCCGAGCGAGGTAGTCCAGTTACGGAAGAAGTGGCTGATTGCCTCTTTGAAGGAGTAGCCCACGTTAGTTGGTGCCATAGTTGCCGTAACCTCCCCTCTCCTGGTCGCGGATGACGTGGCCGCCCTCGAGGGCGATCACGCGACGGTGCATGCTATCGACCATCTCGCGGTCGTGCGTGGCGACGATCACGGTGGTGCCGGTGCGGTTAATACGCTCAAGCAGCTTCATGATGCCCAGCGAGATCGCCGGGTCGAGGTTGCCCGTGGGCTCGTCGCAGATCAGCAGCGGCGGACGGTTGACCATAGCACGGGCGACGGCAACGCGCTGCTGCTCGCCACCGGAAAGCTGGTCGGGCAGCGAGTCCATCTGATCGGCCAGACCGACCAGGCGCAGCACCTCGGGCACCTGGCTGCGAATGACGCCCTTGGGCTTGCCGATGCACTGCAGGGCAAACGCCACGTTTTCGTAGGCGGTCTTTTGCGGCAGAAGCTTAAAGTCCTGGAACACGGCGCCAATCTGGCGGCGCAGGAACGGAACCTTGCGGTTCTTGATCTTCATGAGGTCCTGACCGGCAACCAGGATGCGGCCGCTCGTCGGCTTGACGTCGCGGTTGAGCGTCGACAGCAGCGTGGTCTTACCCGAGCCGGAGTGACCGACCAGGAAGACGAACTCGCCCGGATAGATCTCGATGTTGATGTCGTCGAGTGCAGGCTTGTTGGGCTGTGCCGGATAGATCTTGGTGACATGCTCCATAAGGATGACGGGCTCGACACCGGCCTGCTTGGCCATCTTCTTGCGGCTGGCCTGCGGATCAATGGGTGCAAACACCGACGTAAAATCGGGGTTGTTGAGCGCGTTATCGAGGCTTGCGACCTCGGCGGCCTGATCGCTCTCGACCACCGGGGCAGCAGGCTGCGTGGGGTCGGGAATAGCGGCAAAGAGACCGGACTGCGCAGACTGAGGAGCCGGCGTCGCAGGGGCCATGGGGTCGGGAATGCCGGCCATGGTAGGCTGCGGCGTGGCGGCGCCAGCCTGAGGCTGCTCCACGCGAGCGGTCACGGCCTGAACGGGTTCAAAACCCGCCGTACCGGAAAGCGCGACATCGCTGGTGGGATTGTAGGCAAAGGGATCGGATGCCGGCTGTGCCTGATCTGCCGGCTGAGCGGGGGCCTGAGCAACAGGCTGGCCCTCTGAATCCGGAGTGGCGAAACGACTGCCCTGGACGCCTGCCTGCGTCTTGGGGGCATCATCGCCCGCACCGGAGGTACGGAAGTGGTTACCCACTGGTGCTCCTTATCGTCGTGCGTTTAAACTACATGAGCGCTTTGTATTTTAGCAGCATTAGCTTTGCTGCACATAAGAAGCATGGCGTGCTTAGGGATCCCGTCGGCCGTGCACAGGGTTACTCTCCAAATCGTCCTCGGACATGTCGGAGCCCCCGCTGCGCACTACGTGCGGCGGGGGCTCCTCCGTCCTGCGGAAAGATTTGGAGAGTAACCCTGTGTCCGGCCTGCGATAACTAAGGGGTCGCTGCGTTTATCTTGAGGTGCTGCATATACAAAGCTGGAAGGGTCTGAATTGCGCTTTGTCGATATATGCCCTTTTTCCTGATGGGACCGTGCTTGAGGGGCGTCTTCATGAGTTGCGGTGAAATAGGGACTGTTTTACCAGTTAAAAGGTCTAATCAGTCCCTATTTCACCGCAACTGAAACAGGGGCGCTCTCCAAGAGAGCGCCCCTGCCGGGTTTCCATAGTTCTGGCGAAGCAGTCCTTGAGATCCGCCTTGCCCTAGGCCAAGAACTCCTTGGTGGTCGCCACGATGTTGGCGGCGTCCAGGCCGTACTTGTGCAGGAGCTCGGCACCCGGGCCGGACTCACCGAAGGTGTCGTTGACGCCGATCTTCTTGAGCGGCGTCGGGCACTGCTCGCACAGGACGTCGGCAACGGCGCTGCCCAGGCCGCCGATCACGGAGTGCTCCTCGACGGTCACGACGTGGCCGGTCTTGGTGGCGCTCTTGACGATCAGGTCGGCATCGATGGGCTTGATGGTGTGCATGTTGATGACCTCGGCGTCGATGCCCTCGGCAGCGAGCTGCTCGGCGGCCTCGAGAGCCTCGCCGACCATCAGGCCGCAGGCAATGATGGTCACATCGGCGCCCTCGCGCATGACAATGCCCTTGCCCAACTCGAACTTGTAGGTCTCGGGGTCGTTGATAACCGGCGAGGCCAAACGAGCGAAGCGCATGTACACCGGACCGTCGCACTCGTAGGCGGCGCGCGTCACGGCGCGGGCCTCGACGTCGTCGGCAGGAACGATCACAGTCATGCCGGGGATGACGCGCATGAGGGCGATATCCTCGCAGCACTGGTGCGTGGCACCATCCTCGCCCACCGAGATACCGGCGTGCGTGGCACCAATCTTAACGTTGAGGTGCGGGTAGCCGATGGAGTTACGGACCTGCTCAAAAGCGCGGCCGGCTGCGAACATGGCAAAGGTGCTCGCGAAGGCAACGCGGCCGGTGGTCGCGATACCGGCGGCGACGCCCATCAGGTTGCTCTCGGCGATACCCACGTCGAAGAAGCGGTCGGGGCAGGCGGCCTTGAACTTGCCGGTCTGCGTGGCGGCGGCCAGGTCGGCGTCGAGGACCACAAAGTCATCGTGCTCGTTGGCGAGCTCGACGAGGGCCTCGCCGTAGCTTACGCGCGTGGCGATTTTTTTGACGTCTGCCATCCTAGAGCTCCTCTCCGGCGGCCGTGAGCTCTGCCATGGCCTGCTCAAACTGTTCATCGTTGGGGGCCTTGCCGTGCCAACCAACCTGGTTCTCCATAAAGGACACGCCCTTGCCCTTCAGGGTCTCGGCGATAATGGCGGTCGGCTGCCCCTTGGTGGCGCGAGCCTCGGCAAAGGCGGCGCGGATCTGGTCGAAGTCGTTGCCGTCGGCGAGCTCCACCACGTGGAATTTGAACGCGCGGAACTTGTCGGCGAGCGGCATGGGGTCGTTGACCTCCTCGACGGGGCCGTCGATCTGCAGGCCGTTGTGGTCGACGATCACGCAGAGGTTATCGAGCTGCTGGTTGCCGGCAAACATGGCGGCCTCCCAGACCTGGCCCTCCTCGCTCTCGCCATCGCCCAGCAGGGCGTACGTGCGGTAAGTATCGCCCCAGTGCTTGGCGGCAACGGCCATACCCACGGCGGCGGAGATACCCTGGCCGAGCGAGCCGGTGGACATGTCGACGCCCGGGGTGTCGTTCATGTTGGGATGACCCTGCAGGTGGCTGCCGATATGGCGCAGCGTCTCGAGATCCTCCTTGGGGAAGAACCCACGCTCGGCGAGCACGGCGTACAGGCCCGGAGCGCAATGGCCCTTGGAGAGCACAAAACGGTCGCGATCGGCCTTGCGGGGATCGGCCGGGTCGACGTTCATTTCCTCAAAGTACAGATAGGTCATGATGTCGGCAGCGCCGAGCGAACCGCCCGGATGGCCGGACTTGGCAGCGTGCACGCCGGTGACGATGCCCTTCCTTACCTCGTTGGCAACCTTTTTGAGCTCTTCGTCGCTCATTGTGCCTTCCTTTCATCCTCATTAGACAAAATGCGCACGGCACCGAAGGTAATCCCAACACAGCCGCAATGCACGTACGTCATTCATTATGCTGGAAACTGATGGCTTTACCAGAGTTTTTATCATTATTTGAACAATTTAGCAGGCAGAACCGCTGATGAAACGGTTTATCAATGTGAACGTCTTTTGGATGGAACGCGATCGACCCTACGCGGTAATGTCCTTGAATCCCTCGCCGAAGGCTTCCGTAACGTCGGCAACCGTCACGATGGCATGAGGATCGCGCTCGCGCACGATCGTCTTGAGGGTATTGAGCTCTCGACGGCTCACGATGACCATAATCACTGGCTTCTCGGCACCCGAATACATGCCAGTCGCCTTAAACTTGGTACAACCACGACCCAGGCCATACATGATATCGGCAGCGATATCAGGGAACTTGTCCGAGATGATGAGTACCATACGGCGTTTGTTGCCACCATCGACCACGGCATCGATCACGTAGCCGCTAATGACCATCGAAAGGCCTGCATACAGTGCGTTTTCGATTGAAAAGACCGGAGCCGATAGCGCGCATACGGCAACATCGATCGCCATGACGGTCGAGCCCACCGGCAGCGAGGTGTTACGCGAGATGATTTGGCCAATCGTGTCCGAGCCGCCGGTGTTGGCGCCGGCGCGCAACACCATGCCGTAACCGATGCCCGTAATAATGCCGCCCCACATGGCAGGGAGCATCAGGTCCGCATCCGCCAGAGGTGCTACAAACGGGGCGAACAGATCGGTAAAGAAGCCCAGCAGCACAAAGCCCGTCGCGGTCTGCACCACGTAGAACATGCCGCCCTCGCGCATAACGACCAACAACAGCAAGGCGTTCATCACGATCGTCTGAATACCAACGGGAAGCGATAGGCCGCGCGCCGCGCCGACCGCCTGGATAATGGTGGCAAGGCCCGTAACGCCACCGGCGGCAAGACCGTTGGGAATCAAAAACAAGTCGGTCGCGATGGCGGCCAAGGCACACCCCAACATGATCTGGGGCAGGTCGTGAAAGAAGTTCATCGAAAGAATGCGCTTGATGTCCAGACGATATGCCATGCTGCCTCCCTCAAAAAAGCGCACCCAAACGGATGCGCTTTGAACTTCTTCTTGTATTCGATTCTACCGATTCGCCGGACAAAAACCACCCCTGCGCAGGGTTTATTCTGGATACAAACCCGTCCAACCGTTGGGCTTGGCATCGGCTTGAAGCCACCCGATGTTTTAGACCTCCGAGCCTTCTGCATCGGCGTTGCCGGTAGCCCAGCGATGGTAGCCAATAACAAACGGGTCCAGGTCGCCATCGTCAAGGACGGCCTCGACATTGCTGGTCTCCACGCCCGTGCGTAAGTCCTTGACCATCTGGTACGGGTAGAGCACGTAGCTGCGAATCTGGTTGCCAAAACCAATCGTGGTCTTGGGTCCGCGGATCTCATCGAGCGCCTCGGCGCGCTTCTCGAGCTCAATCTCGTACAGGCGAGCCTTGAGGATCTGCATGCACGCGGCCTTGTTCTGAATCTGGCTGCGCTCGTTTTGGCAGGTGACCACAATGCCGCTGGGAAAATGCGTCACGCGCACGGCGGAGTCGGTGGTGTTGACGCCCTGACCGCCCGGGCCGCTCGCGTGGTACACGTCCACGCGGATGTCATCGGGACTGATCTCGATGTCGATATCATCGGGTAGCACGGGGATGACCTCGACGCCGGCAAACGTGGTCTGGCGGCGCTTCTTGTCGTCGGTGGGGCTAATGCGAACCAAGCGGTGGACGCCGGCCTCGGCGCGCAGCATGCCAAATGCGTCCTTGCCCTCGACGGTAAAGGTCGCACGGTCAATGCCGATGACCTCGGCCGCGGGACAGTCGTTGATGGTGACCTTCCAGCCGCGACGCTGGCAGTACTTCATGTACATCTTAAAGAGCATGAAGGTCCAGTCCTGGGCCTCCAGACCACCCTGTCCGGGCTTGATGGTCACAATGGCATCGCCGTGATCGAACTCACCGGTAAACCAGCTCGAAAGCTCAAGCTCATCGATGGCACGGGCCAGGCGCTCAGCCGTGGCTGCAGCCTCCTCGCGAAGGGCGGCGGCGTCGGGGTCATCCCCCATCTCCTCGGCAAGCTCCAGCGCGGCGCGGGCATCGGAAAGCTCGCCGCGCGCGGTGTCCACGGCAGCGATATCTTCCTTGGTGCGCGCGATCTCCTCCATGGTGGCACGGGCGGCGTCGGCGTCATCCCAAAAGCCAGGGGCAACACTTTTGGCCTCGAGCTCGAACACGCGGGTACGCTTCTCGTCCAGGTGGAGATACGACTCGACCTCACCGAGCCGGTCCGCAAACGCGTCCAGCTCGGCGGGCGTTACCTCTAAAGCCTCAGCCATTAACGATTCCTGCCGTGGCAGTACTTAAACTTCTTGCCGCTACCGCAGGGGCACGGGTCGTTGCGGCCCACGTTGACGTACGGATCGTCGCTCTCGGACTTGCGATAGGTGGTCACCTTGCCACCGTTGTTGACGGCAGCCGGACCACCCTGGACAGCCATGCGGGCCTGCACCTGCGCCTGCTTGCGCAGCACCGAGCCGACGTTGTCACCATCGACCTCGGCAGGACCGGAGAAGTGCGCACCCTCGAGCGCGGGCTCCTCCTTGTGCTCCACGGCACGCGGGGCAGCCTTGATCTCGATGCGCAGAACCGTACGCAGATAATCCTCGTACATGGTATCGACGAGTATCTGGAACGCGCCGTAGGCCTCGGTCTTGTACTCAACCAGCGGGTCGCGCTGGCCAAAGCCGCGCAGGCCGATGCCGGTCTTGAGGTAGTCCATCTCCTGCAGGTAGTTCATCCAGCGGGTATCGATGACGCGCAGCATGACCTGGGTGTTGAGCTCGCGCATCAGGTCCTCGCCCAAGCGCTCGGCCTTCATGTTGTAGCACTTCTCGACGTAGGCCAGGACATCGGCAGCCAGGGCCTCGTAATCCTCGTCAGGGAACTTGGGCGTATCGATATGGCCGGTCAGCTCCACGACCCACTTGCGCAGGCCCTCGAGATCGCGCTCGCCATCGTGGCTGTCCTTGGTGCAGAACTCCTGCACGCAGCGGTACACGGTGTCGTGCATGACCTCGGTGATGTGGTCGGTCAGGTCCTTGCCATCCAGAATCTTGTTACGCTCGGCGTAGATGACCTGGCGCTGCTTGTTCATGACGTCATCGTACTCAAGGACGCTCTTGCGCATGGAGAAGTTGATGCTCTCGACCTTGTGCTGGGCACTCTCGACGGCCTTGGAAATGATCTTGTGCTGGATGGGCATGTCGTCGCCCATGTCAGCCGTGACCATCATCTTGGAGACACGGTCCATCCTGTCGCCGCCGAACAGGCGCATGAGGTCGTCCTCGAGCGACAGGTAGAACTGGGTCTCGCCCGGGTCGCCCTGACGGCCGGAACGGCCGCGCAGCTGGTTGTCGATACGACGGGATTCATGGCGCTCGGTGCCGATGACGGTCAGGCCGCCGGCGGCAAGCACGCGCTCGCGCTCGGCCTTGCAGGTCTCCTTGGCCTCGGCGTTAAACTGCTCGAGCTGCTCGGGCGTCACGTCCTCCATGGTCAGGCCCTCGTACTCCAGGCGCTCGCGCACCAGCTCGTCGGGGTTGCCGCCCAGCAGGATGTCGGTGCCACGACCGGCCATGTTGGTGGCAATGGTCACGGCGCCGTAGCGTCCGGCCTGGGCCACGATATGGGCCTCGCGCTCGTGGTGCTTGGCGTTGAGGACCTCGTGCGCGATGCCGCGCTTGGTAAGGGCGGCCGACAGCTTCTCGGAGCTCTCGATGGAGACGGTGCCCACCAGGACCGGCTGGCCCTTGGCGTGACGGCGCTCGACGTCGTCGGCAACGGCGTTGTACTTGGCCTGGATGGTGCGGTACACCAGATCCTCGTGGTCAACACGCTGCACGGGTTTGTTGGGGGGGATGACCTCGACAGGCAGTTTGTAAATCTCGCGGAACTCGGCGTCCTCGGTGAGTGCCGTGCCGGTCATGCCGGAAAGCTTATCATACAGACGGAAGTAGTTCTGCAGGGTGATGGTGGCGAGTGTCTGGTTCTCCTCGCGTACGAGCACACCCTCTTTGGCCTCGATGGCCTGGTGCAGGCCCTCAGAATAGCGGCGGCCCTCCATGATGCGGCCGGTGAACTCGTCGACGATCTTGACCTCGCCGTTGGTGACCACGTACTGCTTATCGCGGTGGAACATGTACTGGGCCTTCAGCGCCTGCTGCAGGTGGTTGACCAGCTGGCCCGAAAGGTCGGCGTAGATGTCCTCGATGCCCAGACGGCGCTCGATCTTCTTAAGACCGCGCTCGGTGGCGGCGATAGTGTGCTTGGCCTCGTCCATGACGTAGTCGCCCGTGGGCTCGACGTCCTCGGTGGCGGTGAGCATGTCGTGCGACACGTCCTCGCCGCGCTCAAGGCCACGCACAGCACGCGCGAAGTCCTTGTAGGTGCTGGCGGACTTGGTGCCGGCACCCGAGATGATGAGCGGCGTTCTGGCCTCATCGATCAGGATGGAGTCGACCTCGTCGACGATGGCGTAATGGTGGCCGCGCTGCACACGCTGCTCGGGGCGGGTAACCATGTTATCGCGCAGGTAATCGAAACCGAACTCGGAGTTGGTGCCGTACGTGACGTCGGCCTGGTAGGCCGGACGCTTGAGCTCGAGCGGCATGTTGTTCTGGAGCAGACCGACGGTCATGCCCAGGTACTTGTAGATGCGGCCCATCCACTCGGAGTCGCGCTTTGCCAGGTAATCGTTGACGGTAACGACATGCACGCCCTTGCCGGCGATAGCGTTGAGGTAGCCGGCCAAGGTGGAGACGAGCGTCTTGCCCTCGCCGGTCTTCATCTCGGCAATATGACCCTCATGAAGCGCCATGGCGCCGATGAGCTGTACGTCAAAGTGGCGCATGCCCGTGATGCGCTTGGAAGCCTCGCGCACGGTGGCAAAGGCCTCGGGAAGCATGTCGTCGAGCGACTCGCCGTTGGCGTAACGCTCGCGGAACTTATCGGTCTGGGCGCGGAGTTCCTCCTCGGTCATCTTCTCAAACTGGGGCTCAAGACCGTTGATCTGGTCGACGATCTTGTAGTAGCGCTTAAGGTCCTTATCGGATCCAAAGGACAGCAGCTTTGACATGAATCCCATGTGGTTTTCCTTTTTGGCCATCGCCCACGCCGTGCAGCTGCGGGCGAGTTAAACACAGATGATTGTACTTTAGCCAAACAAGGCGCGGCCTATACGGTCGACCTCGACCGCCACGTAATAACTACGACCCGACCGACCTGCCAAAAAGGGACTGGTTTATTTTGGCAGGTTTTATCTGGGAAAACGCCGTCACTCTGCCATTTGGTGCAAACCAACCCGTCCCCTTCGCACCAATCTGGTGCAATGGGAACGGGTTAGCCTGCACCAATAAAAAGAAAAGGGCCGCGCACCCAAACGGATGCACGGCCCTTTTGCCATGAATGCGAGCGATTCCTCGGCGAGCTATTTACTCAGCAGCCTCGGTGGTCTCGGCCTCGGCAGCGGCCTCCTCGACGGGAGCCTCTGCGGGAGCCTCGGCGGCCTGCTTGGCAGCCTCCTCGGCAAACTTAGCAGCACGCTTGGCCTTCTCGGCAGCCTTAGCCTCAGCGGCGGCCTTGCGAGCGGCCTCGGCCTCAGCAGCCTTGGCGGCCTTGGCAGCCTTGGCCTCCTCAGCCTTCTTGAGCTGGGCGGCAGCGGCGCCACCGAACTTGTCGGCGAAGCGCTGGACGCGTCCACCGGTGTCGACGAACTTCTGCTGGCCGGTGTAGAACGGGTGGCACTCGTTGCAAAGCTCGACCTTCATCTCGGACACGGTAGCGTGCGTCTTGAAGGTGTTGCCGCAGGAGCACGTCACCGTGCACTCGACATACTGGGGATGGATACCCTGCTTCATGGTAGGACTCCTTATTAGTCAGGCGCTGGTTACCGATCAGCGCATAAGGCGTCTTGGTTTCCGACCAAGACAACAAACTCGGCTATGGTACCACGGCACCGCGCGTCCCACAAAAGGTTCACGGTCTTTTCGGAACGACACGAATCTGACCCATCGAAACACATCTCCACCGTTCTTTCAACTGGGAAAATGCCGTCCCCGGGGCCTGAGAAGGGCCCCGGGGACGTTCGACTGACTGCGGGAACGGCCTTTCCGCTCAATGTGTTCGGCTGAGATCGGAAATCAACCAAACTGAACTAGGTTCAGTTGACATGGTTAAAAACGGGGGCGACGCTTTTGCGTCGCCCCTCGTCCCGGCCGGGTTGCTTTAGTTGTACACACGGTAGTTACACTTGAACTGG
>NZ_JADPCJ010000018.1 GCF_015670795.1 Collinsella aerofaciens | reverse complement strand
CGTATCGCTTTCTTCTTTGGGTCATCTTGAACACCTTTCGCTCTTAACTAGGTGTCCAATTCATCATACCCACTCCAAACCTCCCATTTCCCGATGTCCAAGAAATGGGAGGCAGTTCACAGGCACCTTCGTGGTGGTTTTGGCCTTGTCTCGCTGTTAGACAGTGATGACGTTGTCCATTGCCCGGTACTTGGCGGGGACCTCGCCCGCAGTGATAATCGTTGCGTCGCGGAAGTCCGCGAACTTGACGGGCGCCACCATGCCGAATTTGCTGGCGTCTGAGATTACGAAGCGTTTGGCGGTATGGCGCATCGAGATACGCTTGACTTGCGCTTCCTCGATATCCGGTGTGGTGAGACCTTGCTCGGCGGCGATGCCATTGGAACCCCAAAAGCCGCAGTTGAAGTTATAGCGGTCCAGGGTTGCCAAGGCGTCGGGACCGACGAGCGCCTCGGTCTCGGGCTTGAGCTCGCCGCCTAGCACCACGGTGCGCATACCACGCAGGGCGAGATGCTGAGCATGGAGCACGGAATCGGTCACATAGGTGACACCCTCAAGGCGCGGAAGATGCTCGATGAGCTTGAGGGTCGTGGAGCCCGAATCGATATACACAAAGCTATCGGGCTCCACCAGAGCCGCGGCACGGGCGCAGATGCGCTCCTTGTCATCGTTATGGAGATCACTGCGCTCGCTGATCGTCAGGTCGCGCGTCACGTGCGCGCGTTCCAGACTCGTCGCGCCTCCGTGCACCTTGGCGATACGGTGTGCGCGGTCGAGCGTCTGCAGGTCACGGCGAATGGTGGACGGCGTCACGCCCAGGGCTTCGGCAAGCTCCGGCACGGTAACCGAGCCGGCCTGCTGCACCATCGACACAATCGCGTTGAGCCTATCTTCCGCAAGCATCGCTTACTCCTCCTCGGGGTACACGACTCCCCAGTCGGCGCGGAGCTTGGTCATCAGCTCCATAACATCAGAAGCATAGCCCAGAAGCTCGCGCTTGGAGTCGTCGCCGGCAACGGCCTTCTCCAGGTCGGCCATCTCGTAGCACAGGGCATAAGCCTCGGTGCCCGCGGCGACCTCCTCGCGATGACCGTCCGCGGTCCACACGATCGTCGCGTGATCGGCGCGTGGATACTCGTTGACCTCGACATAGCAATTGTCAAAGCTGATGACCGAGCGCTTGGGCTGCTTGGAGTGGAGCGTAAGGCTCACGACGCCCAGCTGCTGCTCGGCATTTCGGCAGACGATGCCACCCGCGACGTCAACGCCAGTCTCGCAGGTGTTGCCCAGCGAAACGACCTCAGCGGGCTGGCTTGCCATAAAGAGGCGCATGACGGACAAGGCATAGACGCCAATATCGAGCATGGCACCGCCAGCAAGGTTGCGATTGTAAAAGCGGTTGGTCAGGTCGCCGTACTCCTTGTAGCTGCCAAAGTTGAGCTGGGCGAGGTTCATGCGTCCAAAGTCGCCGGCATCCATGCGGCGGCGCAGCTCCTGATACAAGGGCATGTGGAGCACCGTGGTGGCATCCATAAGGACCACGTTGTGCTCGTCGGCGATGGCACGGGCCTCGTCGAGCTCGGCAGAGTTGAGGGTAATGGCCTTCTCGCAGAGTACGTGCTTACCAGCTGCCAGAGCGGCACGCAGATAGGTGATATGCGTGTTGTGCGGCGTGGTGATATAGACGGCGTCGATATCCGGATCGGCATAGAGGTCCTCAACCGTTTCATAGACCTTCTCGATGCCATACTGCTCAGCAAAAGCCTGGGCCTTGAACAGCGTGCGGTTGGCGACGCCCGCAAGCTTGCGGCCGGCCAGCGCGAGGGACTGGGCCATTTGGTTGGCAATAACGCCGCAACCGATCACAGCCCAGCGAAGCTCGGGAGCCGTAAAAATGTCGTCGGGGAACGGCCGATCCTGGACCGAGGCAAACGCCGCCTTAGCGGCTGCTTCGGCGTCGAGCGGAGCCTGTTTGGAATCTGCCATGAGTGCCTCCTGAGTCATCGGAAGTCCTTCATTTCTAACAGCCCTATATTCGCACAATTGCGCGCGTATCTGCTCGTGTTTGCGTGTTTATTTGCTTATCGGTCATTATTTAGCCATAGTTGGCAGATGTTTGCGCGGTTATGCGCATTATCGCGCAAGGCTATGCGCGTAAATGCGCATGCGACGATCCTTATGAAACATAAAAGGGCGGAACACCATAGCCATAAAAGACAGAGTAGGCTGTATTACTCCACCCCTCTGGGGGGGCGCAGCCATCAAAGGACTGTTCCAAACTGCCGGCAGATAGGGACTTCCCTAACTGCCGGCACATAGGGAACGTCCCCAGCTACCGGCGTTTCAACGGCACTCATTTAAGCCTGTCCCCAATGAATGCCAAGCGACGACCACTCATTTAAGTCTGTCCCCAATGAGTATGTCCCCAATGACTGCCAATCATCGGCCACTCATTTATGTCTGTCCCCAATGAGCCCCCAATGAGTAGGGATAGAAAAAGGCCCGGGTGCCGTGGGGCATCCGGGCCTTTGCTGGCAACTTGTTGTTGCGGGCAGCTTAGAACTTGTGGCCGCACTTCTTGCAGACGCGCAGCTTGTTCTTGCCGTCCTTCTCGTGACCGACGCGGGTAACCTTACCGCACTCGGGGCAAACGAGATTGACGTTGGAGGCGTCGATGGGAGCCTCCTGCGAAACGATGCCGCCCTGCTGGTTGGCAGCGTTGGGCTTGACGGCCTTCTTGACGACCGAAACGCCCTCGACAACGACCTTGTTCTCGGCGGGGAGAGCACGCAGGACAACGCCCTGCTTGCCGCGATCCTTACCAGAGAGAACCTGGACCTTATCGCCCTTCTTGATATACATATATCTCCCCTAACTACAGGGTCTCGGGAGCGAGCGAGACGATCTTCATGTACTTCTTGTCACGAAGCTCGCGAGCGACAGGCCCGAAGATACGGGTGCCGACGGGCGAACCATCGTTGTTGATGACAACGCAGGCGTTCTCATCAAAGCGAATGTAGGAGCCATCCTTGCGGCGGATCTCCTTAACGGTGCGAACGACGACGCAACGGACAACGTCCTTCTTCTTGACGTTGGCGCCAGGGGTAGCCTCCTGGACAGCACCGATGAACACATCGCCGATGCCTGCATAACGACGCTTGGAACCGCCAAGCACCTTGATGCAGCGAATCTTGCGAGCGCCGGAGTTGTCGGCGACGTTCAGCATGGTTTGCATCTGAATCATGGTAGATGTTCCTCCGAACTAAGAACCGAAGAGAGGTGCGCAGCCTTTATACGGCCCGTGGTATGCAAGCCAGGCATACGCACATCTTCGGAAACGTACAAGTCGTAAGAGCGACTGCTTATTTAGCGCGCTCGACGACCTCGATGAGGCGCCAACGCTTCATCTTGGACATAGGACGGGTCTCCATAACGCGGACGGTATCGCCCACGCCAGCCGTGCACTCCTCGTCGTGAGCGTGCAGCTTCTTGGAGCTGGTCATCATCTTGCCGTACTTGGGGTGACGCTTGCGCTCGGTGATGGTGACAACAATGGTCTTGGCACCGGAGACGGAGGTAACGACACCCGTACGGACCTTACGCGAGTTACGCGAATCAGTCATGTTCTCTCCTTAGGTCCTACTCGGCGACAGCGGACTTCTCCGCTGCGATCTCGCGGGCGCGCTGCTCCGTGAGGACGCGAGCGATGTCCTTCTTCACGGTGTTGACGCGAGCGGTGTTGTCCAGCTGGCTGGTGGCCATCTGGAAACGAAGGTTAAAGAGCTCGGCGCGCATTTCCTTCAGCTTCTCAACGAGCTGAGCGTCCGAGAGCTCACGAATCTCTGCGGGCTTCATTAGTTCTCCTCCTTGGCGGCGGCGGCGTCCTCAGCAGCCCACTTGGCCTCGAGAGCGGCCTCCTCAGCCATCTCCTTCTCGATGCGCTGCTCAGCGTTCTTGGCAGCAACAATCTTGGTCTTGATGGGAAGCTTGTGCTGTGCAAGACGCAGAGCCTCGCGAGCGACCTCCTCGGGCACGCCCTTGACCTCGAACATGATGCGGCCGGGCTTGACGACGGCCACCCACTCCTCGGGGTTACCCTTACCAGAACCCATGCGAGTCTCGGCAGGCTTCTTGGTGATGGGCTTATCGGGGAAGATCGTGATGTAGACACGACCGCCACGCTTCATGTAGCGGGTCATGGCAATACGAGCGGCCTCGATCTGACGGTTGGTGATCCAATGGGCCTCGAGAGCCTGGATACCAAACTCGCCGAAATGCAGCTCGGTATTACCCTTGGCCTGGCCCTTCATGGAGCCACGCTGCACCTTGCGGTGAAGAATACGCTTAGGGGCAAGCACTACTGACCCCTCCTCTCGGAGTTACGACGACGAGGACGGGAAGAGCCCTCGAGTGCAGGGTTGGGAACAGGCTGGCCCGGGAGCTTCTCGCCCAGGTAGATCCAGACCTTCACGCCGCAAGCGCCCATGGTGGTGCTGGCGACAGCCGTGCCGTAGTCGATCTTGGCACGGAGGGTGTGCAGAGGCACGCGACCCTCACGGTACCACTCACGACGGCCCATCTCGGCACCGCCGAGACGACCGGAGCACTGGATACGGATGCCCTTAGCGCCGGCCTTGCGGGCGGACTGGACAGCCTTGCGCATGGCGCGACGGAAGGCAACGCGGCCCTCGAGCTGCTCGGCGATAGACTGAGCAACGAGGTTGGCGTCGAGCTCGGGGCGCTTGATCTCGACAACGTCGACGGAGAGCTGGCCCTTGGAGACGCCAGCAACCTTCTCGAGCTCGGTGCGGAGGGTATCGATCTCGGCACCCTTCTTACCGATGACAACGCCAGGGCGAGCGGTGAGGATGATGACCTTCACCTTGTCGCCAGCGCGCTCGATCTCGACGCGGGAGACAGCTGCGCGGGAAAGACGCTTCTCGAGGTACTTGCGGATCTCGAGATCGTTACCGAGGGTCTTAGCGTAATCCTTCTCTGCGAACCAGCGGGAGCGCCAGTTCTCGGTGATGCCAAGACGGAAGCCGGTGGGGTAGACTTTCTGACCCATACAGCTTTACGCCTCCTTTCGAGGAGCAACGACGACGGTGATGTGGGAAGTACGCTTCAGAATGCGAGAAGCGGAACCCTTGGCGCGGGGACGGATGCGCTTAAGCGTCGGACCCTCGTCAACATAGGCAGCGGCGACAACCAGGTTGTCGGCACGCAGACCGTTGTTGTTCTCGGCGTTCGCAACGGCGGAACGGAGAACCTTCTCGACATCCACGGCGACGGCGCGGTCGCAGAAGTGGAGGATGTCGAAGGCCTGAGCGACAGGCTTGCGGCGGATCAGATCGACCACCAGGCGGGCCTTGCTGGGGGAAACACGCACGTACTTAGCGACGGCGCGAACCTCGGTGGCCTCAGTTTCAATAGACTTAGTTGCCATTTACGGTTAACCCCCTATTTGGCCTTGTGGCCACGGAACGTACGAGTCGGCGCGAACTCGCCGAGCTTGTGACCAACCATGGACTCGGTAACATACACGGGCACATGCTTGCGGCCGTCGTGGACGGCGATGGTGTGACCAACCATCTCGGGGAAGATGGTGGACGCGCGGGACCAGGTCTTCACGACGTCCTTCTTGCCAGCCTCGTTCATCGCGGTGATACGCGAGAGAAGGCGAGTCTCCACGAACGGGCCCTTTTTGAGACTTCTGCTCATAAGTGCTTTCTCCTAAAACTCGGTATCCGAAATTACTTCTTACGGCGACGAATGATGTGCTGGTTCGAGACCTTCTTCTTCTTGCGCGTACGAAGGCCCTTCGTCGGCTTACCCCAGGGGGTAACGGAGGGACGACCAGAGGTGTGGTTCTTGCCCTCGCCACCGCCGTGCGGGTGGTCGACAGGGTTCATGACGGTACCGCGGACGGTCGGGCGCACGTTCATGTGACGCTTACGGCCGGCCTTGCCGATGACGATGTTGGAGTGATCGGCGTTGCCGACCTCACCGACGGTGGCGCGGCAGGTAACGAGGATGCGGCGCATCTCGGAGGAAGGCATACGGACGATGGCGTACTTGCCCTCCTTACCCATCAGCTGGCAGGAGTTACCGGCGGAACGGGCGATAGCAGCGCCCTTGCCCGGCTGGAACTCGACGGCGTGGATGAGCGTACCGACGGGGATGTCGGCGAGGGGCAGAGCGTTGCCCGGCTTGATGTCGGCGTCAGAACCGGACATGATGGTCTGACCGACCTCGAGGCCCTTGGGGGCCAGGATGTAGCGCTTCTCACCGTCAGCGTAGTGCAGCAGAGCGATGCGAGCGGAACGGTTTGGATCGTACTCGATCGTGGCGACCTTGGCGGGCACGCCGTCCTTGTTGCGCTTGAAGTCGATCACGCGGTAACGACGCTTCACGCCGCCGCCCTGGTGGCGGGTGGTGATGCGGCCGTTGTTGTTACGACCGGCCTTCTTGGGCAGGGGCTCGAGAAGAGACTTCTCGGGCTTGGTGCAGGTGATCTCGGAGAAGTCGGAGATCGTCTGCCAACGCCTACCAGCGGAGGTCGGCTTAAGGTGCTTTACAGCCATTACAATCCCTTTCAATAGGAATCCGTTAGCCATCGCAGACAGGGATTCGAGGTTCTGCCTCGGGTGCGATGACACCGGACGTATACACGGTTCCGGGCGTGTCCATTTTATACGCCCAAAACCTTGAGCTCTCGCCTCCCCTTTTTGGGAGGCATGAGCTCACTCAACAGCAGCGAGTCTTAGGCCTGGTTGCCAAAGACCTCGATGGTGTCGCCCTCGGCCAGCGTGACGATGGCCTTCTTCCAAGAACGGGTCTTGCCGGCGACATAGCGCACGCGCTTGGTCTTGGGCTTGACCGTCAGGGTGTTCACGCGAACGACCTTGACGCCGAAGATCTCCTCGACAGCGTCCTTGATCTGATACTTGTTAGCATCCTTGGCGACCTCGAACGTGTACTTGTTCAGCTCCATGCCGGCGAAGGAACGCTCGGACACGATCGGACGGATGATGATCTCGTGGGCGGTCATTTATGCAAGCACCTCCCCGAAGTGAGCGGCGATGTCGGCGGGCATCAGCACGGCGTTGTTGTTGACGAGATCGTAGGTGTTGGCCTCGTCAGCGGTGATGATGAACGTCTTGGGAATGTTGCGGAACGACAGGTAGGCGTTGACGTCCTCATCGCGAACGATGATGGTCAGACGCTTGCCCTCAAGGCCGAGAGCCTTGAGCATGGCGACGGCAGCCTTGGTGGAAGGCTTCTCGAAGCCGTAGTCGTCGACGAGCACGAGCTCGCCATCGGCCAGCTTGGCGGACAGCGCGGAGCGCATAGCCAGCTTGACCTCCTTGTTGTTCATACGCTTAGCGTAGGAACGGGGCTTGGGGGCGAAGACAACGCCACCGTGACGCCACTGGGCAGCACGGATGGAACCCTGGCGGGCACGGCCGGTGCCCTTCTGACGCCAAGGCTTCTTGCCGCCACCGGAAACCTCAGAGCGGCCCTTAGCGGACTGGGTGCCCTGACGCCAAGAGGCCATCTGGCACTTGACGATGTGGTGCATAACGTGGATGTTCGGCTCGATGCCGTACACCTCAGCGGCGAGCTCGGCCTCGGCGACCTTCTTGCCCTCGCTGTTCTTTACTTCAAACTTTGCCATTTAAGTGTTCTCCTTGGTATGACGCTGGGCTAAATGGGCTGGGCCCTTAGGCCATACGGATGGCGACGAGACCATTCTTGGCACCCGGGACAGCGCCCTTGACCAAGATGAGGTTCTGCTCGGCATCGATGCGGACAACGGAAAGGTTCTTGACGGTAACGCGCTCGTTACCCATGTGACCGGCCATCTTGACGCCCTTGAGGACGCGCGCAGGATAGGCGCACTGACCGATAGAACCGGGGTGACGCTGGAAGTGAGAACCATGCGTCATAGGACCGCGGCGCTGACCCCAGCGCTTGATGCGACCCTGGAAGCCCTTACCCTTGGAGGTACCGATGACGTCGACCTTCTCGACATCAGCGAAATCAGCGACGGTGACGACCTCGCCGACCTTGTGCTCCTCGCCGTTCTCGACGCGGACCTCACGAAGGAAGCGGACAGGCTCGACGCCAGCCTTGGCGAAGTGACCAGCCATGGGCTTGTTCACGTTCTTGGCCTTGATGTCGCCGAAACCGATCTGGACGGCGTCATAGCCGTCGGTTGCCTGAGTTTTAACCTGCGAGACAGCGCAGGGGCCAGCCTGGATGAC
Source organism: Collinsella aerofaciens (assembly GCF_015670795.1). GTDB lineage: Bacteria > Actinomycetota > Coriobacteriia > Coriobacteriales > Coriobacteriaceae > Collinsella > Collinsella aerofaciens_Q. The sequence continues at coordinate 40,791 of NZ_JADPCJ010000018.1, read as the reverse complement.
CGTGACGGGAACGACGTTGTCGTCCTCGTCCCAAACCTGGGTCATGCCAATCTTGCGGCCGAGAATCATGCTGATCAAGATATGATCCCAACTCTCGCGTGGTCTTGGGACAATGCGTACACCACCGAGCGTACGCCCCTAGAGGACCACTACTTACACGACGTGCTCCCCAGCCTTGTATTTCGCCCGGACTACCTGACAACCCTATTAAGCAGGCATTTTGTCCAGCCAGAATACTCCCCTGGTTACACACAGCTGTTTAGTATACACGGCTGCGGGCGTATCCATCGAGATTCATATTTCACTCACATTGTTTACGCAGGTAAAGTGCGTGGCACGTTCCCAGTGTGCGGCGGAGGGGGCGGGCCTGAGACATATTAAGGTTGCTGCTCTACAGTCCTGCTCACGACGGAGAGCACATTAAGTGCTCTCCTGTTCGTGCGGAACTCGCGACAACCTTAATATGTCTCAGGCCCGCCCCCTCCGCCGCACACTGGGAACGCCACGTTGATGTCTGCTAAACCTTGCTCGCTCAGGCTAATGACTTTGTTGGGGGTCCACTATTTGCTGGAGGGTGAACTTGCATTGGGACGGTTCGCCTTCTGCTTGTGGCTTTGCCTCATCGAAATCGAAGATCATGATGGCGCAGTTGGGGAGTTTTGTTGGGAGCTCGAAGCCCTCTGGGGCTGCGGCCTTGATAAATTGGCGGCTGGCGCTGCCGTGGCTTACTGCTAGAAGGGTTTCGATGCCCTCGGAGCCCATGATATTGGTAAGCGCATCCACCATACGTTCTTGCAGCGCCTGGCTTCCTTCTCCTCCGAAGGGGACCAGGTCCTCGCCCGGATCCCAGACGTCGGTGGGCAGCGCGCCGTGCGGGCCTTCTTCGAAGGAGCCGTAGCAGCGCTCGATAATGCCTTCGCAGGGCTCGGCTGCTGCGTCCGGGCCGAGGAGCTCGCATGCGACGAGACTTGCCGTGTCCATGGCTCGGCCTAAGGGTGATGAGACCACTTTGTCGGGGACGACGCCGTGGGCTTTGAGCCATGCGGCTGCCATCCCGGCTTGCTGACGGCCTAAGTCGGTGAGCGGTGAATCGCAGCGGCCCTGGACCAGCTTTTTGACGTTGAACTCCGTCTGACCGTGGCGGAGTAGATACAGCTTCTTCATGCTCTCCCCTTCTGCATAACCTGCTTTGCCGGCATAGCCTTACTCGTGGGTATGCCCTACGTAGTCTTCGTCGATCGTAATCTTGGCAATCGACTTGGGATATTCCGATTCGACCCGTTGTGTCAGCGCGTGCTTTACGTCTTCGGCACTCATCTGCAGATCCGAGGGACGCACGCAGTCAAAGATCACGTTGGTGTGCGTAGGACCCGGCACGCAGCGCAGGTCATGAATCGAGAGGCGGCTATCGATCTCCTGGGCCATGGCGTGAATGCGCAAGCGCATGCTCGCCAGCTTGGGGTCATCGGTCACGATGGGATCGTAGTGAAGCGTAACGATCATGCCGTCTTCGTCCCTAAACGACTGCTCGATGTTATCGAGCGTGTCGTGACTTTCCAACGGGCTGTCCTCGGCCGCCATCTCGGCATGCGCACTTGCAAACTTCCTGCCCGGGCCGTAGTCGTGAACCATCAAATCGTGAACGCCCAAAACGCCGGGATAGCTCATGATCTTGTCTCGAATGTGCTTGACCAGCTTAGGATCGGGCGACTGGCCCAAAAGCGGGCTCACCGTATCCTGGATGAGCTCAAAACCGCTCCAGCCAATATAGGCGCCAACGGCAAGGCCGACCCATGCGTCAAGATTGATGTGCGTCACCTGCGAAACAATTGCGCACGCCAACACGGCGCCTGTGGCAAGGACATCGTTCTTGGAATCCTGCGCGGTCGCATGCAGCGTCTCGGACTCAATGCGATCGCCGAGCTTTTGGTTGAGGGCCGCCATCCACAGCTTTACAACCATCGAAAGTGCCAGGACCGCCACCAGGGCAAGCGAGAACTCGACAGGCTCCGGGTTGACAATACGCTCCACCGAGGACTTCACCAGTTCGATGCCAATAAGCAGCACGAGCGCCGCCACGACCAAACCCGAGAGATACTCGTAGCGACCGTGGCCGTAAGGATGCTCGGGGTCGGCCGGCTTGCTCGCCAGCTTAAAGCCCAGCACGCTCACGATATTCGAGCTTGCATCGGACAGGTTGTTCATGGCATCCGCCACAATCGAAACCGATCCCGACAGCACGCCAATTACGCCCTTCGCAGCGCATAGTGCCACATTGGCGAGAATACACACCACGCCCGTCAACGTGCCCACGCGCGCACGGTCGCCCTGCGCACGCTTAACAATCCACTCGACCATCTACATCCGCCCCCACGGTACTACCTATATATCTATTGCTCAAACGGATTGTAGTGTAGCCACTTTGTCCCCCAGATACAAAAAAGGCCGCAACCCACACGGGCCACGGCCTTGGAATATGGCAAAGGAATCGTCCTTGTGTCGCACAGGTTTACGCGCTTACTTCGGCCACGCTCTTCGAGGTTTCGGGTGAATCGGCTCCGTCCCCCGTCGTCTGTCCCTTCGCCGGCACCACGCCAAAGCAGTAGCTCAGCGCCGCAGACACCGCAAATGCCACACCGCCGGCAGCGCAGCACCACAGCAGGTTCGAGATGCCGCCCGTGGCAAAGCCAATGACCATAAGGACATTCGTCATGCCGATGGTATAGGCCGTAACGTGGCCCACGGCCGCAACAAGGCCTCCGACGGCGCCGCCAATGGCCATGCACGTCAGGCACCTGCCATATTTAAAGCCGCAACCGTACAGCGCCGGCTCGCTTACGCCGCCAAGAACACCCGAGATTGAATAGCCCAGCATGAGCGCCTTCTCGTCCTTATCCGCAACGCGGAGCGACGCGCCAAAGGGCATGCCCCAAACGGCGAACGTTGCCATCGTCGCGGCGATCAGGATGCACGAATCCGTTCCCACACTCATAAACTGCGCATAGGCGAGCGATAGGACAACGTTGCTGACGCCGGCGATCTTTAGGAACTCCCAGCCCGCAGCAAGCCCCATGAGCGTGAGCAGCGACACGATGCCACCGGAATTGCCAAGCATAAACATAAGCTGGCCCAACAGCATGCCCAGATAGCTGCCCGCCGGCGCCGTAATACACAGCGAAACCGGAACCATGACAAGCATGGTCGCAAACGGAACGAACGAAAACGCCACGGCCTTAGGGATAACGCGCTTAAAGAAACACTCCACTCGCCATAGCACGGGCACCGAGATGAGAACCGGAATAACAGTCGTCGTGTAATCGTTGACCGGCGCAGGAAGCAGACCATACACGGAAGTCATCGATGCCCCCGTCGTCGATGCGGCATCGACAAGCTTGAGTAAATCGGGTGCAATCAATACGCCGCCCAGCATCATGCCCAGCTGCTCCGAGCAACCGAGCTGGCGGGCGGCCGCCCAACCAAGATAAATGGGCAAAAAGTAGTAGCCGGCGTTATAGAGCCAACTGTAGAACAGGCGATAGATATCGGAATCGGCAGACCACAGGCCCAGCATGCCTTCGCCCATAATGACAGCGACGGTGCGGAACAACGCCGCGCAGACAATAAACGGCAGCGCCGACATCATGCTTTTGGACAGATAGTCCACCACGGCCATGGCGTTTGATGAAACCGACGTTGTAAACGAGGTGTTAGAAACTTGTAGCATGGAATGCCTTTCCCAATATGACATGCGGGCTGTCCCTTTGTCACATCGTGCGGTACTGACCGATTGCGCGGTACTTTTCGTAGCGGAGGTTTGTGAGGGTCGCGTCGTCGAGCTGCCCAAGCGCATCGAAGGCATCAAATGCCGAGGACATGACGGCACCGGCGATCTCCTCATGCGACAGGCCTTTATCGTCAACAATGCCGTCGATGATGCCGAGCGCCAGCAGATCGGGGGCCGTGAGCTTAAGCGCCTCGGCGGCCTCATTCGCGCGCTCGGTATCCTTCCACAGGATCGACGCACAGGCCTCGGGGCTCACGACCGAATAGGCCGAGCTCGAGAGCATCAGGATGCGGTCGGCCACGGACAGCGCCAGCGCGCCACCAGAGCCGCCCTCGCCTGTCACCACCGAGACAATCGGCGTCTTAAGGCCGCTCATCTCCATGAGGTTCTGGGCAATCGCCTCACCCTGGCCGCGTTCCTCGGCACCGATGCCGCAAAACGCGCCCGAAGTATCGACCAGGCACAGAACCGGTCGACCAAACTTTTCGGCCTGGCGCATCAGGCGACGCGCTTTGCGGTAGCCCTCGGGATGTGCCATACCAAAGTTGCGACGCATGCGCTCTTTGGTCGTGGTGCCGCGCTCGATGGCGATGACCGTTACGGGGCGTCCGTCTTTCCAGCCAATGCCAGCCACCACAGCAGCGTCGTCGCCAAAGTAGCGGTCGCCGTGCAGCTCCACAAATCCATCCAGGCCCAGCGAGATCATCTCGCCCGCCGTGGCGCGATCTGCCGAGCGGGTCTGCTTGACAATCTCGAGCGCGGTTTTTGGTGCGGCCGAGCGCTTGAACAAGTATCCCAGCTTTTTGCCGCGGCGACCCGTATGCACGATCTCATGCGGTGCCCCCAGGCCGGGCGCGTGCCCTTCGTGCAGCGCCAGCAGCTCGCCTACCGTGAGCGCAATCTCGCCACGCGGAACAACGGCATCGCAAAAGCCGTGCTCCAGCAAAAACTCGGAGCGCTGGAATCCCTTGGGCAGGCGCTTGTGCATGTTCTGCTCGATCACGCGCGGGCCGGCAAATGCCGTCAGGGCATCGGGCTCGGCCAGGATAATGTCGCCCTCCATGGCAAAGCTCGCGGTTACGCCTCCGGTCGTGGGGTCGGTGAGCACCGTGATATACAGGCCGCCCGCCTCGCTGTGGCGCCTAACCGCCGCAGAAATCTTGGCCATCTGCATAAGCGAGGTCACGCCCTCCTGCATGCGCGCACCGCCCGAAACGGTAAAGCCGACAACCGGCAATCCCAGCTCGGTCGCACGCTCAAATGTGCGACAGATCTTCTCGCCCACCACGGAGCCCATCGAGCCCATCATAAAGTTGGCGTCCATAAAGAAGAGCGCGGTATCGCAACCGCAGATTTTGCCCCTGCCGCACACAACGGCATCGCGCTCGCCCGAACGCTCGCTCACGCTCTTGAGCTTGTCGGCATAGCCGGGAAACGAGAGGAAGTCCTCCGACGCCAGATTGGCATCCCATTCCTCAAACGTGTCCTCGTCGACCGTCATGCGCATGCGCGCGCGACCGCTCACGCGAAAGTGTTTGCCGCAACGAGGGCAGACCTCGAGGTTGTTGTGTAGGCGTGCCTCATCGATCACGCGGCGGCACTCCGGGCACTTGATAAACACGTGGCGCGCGGGAAACTCGGCGCACGACTCGGTCATCGGTCCCTCGAGGACGTTGACCGTCTTCGCTTTTCTATTCATCAGCATAGAGATGCCCCATCAGATCGGTGTGATACATGCCCGACAAGAACTCGTCGTTTGCCAGCACGTCGAGCTGAAGCTCGCTGTTTTCGCTCACGCCCTCAATCACGAGCTCGCCCAGGGCCGAGCGCATCTTGCGAATGGCGCCGTCACGCGTGGGCGCACACACGATGAGCTTGCCAAGCATGGAGTCGTAGTACGGCGGAACGTTCGCACCGGTAAACATGGCGGAATCCCAGCGCACGCGCGGACCACCCGGCACACGCAACGCGGTGACCGTTCCGCATGACGGCAGAAAGTCCGGCGTTTCGGCATTGATGCGGCACTCCATGGCGTGGTTGCGGACCGGCATATCCTCCTGCTCAAAGGGCAGAGGCTGGCCGGCTGCCACGCGCAGCTGCCACTTGACCAAGTCGGTATCGGTCACAAACTCCGTAACCGGATGCTCCACCTGCAAGCGCGTGTTCATTTCCATAAAGTAGAAATTGCCGTCGTCCGAATACAGGAACTCGATGGTACCGGCTCCTTCGTAGCCGACGGCACGAGCCAGGTCACGCGCTGCCTTGTGCATGCGAGCACGAATGTCGTCGTGTCCGTCGAGGCACGGCGCGGGGCTCTCCTCGATCAGCTTTTGGTTGCGACGCTGCACCGAGCACTCGCGCTCGCCAAGCGAAAACACATGGCCCTGCTTATCGGCCATAATCTGAACCTCAACGTGGTGCGCCGGCGCGACGAACTTCTCCATGTAGCACTCGCCGTCGCCAAAAACGGCCTCGCCCTCGGCACACGCTTCGATGAACGCCTTTGCCGCATCTTCCACGCGCTCGACCTTGCGAATGCCGCGACCGCCACCACCGGCACGCGCCTTAATAAGCACGGGGCAGCCAATGCGCTCGGCCTCGGCCGTTGCCTCCTCGGGGCTTTTGAGCAAATCGCAGCCCGGAACGATGGGCACGCCCGCCGCGGCAGCCGTTCGACGTGCGGCGTCCTTGTCGCCCATGCTGTCGATTACCTCGGCCGAAGGACCGACAAACGCCAGGCCATACTTGTCGCAGTCGCGTACAAAGCTCGCCTTCTCGGAAAAGAAGCCGTACCCAGGATGGATCGCCTTTGCGCCCGACTTTACGGCACAGGTGAGCACGGCATCGTCGTTGAGGTAGCTCTCGGCAAGACGCGGGCCGCCGATGCAATACGCCTCGTCGGCAAGCTGCACGTGCAGCGCGTCCGCATCGGCCGTGGAGTAGACGGCGACGGTCTTGATGCCCATATCGCGGCACGCGCGGATAACACGGACCGCGACCTCGCCGCGGTTGGCGATGAGCACTTTGTCGAACATGAAGCCTTCCTTAACTTTCGTGCATGAGTGCAAAAGACATATCGGCGCGGCAGCAAACCTCACCGTTGACGCTCGCAGTACCCGTCGCAAAGCGGAACGGCCCGCGCGCACGCGTGATGGAGCACACCAGATCAACCGTGTCGCCCGGGCGCACCGGACGCTTAAAGCGCACCTTGTCCAGACTGGTGTAGAACGGCGTCGCGCCGCGCGCCTCCTCATCGCCCATCAGCAGCACGCAGCAGTTCTGGGCGAGCATCTCGCACTGAATCACGCCGGGGACAACCGGGTTTCCCGGAAAATGCCCCTGTAAAAAGTACTCGTCGCCCGTAATCGTTATCTTGCCGTGGGCCTCGTCGCCCACCAGCTCGGCTTCGTCGAGCAAAAGCATCGGCTCACGATGCGGTAACAGCTTCTTGAGCTCTTCTTTGTTCATGGATATCACCTATCCGATCCTCATGAGGCAGCTGCCAAACTCCACGAGGTCGCCGTCGGCCACGCAGATCTCGAGCACCTCGCCGTCTGCCTCGGCCGTCACCTCGTTGAGAACCTTCATGGCCTCGATGATGCAGAGGGTCTCGCCGGCCTTGACCTTGGAGCCCACGTGCACAAACGGTTCGTCGCCCGGCGCCGGGGCAGCATAGAAAACGCCGACCATGGGAGCGGTCACCTCGGTGCCCTTGGGCTCCGGTGCGGCGGCAGGTGTCTGCGCGGCGGGCTCCGGTGCGGCAGGCGCGACTGTGGGAGCTGCAACTGGAGCGGCCATAGCGCTCGGCATGGGCATGGGCACGGCAACCGGCTGTGCGGCGCTCGCGCGCTCGAGTTCGACCGCGGTGCCATCGGGCTCCTCAACGCGCACGCGCGTGAGGCCGCGGTCCTCCATAACATCGGCTATCTCGGCAAGTCTTTTGGAATCCATGCTCTAGCTCCTCGTATATCTACGCAGCGCGATGGCGGCGTTGTGTCCGCCAAAGCCCAGGTTGGTCGAAAGCGCCCAGGTAAGGTCGGCGCGAACCGCGCGATTGGGCGTGTAGTCAAGATCGCAGGCGGGATCGGGCGTGTGGTAGTTAATGGTCGGCGGCACCACGCCCTGCTCGAGCGCCATGGCGCAGGCCATGACCTCGATGGCGCCCGTGGCACCGATCATGTGACCGGTCATCGACTTAGTCGACGAGACGTGCGCGGCGCGCGCCGCGTCCTCGCCGAGCGCACGCTTAATGCCCGCCGTCTCGGACGAATCGTTGAGCTTGGTAGATGTGCCGTGGGCATTGATGTAGAGACCCTCGGAAGGCTTGACGTCGCCCTCGGTCACCGCCAGCGATATCGCGCGGGCAATGCCGGCAGCCTCGGGATCAGGGCTCGTAATGTGATAGGCATCATCGGTGTTGCCGTAGCCCACGACCTCGGCATAAATGTGCGCACCGCGCGCCTGCGCATGTTCCATGCTCTCGAGCACGAGCACGCAGGCGCCCTCGCCCATCACAAAGCCGTCGCGGTCTGCATCGAACGGACGGCAGGCCGTCGCGGGATCGGGGTTGGTGGTCAATGCGCGGCAGGACGTAAAGCCCGCAACGGCATCGGGGATAATGGCCGCCTCGGCGCCGCCCGCGAGGATCGCGTCGGCATAGCCGTGCTTGATGGCGCGGAACGCCTCGCCCACCGCATGGGCCGAGGTTGCGCACGCGGTCACCACGGGCAGGGTCGGGCCCTTTGCCTTGTGGCGGATTGCGATATTGCCTGATGCCATGTTGGGGATCATCATCGCGATCATATAGGGCGATGCGCGGCGGGGCCCACGTTCGGCAATCGTATGGACGTTGTCGACGAGCGTCGTCATACCGCCCACGCCCGAGCCCACGTAGACGCCCAGGCGCTTGCGATCGATGGCGCCTTCGACATCAAAGCCCGCATCGTGCATGGCTTCGTCCGAAGCCGCCATCGCAAACTGAACGCAGGGGTCGAGATGCTTGGCGTCACGCTTGCCAAAGTACTCGTTGCCGTCAAAGCCCTTGACCTCGGCTGCCACCTTGACGGCAAATGCATCGGTATCGAAGTGCGTGATCGGGCCGATGCCGCACGTGCCGGCGCACATGGCCGCCCAGGTGGCAAGCGCGGTGTTGCCGAGCGGCGACACGGCACCGATACCGGTGATTGCAACTCTCTGTTCCATCATGGTCTCCTCATCCAAGCCGTTCTTCGGCCCTGGTTTCTACATCGCCATTCCGCCGTCGACGCGTACGACTTCGCCCGTAATGTAGGCAGCCGCGTCGCTCGCCAAAAAGCGCACCACGCCGGCCACTTCCTCGGGACGCGCCATGCGCCTCAGGGGAATCTGCTCCTCGGTTGCCGCACGAACCTTTTCCGAAAGCTTTGCCGTCATATCTGTCTCGACAAACCCAGGGGCGACCGCGTTCACTCGTACGCCGCGGGGCGCAAGCTCGCGCGCCACCGCCTTGGTCAAGCCGATCACGCCCGCCTTGGAGGCAGCGTAGTTGGCTTGCCCGGCATTGCCCATCAGGCCCACAACCGAGCTCATGTTGACGACGCAGCCGCCGCGCTGGCGCATAAAGGTCTTGGTGAGCGTGCGCGTCATGTTGAATGTTCCCTTGAGATTGACGTCGAGCACGCGGTCGAAGGCGTCATCGCCCATGCGCATGAGCAGGCCATCGCGGGTGATGCCAGCGTTGTTGACGAGCGCCCAAATGGAGCCAAAGTCGTTGAGGACCGCTTCCACGCACGCGTTGACGGCAGCGGGATCGGCCACGTCGCATTGATATGCGCGAGCTGTGGCACCAGCGGCCTCGCAGGCTTCGCACGTCTCGCGCGCCGCATCGACGCTGCCGGCATAGACGACGGCGATATCGTAGCCATCCTCCGCCAGACCGATAGCGCAGGCGCGGCCGATACCCCGCGAGCCGCCCGTGACCAGTGCCACGCGACGTAAGTCGTTGCGCTCGAGCGTGCCGTTGTTCAAATTGCCCATGTCATTCCTTTCGGGTTACAGCCCTGTGGACTATGCGAGCTCGTCGGCAATAGCTGCGACCTGCTCGGCTGTTTCGCACGAATACACGCAAACGTCGCTCAGCGTACGCTTGACCAGGCCGGACAGCGTTTTGCCAGGGCCAACCTCAATAAACGTGTCGATGCCCTGATCCTGCAGAGTATGCAGCGTGTCGACCCAGCGCACGGCATGACTCACCTGGTTGGCCAAGACATCCGATGCCGCTCGCGGATCCGCCGGATAGGGCGCCGCCGTCATGTTTGCCATGACCGGAATCAGCAGCGGAGACGGCGCGTGGCCGGCTTGGATATACGTCGCCAGCCCCTCAGTCGCCTCGGTCATATAGGGACTATGGAATGCACCCGACACCGCGACTTTCATAGCGCGGCCGCCAGCCCCTTTTACTAGGACGTCGAGCTCCTGCAGCGCCTCGGGCGCTCCGGCAACAACCGTCTGCTGCGGGCTGTTGTAGTTGACCGGCCAGCAGTCCTCGCCGGCCTGTTTTGCCAGGTTCTCGACTTGCTCCGCATCGAGCTTGATGACGGCGCGCATACCGCCCGGATGGCGCTCGGCAGCCGCGGCCATCAGCGCCGCGCGCTCGCACACGAGCTCAAAGCCCGCTCGCGTATCGAATGCCCCCGCAAAGGTGAGCGCGGCGACCTCGCCCAGCGAGAATCCCGCACAGGCGGCAGGCACCACGCCGCGCTCACGCAGAGCGGTAGCCGCTGCCAGGTCGTGAACGAACACGCACGGCTGCGTGTTCTCGGTCTGCGAGAGCTCCTCCTTGGAGGCGCTCCGGCACTGCTCGCTGGTCCCCGGGCGCACCTCGTCGACAATGGCGAACACCTCGGCGGCCGCCGGCGATGCCTCGATCAGGTCGACGCCCATCGCGGGGTGTTGGGCACCCTGGCCAGCAAACAGAAACGCTACGCTACCCATGCGGACGCACCCTTCAGGACGCGCTCGGCGCCATCGATCAGGTCGTCAACGATTTCACGTGCGCTCTGGCGCTCGTTGACCATGCCGGCAATCTGTCCACACAAAAACGAACCCTCTTCGTAATTGCCGTCCTTGGCGGCCTTGCGAAGGGCGCCCGTGCCCATGGCCCCGAGTTCCTCGACACTTACGCCCGCCGCCTCGCTCTTGGCGTAGGCGTTGGTAAAGGGGCTCTTGAGTGCACGCACCGGGTGTCCCGTCGAGCGGCCGGTCGCACGCGTCGAGGTGTCGTTGGCCTTCAAGACCATCTCCTTGTACTGCTCCGATACGGTGCACTCGTCTGCGATCAGAAAGCGCGTACCCACCTGCACGCCGGCGGCGCCCAGCATAAAGGCGGCCGCCACGCCGCGGCCGTCGGCAATACCGCCAGCGGCCACAACGGGAATGTCGACCGCATCGACGACCTGCGGCACCAGTGCCATCGTCGAGGTCTCGCCAATATGGCCGCCCGATTCGGTACCCTCGGCAACAACCGCCGTGGCTCCACGACGTGCCACGAGGCGCGCCAGCGCCACCGAGGCAACGACCGGGACGACCTTGATGCCCGCCTCGTTCCACGCCTTCATGTACTTGGCGGGATTGCCGGCGCCCGTCACGACGACCGGCACTCGCTCGTCAATCACGACCTGCGCGACCTCGTCGGCAAACGGGCTCATGAGCATGACGTTGACGCCAAAGGGCTTATCCGTCTTGGCGCGCAGCTCATGAATCTGGTCGCGAAGCCAGTTGGCGTCGGCGTTCATGGCCGCGATGATGCCTAAGCCACCCGCCTCGGACACTGCGGACGCCAGCGAGGCATCGGCAATCCAGGCCATACCGCCCTGGAACACGGGCTTTTCGATGCCGAGCAGATCGCAGAGAGGAGTCTTGAGCATCTCTACTTCTCCAATGCCGCCTCGACCGTATCGGCGAACTCGCCGACCGTCTTGGGGTTCTCCTCGGTATCGAGCTGGATGCCAAACTCGTCCTCGACGGCGACGAGGATCTCGACGGTGCCCAGGCTGTCGAGACCAATCTCCTCGAGCGTGGACTCGGGCTTCATCTCGACATCGTCAAGACCGGCGGTCTCGCGGATAACGTCGCAAACGCGCTCGAAGGTCTTCTGATCTGCCATGGTAGTTCTCCTTTGGTTGTGCCCTAGGGCGTTTTTATTTCCTATGTGCGACTACTTCCAACGAAGCAGATAGCCACCTATATCCAGACCGGCGCCAAATCCAACCAAGGCGATGGTGTCGCCTGTGTGAAGTGCACCGGCGTTTGCCAGCCGGTCGAGGGCAAGCGGAATGCATGCGCTCGAAATGTTGCCGATCTCGCGCAGCGTTCGAACCACGCGCTCGTCTGGCACGCCGAGGCGCTTGACCGCCTGACTCAGGATTCGTTCGTTAGCCTGATGGAATACAAAATGGTCGATGTCTTCGACCGAAATGCCCGCATCGCCCGCAAGCTTATGGACCGTGTCGCAGATGGCGTTGACGCCGAACTTGAACACGCGGCGGCCATTCATGGACAGCACGCTCTCGCTATCTGCAGAGGCCTTAAACGGCGAGGTGCCGACCAGACCGGGTACGCGCAACGTCTCGACGTCGGGCGCCGTCGAAAGCTCAACGGCAAGGGGGTTGTCTCCCCCAGCTCCAATCACTGCGGCGCCTGCCCCATCGCCAAAGAGCACGCAGGTGGCGCGGTCGGTCCAGTCGAGCGTGCGCGTCATCTGCTCGGCAGCAACGACAAGCACGCGCTCGGCACGGCCGCGGGCGATATAGCCCTCGGCGACATCGAGCGCAAACACGAAGCCGGCACAAGCCGCCGAGACATCGAAGGCAGGGCACGTCGCGCCCAGACGCTCGGCTACGGCACACGCCTCGGCGGGAACAAGGTGGTCACCCGTTGTCGTCGAGCAGACGATTAGATCCAGCTGGCTCGCGTCGATTCCGGACACCTGGAGTGCCCGCTCGCTCGCCGCTACGGCAAGGTCGTCGAGTGACTCGGTGGTGCAGACGTGGCGGCTCTTGATACCGGTGCGGGTAAAAATCCACTCATCCGAGGTATCGAGGAACTCAGATAGCTCGTCATTGGAAACACTGCGCTCAGGAAGCGCCGAGCCTGTTCCAAGAATCGTGAAACCCATCACTAACCTCCTTTGAGTTGTTGACGTGTTTACATCGACCAAGAGAGGATAGCGCATTTTAGTCGTTGTTGACGTGTTAACATTAAATTGTCCAAATGCGACAAAGGCTTCACATTGTGTCTATCTCTCGACACCATTGCGCGATTGCCTTATTAACTTAGGAGGTAGCAGCTGTTATGGATTCTCGTTTAACGATAGTCGACGTAACCGGATCGACCAACGATGACCTGCTCGAAGCAGGAAAACAGGGAGAGCCGCACGGCACGGGACTTGCCGCCCGGACTCAGACGGCAGGACGCGGCCGGCGCGGCCACAAGTGGGATTCAACCGCCGGCAACCTATTGCTTTCGATTGTCCTGCGTCCATGCGTTAATCCTGCAAAGTACTCTGGTCTTGCCGCCATCAGCGGCTTAGCGGTGCTCGAGGCGCTCGAAAAGCAGGGTCTTGCAAACGAGATTGGCCTCAAATGGCCCAACGACCTGGTCGCGCGAGGACGCAAGCTCGGCGGCATTCTGGTCGAGGCCGCACGCGATAACGAAGGCAAACCTTTCGCCGTCTGCGGCATTGGCGTCAACGTAAACTACACGCCCCAAGAGGTGCCCGATGGCGGCCTGGCGGCAATTGGCCTCTCGGATCTCAACGAGAACGTTCCCGCCGTCGACATGCTCCTCGATGAGGTCTATCACGCAGTTATAGACGCTGTAGATGCCTGGGCAGAGCGCCTCACCGCCAAGGAAGAAGACGCCGGTCCGCTCGCGCCCGTCCACGATGAATATATCGCTCACCTCAATTGGATCGGGGAGCACGTTATCGCCCGCTCCCCCGCTGGGGACGAGCTGGCGCGTGGCATCTTTCAAACGGTCGATGGCTTTGGTCGCGCGTGCATCGAAACGGAAGACGGCTTTCGATCCTTCCATTTTGAGGAGGCATCGCTGCGTCCCTTGAGCGAATAGGGCGCCGCAACCACCTACTCGGCAGCATTACCCCACAGTCCAAACCATCATTCAAAACAAAAGGGCCCCGCTGCCGTAGCGGCAGCGGGGCCCTTTGAGCTATGAGCGATATCGCTTAGAGCTTGATGTCGATGTCGACGCCAGCGGGGAGGTCGAGACGCATGAGCGAATCAACGGTGCCCGAGGTGGGGTCGAGGATGTCGATGAGGCGCTTGTGGGTGCGCATCTCGAACTGCTCACGGGAGTCCTTGTTCACGTGCGGCGAGCGGATAACCGTGTACAGGTTGCGCTCGGTGGGCAGGGGGACAGGACCGGAAACGCGAGCGCCGGTCTTCTGAGCGGTCTCGACGATGAGCTTCGCGGACTGATCGACGACCTCGTGATCATAGCCCTTGAGGCGAATGCGGATCTTCTGGGTAGCCAACTTAAACCTCCAAAGAGTGCGAGAGATGTTCTCGCGGATTACGTAACAGGGAGCTCGAACTTAGGCGTTCTTGCTCATGACCTCGTCCACGATGGACTTGGGCGCGGGCTCATAAGAGTCGAACTGCATCGTGTAGGATGCACGGCCCTGGGTCTGGGAGCGAAGGTCGGTAGCGTAACCGAACATCTCGCCCAGCGGCACCTTGGCACGGATGAGCTTGCTGTTCTTGCGATCCTCCATGCCCTCGATCTTGCCGCGGCGACCGGAGAGGTTGCCCATAACGTCGCCCATGTACTGCTCAGGGGTCTCGACCTCGACAGCCATGATCGGCTCGAGCAGCTGCGGATCGGACTTCTTGAGGGCGTCCTTGATAGCCATGGAACCGGCGATCTTGAAGGCGGCCTCGGAGGAGTCGACCTCGTGGTAAGAACCGTCGAACAGGGTGACCTTAACGTCGAGGACCGGGAAGCCGGCGATAACACCGGTGTTCAGGGCCTCCTGGATGCCCTTGTCGATGGACGGGATGTACTCCTTGGGCACGACGCCGCCGACGATAGCGTTGACGAACTCGTAGCCGAAGCCCTCCTCCATCTTCTCGAGCTTGATGACGGCGTGGCCGTACTGACCGCGACCGCCGGACTGACGGACGAACTTGCCCTCAGCCTTCTCGACGTCGTGACCAGCGGTCTCGCGGTAGGCAACCTGGGGCTTACCAACGTTAGCGTCAACCTTGAACTCGCGGAGCAGACGGTCGACGATGATCTCGAGGTGCAGCTCGCCCATGCCGGCGATGATGGTCTGGCCGGTCTCGTGGTTGGTGGACACCTGGAAGGTCGGGTCCTCTTCGGCGAGCTTGGTCAGAGCCAGGGACATCTTGTCCTGCTCGGCCTTGGTCTTGGGCTCGATGGCAACGTCGATAACGGGCTTAGCGAACTCGATCTTCTCGAGGACGATCTCCTTGCCCTCGGCGCACAGGGTGTCACCGGTGGTGGAGTTCTTGAAGCCGACGCAAGCGACGATGTCGCCAGCGGCAGCGTCGTCACGGTCGATACGCTCGGCAGCGTTCATCTCGAGGATGCGGCCGAGGCGCTCGCGCTGACCGTTGGAAGCGTTGACCACGTAGGAGCCGGACTCGGCGCGGCCGGAGTAAACGCGGACATAGGTGAGCTTACCGACGAACGGGTCGGTCATGATCTTGAAGACCAGGCCGGAGAAGGGCTCGTCGAAGGAAGGATGACGCTGAATCTCCTCGCCGGTGTCCGGATCGGTACCGGTGACGGCCTCGACGTCGAGCGGGCTGGGCAGGTAGTCGACGACAGCGTCGAGCAGCTCCTGAACGCCCTTGTTCTTGTAGGCGGAACCCACGAAGACGAGGTTGAGCTCGTTGGCCAGAACGCCCTTGCGCAGAGCAGCCTTGAGCTCCTCGACGGTGAAGTCCTCCTCCATGAGAATCTTCTCCATGAGCTCGTCGTCAAAGCTGGCAGCAGCGTCGAGGAGCTCCTCGCGCTTGGTGGCAGCGATGTCGGCAAACTCAGCCGGGATCTCGTCCATCGGCTCGGGGTAGGTCATGCCCTTCTCGTCGGCCTTGAAGTCCCATGCAGTCATGGTGACCAGGTCGATGACGCCCCAGAAGTTGTCCTCGGCGCCCATCGGGACCTGAGCGGCCACGGCGTTAGCGTCGAGACGATCCTTCATGGTCTCGATAGCGTTGAAGAAGTCAGCGCCCACGCGGTCATACTTGTTGATGAAGGCGATGCGGGGGACGTTGAAGGTAGAAGCCTGACGCCAAACGGTCTCAGACTGGGGCTGAACGCCGGCAACGGCGTCGAAGACGGCGACAGCGCCATCGAGGACGCGCAGGCAGCGCTCGACCTCGGCGGTGAAGTCAACGTGGCCCGGGGTGTCGATGATCTGGATGCGGTAGTCCTTACCGTCCTTGTTCCAGAAGCACGTGGTAGCAGCGGAGGTAATGGTTACGCCGCGCTCCTGCTCCTGAACCATCCAGTCCATGGTGGCAGCGCCCTCATGGACCTCACCGATCTTGTGGGTCTTACCGGTGTAGTAAAGAATACGCTCGGTCGTGGTGGTCTTACCGGCATCGATGTGGGCCATGATGCCGATGTTACGGGTATCGGAAAGCTTGTACTTAGGCTTAGCCATGTTAGTTCCTTACCTTAACTTACCAACGATAGTGAGAGAACGCGCGGTTGGCCTCGGCCATCTTGAAGACGTCCTCACGCTTCTTGACGGAAGCGCCCAGGCCGTTGGAAGCGTCGAGGATCTCGTTGGCGAGACGCTCGGCCATGGTCTTCTCCTTGCGAGCGCGGGAGAAGTTGACGATCCAGCGGATGCCCAGAGCGGTGGAACGACGGGAGTTGACCTCCATCGGGACCTGATAGGTAGCGCCACCGACACGCTTGGGCTTAACCTCGAGCGTGGGCTTGACGTTGTCCATAGCCTTCTTGAAGGTAGCGAGAGCGTCGCCACCCTCGGACTTCTCGGCAACGATCTCGAAAGCGGTGTAAACGATGCGCTCAGCGGTGGCCTTCTTGCCGTCAAGAAGGACCTTGTTGATGAGCTGAGTCACCAGGCGGTTGTTGTAAACGGCGTCAGGCTGAACCTCACGACGATTAGCTGCTGCACGACGCGGCATGTGAAATCTCCTTAAGTGTCTACCGTGCGGCGCTTAGGCGGCACACGGCGAAAGTATCAAAACGTTATCTGGCTTATTTGGCCTTGGGGCGCTTAGCACCGTACTTGGAACGGGCCTGCATACGGTTCTGGACCGGAGCAGCGTCGTAGGCGCCACGGATGACGTGATAACGGACACCAGGGAGGTCACGGACACGACCGCCGCGGACGAGCACGATGGAGTGCTCCTGCAGGTTGTGGCCCTCACCCGGGATGTAAGCAGTAACTTCGATGCCGTTGACGAGACGAACACGGGCAACCTTACGAAGAGCCGAGTTCGGCTTCTTGGGGCTCGTGGTAAAGACGCGGGTGCACACGCCGCGCTTCTGGGAGTTGTGCTGCAGAGCAGCGTTCTTGGACTTCTTGGGCACGGAACGACGGCCCTGGCGAACCAGCTGGTTAATAGTAGGCAAAGCGTACTCCTTCTCGAATGATTCCAGCTTTCTGTAAAGTGCAACGGCTTGAATCGAGGGGTCAGCATCCCCCTACGAAACACGCAGTTCGATAGGATACGTGGCGTTAGCTGTGTCGTCAACAGACCACGCCGCCGGGCGTATCCTAAAATACCCACATTTCCGCAAAGCCTACACAAAAGGAATCCCCTTCTGTGCGCGTGGGCGGATTCCCGGTCCGGGCGGCACAGGGGTTAAGTTTGCTGCTCTACAGTCCTGGCTCGCACGGAGGCCACATTAAGTGGCCTCCGGCTCGTGCGGAACTCGCGACAAACTTAACCCCTGTGCTGCCCGGCCCGGGAATCCGACGTGCTCGTCGGGGCAACGTTCCCTGCCAAAAAGGGACAGGTTTATTTTGGTCGGTTTTATCTGGGAAAACGCCACTCTTCACGGTGATCCGCATCCATTTGCTACGTTCTTCCGAGAACGAGACGAATAACGTCCAATCCACTCGTCCATATAACGCTAAAAAGGCCGCTTCCCCCCTTGGGAAGCGGCCCAGACTTTACGAATAAACGATGGTAAAGGGTACTTCTGTTTCGGTCTCTCCTGTTGATGTGTATCTCGTGCCCTCAAGCGTTACTGAGACCACTTGATCGACATTGATCAGTTTTGTCGGCACCCAAATGTTCTCTCCGCTATTGCGTGCCATCGAAACATAGAAATTGTACGCCCCTGCGTCGTCATCTTCGATAATCTGCTCCGATCCATCCTTGTAGCTGACGGTCAGTTTATGATCAACTGCTTCATAGCCCAGATCATCGATGTGCGTCTGGATGGAAAACGGGCTAATCTCGAGAGGCGAGTCATCAGGGCGGAGTTCCTTTGTATCGACGTGCGCTCCGACGTTAAACTCTGGCGTCGATACCTCGATCACCTTCGCATCCTCACCTTTGCCCTCCGTCCAGCTGATATTCCAGGTGACCGCATGTCCCAAATCTCGCTCGCGATTCCACGAGGCAAAGTACATCGTGCCATTAATGACCGTGTCGCTTGATGTGTCCTTATCAATTGTGCAGCGTGTGTCAGCCCATTCCTCGCCGAAGTTCATGCTGGGCGTGCCGATTCCTTGTTCTTCTTCACCATAGAGAACAAGTTCGCCAGTCTCTGCTGCCGGCTTGTAGTAGTTAACACCATTTGGATTGGACAACGTAAACGTCACGGCACCGCAACCGTTTTTATCGATAGCCATATCATGAATGTCGAGTGTATAGCCGTTGCCCTCGACGGACAGATTGACCTTCTGTACTGAACCCTCCAAGCTTTGGGGCGCGATGCCATCACCGAACTCTCTGGTGTAGGTATATTTAGTTCCCGATGAGCCTCCGTTGGTCCAGGTAATGGAATCCCCGTTGCCGTGGTTTCCCCAAGCTGAGGCAAAATAGCTGGAATTGACAACGGCGTAGGCGACTCCTCCGGTCGCCAGCACTCCGGCAAGACATCCGATTACGGCAACATACAGAGGCTTCGCGTGACCCTTTCGATGAAGCGGCTCACCCGCAGCGGTATTAAGGACGCGATCTGCAAGATCGCTATCAGCTTGGACGGACTCGAAAGCCTGCTTGATTTGGTTGGATTTCACGGTCGCCCTCCTCTAGGATGAACTTGAGCTTCGATCGACCGCGAGCTAAACGCGTTCGAACGGTCGCGGCCGGCACATGCAGTAACTCGGCAATCTCTGAAGTCGAAAAGCCCAGATAGTAATAGAGCACGATGGGAACACGGAATCGCTCCGGAAGTCGCATAACGTCTGACAAGACCGCCTTGGTCTCATCCTGCGCCGCCGAAAGCGAATCGGTCAGACTTTCAATATCCTCCACGCGTCTCCACGGCTTTCGAAAGAGCGATTTGCATTCATTGATCGTGACCCGGATAAGCCATCGACGAAGATGTTCCCAACTTTCAAAATGTCCATCGCTTTTAAACAGCTTAAGAAAGACATCCTGGGCAACATCGTCGGCGTCGGCACGATCGCGCAGGTACGTCAATGCGATTCGAAACACGACATCACGGTGATCCTCGACCGCCTGTCTAAATGCTTGTTCTTCCATAATCACCTCCCGGTGATGCTGATGTTTCTTGCTGAGGCCCTCACCATAGATACGCTTTGACCGAACGAAATGTTTCAAATTCAAGCAGGAAAACCCTATCAAAATAAACCTGTCCCTTTTTGGCAGGTTTTCTTCAGCAAAAAAGACCCGCTTCCCTGTTGGGAAGCGGGTCTTTGGAAGGACGGTTAACGTACTAGGAAATTACTCCTCGTCGTTGTCCTTGGCCTCTTCGGCGTCGTCGGTGTCCACGAGCTGGTTGAGCAGCTCGTCGAGGGACGCCATGTCCTCGTTGATGGCACCGTTGGCGGGAGCCTTCTTGTCGTCGATCGGGGCGCCCAGGAGCTCCTCGTCGGCGTCGGCGTGATGCGTCGGAGCGGAGGTACCCAGCAGGATATCGTCCGGACCGTCGGGGCTAAAGACCATCTGCAGCAGCTGCGAGAGGTCTTCCTCGTCGGCAACGTCGTCGTTGTTCTCGAGGATGTAGAGCAGGTCGTGGGCCTCGAGGCCGTCACGGAGCTCCTCGATCGCCTTGGCACCGATGCCATCGATGCGCAGCAGATCTTCCTCGGACTTGCCGACCAGGTCGCCGACCGTCTCGATGCCGACCTCGCTGAACTTGTTGGTCCAGCGCTGCGACACGCCCAGGTCGTCGAACAGGTACAGGCGAGCCTTCTCGGCGGAGATGGTGTGGCCGTTGCGGGTGAACGAACCGTCAGCACCACCGAACTCGTCGTAGCCGGCCCAGTCGAGCTGCTGCGGGAGCTGCTCGTCCAGGTCCTTGAGCTCCACAGGAGCCCACTCGGGCAGCGACTTGGCGTTGGGCGAAGCCGGGCCGTCGATGTCCACGTAGCCGTCGGCCGTACGATACGTCAGCTTGGCGTTGGCGTACGGCTTGAGGCCGGTACCGGCCGGGATCTTCTTACCGACGATGACGTTGGACTTAAGGTCGAGCAGGTGGTCGACCTTGCCCTCGATGGCAGCCTCGGTAAGGACGCCGGCGGTACGGATGAACGAAGCGCTCGACAGCCAGGAGTCGATGTTGGACGCGACCTTGAGCGTACCCAGGATGACGGGCTCGGCCACAGGAGCCTGACCGCCCAGACGGGCAACGCGCTCGACCTCGTCGGCGAACTCGTAGCGGTCGACGTACTGACCAAGCAGGTACTTGGAGTCACCGGGGTTGGTGATCTGAACGCGACGCAGCATCTGACGTGCGAGCACCTCGATGTGCTTGTCGTTCAGGTCGACGCCCTGGCTGGTGTAGACGTCCTTGACGCTCTCGACGAAGGTGTGCATCGTCGACTCGATGTCGGTCAGCTTGCGCAGGTTGCGGAAGTTGACGAAGCCCTTGGTGATCTGGTCGCCGGCGCGAACCTCGCAGCCGTCCTCGATCTCGGGCATAAAGCGAACCGAAGCGGGGACGCGACGCTCGTCGAGGACACGGGTGTGGTCCTCGGAGTCGGTGAGCGTCAGCACGTACTCGGACTTCTCGGGCTTAATCGAGAGGTGGCCGGAGTACGGAGCCAGCTCGGCCTCGCGACCCAGAATCTTCTCGTTGACGTTGCCGACGATATCGAACATACGGCTGACCGTAGGCAGACCCTGCGTAATATCGTCGACGCCAGCGACGCCGCCGGAGTGAATGGTACGCATCGTAAGCTGCGTACCGGGCTCGCCGATGGACTGGGCGGCAATAATGCCGACCGCGGTACCGATGGCGACCGGACGACGGGTGGAAAGATCCCAGCCGTAGCACTTCTGGCACACGCCGTACTTGGAGCGGCAAGTGAGCAGCGCGCGGAGCTTGACCTTCTTAAGGCCGGCATCGACCATCTTCTGAATGTCGGCAACCTTCTCGATGTAGCCGTCCTGCTCAAAGAGCACGGTGCCATCGGGAGCCACGACGTCCTCGATGAAGCAACGGCCGACGAGGTCGGTGTTGAGGTCGGTGGTGCCGGGGATGATGAGGTTGTAGGTGACGCCCTCGTGCGTGCCGCAGTCCTCCTCGCGGACGATGACGTCCTGGGCCACGTCGACCAGACGACGGGTCAGGTAACCAGAGTCCGAGGTGTGGGATGCGGTATCGACCAGGCCCTTACGGGCGCCGTAGGTCGAAATGAAGTACTCGAGCGGCAGCAGGCCCTCGCGGAAGTTCGCCTTAATGGGAAGGTCGATCGTCTCGCCGGACATGTCTGCCATCAGGCCACGCATGCCGCCGAGCTGACGCAGCTGGGTCTTAGAACCACGGGCGCCGGAGTCGGCCATCATGTACAGCGGGTTCTCCTCGTCGAACATGTCGAGCATGAGCGCTGCGACCTTGTCGGTACAAGCGGTCCACTCGTTAACGACTTCGATGTGGCGCTCCGTCTCGTTGATGAAGCCCTCCTCGAAGTACTCGTTGATCTGGTCGACGTTGGCCTGGGCGCGGTCGAGCAGCTCCTGCTTCTCGGCAGGGATGAGAGCGTCCCACACCGAGATGGTGAGGCCGGCGCGGGTAGCGTAGTGGAAGCCGGAGTACTTGATGGCGTCGAGGATCGGGCCGACCTTGGCCTCGGGGTAACGATCACAGCAGTCCGCAACCAGCTTGGCCACATCGCCCTTGACCATCTTGTAGTTCATGAACTCGTAGTCTTCGGGCAGGCACTGGCGGTTGAAGATGATGCGGCCGATAGAGGTCTCGAAGCGCGCGGTCTTATTGCCGGTGACATCGTAGTCGACAAACTCGTTCTTGCCGTTCTTGACGCGGAAGATACGGGTGCCGTCCTCATTGATGACGTTGGCATCGGCAGCGGACACGCGGACCTGGATCTTGGCCTGCATGTCGACCTCGGAGCGGCAGTCATAGGCGTGCAGCGCGTCGTCGAAGCTCGAGAACACGTGGTTCTCGCCCGGCAGACCCTCGCGGACCTGGGTCAGGTAGTACACACCGATGATCATGTCCTGCGAAGGGATGTTGACCGGCTTGCCGGATGCCGGCGAGCGCAGGTTGTTCGCAGAGAGCATGAGCACGCGGGCCTCGGCCTGAGCCTGGCTGGACAGCGGCACGTGGACAGACATCTGGTCGCCGTCGAAGTCGGCGTTGAAGGGCGAGCAGACCAGCGGGTGCAGGTGGATAGCCTTGCCCTCGACCAGCACCGGCTCAAAGGCCTGGATGGACAGACGGTGCAGGGTCGGTGCACGGTTGAGCAGCACGACGCGGCCGTCGATGACCTCTTCGAGGATATCCCACACAAAGGTGGCACCGCGGTCGATAGCGCGCTTGGCGCCCTTGATGTTCTCGACCTTGCCGAGCTCGACCAGGCGCTTCATAACGAAGGGCTTGAAGAGCTCCAGCGCCATGGTCTTGGGCAGACCGCACTGGTGCAGCAGCAGCTTGGGGTCGGTAACGATAACCGAACGGCCGGAGTAGTCGACACGCTTACCCAGCAGGTTCTGACGGAAACGACCCTGCTTGCCCTTGAGGGCCTCGGCGAGCGACTTGAGCGGGCGACCGCCACGGCCAGAGACCGGGCGACCACGACGGCCGTTGTCGAACAGGGCGTCCACGGACTCCTGGAGCATGCGCTTCTCGTTGTTCACGATAATCGCAGGGGCGTCCAGGTCGAGCAGGCGCTTGAGTCGGTTGTTACGGTTGATCACGCGACGATACAGGTCGTTGAGGTCGGACGCGGCGAAGCGGCCGCCATCGAGCTGGACCATCGGGCGCAGATCGGGCGGAATGACCGGGATGACGTCCAGGATCATGTTTGCGGGGCTGTTGCCGCCCTTCAGGAAGGCGTCAACGACCTCGAGGCGCTTGACGGCCTTCTCGCGCTTCTGCTTCTGGGAATCCTCGTCGGCGATGATGGCCTTGAGCTTCTCGGCCTCGGAGGGGAGGTCGATAGCAGCGAGCAGGTCGCGGACAGCCTCGGCACCCATACCACCCTTGAAGTACATGGAGTAGTAACGGGTCATCTCACGGAACAGCGGCTCATCGGAGATGAGGTCGCGCTCGGTGAGCTTCATGAAGGCGTTGAAGGCGTCCGTGCGGAGCTGCTTCTCGTCCTTGCACTCTTCCTCGATGTCGACGATGCCAGAGGCGATCTCCTCGGGGGTCAGCGGCTCCTCGTCGGAGAACTCGTCAAAGTTCTCGGGGTCGCCCTGCTCCTTGAGGGACTCGATCTGACGGGCGCACTCGGCATCGATCTCTTCCAGATCGGCGGCGAGCTCCTCGCGCAGGTCGTCGGCGTCGGCCTCGCGGGCCTCATAGTCAACCTCGGTGATGATGTAGCTGGCAAAGTACAGAACCTTCTCGAGGTCCTTGGACTTGATGTCGAGCATACGGCTCATCGGGAAGCTCGTGGGGCTCTTGAAGTACCAGATGTGGGACACGGGAGCGGCGAGCTCGATATGGCCCATGCGGTCGCGACGCACCTTGGCCGAGGTAACCTCGACGCCGCAGCGCTCGCAGACGATACCCTTAAAGCGGATGCCCTTGTACTTGCCGCAGGAGCACTCCCAGTCCTTGGCGGGACCGAAGATCTTCTCGCAGAACAGGCCGTCCTTCTCGGGCTTGAGGGTACGGTAATTGATGGTCTCCGGCTTCTTGACCTCACCGTGCGACCAGGAACGGATCTGGTCGGCGGAGGCAAGGGAGATCTTTACCGAGTCAAAATCAGTAGCTTCGAAATCTGCCACAGTCAACTACTCCTTATCAGTGGTCGTGGCGGCGACAGCCTCGGGTGCCTCGACGGTCTCGGCATCCTCGGCCTCGACGTCGGCGTCAACGCCGGCGAGCGCAGCCAGGTCGTCGAGAGCAGAGGTCTCCTCGGCGGTCACAGGGGCGGAGGCGTCCTCGTCAGCATCGTGCATGGGCTCGATGTCCAGCGCGAGGGAACGGATCTCCTTGACGAGAACCTTGAAGGACTCGGGGATACCCGGAACAGGAACGTTCTCGCCCTTGACGATGGACTCGTAGGTCTTGACGCGGCCCACGGTATCGTCGGACTTGACGGTCAGAATCTCCTGCAGGACGTTGGAAGCACCGTATGCGTACAGTGCCCAAACTTCCATCTCGCCGAAGCGCTGGCCGCCGAACTGGGCCTTGCCGCCCAGAGGCTGCTGGGTAACCAAGCTGTAAGGGCCGGTCGAACGGGCGTGGATCTTGTCGTCGACCATGTGGCCGAGCTTGAGGATGTAGGACGTACCCACGGTAATGGGCTCGCGGAACTCCTCGCCGGTGCGGCCGTCGAACAGGCGGGTCTTGCCGCGCTCGTCAAGCTGGGTGACGAACTCGGGACGCATGTGATCGCCAAAGGCAGCGGTGGCCTTGTTGAGCATGTTCTTGTTGGCACGACGAATGACCTCGGCGATCTCGTCCTCCTTGGCGCCGTCGAAGACGGGCGTCGCGGTGAAGAACGGACCGGGGACGTACTTGTCGGAGTCGGCCTTCTCGGTATCCCAACCGCAGGCAGCGGCCCAGCCAAGGTGGCACTCGAGCAGCTGGCCGACGTTCATACGCGAGGGAACGCCCAGCGGGTTGAGGATAACGTCGATCGGGGTACCGTCAGCCATGTAGGGCATGTCCTCGACCGGCAGAACGTTACAGATAACACCCTTGTTGCCGTGGCGGCCGGCGATCTTATCGCCCTGCTGGATCTTACGACGCTGGGCGACGTAGACGCGCACCTGCTCGTTGACGCCGGGGGCCAGATCGTCGCCGTTCTCGCGGCTAAAGCGGACGACGTCGATGACGCGACCGTAAGCGCCGTGAGGCATCTTAAGGGAGGTGTCGCGGACGTCGTGGGCCTTGGCACCGAAGATGGCGCGCAGCAGGCGCTCCTCGGCGGTCAGAGCGCTCTCGCCCTTAGGCGTGACCTTGCCGACCAGGATGTCGCCAGGGCCGACCTCGGCGCCGATGCGGATAATGCCGTCCTCGTCGAGGTTGGCAAGCATATCCTCAGAGAGGTTCGGGATCTCGCGGGTGATCTCCTCGGGGCCGAGCTTGGTGTCGCGGGCATCGATCTCGTGACGGGTGATGTTGATGGTCGTCAGCAGGTCCTCGGCCACCAGACGCTCGGACACGACGATACCGTCCTCGTAGTTGAAGCCTTCCCACGGCATGTATGCCACGGTGAGGTTCTGACCCAGTGCGAGCTCGCCATGATCGGTCGAAGGACCGTCAGCCAGGGGCTCGCCCTGCTCAACGGTGTCACCGACGCGCACGAGCGGACGGTGGTTGATGCAGGTGGACTGGTTGGAGCGCTGGTACTTGGCCAGGTGATACTCGTCCATGCCGCCGGCATGCTTGACGATGATCTTGGCAGCGTCGGCAAAGATGACCTCGCCGGCGTTCTTGGCCAGGGTGACCTCGCCGGAGTCCAGAGCGGCGCGACGCTCCATGCCGGTACCGACATAGGGAGCGGCAGGGTGAACCAGCGGCACGGCCTGGCGCTGCATGTTAGCGCCCATCAGCGTACGCTTGGCGTCGTCGTGCTCGAGGAACGGGATCAGCGTGGCTGCGACGGAGAGCATCTGACGCGGCGAGACGTCCATGTAGTCGACGTCCTCGACAGGCACGTCGGCGGGAGCGCCGAAGGAGCCGTCGAAGTCGCGGGTACGGGCGATCACGGTGTGCGGGCGGACAAGCTTGCCCTCGGCATCGGTCGTGATGAACTCGTTGGTCTTGGGATCGAGCGGCGTGTTGGCCGGCGCGATGACGTGCTTCTCTTCCTCGTCAGCGGTCATCCAGTCGATCTGGTCGGTGGCAACGCCGTTCTCGACGCGACGGAACGGAGCCTCGATGAAGCCGTACTCGTTGACGCGGGCGTAGAGAGCGAGCGAGCCGATCAGGCCGATGTTGGGGCCTTCGGGGGTCTCAATCGGGCACATGCGGCTGTAGTGCGAGTTGTGAACGTCGCGGACGGCCGTCGGCACGTTGGTGCGGCGGCTGGAGCCGGACTTGTGGCCGGCAAGACCGCCAGGGCCGAGTGCGGACAGACGGCGCTTGTGGGTCAGACCGGTCAGGGGGTTCGCCTGGTCCATGAACTGCGAGAGCTGCGAGGAACCGAAGAACTCCTTGATGGAGGCCACGATCGGACGGATGTTGATGAGCGACTGCGGGGTAATCTCGTCGATGTCCTGGGAGCTCATGCGCTCACGGACGACGCGCTCCATACGGCTCATGCCGATACGGAACTGGTTGGCGACGAGCTCGCCGACGGTGCGGATGCGGCGGTTGCCAAAGTGGTCGATGTCGTCGACCTTGAAGCCCTGCTCGCCGGCAGCGAGGGACAGCAGGTAGCGCAGCGTCGCGACGATATCCTCGTCGGTGAGCACCGTGACCTCTTCCTCGGTGGTGAGGTTGAGCTTCTTGTTGACCTTGTAACGACCGACGCGGGCCAGATCGTAGCGCTGCGGGTTAAAGAGCAGGCCCTCGAGCAGGCTGCGGGAAGCGTCCACGGTGGGAGGCTCGCCCGGGCGCAGGCGACGGTAGATCTCGATAAGGGCATCCTCGCGGGTGAGGGCGGTGTCGCGCTCCAGGGTGCGCTTGATCACATCGGAGTTGCCGAGCAGCTCGATGATGTCGTCGTTGGTGACGGCGATGCCAAGGGCGCGCAGGAACATCGTGGCGCTCTGCTTACGCTTACGGTCGATGGAGACCATGAGCTGATCGCGCTTGTCGACCTCAAACTCGAGCCAGGCACCGCGGGACGGGATGATCTGGGCCTTGTAGATCTGCTTGCCCGAATCCATCTCGGAGCTGTAGTACACACCCGGGGAACGGACGAGCTGCGAAACGACGATACGCTCGGTACCGTTGATGATGAAGGTGCCCTGATCGGTCATCATGGGGAAGTCGCCCATAAAGACGAGCTGCTCCTTGATCTCGCCGGTCTCCTTGTTGGTGAGACGGACGTCGGTCAGAAGCGGAGCCTGATAGGTCATATCCTTCTCGCGGCACTCCTCGACGGTGTGCGCGGGGTCGCCGAACTGATGCTCGCCGAAGGTAACCTCGAGAACATGGTTCTGACTCTGGATGGGGCTGGATTCCTTGAACGCCTCACGAAGGCCCTCGTCCTTAAAACGCTCAAAGGATTCCCTTTGAACAGAGATAAGGTTGGGGAGCTCCATGGCCTCCGGGATTTTCCCGAAGCTGACGCGCTTGCGCTCAGTGGCAGTGTATGCGTAGGTCACCAGGTTTTTCCTCCTTCACGGAAATGCTCGGTGGGTTGGCGAGGCATAGCTTCGCCAGTTATCGCAACCTAATAGTTTATCAGGTACCGACCGTTGGGCAAGAAAAGCCTTGACGCGATTGAGTTTTTGGAGTAGCAAAGTTTTTCGGCAGAAAAGGCGCAGGTAGATAGGTGTACATCGAACATCTGTTCATATATTTTCTGTGAACAGAGAGCCGGCAATCGCAGCTCTTATAAAAAACGGGCGCGAACCGAGGTCCGCGCCCGTAAATGTCGATGTCCGAAGGCTTACTTGCGCATCAATCCGCCGCGCTCGTCGATGGCGTCCCAGAAGGCATCGGCAAAGCGGGGATCGCTTGCAGCCATGAGGGCGTTGGTGGCCATCCAGCCAGAGGGAGTGCCGGTGTCGTAGCCCGACAGCGGGTCGATGACGACGGCATACATGGCCTCACGGTCGAGCGAACGGGCCATGGCGTCGGTGAGCTGGATCTCGCCGCCCTTGCCGGCCTGCTGATCTGCCAGCAGGTCCATGACCAGCGGGCTCAGCAGGTAGCGACCGACGATGTACAGGTTGGACGGAGCCGCCTCGGGAGCGGGCTTCTCGACCAGACCGCCGATACGCCAGACAGCGCCCGGCTCTGCATCGGCAACGTCCTCGCCGCCCTCGAGCGAACCGACGCGCTCGCCGGCGATAACGCCGTAGCGGCTGACTTCCTCGGGCGAGCAAGCAGCGACGGCGATAACCGAAGCTCCACCGTGCTCCTTGGAAACGGCGAGCATCTTGTCGCAGATGTCGCGATTAGGCACAACGTAGTCGCCCAGAAGAACCAGGAAGTTCTCCCCTGCCACGGCGTCGGCAGCAGAGCGGATAGCATGGCCGAGGCCCTTGGGCTCGTACTGATAACGGAAGTCGACCGGCATACCGCCAGCGTGGGCGACGGCATCGGCATAGGCGTTCTTGCCGCGCTCGCGCAGCAGGTTCTCGAGCGAGCGATCGGGCTGGAAGTAGTTCAGTAGCTCGGGCTTACCGGGAGATGTAACGATGATGGCGTCGTCGACTTCCTCGGGGTCGAGCGCCTCCTCGACGACGTACTGAATGACGGGCTTGTCGAGCACCGGCAGCATCTCTTTGGGCGTGCACTTGGTGCCAGGCAGAAAACGCGTGCCAAGACCGGCGGCGGGGATGATTGCCTTCATGTTATTCAAAGATCCTTTCGCAGGCGCAAAAGCGCCCCATGCGTGCGGCACACAGCCGCAGACCAAATTGCGATACCCAAGCATCTTACCGCTGGAACTATATGTCGCTACAAGGCAGAGGCAATTCTTCAGCAGGTCAACGCAAATTATTGCTCGAATGGTGCAATTTTATTGCCCAACGGCAGGGCACCCGATACGACGCAAATCACAGAATATGGCAGTTTGAGCAACCGATGCCGAGGGACCGAAAAACAAAAAAGACGGGGCTCGCAATGCGAACCCCGTCTTTAAAGAAATCTGGCGAGAAAGCCTGATTACTTGAGGGTGACAGCAGCGCCAGCAGCCTCGAGCTTCTCCTTGGCAGCCTCGGCGTCCTCTTTCTTGGCACCCTCGAGAACAGCCTTGGGAGCGCCCTCGACGACCTCCTTGGCCTCCTTCAGGCCAAGGTTGGTGAGCTCACGGACGGCCTTGATGACCTGGATCTTGTTGTCGCCGAAGCCCTCGAGCACGACGTCAAACTCGGTCTTCTCCTCGGCCTCAGCAGCGCCAGCAGCGGGAGCGGCGACAACAGCGGCAGGAGCAGCGGCGGAAACGCCGAAGGTGTCCTCGATAGCCTTGACGAGCTCGGAAGCCTCGAGAAGGGTCATTTCCTTAAGAGCATCGATGATCTCATCGGTGGTAAGCTTAGCCATTTCTAAGTCCTTTCGGTTTCCGTGCGAATGCACGGAGATCAGTTAAAACACGGCGCGAATGCGCCAGGGGTGCGGCGTTGCCGCCGCGGGTGAAAACAGCAACTAGGCTGCCTTCTGCTCGGAGACCTGCTGGATCGAACGAGCGAGACCAGAGGAAACGCCGTTGACGCAGACAGCGATGTCGCGAGCGAAACCGGAGATGAGACCGGCGATCTGGCCGAGAAGCTGATCCTTGGTGGGCAGCTCGGCGATAGCCTTAACATCATCAGCGGAAACGGCCTTGCCGTCAGAGATACCGCCCTTGATCTCAAGGACGCCCTTGGACTGAGCGGAGAAGTCCTTAAGGGCCTTAGCGGCCTCGACCGGCTCGGACTCGTAGAACACATAAGCGACGGGGCCGGCGAGGATCTCGTCGAGCTCGGGCTGCTCCTGGTTCTTGAGAGCGATCTTGACCAGGTTGTTCTTGTAGACCTTCATCTCGGCGCCGCACTCGCGAAGCTGATGACGCAGCTCCTGAGCCTGCTTAACCGTCAGACCGTTGTATTTGACGACGAACAGACCGGCGTTCTCGGCGATACGGGACTCGATCTCTGCAACCTTGTCGATTTTGTACTGCTGGGGCATGAATTACACCTCCTCGAATTCTTTCCGGGCACGGTCCGCCACAAGGACGTGACGGGGGCATGTCCAAAAAGAAAGCCCCCGCGCTGCATGAGCGACGGGGGCGAGAAGACATATCTACTCGACCACCTCGGCTGGCGGGATATCCCATTAAGCTCGCGGGTAAGACCCGTTTGCGCCGGCTGTCTCTGGCAGCGGATTCGTGCGTGAATCAAAAGTATTATGGCGGGGACCCCGGCGTCGGTCAACGGAAAACCGGGCTGCACACAATTCCACCATCCGGCACGCGCCGCCGAAGGCCAGGCGCAAGGTTTTCGCTCGGTCAAGTCCTGGCTCGCACGAAGAGCACATTAAGTGCTCTTCGGCTCGTGCGGAATCTACGAAAACCTTGTGCCTGGCCTTCGGCGGCGCGTGCCTGCGTTGACTTTGGGCAGCCCGGGTTTTCGTTGGCTGACGCCCCCACTCATAATGCTTGGGTCGGTGGGCTGATGTGTTGCGTCCCTGAGGGCTACAGGGTTGAAACGAAGTTGGACAGGCGGGCTAGTCCTTCGTCTAGGTCTTTGTCGGAGACGCAGTAGCTTAGGCGGATGTGGCCTTCGGTGCCGAAACAGTCGCCCGGGACTAGGGCTACGTTTGCTTCTTTGATGGCTTTGATGCAGAAGTCTTCGCTGGTTAGACCGAATTTTTTGATGCTCGGGAAAGTGTAGAAGGCTCCTGCGGGCTCTACTACGTCGAGGCCCATGGCGTCTAAGGCTGCGAGTACGCATTCGCGACGGGCTCGGTAGACTTCGAGCATGGGGGTTGGGTCGACGGTCAGGGCTCGGGCCGCGGCGTCCATCTCGAAGGAGACGGCGCTCGATACTAGGTATTGGTGAGCTTTTGCGATCTCGGCGATGACGGGTGCCGCTGCTGCGAGCCAGCCCAGACGCCAGCCGGTCATAGCCCAGGGCTTGGAGAAGCTCTCGATGACTACCGTCTGCTCACGAAGCTCCGGGTGGCGCTGGGCAAAGCGCTCGTAGCCGTCCACGTAGACCAGGCGGTTGTATACGTCGTCGCAGATCACGTAGATGCCCGCCTGCTCCGCTACGCGCGCCACGGCGTCGAGCGATGCTGCGTTGAGGATGCAGCCTGTAGGATTGTTGGGCGTGCAGATGACGATGGCCTTGGTCGCCGGCGTCACGCAAGCACGAAGCGCATCCTCGTCAATCTGAAATTGCGCAGGCTCCGTATCCAAAAAGACCGCTTTGGCGTGGTTGGCCACGACGATGCTCTCGTACAGGCCAAAGGCCGGCGTGGGGATAATGACCTCGTCGCCGGGGTTGAGCATGGCCATGAATGTTGCCGACAGGGCCTCGGTCGCGCCGTCGGTCAGGATGACCTCGTCGGCCGAAAACGTAAGGCCCGCGCCCCCCATGTAGGCAGACAACGCCTCACGCAGGGCGGGGCGACCGTTGTTGAGCGGATAGTGCGTGTCACCGCGGTCCAGTGCGGCGGTCACCTCGGCGCTAATCACATCGGGCGTGGGAAAATCGGGCTCGCCGAGCGCGAGCGCGATGCACCCCGGATGCTGGGCGGCGAGCGCGTTGATCCGGCGGATACCGGAGGGCTTGAGCATGGCAAGCGAGGTATTCATGGGCAGACGCATGGCGTTCCTTTCGTAAGGGTTGCACTAGGATAGCGCGGCGGGGCGCCACCAGACGGTGTAACCTAAACGGAAACGAGCCGGAAAGGAGATGGCATGGAGACGACCGCGCGCGGCGACGTACCAAAAACACTGCACACCATTGCGTATATCAGTATTCCCAATAGCGCCGATCTTGAGTTTTTGCTTTGGGACCTGCAGGATGCCATCGCCGCCTATGCCCGGTTTTCCGGCACCGCACTCCCCCGCCCGGTCGACTTGAAGGCAAATGACGCCGGCAGCGTTGCCGATGGCATCGTGCTGGCCATTGAAGATGTGGCTGACGATGAGACGTTGACAGCCATCGAGCGGGCGCTTGAGCGCTTTGGCGGTACGGGAACGCGCGTCTATGCCGCGATTCGAGCCGCACAAGAGGGCACAGAGCGGGCGCGTGGGACCGCCGTTCGCCTGCGCAAGGCATGTGAGCGCCATGACCAATTGTGGTGTGGCGGCGTTGCCATCTGCGCCGGCAGCGGCATCGCAGCGCTTCGCCATTCCCCACGCATGGGCCTCTTGCGCCGACCATTTTCGGAAGCGATGGATAAGCTTGTGGGCGCTGTGCGCATGGGCTGCTCCGTCGAGCATGCACAGCGACTTGGCGGCGGCAATGCCGCCAACGTCGACGCCGACGGCATGGTTTGCGCCGAGCCAGCCGTGCCCGCGCCGATCTGGCGAGGCGCTCTGAAACGTCTGGGCGCCCACGCTCAAACAAAAAACTAAATTAAATAACAGCCCAGTCAACGGCTTCGTGCCAACGCTCAACAAGACGCTCCAGGCACCAGGCGGCATTGGCGGGACTTGTCGAGGGCAGGACAATGGCAGGCAGCCCCGTCCGATCTTGCAAGTAGCGTTTGTAGAGTCGCCCTGCCGTACCGCCGTTACAGACAACGACCTCGATCGGCGCGGCATCGGTAATGCGCTCGATATGTGCCGGCACAACGTTGCGGATGCTCGCGTCGCTCGAGCCCTTAATGTCGCAGCTCTCGATTGCATCCCACAGGGCTACGCCGCCGTTCAACAGCATGACCCGCTTGGCGGCAATGGAGGCATCGAGCGTCGCGGGCTCACCGCTTGCCAAAGGATCGCCCTCGTTGGGCGGCACAGGCATACCGAGGCACGTGGCCATCACACGCCAAAAGCGATTCTGAGGGTTCCCGTAATAAAAGGCATTGGCGCGCGAAAGCACCGAGGGAAACGACCCGAGCACCAAAACGCGCGAGTGCTCGTCAAACACGGGCTCAAACCCATGCTCAATATGTTGATAGCCCTCGTCAGATACGGCCATGGGCTAGGCTCTCAACAGATAGCGCACCTCGTAGGGTGCAAGCTCAAGGGTACCCGTCAGCTCGACCGTGGGCGCATCGTCGGCAAGCAGGTCGACGAAGGACCCGTTGAGCTCGCCGGCGCCAAAGGTGTAAGGCTCACCCACGGCATTCACCGCCACGAGTACCGTCGCGCCGTCACAGGCGCGCTCGAACAGCAGCTGCTTGTTCTGGATCACCACGTTGCGATAGGCACCGTAGTTGAGAGCACGGGCAGCCGCGTCGTCGGCCGAGCGAAGGTGCGCAAGCTGCGTGATGAACGCCGTCAGCTCGTTGGGCGCAGGCTCATTGAGCGCAGGTCTCAGCGCCCAGTCGCCATCGGGGCCACCCTTTTCGCCGGCAATTCCCCACTCGCTGCCATAGTAGACGCACGGGATGCCCGGCATGCCAAAGAGCATGCCGTAGGCGGGACGCAGACACGACTTGTCGGTGAGGATACTTGCCAGGCGCGGCACATCGTGGTTGTCGACAAACGACAGCAGATGTTTGCCGCGGTAGATGCACCACGGATCACCGCCAAACTGGCGGTGCAGCGAATGGGCGATCTCGAACATGTTGACCGAGTTAAAGCTGGAGTACAGGCCCTTGTAGCACTCGTAGTTGGTGCAGGAGTCGAGCATCTCGTCGTTGACGATTTGGTTGTAGTCGCCGTGGAGCGTCTCGCCGATCAGCACAAAGTCGGGCTTGAGCTCATGGGTAAAGACGTGCAGGCGGCGCATAAAGTCGCGGTCGAGCATATAGGCAACGTCCAGGCGCAGGCCGTCGACGCCAAAGACCTCGGCCCAGCGGCGCACGGACTCGAGCAGGTAATCGACCACAGCGGGATTTTGCAGGTTGAGCTTCACAAGCTCAAAATGGCCTTCCCAGCCCTCGTACCAAAAGCCATCGCCATAGCAGGAATCGCCGTCAAAGCTAATGTGGAACCAGTCCTTGTACGGCGAGTCCCACTTGCGCTCCTGCACATCGCGGAAGGCCCAAAAACCGCGGCCGACGTGGTTGAAGACGGCATCGAGCACCACGCGGATGCCATGGGCATGCAGCGTGTCGCATACGGCGGCAAAGTCGGCGTCCCCACCCAGGCGGCGATCAATATGGCGCAGGCTGCGCGTGTCGTAGCCATGGCTATCAGACTCGAGCGGCGGGTTGATGAGCACAGCGCCAATACCGAGTTCCTGCAGGTAGTCGGCCCATTGGGCAATCTTCATGATGGGGGCATCGGGGCTAGCTGTGGCATCGGCGGCCTGGGCGAGCTCATCCTCGGCAACGGGCGCGGCGTTTTCGCGCGGAGCTCCACAAAAGCCCAGCGGATAGATTTGATAGAACGTCGTCTCGTATGCCCACATAGCAACCTCCCGGTAAGCGCAACACAACGACATCCATTGTATGCCCAGCTTGTATCCTCTCCCCCAAAATAAGTTGCGGTGGAATAGTTCCTGCTTGGGCCTTCAGAGGCCTTAAACAGGAACTATTCCACCGCAACTGATGAGGAAACGTGATTAGGCGACAGGCTTTGCGCGACGAATGGCCGGGAACATCACCGTGATAGCGAGGATGACGCCCACGGCAGCGATCGCACCGCCCGCGAAGCCGATCCAGGCGATACCGGGACCCGAAACCACGGCTCCGCCGATCGCGGTACCCGTGCCGATACCGAGGTTGAACAGGCCCGAGAAGATCGACATGGCAACGGCCGACGAATCTGCCGGCGTGTGCTTGATGAGCTCGGCCTGAAACGCCACGTTAAAGGCCGTGGCGCAGCAACCCCACAGTGCGCAGACGGCAAGCACTGTCACGAGCGACGATGCGGCCGGCCCCATGAGCAGCAGGGCCACCGGCACGCCGGAGAGCGTGATAGCCAAGAACGGGAAGCGATGCCCATCGAACAGGCGGCCAAACAGCCAGCTTCCGAGCAAACCAGAGCAGCCAAACGCCGTCAGCGTCATGGTAATGGCGCCCGCATCGACGTGCGCGACCTGCGCCAGGAAGGGCTCGATATAGCTGTAGCTTGCGTAATAGCCGGTCGCCATGAAGACCGTGACTGCGTAGAGCGCGATGAGGAGCGGGTTCTTGAGCAGCTCGGGCAGTTGCTTGACGGTAAAGCGCTCACCCGCCGGCATGGCCGGGAACACCGCTGCCTGGTAGACGGCCGCGATGGCCGAGAGGCCCCCGACCACGGCAAACGTCATGCGCCAGCCCACGGCCAAGCCTATGGCGCGACCGAGGGGCAGGCCAAAGATCTGCGCGATGGACGAGCCAGTGGCGATCATGCTGATGGCGAGCGCCCCATGGCGCGTGTCGACCAGGCGCGAGGCCATAATCGAAGCGACCGACCAGAACACGGCATGCGCGCAAGCGACCACCAGGCGCGCGCAGACCAAGATGGGATAGGTGGGCGCCACGGCGGACAGGAACTGGCCGAGCGAGAACACGGCAAGCACGCCCAGCAGCATCCGCTTGAACTCGAAGCGCGAGGCAAACACCATGAGCGGCAACGACAGCAGCATGACGCCCCAGGCATAGACCGAGATCATGATGCCCGCCTGGGCCTCGGTGAGCGAGAACGACGCGGCGATATCAGTCAAAAGGCCGATGGGCATAAACTCCGACGTGTTGAACACGAACGCACAGCAGGTGAGCCCGACGAGTGGGAGCCACTGCCTGAGCGTGATGCCGTCTTGCCTTCCCTGACTCATATATAACATCTCCAATCATTTTGAGCGGAGGCGATTATATAGCAACGGTCCCACATCCGTCAGTAACGGACACGGGACCGAAACAATTCGATACACAGAGGTTGCGCCGTCAATAAATAGCTAAGCCAGCCCCAGCAATATGCCCGCCGAATGCACGACAAACGCCACGATCCAGGCGACCGTCACTTGAAACGCGAACACGGCAACGGCATAGCGCGCGCCCAACTCGCTCCTGACGGCGCCGATGGCCGCCACGCAGGGCGGGTACAGCAACGCAAAGACCAGGAACACGTAAGCGGTAAACGGCGAAAACATGGTCGACAGTGCCGCGGGTGAGGTCGCGCCCAAAAGCACTGTGAGAGTCGAGATGACGCTCTCCTTGGCAATAAGTCCGGTGACGAGCGCCGTGGATGCGCGCCAGTCGCCAAAGCCGAGCGGCGCCAGCAGCGGGGCGATGATGCTACCCAGGCCGGCAAGCAGACTCTGCGACTGGTCGGCGACCACGTTAAAGCGGATATCGAACGTCTGCAGGAACCAGATGACCACCGTAGCGGCAAAGATAATGGTAAAGGCCTTGGTGATGAAGTCCTTGGCCTTATCCCATGCCAGCATCACCGTCGTCTTGACGCTCGGCAGGCGGTAATTGGGAAGCTCCATGATAAACGGCACCGGGTCGCCCTTAAATGCCGTGCGGTTGAGCACCAAAGCCGCGATGCAGCCGACCACGATACCGATCAGATAGAGCGAGACCATGGCGGGAACCGTTGCCTGTGGGAAAAACGCCCCGCACAGCAAGCCGTAAACCGGCAACTTGGCTGAGCAGCTCATAAACGGCGTGAGCATGACCGTCATCTTGCGGTCGTGCTCGGATGGGAGCGTACGGGTCGACATGATAGCCGGCACGGTGCAGCCAAAACCGACGAGCATGGGCACAAAGCTGCGGCCCGACAGGCCAAAACGACGCAGCACCTTATCCATGACAAAGGCGACGCGCGCCATGTAGCCCGAGTCTTCCAGAATGGAGAGGAACAAGAAGAGCACGACGATAATCGGCAGGAAGGTCAGCACACTGCCCACGCCCGTAAGCACGCCGTCGACAGCCAGCGAGCGCACCACGTCGTTGGTGCCGAACGCCTTGAGGCCCGCATCGGCCGAGGCGATGATAGCAGCGATACCGTCCTCCATGAGTCCCTGCAACGCCGCGCCGATCACGCCAAACGTCAGCCAAAAGACGAGGCCCATGATCACCAGGAACGCCGGAATGGCCGTGTAGCGACCCGTCAGGATGCGGTCGATCTTGACGGAGCGCACGTGCTCGCGGCTTTCGTGCGGTTTGACGACGCAGCGCCCGCACACGTCGCCGATAAAGCTAAAGCGCATATCGGCCAGCGCGGACAGGCGGTCGGTGCCGGCCTCGCCCTCCATCTGGGTAATGATGTGCTCGATAGCGTCGAGCTCGTTGCGATCCAGGTGAAGCGCCTCGGTCACCAGCTCGTCGCCCTCAACCAGCTTGGTCGCCGCAAAGCGCACCGGGATGTGCGCCGTCACGGCATGGTCCTCGATCAGGTTGGCAATGCCGTGGATGCAGCGATGCAGTGCGCCGCCGTCCGATCCATCGGGCGCACAGAAGTCCAGGCGACCGGGGCGCTCGCGGAACCGCGCCACGTGCAAGGCATGATCCACCAGCTCGCCGATACCCTCGTTGCGGGCAGCGCTAATGGGAACAACAGGCACGCCCAACAGGCTCTCGAGCAGATTGACGTCCACGGCGCCGCCGTTGGCCGTCACCTCGTCCATCATGTTGAGCGCGATGACCATGGGGCGGTCGAGCTCCATAAGCTGCAGCGTCAGGTACAGGTTACGTTCGATGTTGGTGGCGTCGATGATGTCGATGATGGCGTCGGGGTTTTCGTCCAAGATGAATTGGCGGCTGACGATCTCTTCGCCCGTGTACGGCGACAGGGAGTAAATGCCGGGCAGATCGGTAACGCTTGCCTCGGGATGGTTACGGATGGTGCCGTCCTTGCGGTCGACCGTCACGCCAGGAAAGTTACCGACGTGCTGGTTGGAGCCCGTAAGCTGGTTGAACAGCGTGGTCTTACCGCAGTTTTGGTTGCCGGCGAGGGCAAAATGCAGCGGTGCGCCCTCGGGCACGGCCGTTTTTGCCGCACGGGGCGAATACATCCCCTCGCCGAGTGCCGGATGCTCCGTCGTTCCGATTGCGGCGTTGGCGCGCGGACCGGTATCGGTGTCGTGCACATCCACGAGCTCAATGCGTGCGGCATCATCCTTGCGCAGCGTCAACTCGTAGCCACGCAGGCGAATCTCGAGCGGGTCGCCCATGGGGGCGTACTTCATCATGGTGACTTCGGTGCCCGGCGTTAGGCCCATGTCCAAAATATGCTGTCGGAGTGCCTGGTCGTCCGATGCCACCGATGCGACAACGGCGTCCTTTCCAATCTCGAGCGTATCGAGCTTCACGTCCGTGTTCCTCCCCCGGCGCCCACAGGGCGTTGCATTTATGTTCACCTTGGCTAACCGTTTGCCACGGCTAACCAATTTAACCATGCATGATAGCGCGAACACACAACGATGTTCAATCAGCAAATTGGCGCAATGGGGACAGGCAGGAGAGTTCAGGGCCATAGTTTCCCGATGAGGCCTCTCGGGGAAACTACATCCCAGAATTCCGGCTCGAAACGGGATATGGTTTCCCAAACAGGCCTCTTACGGAAAATGCATCCCGGAATCCCCGCTCGAAACGGGACGCGCTTTCCCAGTCGAGGCCCTATGGGAAACTGCGTCCCACCTTGAAAGGCAAAACTGGGGCGCAGTTTCCGGACGGGGCATCAAAAACGAAGTTGCGGTGGAATAGTTCCTGGATGGGCTGGTTGATGCCCCAGATAGGAACTATTTCACCGCAAGTTATTGAAGGGCTGGGATGCCCGTCCTCTTACAGATGGCGCTCCAGGAAGCGGAAGGCTAGGCGAATCCAAGGGCGGACCGCCACCTGCTTGTCCTCGTTGTCGACCGCGGTGTTGGCGTTGCCGAGCGAAAGGCCGTGACCACCCTGGTCGAAGACGTGCATCTCGCATGCAACGCCCTCCTCGGCCATGCGCTGCGCAAACGGGTAGACCTGCGCGATCGGCGCCGTCTTGTCGTCGGACACGCCCCACACAAAGGTCGGCGGCATCTGACGCGAAACATGCGTGGTGGGGCAGATGTCGGCCAGATGCTCGTCAGTCGCCTCGCCACCCGTCACCATCGACAGGTAGTCGTTAAGCAAATCGCGCCCCGTCTTGCCGCCCGTCTTGGGCACACGCAAGTCAATGCGCGGATCGCGCGTCTGCATGTCGCGCACATAGGCAAAGTCTAGCAATGGATAGCCCAGCACCACGGCATCGGGACGAATGTCGTCCGGACGCGCCCCGGCAAGTGCCGCAAAGGGGCCGGTCTTCCACTGTGTTGCCAGCGAGGCGCAAATCATGCCGCCAGCAGAAAAGCCCACGACGCACACGCGCTTAGGATCGACATGCCACTCGTCGGCGTTGGCGCGCACCGTGGCGACCATCTTGGCAAGATCTGCCTGGGGGTGCGGAAAGCTCACGTCACCCGTAGAACTCGTGACATAGTTGAGCACAAAGGCCTGGTAACCGTGATCCAAAAACGCAAACGCCACAGGATCCTGCTCATGCGGAGCGATATGCGTAAACGCACCTCCGCCACAGATAATCACCGCGGGGCGGCGGCCATTCGGTTTATCGGGCAACGGCTCGGCACCCAAATACGTAAACGTCGCCGGATAATCCTCGGTCGACTCCTCGCCCCACAGCGCATGGTTCTCGACAATCATATGTGCTCCCTTCGCGCAAATTATGCGCCCTTGTTTTTCGCCTTCAAGCGTACCCCACTTGAACCCGTGGCGCAGAAACACTCCGGCAATAAGTTTCCCTTCAACTGATATATCACATAATCCCAGTTCAGAGGTATCGTTGAGCAGCGTAGAATAGGGGCGTTGACCAAGCCGCGAAACACATGTGAAACGTTTCCGGCAAACCAAACGCGCGATATGCGCCTATTTAAGTTGGAGGCAACTATGGGTCTGCTCGATTCGCTTAAGTCCACCTTCACCTCGACCGGCGAGGCGTCCGTTCCGCCCGCAGCAAGCTTCGCTACCCGCGAAGGCGTCATCTATGCCCCCGTCAACGGCGTGCTCGTCAACCTGAACGAGGTTCCCGACGAGACGATCGCCTCGGGCATGCTTGGCCAGGGCTATGGCATCGAGCCCATTACCGGCACCATCTATGCGCCCGCCAACGGCCGCATCGGTGCCACCACTGTCACCAACCACTCCATCGGCATGATCACCGAGGACGGCCTGCGCGTGTTCATCCATGTTGGCCTGGGCACCGTGGAAATGAACGGCAAGGGTTTTGCCCGCTTTGTCGAGATGGGCGATGTGGTCAAGGCAGGCCAGCCGCTCATCAGCTTCGACCGCGAGGCCATTAAGGCCGCTGGTCACGAGGACATCGTGACCGTCATCGTCTCCGAGCTCGATCGTCTTAAGAGCATCGACCATGTCGGCGAGTCTGGAACGCTTATCGGCGGCAACCCGCTCGTCAAGCTTGGCGACCCGCTGCTGGTTGCCAAGACCAAGTAGCCAGGCCCCACGCCACACAGCCAAAAGGCACCTCGTCAAGCGCCCGCGACCATTTGGCCGCGGGCGCTTTTCGTTTGAAAAACCGGTTGATTTCCGATCCCAACCGAACACATTGAGCTGACGGCACGCTCCCGCAGTTAACCGAACGCCCCCGAGGTCCTATCCGTGAACTGCACCCCAAAACTTGGACGGCTTAAATAAAAACTACGCCGCAAGGGACTGTCTCCGGAACTCCTCCGGGG
>NZ_JADPCJ010000017.1 GCF_015670795.1 Collinsella aerofaciens | reverse complement strand
GAGTTCCGCCTACAGGGTGACTACACAGGACCCCCGCCGGGCCTCTTTGGGTTACTTTCCAAAACATTTCCGCAGGACGCAAAGGGCTCCGCCGCGCGAAGCGCGCAGCGGAGCCCTTTGCATGTCCGAGGACGTTTTGGAAAGTAACCCAAAGCGGCCCGGCAATCCTGCGGGAGTTGAGTCCCTTTAGAACTTGTCGTGGAAGGTACGCGCAATGACCTCGTCCTGCTGCTCCTTGGTGAGCGTGTGGAAGTTCACGGCATAGCCGGAAACGCGGATGGTCAGCTGCGGGTACTTCTCGGGGTGAGCCTGAGCGTCGAGCAGCGTCTCACGGTTGAAGACGTTGATGTTCAGGTGGTGGCCACCCTTCTCGGCGTAAGCGTCGAGCATGTGGACCAGGTTATCGGCCTGAGTCTCGGAAACTTCAGAAACCTTCATAATGTGTCTCCTTCGATCGATAGGCGCCGGCCGAAACCGGCGCACTAATCAGTAATCGTTATTGTTAGTATAGCACTAACAATAGTTACTCGCCCAGCTGATCAAGGTCGATATCGCCAAAGAACACCTGGTCCTCCTTGCCGAGCGCACTCGGGATGATGGAGAAGGTGTTGGAGATGCCGTCCTGAGCATCGCGGAACGGGAGCTTGGAAACCGAAGACAGCGAAGCGATGGCGCCGTGGCTATCGCGCTTGTGCATGGGGTTAGCACCCGGGGCGAACGGCTGGCCAGCCTTGCGGCCGTCGGGCGTGGAGCCGGTCTTCTTACCGTACACGACGTTGGAGGTAATGGTCAGAACCGAGGTCGTGGGCACGGAGTTGCGGTAGGTGTCGTTCATGCGGATGTACTCCATGAACTGGTGCACAACGTCGTGAGCGATCTGGTCGACGCGGTCGTCGTCGTTA
The DNA here is from genome assembly GCF_015670795.1 of Collinsella aerofaciens. GTDB lineage: Bacteria > Actinomycetota > Coriobacteriia > Coriobacteriales > Coriobacteriaceae > Collinsella > Collinsella aerofaciens_Q. The sequence continues at coordinate 48,767 of NZ_JADPCJ010000017.1, read as the reverse complement.
CCGTACTTGGGGAACTCGCCCTCGGTCTCGAAGTCGACGATGATGCCGTTCTCATCACGGACGGGGTGGACCTTGGCGTACTTGATGGCGGACAGGGAGTCAGCCACGACGGAAAGGCCAGCGATGCCCGTAGCGAACCAGCGGTGCACGTGCTTGTCGTGCAGAGCCATCTGGATGCGCTCGTAGCAATACTTGTCGTGCATGTAGTGAATGATGTTCAGCGAGTTGACGTACACGCCAGCGAGCCACTTCATCATGTCGTTGTACTTGGCCACAACGTCGTCGTAATCGAGCGTATCGCCCTCGACGGCGCGATACTTGGGGCCGACCTGCTTCTTGGAGACCTCGTCAACACCGCCGTTGAGTGCATACAGCAGGCACTTGGCAAGGTTGGCGCGAGCGCCGAAGAACTGCATCTCCTTGCCAATGCGCATGGAGGACACGCAGCAGGCAATGCCGTAGTCGTCGCCATGATAGACGCGCATGAGGTCGTCGTTCTCGTACTGGATCGAGGAGCTGGCGACAGAAGTCTTGGCGCAGAACTTCTTGAAGTTCTCGGGCAGACGGGTCGACCACAGAACGGTCATGTTGGGCTCGGGGCTGGTGCCCATGTTCTCGAGCGTGTGCAGGTAGCGGTAGCTCATCTTGGTAACGAGCGTACGGCCGTCAACACCCATGCCGCCGATGGACTCGGTGACCCACTGCGGATCGCCGGTGAACAGGGCCTGGTACTCGGGGGTACGGGCAAACTTGACCATGCGGAGCTTCATGATGAAGTGATCCACGAACTCCTGGATCTGCTCCTCGGTGAAGGTGCCGTTGGCAAGGTCGCGCTCAGCGTAGATGTCGATGAACGTGGAGGTACGGCCGATGGACATAGCGGCGCCGTTCTGCTCCTTGACGGCAGCAAGGTAGGCGAAGTACATCCACTGGATGGCCTCCTGCGTGTTGGTAGCAGGGTTGGAAATATCGAAACCATAGGTCTCGGCCATCATCTTGAGCTCGCCGAGGGCGCGGATCTGCTCCTGCAGCTCCTCGCGATCGCGGATGTTGTCGGCGGTCATGACCGTCGGAGTGGAAGCCTTCTGGGCCTCCTTGTCCTTGATCAGGTAGTCGACGCCGTACAGGGCAACACGACGGTAGTCGCCGATGATGCGGCCGCGGCCATAGCCATCGGGCAGACCGGTGATGATGTGAGCCGAGCGGCAAGCACGCATCTCGGGGGTGTAAACATCGAAGACGCCAGCGTTGTGGGTCTTGCGCTCGAAGGTGTAGCGCTCGACAACGTTCTCGTCGACCTTGTAGCCGTGCTGGCTGGCAGCCTGGCAAGCGATGCGGATACCACCGTTGACGTGCAGCGCGCGCTTGAGCGGCTTGTCGGTCTGGAGGCCAACAATGGTCTCCTTGTCGCGATGGGCATTATCGATGTAGCCAGCGGGGTGGCTCACGATACCCGTGACGGTCTTGGTGTCCATATCGAGGACACCACCCTGCTCGCGCTCCTTAAGCAGCAGGTCGAGAACCTCGCCCCACAGCTCCTTGGTACGCTCGGTCGGACCTACGAGGAACGACTCATCGCCCTCGTAGGGGGTGTAGTTCTTCTGGATGAAGTCTCGGACGTCGACCTCTCCCGTCCAGATACCTTCCTTGAAGCCTTCCCATGCCTCCTGCATTGTGTAACCACGCTCCTAGTTACGTGTAATGCGGCGCTCTCTCACACCGCTGCTTATTGAATTCTTGAATTTTCGGCTTGCACTACCGGCTTCTTCCGTTCTTCACCACACGTTGGTGCAGGAAAAACGTTTGTCCACCTTGGAACTACAACCCAAAACCCAAGATTTCACCCGTTTGAGAAGGATAACATAGCCACCCCCTTCATCAGTGCTGTTATATGTTCCTTTTTTTCTACCATTAGGACGTTTTTAACAAATCCGCAGGAAATGCGAGCGCGAACAACTACCGTTCACCGATTTGTTTGGTATTTTTCCTTGCCTTTGTACGACGTTCACTCTAGCTGTTATGCCAGCTTTAGCAGGGTAAAGTGTCCCAGAGACCCTACAGAAACTGCAGGGCGGCCACGGGATCCCCCGTGGCCGCCCTGTGGCGTAGCTAGTTTTTAGCTTTGATTGCCGCTTGGCATTAGGCGGCTGCGGCGGCCTTGTCGGTCGTTGTCTTGCTATCGCCGTTGCCCTGGCCCTCAAAATGCTTGTAGCACCAGCTGGTGACCAGCGGGGTCAAAATAGCCGTCACGATTGCGCAGGCAGCAACCTGTGCCGTAGCCGTCGCGAGCACCGCACCGCCATACAAGGCCTCGTTGACGCTTGCCATGGCAGCAGGCGTGGCCACATTGGCTCCGGCGCAGCTCGAAATGGCCGCACCTGCGACACCCGTACCGCCCGTGAGCTTATCGACCGCGATAACGGGAATTGCAAAGACCACCGAGCAGATCACGCCGAGCAGAATACCGGGGAGACCGCCATTAATGAGCTGGCCAAAGGTCATGGTCGAGCCCATGGCAAAGAAGACGAGCACGATGACGGCGGAAAGTGCCGGTGCCATCATCTTCTTAAAGCTCGGGAAGAGGTTGCCCAGAATAATGCCGACGACGATCGGTAGGATGGCGCCCACGAGCGACCAGCCGATCGGAGCCTGACCGGCAGCGCCGAGCACGATCATCGTGACCGGAGGGCCGACAACCAGCGTGGTGATGGCGACGGCGCCACGCTCGGCCTCATTGCCCATGGTGCCCATCAGACCAGCGTACATAGCGTTGTTGGCGCCGGTGCAAGCCGCCAGCATCACCATAGCAGAGATGCCAAACAGGTTGTCGTTGAACACATAAAGGATGAGCAGCGACACGGCAACGACCACGATCTGCTTGACGGCGATGATGATGGCGCCGCGTGCAGCGGCGGCAGGAGCACTCTTAAACGAAATCGTCGTACCGACGATGAGCAAAAAAGCGCCCACGAGCGGGCCTGCGCCCTGCTGGGTCATACCAAGCGTAAAGCTGCCGAGCGTTTTGAACAGGTCGGGGAATAGCGTGTTGAGCAGGCAGCCCAGCAAAAGCGGCACCAAAATATTGGCACCCGGGATGGAGGACATCTTAAAGAACGGCTCCTTTGCCGCCGGCGCCTCCACCGCAGTCGATTCACTCATATATATCTCCTTTGGATGCATGCGAATCGTAGCCGCACGCGCCTATGTCAGAAAGAAGGCGACGGTCCCGAGTCGCAGGAGCCGTCGCCGAATAATCATCGCGGGGTATTACCCGTCCAGGACGATGCCGCCGTCGCAGTCACCGATCTCGCCGTTCACGAAGCTGGCGAGGTCGGAAGCGAAGAACAGCACCATCTGCGCAGGCTCGCTGGCCTGGGCAGCGCGGCCCAGAGGAATACCGTTGATGATGCGCTGAGAGTTCTCGTCAGAGAGAATCGAGGTCATATCGGTCAACGTGAGCGACGGGCACACGGCGTTGCAGCGAACGCCAAACTTGCCGCCCTCCTTGGCGACCGCCTTGGTAAGGCCGTTGACACCGGCCTTGGAGCTGGCGTAGGCGGCTGTGCCGAGCAGGCCGCCGCCGATCTTGCCAGCAACGGAGCTCACGTTGACGATAGTGCCGGCATGCGCCGCCTTAAAGTGCGGGTACACGGCGTTCATCATAGTGAAGGTACCGTTGAGGTTGATATCGATAGTGCGGCGCCACTCGGTGTCATCGATCTCGTCGAACTTCTTGGTGCTGATGACACCGGCGCAGTTGATCAGGATGTTGGTTTGCGGCAGGTCCGTAAAAATCTGCTCGACGGTCTCGCGCGCCTTGGGTGCATCAGCGACATCGAGCTGATAGAACTTGTTGCCCTCGCCAAGCTCGGCCACCGCGGCCTCGCCCTTAGCAGCGTTCCTTGCGATGAGCGCGACGTGTCCGCCGCCCGCGACGATGCCCTTGGCGATCTCGAGGCCAATGCCCTGAGTGCCGCCCGTGACAATCGCGGTCTTGCCCGTGAAGTCAAATGCCATGACTCCATCCCCCTTTAATTTAGGTGTCTCCTTGCGGGAAGTTGGAGCATCGCACGTGGCGATTATATGAGTCCCAGTCGTCATGGTGGTGACAACCCCTCGCCTAACCGCGTGTATAATAGTTATTTGAAACGCTTCATCAATTGAATGATTTTAAGTCTTAATGAGCTCTTAATATTGCCCACTGTATGAGGCCCGCGTATTGGGGTATCATCTTCCACCGAAAATAGTTTCTAGTGTTAGGGGTTTTCGGTGGAAGATACCGATTTCCGTGAGCTTGGGCGTCAGCTCCTTACCGAGTTCGGCAGCATGCATCAGCGCATTTCGCGCTTTGCGGACAAAGCCCTCGGCGGCGAGATGGCCGTCATGCGCGCCCTCATGCGCGCCGGCGGCTCGCTCACGCCGAGCGAACTCGCCGATCGTGCCTGGGTCTCGAGCGCCCGCATCGCCAATATCCTGCGCGCCCTCGAGGCCAAGGGCTGGATCGAGCGCGAGCACTCAAAGACCGACCGTCGTCGCGTACACGTCACGGTGACCGACAAAGGATTCCAGGATCTCGAAATCAAACGTCGGGAATTCGAGGACCGCACCGCGGCCTTCCTCGAGCAGCTTGGCGAAACAGATACCCAAGAGATGGTGCGCCTTCTTAGACGTGCCAACGAAATTATCGACCGCAATCAAGAAAGGAGAGATGCCGAGTGAGGATTCTCAAGCTCTTTAAAAAACATGTCCCGGCACTGTTTGCAGCTATCGTACTTATCGTAATCAGCTGCAACGCCGATCTGGCACTGCCTACCTATATGAGCGACATCGTCGACGTGGGCGTGCAGCAAGGCGGCATCGCCTCGCCCGTGCCCGACACCATTCGCGCCAAATCGCTCGACGACCTCGAACTCTTTATGAGCACCAAGGACGCCAAAGCTGTGGAGGCCGTGTTTGGCAAGGCGGACAATAACGGCATTCGAACGTACAAGGGCACCGAGGAGGAGCGCGCCGACGGCGGCAAGATTGCCGACATCATGAGCCTCCCCGAGACTGTCGTCCTTTCGTTCAACCAGGGCATCGATGCCAACTCCATGGGCGACATGACCGGCGCATCTACCGAGGCAAGCGATGGCGGCGCCGCTCAGGCCATGCCCACGCCCGAGCAGATGGCGGCGATGACGCCCGAGCAACTCGCCGAGATGCAGCAGAAGGCCGCTGCGGCGCAGAACATGCAAAAACAGATTGATGCCGACGGTGGCAAGATCACCATGAAGAGCCTGCGTCTAGGCGTTGAAGGCGGCCTAATCGACCAGGGCAAGCTCGTCGAGGGCGCCAACGATATGGCGGACAAAATGGGCTCCATGTCGGGCTCCATCGTGACCCAACGCGCCGTGAGCTATGTGCAAGACGAGTACAAGGCGCAGGGCATCGACCCCGCCGACGTGCAGAACGCCTACCTGAGCCACATGGCGACCACGATGTTTGGGCTGTGCCTGGTGTCGCTCGTCGCCACCATTCTGACCGGTGCCGTGGCGTCGCGCACCGCCTGCTCCATCGCCCGCGACCTGCGCCGCGAGACCTTCAACAAGGTTATGCACTTCTCGCCGGCCGAGGTGGGCAAGTTTAGCCAGGCCTCGCTCATCACCCGCTGCACCAACGATATTCAGCAGATCCAGATGGCCGCAACCCTGTTTATCCGCATGTGCCTGATGGCCCCCGTCATGGGCATCGTCGCCGTCATGCGCGTCCTGGCCAACCACACCGGTCTGGAGTGGACCATCGCCGTGGCCATCATCGCGGTTTCGGCCGTTGTCGGCGTGCTCATGGGCCTCACCATGCCCAAGTTCAAAAAGATGCAGAGCTTTGTGGACCGCGTGAACCTTACCGCCCGCGAGCTGCTCGACGGCCTTATGCCCATCCGCTCGTTCAACCGCGAGGAACATGAGCTCGAGCGTTTTGACAAGGCTTCGCTCGACCTGATGACCACGCAGCTCTACACCAACCGCGCCATGAGCTTTATGATGCCGCTCATGATGCTTGTCATGAACTGCATCACCGTGCTTATCGTCTGGTTTGGCGCGCAGGGCGTGTCCGACGGCGTGATGCAGGTCGGCAACATGATGGCGTTTATCTCCTATACCATGCAGATCGTCATGGCGTTTATGATCCTCACCATGGTTTCGGTTATCCTGCCCCGCGCCGAGGTCGCAGCCGAGCGTGTGGAAGAGGTCATCACTTGCCCCACGAGCATCAACGACCCTGTCTCGCCCAAACTGCCCGTGGCCAGCGCGCCGCGCGGTGAGCTCACCTTCCGCGACGTGAGCTTCCAGTATCCCGATGCCCGCGCCGATGTCATCAGCGGCGTGAACTTCACCACGCATGCCGGTCAGATGCTCGGCATCATTGGCTCCACGGGCTCGGGCAAGTCCACGCTCGTGCAGTTGATTCCGCGCCTGTACGACGTCACGGGCGGCAGCATTTCGCTCGACGGCATTGACGTGCGCGACATGACCCTTTCCGAGCTGCGCCGTCGCATTGGTTACATCCCGCAGCAGGGGCGTCTGTTCTCGGGCACTGTCGAGAGCAACCTCAAGTTTGCCGGCGACATGGTAAGCGATGACGACATGCGCCAGGCCGCGCGCATCGCCCAGGCCGAGGACTTTATCGCCGAACGCGAGGGCGGCTACGACTCCCCCATCAGCCAGGGCGGCTCCAATGTTTCGGGCGGTCAGCGCCAGCGCCTGGCCATCGCCCGCGCGTTGGCCAAAAAGCCCGAGGTCGTGGTGTTCGATGACTCGTTTAGCGCGCTTGACTACAAGACCGACGCGCGCCTGCGCGAGGAGCTGGCCAAAAACGTCACCGACGCCGCGCTCGTGGTCGTGGCACAACGCATCGCGACCATCATGCACGCCGACCAGATCATCGTGCTCGACGACGGCCACGTGGTGGGCACCGGTACGCATGAGGAGCTGCTGCGCAGCTGCCCGGCGTACCTGGAAATCGCACAGTCGCAGCTTTCCGCCAAGGAGCTGGGACTTACCCAAGAAGAGATTGCAGCCGTCATGGAAGGAGGCGAGCGCTAATGGCAGACGAGACCAAGACCCAAATTCCCAAGCCCACCCGTCAGCGTGGACCCATGGGCCGCATGGGCGGCATGCGTCGCGGCGAAAAGGCCAAGGACTTTAAGGGCACCATGAGGCAGCTGCTCGGCTATATCGGCCAGCACAAGGTTGCCGTGTTTGTCGCCGTCGCCTTTGCCGTATGCTCGGTCATCTTTAACATTGTGGGACCCAAGGTACTCGGCCAGGTTACGACCAAGCTGTTCGAGGGCCTGGTTGCCAAGGTCAACGGCACCGGCGATGTCGACTTTAACTGGATCGCCAAGACGCTCGGCTTTTTGCTCTGCCTGTATCTGGCGAGCTCTGCCTGCAGCCTGATCCAGGGCTGGCTCATGACCGGTGTCACGCAAAAGATCTGCTACCGCATGCGCAAGGAGATTGCCGCCAAGATTGCCGTCGTGCCGATGAGCTACTTCAACGGCCACAGCAAGGGCGACGTGCTCAGCCGCATCACCAACGACGTCGATACGCTGGGTCAGTCGCTCAACCAGAGCGTGACGCAGCTCATCACGTCGGTGACGCAGATTATCGGCGTGCTCGTCATGATGCTGTCGATCAGCCTGCCGCTCACCGGTGTCACCGTGCTCACGCTGCCGGCCGCCGCGATTATCTTAATGGTGATGATTCACTTCTCGCAGCCGTACTTCCGCGAGCAGCAGCAGGTCCTAGGCACCGTCAACGGCATTATCGAGGAGGATTTTGCCGGCCAGAACGTCATTCAGGTGTTCGACCGCGCCGAGGCCTCGATCGAGGAGTTCGACCGTCAAAACGACCGCCTCTTTATTAGTGGCTGGCGCTCGCAGTTCCTGTCGGGCCTGATGATGCCGCTCATGAGTTTGGTGGGCAACATGGGCTACGTGGGCGTTGTCGTGGTGGGCGCACAGCTCGCACTGACCGGCAACGCCACGCCCGGCGACATCCAGAGCTTTATCCAGTACGTTCGCAACTTTACGCAGCCCGTGCAGCAACTGGGCAACGTGAGCAACACGATGCAGTCGATGGCAGCCGCCACCGAGCGCGTCTTTGAGTTCCTGGCCGCGCCCGAGGAGGAGCAGAAAGCCGACGCGCAGATTCCCGAAAAGCGCCCCGGCCATGTGGAGTTTGATCACGTCAAGTTTGGCTATACGCCCGACAAGACCATCATCCACGACTTTAGCTGCGAGGCGCAGCCCGGCCAGACCATCGCCATCGTCGGTCCTACCGGCGCCGGCAAGACCACGCTCATTAAGCTGCTGCAGCGCTTCTACGATGTGGACGGCGGTTCGCTGCGCGTCGAGGGTGTCGACGTGCGCGACTGGGACCGCGCGGCGCTGCGCGGCGAGTTTGCCATGGTGCTGCAGGATACCTGGCTGTTTAACGGCACCATCCGCGAGAACATCCGCTACGGACGCCCCGATGCAAGCGATGCCGAGGTCGAGGCCGCTGCACGCGCCGCACGCTGCGATCACTTTATCCATACGCTCGCCGGCGGCTACGACTTTATGATCAACGAGGAAGGCACCAACCTGTCGCAGGGCCAGCGCCAGCTCGTGACCATTGCCCGTGCCATTTTGGCCGACCGCCCGGCGCTAATTCTGGACGAGGCAACCTCCAACGTTGACACTCGTACCGAGGAGCTTATTCAGCGTGCCATGGATGCGCTGATGCAGGGCCGTACCAGCTTTGTTATCGCGCACCGCCTGTCCACGATCCGCAACGCCGACGTGATCTTGGTAATTCGCGACGGCGATATCGTCGAGAAGGGCACGCACGACGAGTTGCTCGCCCAGGGCGGCTTCTACGCCGATCTGTACAACTCGCAGTTCGACGAGGCGGCGTAAATTCTGCCGCGGGGAACGAATAACGCCCGAGAACGGGGGCGCAGGACAACCTGCGCCCCCGTTTTTGCTCTGCGGCCCTCAAACCGTCTCCCCTGGGACCTGATTGGCAGCCCCTTCGAGGCCCCGTGGGCAAAAAAGGGCAAATATGAGTACTGTTACCTTTTTAGTAACAGCCAAAACAGCCCCAAATGCCGTTTTCACGGCTTACACGCGTCCCTAAATTGATCAAACAGCCCTATAGCGGACTTATATGTGTTTGCGTTAATAAACATATTTTGCTGTTATGTCTATTATTTTGCGAAGGCAATATGATACCAAGATAGCAACCGTACTCATATTTGGCATTTTTTGCCCACAGGGTATTTCCTGGGGAACTGACAACAGCCTTAGGGTCCCGCGCGGCGCCGCTCCCTCCCGGCATTCGCCGACGTTTGCCCAGATAAAACCTGCCAAAATAAACCTGTCTCTTTTTGGTAGGTTTCGGGGTGACAAGGGCTTGCACTTTAGCGTGCGACAGCGGATAATGCCGAGCATTCGACAATGTTCTCGTTGCCATCAATTGATTGAGGAGGCCCCTATGGCCATGGAATTCAAACGCAGGCTGCCGATCCCTATGGAGATCCGCGAGGAAATGCCGCTTTCTGCCGAGCTTACCGCCAAAAAGCAGGCATTTGACGCCGAGGTCGCCAAAGTCTTTACCGGCGAGGACGCGCGCAAGGTGCTCATCATCGGCCCGTGCTCTGCCGACCGCGAGGATTCGGTGCTTGAGTACATGAACCGACTGGCCAAGACCGCCGAGGAGGTCAAGGACAAGCTCATCATCATTCCGCGCGTCTACACCAATAAGCCGCGTACCAAGGGCACCGGTTACAAGGGTCTTCTGCACAACCCTAACCCCGAGGCGCCCGACGACCTGCTCGAGGGCGTCAAGGCCATCCGCCACATGCACCTGCGCGTTATTGAGGAAACGGGCTTCTTTACCGCCGATGAGATGCTCTACCCGTCCAACTACCAATACCTCGTCGACCTGCTGAGCTATGTTGCCGTGGGCGCACGCTCGGTCGAGAACCAGGAGCATCGCCTGGTGTCGAGCGGCATTTCGGTACCCGTCGGCATGAAGAATCCCACTGCCGGCTCTACCACCGTTATGCTCAACTCCATTTACGCCGCGCAGGCGCACCAGAGCTTCATCTTCCGCAACTGGGAGGTCGAGTGCGACGGCAACCCGCTCGCACACGCCGTTATGCGTGGCTACATCGGTCTCGATGGTCGTACCTACCCCAATTACCACTACGAGCACCTGGAGCGCCTGGCCGAGCGCTATACCGAGCACGCCGGCTACGCCAACCCGGCGGCGGTCATCGACTGCAACCACGACAACTCGGGCAAGCGCCCGCTGGAGCAGTACCGCATTTGCAAGGAGGTGCTCGACAGCTGCCGCCGTAACGAGTCCATCTCTAAGCTGGTCAAGGGCTTTATGATCGAGTCCTACCTGGAGGACGGCAACCAGCCGGTCGACGGCGGCGTCTTTGGCAAGTCGATCACCGACCCGTGCCTGGGCTGGGAAAAGACCGACTACCTCATCCACGAGATCGCGGAGCGGGTGTAGGTTACGGCGTTTTACCAAACGCCGTAACGGCTCGACGCTGCGCGGGCCGCACCTGGACAATCTGACGTTCAACTTCAAGGGCGCGACCAGAAGGTCGGCGCCCTTTCGTTTGATGTGGCAGTTAGGGACGCTCCTTTTCTGCCGGCAGTCAGGGACATTCCTTGGGGTAGTCATTGGGGACGTTCTTGTTTGACTAGTCGTTTAAGAACGTCCCCAACGACTACCCGGGGGAGTTGCCTTCCCTCGTGGCGGTCTTCTAGCAGAAAAACCAAGTGAGTAGGCTTTTTGCAGGAGGCCGAGCACGCCCCAAAACGCCACAGCTCTGACCTGCAGTTTTATAGATCATTTGTCACGATGTGCTCGGCAGGTTCAAAAAAGTCTACTCACTTGTATCTGAGACGCACCAGATTGGCAAAAACCGCCGCGAAAGGGCCCCTGGTCCCTTCGCGGCGGTCATACACCTCTAATTTTGCGACGGTTTTGCCCGCTTGTTACTCGCTGTAGCGGGTGGCGATGGCAGCTTGTACCATGCCGGTGCTCATGAGGTAGGTCACCAGGAAGTAGCCACCGTATGCTGCCAGGAAGATTGCACAGGTGAGGCCCACGGTACCGCCAATGCTCATATTTCCGAAAATGCTCACCAACTCGATGATCACCTTAAGTGCCACAAAGGAGTGCGCCAGGCCCACTGCCAGCGGGAACAGGAAGAATACCGCTTGCTGCGCCATCACCGAATGGCGAATCTGGCGGTCGTCGCAGCCGATCTGTGCCAGTACACGATAGCTGCGGCTGCCGTCGGCCACGTTGGAGAGTTGCTGGATCGACAGAATCGCCGCGCATGCAACGACCAATACAAAGCCGATGTAGATGGCTAGATAGCTAATAAGACCGTTCATTTGCGCTGCTTGCGCGTACATCTCGGAGCGTGTGATGAAGGTTCCCCACGACCCCGGCTCCTTGCCGTCAACGAGCAGATTGTCGAGCACAGTGTATTTAATGCTCTCGTCTGCCTCAGTCGTATCCATCCCCTGTTTGTAGTTAACGAGCAGGCTACTGGAATACGGCTGCAGATTAAGTTGGGACAACAGCTCGTCGGAAACGACGACGGTACCCGGATTGCTGCCCATCGCCGAGTTGGCGATGGCCGCCGTATCTTCGTCCGACTTATCGGTTGCGGGCTTGAGCTCATGCCCGCCCAAGGTAAGGGCATGGCCGCCAGCCATATACTTGGTGTACATGTCGACCAGCTCGCCGCCCATATCACACGTGAGCAGATACTGGTCGTGACCGATGTGCACCGGCTCCTCGCCCATCATCTGACGCAGTTTGTTGTACTGACTCGCCGGCGTCACATACAGACCCATCGCATCGGCATTGCTACCCCCGAACGCCTTGGGAAGCTTTTCGCCCATGATCTTGCACATCTCACTTGGGGTCACCGAAGGATTCGAGCCGCCAACTGGGTAACTCAGATACGAATCGATCTGCACATGCTCACCGGCAACATCGGCGATATTGACCTTCTTGCCGGTCTCGTCGTTGTTGCCCGCCGACTTGCCCTTACCGTGCCATGCGGGGTACAAATCGACCGTACTATCGGCCAGCACCATGCGATCGGCTTCAGACGGATTGACATACTCTTTGTAGTAGTCGAGCGTATCGGGCGTGTAATAGGCATACGTCTGAGACACGTCAACAGGGTTATAGCGCTCCAGGTTTTCGTTCATCACGTTGGCAATCGACATACCGCACGTCACCGAGGTGATGGCCAAAAACAGGAGCATCGCGATGACGCCCATCGAAAAGCACACCGTGTTGACCTTGGCCGCAAGCTGGCGCACGGTAAACATGTTGAGGCCGCGCCAATACACGCCGCGCAGGCTCTGCAGCAGCTTGATGAGCATGCCCGAGAGTCCCCAGAACAGGGCAAAGGTGCCCACGGTAACCATAGCGGTCGTAATACCAAACTGGTTCATGGCCTCTTGCAGCTTGCTGTCCGTCGCGGTTAGCGGGAACCCATCACGTAGCAGACGGTAATAGGCCACGCCCACAAGCACCACGCCCACGGCAAAGATGGCAATCGCAATCCAGGGGTTGCGTGTCTTGATGCTCTCGTTGCGACGCTCGGCACCCATAAGCTCGATGAGTTTGGTACGACGCACGGCGCGAAGGTTCAGCAGTAGCGTGAGCACAAACATTACGAGCATGCAGGCAAGGGTCAGATTGAACGCATGCACCGAGAAAAAGAAGTGGAAATTGGCAATCTGCGTCTTAAAGAGCGAGGCCGTAAAGAACGTCATGAGCTGGGAGAGTCCCACACCCAGCACAATGCCGGCGACAAAGGCCACGACCGAAACGATCACCGTCTCGAGCGCCATAATCGTGGCGACGCGCCCGCGCCCCATGCCGAGCACCTGGTACAGGCCAAACTCCTTCTTGCGGCGTTTCATGATGAAGTTATTGGCATACACCATCAAAAAGGCCATGACACCGGCCAAAAAGTACGTCAGGTCGCCGAGCATGCTGCCCATAACCTGTGCCAAGCCCTTTTCATCGATGCCGGCGATGTCGACCTGCATCGAGATGGTGTTAAAGGCATAGAAGACCGTGACGCCCAGGGTGAGCGTCAAAAGGTAGACGAGGTAGTCGCGGCCGGCACGGCGAACGTTGCCCCAAGCGAGTTTACAGAGCATCGGAGCCCTCACCGCCCATCATGGCAACGACCTCCATAATGCGGTCGAAGAACTCTCGGCGGTCGGTGTCGCCACGGCGCAGCTCGGTGAAGATCTTGCCGTCGCGGATAAACAACACGCGGCTCGTGTAGCTGGCAGCAAAGCTGTCATGCGTGACCATGAGCACGGTGGCGCGCAGGCGGCGATTGAGGGCCTCCAGGCTCTCGAGCAGCAGGCGGGCGCTCTTGGAATCGAGGGCGCCGGTGGGCTCGTCGGCCATGATCATGGTGGGGTCGGTGACGAGCGCGCGAGCCGCGGCAACGCGCTGCTGCTGACCGCCGGACATCTGGTAGGGATACTTGTCGAGCACCTGACTGATGGAGAGGCGCGCTGCCACATCCTGCACGCGGGTTGAGATCTCTGCCGAGTTTGTGCGGGCGATGGTGAGCGGCAGGGCGATGTTCTCGCGTGCCGTGAGCGTATCGAGCAGGTTGGAGTCCTGGAAGATAAAGCCGAGCTCCTCGCGGCGGAACTGCGAAAGCTTAGCCTGCTTCATGCGTGTTACGTCCTGCCCGTTGATGCGGATCGTGCCGCTCGTGGCGCTATCGATGGTCGAAACGCAGTTGAGCAACGTCGACTTGCCCGAGCCCGAGGCGCCCATGATGCCAACAAATTCGCCGCGGTTGACGGTAAAGCTGACGTCGTTGAGCGCACGGGTCACGTTGCCCAGCGCTCCATATACCTTTTCGAGATGCGCGACCTCCAGTACCGGGGTCGCCATGTGCGTGGTTTGCATACCGAGTCCTTTCTTGCGATTAGTCTACGGCATCTATAGTCGCAAGAAGACGAGTCGGCTACCATCGATATGGCTTACGCTTGCCTTACCGTTGTGTAAGGTACGGATAGCTACCCTGCCACGTGTTGATGTTGAGAGAGGACTCCTGTTGAAGACTGTTCATGTTGCCGCTGGGATCATTCGCAAGGAAGGATCTGACGAGCTGCTTGCCGTACAGCGCGGCTATGGCGACATGCAGGGACTTTGGGAGTTCCCCGGTGGCAAGCTCATGCGCGGCGAGACACCCGAAGACGCCGTGCGACGCGAACTCATGGAAGAGCTGCAGGTAAAAGTCACCAACCTGCGCGATTTCTACACCGTTGAGTACGACTACCCCGATTTTCATCTCTCCATGGAGTGCTACTACTGCTCGCTTGCCGATGAATCCGATGAACCCCAGAAGCATGACCGCCAGCTCGATATCCGCTGGATTCCGCGCACCTCGCTTGCCACCGTTGAGTGGATGCCCGCCGACAAAGGGCTCATTGATGCCCTGATTGAGTTGAAGGAAGATCGGCTTGAGGCTAACGGCGCCAACGACACCGAGTCCACCACAGCCGACGAGCCCGTTACCAAGCCCAAGCGCAAAGCCAAGCGCCGCAGCAAAAAGCGCCCCAAGCCCGGCCTGCTGGACGGCATCGACACCTCGGACCTTTCCGCTGACGAGCGTGAGCTCGTGCGCCGTCGCGCCGCCATCAAAAAGTCCATGAAGGGCAACAAGCGTGCGAACACCAAGCCCGAGCTGCTCGTTCGCCAGCGCCTGCGCGCCGCAGGCCTTACGGGATACCGTCTGGAATGGAAGGTGCCCGGAAAACCCGACATCGCCTTCCCCGGGCGCAAGATCGCCATCTTCGTCAACGGCTGCTTTTGGCACCGCTGCCCCAAGTGCAACCCTAGCCAGCCCAAGCGCAACGTTGAGTTTTGGGAGGCAAAGTTCCGTCGCAACGTTGAGCGCGACCACGCTGCCGTGGCAGCACTCACTCAAATGGGCTGGACGCCCATAACCATCTGGGAATGCGAGCTCAAAAAAGACCACATCGACGCCACGATGGAAAAGGTCATCGAACAAGTACGCGCCGCCGCACCGCAGCGCTAGGAACGAGCCGTCCACACGCCCCACACAGGCAAGCCACATCCGCGCCACAAACCTTAGAAAGCCCTTAAGCTCAAAACCTTTCAAGAGTGTTACTCGATAGCTTTTACCTGCGGTTTCATCGCAACGTCAAACCTCATTAAGCCTTTCTTTAGCACTTCTTTGCAGCAGCCGCGGCATAATACTGCCAACGCACGGGACCTAGCAGCACACCCCGTGCGCAACCTTTTGGTGGACATCGAGGAGGCCGCATAAGCATGCATTCTTCCAATGACGCAGCACAGCAGTCATCCCTAACACATGCAGACCTTTTCTCCTTCCCCCCGACACAGAGAAACGGCCTCCTCGACTCCCCAACCACAAAAGCCAAACGCTCAACCGACCAGAGCCACAACTTACGAGCATCGTTCGAAAAGCTCCAAGCATCTCTAGACAAAACCTTCCCCAACCAAGCCCGGGCATACTAACCCCTCATCAACAAAGCGCCCCTCGCGCCCCATCCTTTCCGCCCTAACGCCACAAGGGCGATCGAGCAGGACGGCTTGGGCGGGTCCCCGTACTTAGTTTCCAAAATCATTCCGCAGCGCGAAGGCCCCCGTTGCCAACGCTTCGTAGAAGCGAGGCAACGGGGGCCTTCATGCGCGAGGACGTTTTGGAAACTAAGTACGGGGACCCGCCCAAGCCGTCCGGTGGGATCAGAGTACCCTTGCTGTTACTCTGCTTTGCCCACAGAGTTGAGGTTGGTCATGCGGATCTTAACCAGCTCGGTGATCTCACGCATGCCCTCCTTGGCCGGCTTCTTGGGATCGAAGCAGGCGGGGTTCTCGGCCATGTAGGCCATGAAGCCCTTGGTGTAGGCCTGACGCAGCTCGGTGGCGTAGTTAACCTTGCAGATGCCGTTCTTCACAGCCTCGGCAACCTGCTCATCGGGCACACCGGAGGTGCCGTGCAGGACCAGCGGCACGTCGACGGCGTCGCGGATGGCCTTGACCACGGACTGCTCGATGTGCGGATCGCTCGTGTACACACCGTGGCTGGTGCCAACGCCAATTGCGAGGGAGGTGCAGCCGGTACGCTCGACGAACTCCTTGGCCTCGGCCGGATCGGTGTAGGGGCTCTCGCCCTCAACCGCGGGACCGTCGTCCTCCTTGCCGCCAACCTTACCGAGCTCAGCCTCGACGGGCACGCCCATGGCGCGGCCAGCGTCGGCGACGGACTTGGTCAGAGCGATGTTGTCCTCGAAAGACTCGTGCGAACCGTCAATCATGACAGAGGTGTAGCCAGTGCGGAAAGCCTGCATGCAGCGGTCATAGCCATCGCCGTGATCGAGGTGCAGAGCGACGGGCACGGAAGCGCGCTCGGCGGCAGCCTTGACCATGCCGTAGAAGTAGTCCAGACCAGCGGTCTTGATGGTGCCCGGGGTGGTCTGCATGATGACGGGGGACTTGGTCTCCTCGGCAGCAGCCAGAACGGCCATAACAAACTCGAGGTTCTCGACGTTGAACGCGCCGACGGCGTAGTGGCCGGCCTGAGCGTCCTTGAGCATCTTTTCGGTGGTAACAAGTGCCATGAGCGTTTGCTCCTCTCCCTCGCCCGCATCTGGACATCGGGCGTAGTTGTTCACAAGGCGTTTTACCTTGCGTTTTACTGCGCTCATTGTATGAAATTCAGCGTCTTTGCACGTGCGAGATATTGAGCCCATGCAGGTCAATACCGTCGTTTTTGAAAAGTAAACGGAAGGAATTGGAGCCGAGTGGGCGTGTTCGATATTGAATTTTGGGCGTTGAGCGTCTTTCTTTTATAGAAAAGATAAGTAATCGAAAGGTGTTTTCTTACTCAAAAAGAAAATGAACGAAAATAGAGTCAACACAATTCCTGCAAATTTAGCCGAGAATGGAGCAGACATGACCCAAGCTACCAACCGTGCTTTTGCCGACGAACGCCGCGCCGCCATCATGGAAATGCTCGAGCACAACGCCTCGGTGCAGGTAGCAGAAATCGCCCAGACCTTTGGCGTGTCCTCCGTCACCGCCCGCGCCGACCTGGACGCGCTCGCCGAAGCAGGCAAGCTGCGCCGCACACATGGTGGTGCCGTTTCGCTTCACAAGCGCCTGACCGTCTCCACGCAGGATCGCCGCATCAATGTCAACGTCGCCGCCAAGCAGGCCATCGCGCAAAGCGCCATCGAGCTCGTCAATGACGGCGACACGCTGCTCGTCGACTCGGGCACCACGGCGCTCGAGTTCGTCCGGCTCCTTGATCAGCGCGACGGCATCACCGTTATCACGGCCGACATTACCATCGCCGATTATATTGACGAGAGCATGCCCTCGGTCGATGTCGTCATGCTGGGCGGGGCACTGCGCAAAGGTCATCGCTATCTGTACGGCCCACTTACCATGCAGGCTCTCCAAATGGTCCACGCCGATCTTGCCGTCATGTGCCCTGGCGCTTTTGTTCCCGGCTGCGGCTTTACGACCGACTTTCCCCAGATGGCCGAGACCAAAACAGCTATGATCGCCGGAGCCCATCAAAGCGTCGCCCTCATGGACGCTAGCAAGGTTAACGGACGCGGCATGTACCGCTTTGCCGAGCTGACTGATGTCGACACCATCGTGATGGACCGTGACCCCGATCATGCCGTCGCCACCTCAATCGCCGAGGCCACCGACAGCGCACGTCCAGCCCTCATCATCGCCGGCGCTTAAACAAAAACCACCACAAAGGTGCCTGTCCCCTTTGTGGTGGTTGTGATGGCTGAGCGTCAAAAGTGAACGTGTCGCTACTTGGACAGCTCGTCGGCGAGGGCCTCGATCTGGGCGCGCGAGGCTTCGTTGAGCGAGCCCAGCACAGTCACCTTGTTCTGCGTCAGGGTGATGTCCTTCATGCCCTCGAGCTCCTTGGTCATAACCTTGGCAGCCGCGGGTGCCCAAGAGCCGGCCTCGACGAGCGCCACCGTACGGTTCTGGTAGGCGTGCTCGGCGAGCGTATGGATGAAGGTGCTCATGCACGGGAAGATCTCGCCCTGATAGGTGATGGAGGCGAGCACCAGACGGTCGTAGCGGAACGCATCCTCAACGGCCTCGGCCATGTCGTCACGAGCCAGGTCAAAGACGGAGACCTTCTGGCCGCGAGCCTCAAGCGCAGATGCGAGCTCCTCGACGGCAGCCTTCAGATGCCCGTACACGCTCGCATAGGCAATCGTGATACCCTCGTCCTCGGGCTGATAGCTCGACCAGGTGTTATAGGTGTCGAGGTAGTAGCCCAGGTTCTCAGTCAGCACGGGGCCGTGGAGCGGGCAGATAATCTGGAAGTCCAGGTCGGCGGCCTTCTTGAGGACGGCCTGCACGAACTTGCCGAACTTACCGACGATGCCAAAGTAGTAACGGCGCGCTTCGCAAGCCCAGCCCTCGGGATCCTCGATGTCGTTGGCGCCAAACTTGCCAAAACCGTCGGCACTAAAGAGCACCTTGTCGGTGGACTCGTAGGAGAAGAGCACCTCGGGCCAGTGAACATTGGGGGCACCGACAAAGGTTAGGCTGTGGCCGCCCAGGTCGAGCACGTCGCCATCTTTGACGACCATCTTGCGCTCGGGGAAGTCGGTGCCAAAGTAGTTGACCATCATACGGAAGGCGCCCATGCTGGCAACAATCTGCGCCTGGGGATAGCGCTCCATAAAGGCGGCGATGCCGGCGGAGTGATCGGGCTCCATGTGATGGACGATCAGGTAGTCGGGCGTGCGGCCATCGAGCACGGCCTCGAGGTTGCCGAGCCACTCGTCAACAAAACCGCCGTCGACTGAATCGGCGACAGCGATCTTTTCGCCCAAGATAACGTAGCTGTTGTATGCCATACCGTTCTCGGACACATCGTACTGGCCCTCGAACAGGTCAATGTCGTGATCGTTAACGCCAATGTAGCGGATATCCTTGGTGATCTCCATCAGGCAAAGCCTCCTAGATAGACAAAAGAGCCCGTCTATCATAGCACTCGTCTTCATAGCCACGGCTATCTGCCAGCATCCTTATCGATTGTTATTGAGGCGGAATATATCGCCATTAACCTGCAAAAACTATGTGCGCGGAGCTGCCGTGGTATGTCGAACGATAAGCTGGCCGGGAATACGAATGGCAACGGTTTTGCCCGCCGTACCCGCCTCGGGAACCGCATGCTCGAATACTTCGCGTCCACGCTGATGTAAATCGAATCGCACGGTCGTGAGCTCGTTGTGTGCTACAAAATCATCGAGCGAATCGTCGACGCCCACCACGCTCACGTCCTCGGGCACGCGCAGACCGCTATCGCGCAGCGCTGCAATCGCGCCATTTGCCATCTGGTCGTTTGCCGCGTAAATCGCCGTCATGGTGCGATCGTGCTCGGCCAGGTACCTGCCGGCCTCGTAGCCGCTGTTGGCAGACCAGTCGCCCTCGAGCGGCTCTGCCGGCTCGATGTGTTTACGCTCGAGTGCATCCTGCCAACCGGCGCGACGAAATTGCTCGTCGACCGAGAATGACGGGCCGCCAATATAGCGAATCTGCTCGTGCCCTAGCTCAAACAGGTGATCCATAAGCAACAGCGAGCAGCCGTAATGGTCGGAATCGACCGTGGTCACCCGCGGGTGCGCATACATGGTAACGATGACCGTGCCAATGCCCGGCAGTGGATCGAACGTCTCAAAATCGGGCGCCATGCGACTCATACCGATGATGATGCCGTCCACCGGCAATGCGGCCATACGACGCGTGGCCTCGGCAAGCGAGAATTCCTCGGTCTTGGACATCTCGACCAGCGTGATGGCGCAATTATGCTCGCGAGCAGCGCTGGCGATGCCATCGATCATTGAGAGGTTGCCAAACTTGGTGACATCGTTGACGCACAGGCCGACCGAATGGTAACGGCCGTCGCGCAGCGAGCGACCAGCATAACTCGGACGAAAGCCGAGCTCTTGCATAGCGGCCTGCACGCGCTGGCGCGTCTGCTCGTTAACGTTGGGCAAGCCGTTGGCGACGCGCGAAACCGTCTGCTGCGAAACGCCGGCAGCGCGGGCGACGTCGGCCATGGAGACCGGACGCGAACTGGTATCGTTGGACGGGCGCCTTGCCACAGGATCACCTTCACCCTTGCGAGATTTGAATAGCGTGAATGCCGGCCCGGGCAGAAATACATCCCGCGCCGAGGCCCGCTATCGTCGGACGCATGTTAACGTACTCTACTTTTTCTATCGGCGGTTCTTTTGCTCCATATGTCCATACAGCCACACCGTTCACGGCCGAAAATCTACCGATTACCAGATTCTCAAAAATAGATATGCGTTGTGTTATGAGTACGTTAACATACCCATTAACGTGCGGCACCGCGACCGTCTGGTTTGTGGTGCTCAAAATTGTTAACGTACTCATAATGACACGGACCAGTCTCTCCCGCGTCAAGGAAAGGACCCCCCATGACCACCCCCGACGAAAAGACACTCGCCACGCTCACCAAGCTGTTTGAGGAGGAGTTTGGCACCATCGGCGATCGCCAGGTGCTCTATGTGCACGCGCCCGGCCGTTCCGAGATCAGTGGCAACCACACCGACCACGAGGGCGGCCACGTCATCGCCGGCTCGCTCGATGTCGCCGTTGACGGCATCGCCGTAGCGACCGACACCAACAAGGTCCGCGTTGCCGATGAGGGCTACCCCACCTTTGAGATCACGCTCGACACGCTGGATATTCAAGAGTCCGAGAAGGGCACGTCCGCAAGCCTCGTCCGCGGCATGGCCCATGAGATTGCAGCCCTTGGCGTTGAGCCCCAGGGCTTCGACTTCGCCTTCACCTGCTCCGTCCCCTCGGGCGGCGGTCTTTCGAGCTCCGCTGCCGTCGAGGCGGCATACGGTCGTGCCATGGAGACGCTCTGGGGAGCGCCCGCCATTGAGCCCGTCGCACTCGCCCAGATGAGCCAGCGCACCGAGAACAACTACTACGGCAAGCCCTGCGGCCTGATGGACCAGGCCGCCGTTTGCTTGGGCGGCCTCGCCTACATGGACTTTGAGGATCAGGCCCAGCCTAAGACCCAGAAGCTCGAGCTCAACTTTGAGGATCACGGCTACGCGCTCGTGCTCGTCAAGGTCGGCGCCGACCACGTGGCAGCCACCGACGACTACGCCGCCGTTCCGCGCGAGATGCAGGACGTTGCCGCCGAGTTTGGCAAGGCACGCCTGTGCGAGGTAAACGTTGCCGACTTTGACGCCAAACTCCCCGAACTGCGTGCCAAGCTGGGCGACCGTGCCTGCCTACGCGCCGTTCACTACTGGTACGAGAATGGCCTGGTCGACAAGCGCTGGGCCGCCCTGAACGCCGGCGACATCGACCAGTTCCTGATCCTGACGCGCGAGTCCGGCGCCAGCTCTGCTATGTACCTGCAGAATGTCGTTGCCAAGCTGGGCTCCGAGCAGCCTTCCATGTATGCCCTGGCGCTGGCCGAGCACGTGCTCGACGGCCGCGGCGCCGTCCGCATCCACGGTGGCGGCTTTGGTGGCACCATCCAGGCCTTCGTGCCCCTCGACCTGGTCGACACCTTTATCACCAAGATGAACGACTGGCTGGGCGAGGGCTCTGCCCGCCACTACGCAATTTCTGACAAGGGGGCTTACGCGGCATGGCTGTAATGACCGACGTGCGCGAGGCTGCCCAGGGCCTTATCGAATATGCCATCCACCGATCGATGATCGGACAGGACGATCGCATCTGGGCATACAACACCATTTTGGAGTGCATCGGCGCCACGGGCCCCGCGCTCGACATGACCTGGGCGCTGCAGAACGAGAAGCTCTCGCTCTTGCACCCCGATACCCTGCCCGACTTTGACCTGGAGGGCACGCTTGCCTCGCTTTCCGAGGCTGCCGTTGCCAACGGCGCCGCCGAGGACACGACGTCGGGCCGCGACCGCATCGCTATGCGCATCATGGGCGTGCTCATGCCGAGGCCTTCGGTTGTAAACGAGGAGTTCAACGGACGTATGGGCGTCAACGAGCCCCGCGCTGCGACCGACTGGTTCTACGGTCTGTGCTGCGACGCCGGCTACGTGCGCCGTGCCGCCATCGCGCGCAACATCAAATGGAGCACCCCCACCAACTGGGGCGACCTGGAGATCACCATCAACCTGTCGAAGCCCGAGAAGGACCCGCGCGATATTGCCGCGGCCGGCGCCGCCAAAAACACGGGCGAGAAGTATCCCGCCTGTCAGCTCTGCATCGAAAACGAGGGCTACCCCGGACGCTCCGCCGCAGCCGACGGCGGCGCCCACCCCGCTCGCCAGAATCTGCGCGTTATCCCCATCCAGCTCAACGGCGAGCGCTGGGGCTTCCAGTACAGCCCGTACGCATACTTTAACGAGCACTGCATTGCTATGAGCTCCGAGCATCGCCCGATGCACGTCGACCGCAAGGGGCTGACCTGCCTGCTCGATTTTGTGGACCTGTTCCCGCACTACTTTATCGGCTCCAACGCCGACCTGCCCATTGTGGGCGGCTCGATCTTGTCGCACGACCACTTCCAGGGCGGCGCGCACGAGTTCCCCATGATGCACGCAGCCGAGGTCTCGCAGTTTAGCGTGCCCGGCTTTGACCGGGTTACCGGCTCTGTGCTGCAGTGGCCGCTTTCGGTACTGCGCCTGCGCTCGCACGACCGCGGCGAGCTGCTCGATGCCGCCGAGAAGATTATCCTCGCCTGGCGCGAGTGGACCGATGAATCGGTTGGCGTCATCGCGCACACGGCCGACGGCGTGGCACACAACACCGTGACGCCCGTCATCCGCCGCGTCGACTCCCGCGGCAATGCCGGCGGCGAGATCTACGAGGCCTACCTGGCGCTTCGCTGCAACATCACGACCGACGAACATCCGCTGGGCGTTTTCCACCCGCATGCCGAATACCACCACATTAAGAAGGAGAACATTGGCCTGATCGAGGTCATGGGCCTGGCCATTTTACCGCCGCGTTTGGTTCCCGAGCTTGGTGCCGTTCGCGAGCACCTGCTGGCAGCCAAGGCCGATGCCAGCTACGACCTTGCCGGCGCGCTCGAGGGCGATGATCTTTGCCGCAGCCATGCCGCGTGGGCCGAGGATGTCTATGCCCGCCGTGCCGACGAGCTTACGGCGGACAACGCCATCGATATCCTGCACGAGGAGGTCGGCGTGGTGTTTGGCCACGTGCTCGACAACGCCGGCGTCTTTAAGTGGGACGAAGCCGGCCGCGCCGCCCAGCAGCGCTTTATCGACTCACTGTAATGATCCCTTGGGGACGGAGGAAAACGGATCGCTTCGTCTTCAAGACAACGGCGCCCGCCAGCAACATCGCCAGCGGGCGCCGTTTTATTGGCTAGTCATTGGGGACGTTCTTAAACGACTAGTCAAACAAGAACATCCCCAATGACTACTTGCGACCAAGGCAACGCCGATGTCTTGGCATTGTCAGCGAAAACGCCCCTAAGCGAGCAAGGTGACGTGAAAGAGGAGGGCATTGACCTTCTGGTCATGCCCGACGATTGAACGTCAGATTGCCGCTTAGGGGCGTTTGCAGCGTTGAGCCGTTACGGCGTTTGGTAAAACGCCGTAACCCTACAGTTCAGTCACGACAACGCTGTTGTAGACCTCGTCCCAGCGATCCATGACCAGGTGGCCGGTCTTGGGATCCATGGCGTTGAGCTTGCCGCAGG
This sequence comes from Collinsella aerofaciens, assembly GCF_015670795.1. Lineage (GTDB taxonomy): Bacteria > Actinomycetota > Coriobacteriia > Coriobacteriales > Coriobacteriaceae > Collinsella > Collinsella aerofaciens_Q. The sequence goes on along the minus strand of NZ_JADPCJ010000017.1, from coordinate 24,921 downwards.
TATTGGCGGTCTTGAGCACGGTGACGTCGTCGGCACCAGCAGCAATGGCATGCGCAAAGCCGGCGATAGTCGAGTCGCCGGAACCCGTCGCGTTCACAGCCGCAATCGTGGGCGTCTTGGCGCGGAACGCGCGACCCTCATGGAAGCCCACCGAACCGGCAGCGCCCATCGAAACGACAACCCAGGGAATACCGGCAAAGCGGCCATCGACGGCGAGCGCCTCGCGCAGGGCATCGACATCATCGGTCGTAAAGGACGTACCCAGCAGGCCGTTAATCTCGGTCAGGTTGGGCTTTACGAGCTCAGGCTTAGCGTCGGACTCCAGCGCGGCCTCCAGCGATGCACCCGAGGTGTCGAGCAGCACCTTGGCGCCCGCCTCCTCGGCGATCTTGACGAGCTCGGCATAGTAGCCGGCATCGACGCCACGCGGCAGCGAGCCCGAAAGCGTCACAACGTCCGCCTTCGCTGCAAGCTCGGCGAACTTGGCCGTGAAGGCCTCGAGCTCGGCCGGGGTGATCTGCGGGCCGCTCTCCAGCAGCTCGGTCTGATTACCCTCGTGCAGGATATTCAGGCAAATGCGCGTCTCGCCGGCAATGGGCACAAAGTCGTTCTTGACGCCATCGGCATCCATAAGCTCGGCCATATAGGCACCCATGTGTCCGCCGAGCAGACCGGTCGCGAGCACATCGTCGCCCAACTGCAGCAGCACACGGCTCACGTTGAGGCCCTTGCCGCCAGCGGTCTTTTCGGGCGTCACACGGTTAACATCGTCGATAATCAACTTGTCGAGCTGATAGCGCGTATCAATCGACGGGTTCATGGTAACGGTCAGAATCATATTGAACTCCTGTTCCGGGGCGGCATGACCCACCCCAAACATACGATAGCTCGTTAAAGGATCTCGATCTCAAAGCCGCGGGTGACGATCTCCCCCGGCTTGGCAACCAGGCAGCCACGCTTGTGCTCCAGAATATCGTCCTCGTCGGAGCAGGTGGACAGACCACCCCACGGTTCCACGGCCACAAAGTCGCCCTCGGGCTTGCTCCACACAATCAGGTATGGCATATCGGGGAACGTCAGGCGCACGCCCTTGTCCTCGGTTTTCTTGGTCAGCGTAACCACGTGGCTCTCGAGCACGTCGAAGATGGTCTCCGCGAAGTCAAAGAGTTCATGGGTAAGCGGCAGGTTCTGGCCGATCATGGGGTTCTTGCTGCGATGCTCAACATCAATCAGGCCTGTCGAGGGAACGGCAGTACAGAGCTCAGCGGCCTCACGCTGCTCAAAACGGAGCTCGTAATCGTCATAGGACTCGCCCTCGTCGAGCGGGCACTTAAAGCCAGGGTGACCGCCCACAAAGAACGGCATGTCCTCGGTGCCCTCATTGGTCACCTCGTACGACACGGCCACCTTTTCCGAATCAATCGTGTAACGAGCAACGATCTTAAACGGATACGGGTACTGCTCGAGCAACTCGGCATGGTCGGCAGAGCTTAGGCTCAGCGCAACCATGTTGTCACTCTGTTCCTCGAGCTTCCACTCCTGTTTGCGCGCAAAGCCGTGGCGGGCGAGCTTAACCTCGCGGCCGCCCATGGTCATTGCGTGACCGTCGCGAAGGCCGCCGCAAATCGGAAAGCAAATGGGTGCCTGGCCCGACCAGACCGAAGGATCGCCCTGCCACAGGTACTCGCGACCGTTGGCTTTAATCGAAGTGAACGATCCGCCAGCCGTGCTCAGTGCCACACGAATAGAACCGTTATCAAGAACAAACTCCATAGGAGCCTTCCCTTTCGTACGCCAGCCCGCCAAGTCAGTGGGGCTGATAGAAAACCGGCCCGCGCCCCCTCACAGAAACGCGAGCCGTCAACGGACTAGTTAATTACGCCGGATACCCGCTAATCATGGTATTCGCCGCGGTCCCACTTCTCGAGGAACTCGTCAAAGAAGTGCGGATCAGTCTGAGCCTCGGCGTCGGCCTTGTTGCAGGCATCGATCTTGGCGATCAGGGCATCGTGCTCGGGGGTCTTCTCGTAGGGCTCCTCCAGGAAGGCAAGCATGATGTCAGCCATCAGGAACTCGCCGGTGATCTTGCCGCCAAAGCCCACGATGTTGGCGTTGAGCTCGCGACGAGCGTACAGGGCAGAGGTCATGTCGCGAACCAGGGCGCAGCGGGCGCCGGGAACCTTGTTGACGGCGTTGGTGATGCCAATGCCGGTGCCGCACAGGGCCACGCCAAAGTCGGCCTTGCCGCTGGCAACAGCCTCGCCCACGGCCTTACCGTAGATGGGATAGTGCGTACGGGTGTGGCTGTAGGTGCCGCAGTCGAGCACCTTGTAGCCAGCCTGCTCCAGGCGGTCGGCCAGATAGATCTTCTCGTCCGTAACGATATGGTCGCAACCGATTGCGATGGTCTTCTTCATCAGAACGTCCTTTCGTCTGAATTCACAAGTTGAGGTAGAAGTTCGAGTTCTCGGTGGCTCTCGTTAGGCCATCTTGTTGAGCATGTCGACACGGATCTGGTGACGGCCGCCGGCGTACTGGGCGCGCAGGAACTCGCGGGCGATCTTCTTGGCGACCTCGGTGCCCACAACGCCCGGGCCCATGGTGACCATGCGCGAGCCGTTGTGCTCGCGGGTCATGTAGGCGGAACGCTCGTCGGAAATGTTGGCGACGACCATGCCCTTAATCTTGACGGCGGCCATATAGGAGCCGACGCCGTACTTATCGAATGCGAAGCCCTGGGAATCCTTGTGCTCCAGCAGGTCCTTGGCAACGGCGGTCGCGGAATCGACAAAGTCCGCGGCAGGGGTCTCGGAATAGTCGACGACCTCGTGACCGTCGGCGATGAGCATCTCCTTGATGGACTCCTTCATCGACATACCGTCGGCATCGGAAGCGATTACAACCCTCATGACATCCTCCTTGAGAGATACGCAGGTGCGTAGTTTCTGTTTGGAAGTGTTGAATCGCGTTCAGGTCCGGGCATCTGAATGTGCGGTTCTTCACTGTTCATGTTTATTTGAACACATTCGAACAGTAACTGCAACAACTATTTGTTTATCTTTGTTCTTTTTTGAACAAATATCGTTCACGGATGATTGCTGACCGTTTGAGCCGGGCGCGGACGTAGCGACCATGTGTTCAACAAACAAAAGGGCGGCCAAGAACGTGTCTCGGCCGCCCTTCGGCGGTATTCCCCGGTATATACAGCTGTTTTAGCTACTCGGACTGCCCACCCTTTTTGGCGTGCTTGGACGGAGCACTCAGAAAGTGGCCCGTCAAATAGTTCGCCGGGCCGGAAATATCGATCCCCAGCAGTACGTGTCCCAGCCACAGGAACGCCACGAGCACCAGCAGCGGGATAACGCACGAAGTCACGATCATCACGATGACGCCTTCGATGAGGTCGGTCACCTGCCGCACGATCTCATCGGTCATCTGCTTGGCGCCGCTGGTCACCGACGTAACAAGGCTCGATGCCCCATCGGTCAACTGCTCGAGCACGTTTTTGGACGCCGTGGTCTCGGATTTTTTCTTGTTCGATTTTGAGCTGGTCTCGGCTGACTTGTCCGTGGTGTCGGCCGCGTCCGCAGCGTCCGCAGCCTTTTGCTCAGCTTGCTCAATACTTACGCGATACGTTTCATCGACCTTTTGCGACACCCATACGCTCGCGGGCACGAGCGCCATGCCGATCACGGCAACCACCAGTACGCGTGTCGCCACACGGCGCAGGACAGTGCTCGTGCTCCAGCGCCCGTGAATGCCGAGCGACACCGCAAAGAGCACCAACGCAAACGGGATTAAGATGCCCAAGCCAACCGACCACAAAATGGTTAGCAGGTATTTCTCGAGGTATAGCACGGCAAGCACGATACCAAGGTTGCCTGAAAGCTGCGCGAGCTGCTCGGCGACTGGCGTTCCCGTATCGCCCGGCAGCGCGGTAATACCCGCAGATAGGGCAACGCACGAGGTCGTGAGCGCCAAAACGTTGCCCTTCTTTTGGTCGATAACCTCGATGGTGGAGTCCCATGTTTTGGTATCGGCGAAATGCGGACGAGCTACAAAGCCCGACAGCAGCGCCAGTACCACGAGCGCAACGATAAAGCCAATCTGCAGCTTTTTGTTTGCGCACACGACATCGGACAGACTGGGCTGCAGCTCGGTTACCGCCGTGTGCTCGGTTATCTGGACAGGACGCCCATGAGCCATCTCATGCGCGTCTCTTTTTTGTATTGACCCGTTACCCGGCATTTGGATACCTCCTCAGTCCGGCCTGTATTGCGGATGGAAGTATACCCACCCAGCGAAAAACCGAACGGCAAGACGAACGGAGCGCACCAAGACTGTCCCCAATGACTATCACGGAATGAGTTGCGGTGGAATAGGGATTGTTTTGCGCCCGCCGGCCCCTATTCAGTCCCCATTTCACCGCAACTTGGAGGAGGACAGAAAAAGCCCTGCCGCGGGTAGCGGCAGAGCTTTTGGAAGGGGACTTGGTTGTGAGGGCTCGTTAGGCGAGCTTGGCCTCGAGCTCGGCGATGCGCTTGTAGGCATCGATGGTAAAGCGGGTCTGCTTCTCCAGGATCATAGTGGTCATGAGGGTGTCCTGAGCGTGAGCCATGATGAAGGTCATTTCCATCTCGCCACCGCCGGCCTCCTGCGAAAGCAGTTTGGTCTGCGTGTCGTGGGCACCGATGAGCGCATCGCTGGCATCCTTGTGCAGCTGTTCGGCCTTCTCAAAGTCACCCTCGCGAGCAGCATCGAGCGCTGCAAGCAGATCGGTCTGGGCGTCACCTGCGTATGCGACGATCTCGAATCCAACCATCGAGATTTCTTCTTTGGTTGCCATATTGCGTTCCTTTCACATATGAACCAATGGAGAGCATCGCGTCCGGGCATACGCGCTGCGTTGTGTATGACAGAAACAATAACATTCAAACAAAAAAGAACAGCTCAAAACGTAATTTCGAACTATGAACGGTCACTTTTCGCCCGTGAACGGTTTTTAAACCAATCTGAACAATATCGAACACAATTAGCGGCAACCCAAACAGGGCCGCACCCTAACGCAAATCGCGCACCGTATCGCCCTCTACAAGCACACCGGGGATCAGCATGTGCTCCACGCCAGACGCACCCCCATCGGCGCCGGCAATCTTGTCGACCGCCCACATGCCGACGCGCTTGTTGTCAAAGCGCACCGTGGTCAGGCGACGGTCGGGCACGATATCGCCCAGGCTGTCATCAACACCCACCACGCTCACGTCCTCGGGCACACGCCTTCCGCGCGATTCGAGCCCGCGAATGCAGCCGTAGGCCATGGCGTCGTTGGAGGCATAGATGGCAGTACAGGTCGGATCGTCCGCCAGAGCCTGGCCTGCGGCATATCCGCTCTGCGCCGTCCAATCGCCACGGATGAGTCGCGGCAGCTCAATACCATGCGCGCGCAATGTCTCGCGCCAGCCCTCCTCGCGCTGCATGCCCGAAAGCGAGCGCTCGGGACACGAGATAAAGTGCACGGTCTTGTGCCCCTGCCCCAGCAAGTACTCGACAACCTGGCGCGAACAATCGAACTGATCGTTATCGACCGTCGAGCACAGCGGGTGCTCCAGCATGGTAACGAGCACCGTCTGCATACCAGGCAGCGGCTCAAAGGTGCCAAAGTCCGCCGGCATGCGATTCATGATCACAACCATACCGTCCACTGGCAGTGCGCTCATGCGCGACGATGCGCTCTCGAGGGTATACGGATGCCCGTCTACTTTAGTAAGGGTGATGGCATAGCCATGTTTGTCGGCCGCGGCGGCAAAGCCCTCCATACGGTCGAGGTTGCCGGTACCGGTAATGTTGAACATGGCGACGCCGACGGTCTTAAACTTGCCACGGCGCAGCGATCGACCGGCAAAATTGGGGCGATACCCCAGCTCGCGCATGGCGGCACGCACGCGTTCCTTGGTCTCGGGGCGCACGCTGGGAGAATCGTGCACGGTACGCGAGACCGTCTGCTCCGAGACGCCCGCGAGACGCGCCACATCCTTAACGGATACCGATTTTTTAACAGCGGCCATAGGTCGATCTTTCTATGTCAACGATGCCATTGGTGGCACCTTGCGCAGTCATTTTTACCGCCTTCAAGTATATCCAACGCCTCCCCCACCATACGCTCACCACCCAAAACCTACCGTTCACCGACATTTTTGCTTCACCGAACGGCTTTTGTCACCCAAATGTTAACGTTGCCATTGTGCAAACACAGAGCCACCGGGCGGCTCAAACGTTTACGCATAGGGAATCGACGGTTCGCAGGCACAGGAACCACCGGTTCGCGTCTTTTTTTGTGTCGCAAAATGGCAACGTCAACATTTTGGCAACCGAACGCCAAAAGCTACCATCGTTGTTAACCCACCGACTCTTAGGAGCATTGCATGGAGCAACTTATCGCCATCATCGAAAAGGGCCAGCCCTTTTTCAACGCGATCGCCCGCAACAAGTACCTCAAGGCGATTCGCGACGGCTTTATCTCCGTCATCCCCATCATCATCTTCTCGTCCATCTTCTGCCTGGTAGCCTCGGTCCCCAACATCTGGGGTTTCTACTGGCCCGATGACATCAACAACGCCCTGTGGAAGTGCTACAACTACTCCATGGGCATCCTGGCCATCGCCTGCGCCGCCACCACGGCCAAGCACTTCGCCGACGCTCAAAACCGCGATCTGCCCAAGAACAACCAGATCAACTTCATCTCGTGCATGTGCGCGGCCATCATCGGCTTCTTGCTCCTTTCGAGCGACACGATCGCCACGGACGCCGCCAGCGGTTTCAACACCACCTACCTTGGTTCCAAGGGCCTGCTGACCGCTTTCATCGCTGCGTTTGTGACCGGCATCATCTACAAGTTCTTCATTAAGCGCAACATCACCGTCAAGATGCCCGAGCAGGTTCCGCCCAACATCTCGCAGACCTTCAAGGACATCATCCCCTTCTCCGTCTGCATCACCGTCTTTTGGGTTTTTGACATCGTCTTCCGCGCTGCTTTTGGCTTCTGCTTTGCCCAGGGCGTCATCCAGGTGTTCCAGCCCCTGTTCACCGCTGCCGATGGCTACATCGGCCTCGCTGTGATCTACGGCGCCATGAGCCTGTTCTGGTTCGTGGGCGTCCACGGCCCCTCGATCGTCGAGCCAGCCATCGCCGCCGCGCTCGTTGCCAACATGACCGACAACCTGGCTGCGTTCCAGGCTGGCCAGCACGCTTCCGCTGTCCTGACCCAGGGTGCCCAGTACTTCGTCGTCTGCATGGGCGGCACCGGCGCCACGCTCGTCCTGGTCTTTATGTTCTGCTTCCTGGCCAAGTCCCAGGAGATGCGCGCCGTCGGTAAGGCCGCTATCGTTCCCGTGTGCTTTGCCGTCAACGAGCCGCTGCTGTTCGCCGCACCCATCGTGCTCAACCCCGTCTTCTTTGTCCCGTTTGTCTTTGCCCCGATCGCCAACATCTGGATCCTCAAGATCTTTATCGACTTCCTGGGCATGAACGGCTTTATGTACACCCTGCCCTGGACCGTCCCCGGCCCCATCGGCACCATCATGGGCCTGGGCTTCCAGCCGCTCGCCTTTGTGATGCTCGCCCTTATCCTGGTCGTCGACTTCGTCCTGTACTATCCGTTCTTCCGTGCCTATGACGCCCAGAAGTGCGCCGAGGAGGCCGAGATCTCCCAGGAGGAGCTCGCCGCCAAGAACGCCGAGAAGGCCGCTAAGCTCAACGATGCCTTCCAGGGCAAGGCTGACGCCAAGAGCGTTGCCGCCGGCGCTGCTGCCGAGGCCGTGAGGGCCGACGCTCCCGCCGCTGTCGCCACTGAGACAACGACCGCCAGTGACCTCAACGGCAAGCGTGTGCTCGTGCTCTGCCAGGGTGGCGGCACCTCGGGCCTGCTCGCCAACGCGCTGGCCAAGGCCGCCAAAGAGCGCGGCATCAATCTTGAGACCGCTGCCGAGGCCTATGGCAACCACGTTGACATGCTCCCCGACTTTGACCTGGTCGTCCTGGCCCCGCAGGCTGCCAGCTACTTGGCCGACCTGCAGAAGGACTGCGAGCGCGTGGGCAACAAGTGCGTCGCCTGCCGTGGTAAGCAGTACATCGAGCTCTCCCAGAACGGCGACAAGTCTCTCGCCTTCGTCGCCGAACAACTTTCGAAGTAAGTAACGCTCAGGGCCAGCCGACTATCCGAGACCGGCTGGCCCTTCGATTTAGACGATTGGATCATCATGTCCGTTAACCCTGCTAGCGTAACCAACCCGCCCGCGCAGTTTCCCGAGGACTTTGTCTTTGGCGGCGCCACTGCTGCCTACCAGGTAGAGGGCGAGACCCGCACTCACGGTAAGGGCAAGGTTGCCTGGGACGACTTCCTGGAGGCCCAGGGGCGCTTTTCCCCCGATCCCGCTTCGGACTTCTACAACCAGTACCCCGTCGACCTGGAGCTGTGCGAGGAGTTTGGCATCAACGGCATTCGCCTCTCCATCGCCTGGAGCCGCATCTTCCCCAACGGTACCGGCGAGATTAACCCCGAGGGCGTTCAGTTCTACCACGACCTTTTCGCCGAGTGCCATAAGCACCATGTTGAGCCGTTCGTCACGCTGCATCACTTTGACACGCCGCTTGCCCTCTTTGAGAAGGGCGACTTCCTCAACCGCGAGACCATCGATGCCTTTGTGGACTTTGCCACCTTCTGCTTTAAGGAGTACGCCGACCAGGTGACCTATTGGTTCACCTTTAACGAGATCTGGGCCGACGCCTCCAACACCTACATCGAGGGCACCTTCCCCGGTGGTGTTAAGGCGCATCTGGCCGAGGCCTTCCAGTGCGAGCACAACATGATGCTCGCCCACGCCAAGGCAGTACTGGCCTTCCACAACGGCGGTTTTAAGGGCAAGATCGGCGTCATCCAGTCGCTGGAGTTTAAGTATCCGCTCAACGAGAACGACCCCGCCGACATCAAAGCCGCCAACAACGAGCACGTGCTGCAGAACCAGTTCTTGCTCGACGCCACCTTCCGCGGCGACTACGCGCCCGACACCCTCGAGTGCGCCAACCGCTTGGCTGCCGTCTCGGGCGGCACCATCGAGATCCTGGACGAGGACCTCGAGATTATGCGCAAGGCAGCGCTCTACAACGACTACCTGGGCGTCAATAACTACCAGTGCCGCTTCCTCAAGGCTTACGATGGCGAGAACGACCTGCACCACAACGGTACGGGCGAGAAGGGCACCGGCCGCTGGCGCGTTAAGGGTATTGGCGAGCATGTGAACAAGCCTGGTATCCCCACCACCGACTGGGACTGGATCATCTATCCCGAGGGCCTGTTCGATCTGCTCGTCTACATTAAGCAGCGCTACCCCAACTACAAGCAGATCTTCATCACCGAGAACGGCATGGGCTACAAGGACCCCTACAAGGACGGTTTTGTGGACGACCAGCCGCGCATCGACTACATCGAGCAGCACCTGCGCTGGTTGCTCAAGGCCATGGAGGTTGGCGTCAACGTAGGCGGCTACTTCCTGTGGAGCCTGCAGGATCAGTTCTCCTGGACCAATGGCTACAACAAGCGTTACGGCTTCTTCTACGTTGACTTTGAAACCCAGAAGCGCACGCCCAAGGCAAGCGCATACTGGTATAAGCACGTGGCGCAGACCCGTCGTCTGGACTAGCGGCTTGCGACGAGCGGTTGGCGGAATTGCACCGCCCACATAACCTGTCCCCATTTCTCAGCCGGGGGCGGCACGTCACACGGCGAGCCGCCCCCGACCTTTTTGTTCAGGTCGGAAGCCGTTCGTCTCAATCTGTAACATCTAGCTGAGTTTTTTGGTCCTAGCTGTTACAGATTGAGACGAACAGGATTGCTCTTTCCGAAGAATCTAAATCTGTAACACGTAGCCCGCTTTTGACCGTCTACCTGTTACAAATCGAGACAAACGGAGTAGGACCTAACCCCGTATGTCCCTAACAGTCGAGCGTTCGACCAGCGTGCTCGGCACATGAATCGCCTCGATAGACGAGCTCTCTCCAATCGCCGCCTCAAACGCAAGCTTACCGACACCGCGCAAATCAAATCGCAGCGTCGTCAGCCGATTGTGAGGAACAAGTCCCTCGAGTGCGTCGTCGATACCAACCACGCTCACGTCGTCGGGCACGGACAGGCCCGCGTTCTCGAGCGCGGCGATAACGCCCAGCGCCATCTGGTCATTTGCCGCAAGCACGGCAGTCGGCGCCTGCGACCCGCCGGCAAGCACCTCGGCCGCAATCCGCTCGCCCATGGCGTACCCACTGTCCGCGCTCCAATCGCCACGCAGCATCGGAGCGGCATCGACATGAGCACGACCCAGCGTATCGCGCCAACCGGCCTCACGAAAACGCGAGGAAATCGAGTTTTCCGGACCCGCCACAAACCGCATATTCGAGTGACCATGTTCCAGCAGATAATTGGTCAACAGCTCACACGAACCATACTGGTCGGAGTCGATCGTCGTGCAGCGCGGATGCGCATACATGGACAGGATGACCGTTCGCACTCCCGGCTGGGGAACAAACTCCTCAAAATCGGGAGCCATGCGGTTCATGTTGAGAATCATGCCGTCGACGGGTCGCTCGACCATGCGGCGCGAGGCATCGGCAAGTGCATAGGGCTTGTCGCCGCCCATCTCGATCATAGTGACGGCAAAATCGTGCTCGCGCGCCGCTTGCATGATACCCTCGAGCGTCGCCAGGTTACCGACACGTGTGATGTTGTACATGCACAGGCCAATAGAACGATACGACCCGCCGCGCAACGCCGCTCCAGCAAAATTGGGACGAAAGCCCAGCTCTTCCATGGCGGCCAGCACACGCTTGCGCGTCTTTTCCGTCACGTTGGGCATACCGTTGACCACGCGAGACACAGTCTGGCGGCTCACGCCAGCGAGCGCCGCAACCTCTGCCGCGCTCGCCGAACGACCATTCCTTGTCTGCTGATCCATGCCTTCCACGCTAACCTGCTTCCCAACTATTCCCCGCGCCCATGGCGCATCGTACATACATTGATAACGTGCTCATGATACCCGAGCCATATACCACAACATGAAAACTTCTGTCAATCAAAACCGCTTACCGAACAAATACAACCGTTCGCGGCTGTTTGAAGTTGTTTTGTTTCTATACATCCCAGCCGGATGTTAACGTGCTCATTGTCAAATGTTCACGTGCTCATTTTGGTTCTAATCATTTTAAGATAGTGTTTATCGGGCTTTTTCACCGCTGAACGCTAACCAGGGAGCCTCCTGAGCGCAAACGCACAATATCGAACAGCGAGACGAGAGGGTGTATGCATATGTCTTTGCTAAACCGCGTACAGCAGCTGCCGAAGGGCTTTGTTTGGGGCGCCGCAACCGCCGCGTACCAAACGGAAGGTTCCACGAAGGTGGCAGGCAAGGGTAAGACCATGTGGGACGATTACCTTGTCGCCCAGGGTCGCTTTTTGCCCGACCCGGCCAGTGATTTCTACAACCGCTACGAGGAGGATATCCGCCTTTCTGCCGAGCATGGACTCAACGCCATTCGTGTGTCCATCGCCTGGACCCGCATCTTCCCCAACGGCGACGATGCCGAACCCCTCGCCGAGGGCGTTAAGCACTACCACGAGCTGTTCGCCTGCTGCAAAAAGTATGGCGTCGAGCCCTATGTGTCCCTGCATCACTTTGACTCCCCCGCCGCCCTGTTCAACCAGGGCGACTGGCTCAACCGCAAGACCGTCGACGCCTATGTGCGCTATGCCGAGTTCTGCTTCCGCGAGTTCCGCGAGGTCAAGAATTGGTTCACCATCAACGAGCTCATCAGCCTCTCGCACTCCCAATACATCCAAGGCAACTTCCCGCCCAACCATCACTTTGATGTGACGAGCGGCATCCAGAGCCAGCACAACGAGCTCGTTGCCCACGCCCGCGCCGTCAACCTGTATAAGGATCTTGACGAGACCGAGCACCTGGGCGGACGCATTGGCATGGTCAACGTCCTGACGCCGGCATATCCTGCCACCGACTCGCCCGCCGACCAGCACGCCGCCGACCTGTACAACGCCTTCTACACCGACTTCATCATGGACGGCGCCTTCCTGGGTCACTACTCCGCGCGCACCCTCTCACTCATCAACGAGATTCTGCGTGCCAACAACGCCACACTTACGGTTGAGGACAGCGACATGGAGGAGCTCGCCAAGGCGGCGCCCCGCAACGATATGTTCGGCCTCAACTACTATCAGTCGGCGTTTATCGCCGCCTACGATGGCGAGTCAACCAACAGCTTTAACGGCACCGGAGACAAGGGCACCTCGTGCTTTAAGTTTAAGGGCGTCGGGCAGCAGGTCGATATGCCGGGTATCCCCACCACCGACTGGGATTGGCTCATCTACCCGCAAGGCCTCTACGACACGCTCAAGCACATCAGCGCCACCTATCCCAACCTCCCCGTCATCTATATCACCGAAAACGGCCTGGGCCACAAGGACCCCGAGCCCGACGCAAACGGCATCGTCGCCGATCCCGAGCGCATCGACTTTGTCGACCAGCACATGGAGAAGGTGCTCCAGGCGCGCGCCGAGGGCGTCGACGTCCAGGGCTACTTTATCTGGAGCCTGCAGGACCAGTTCTCGTGGGCCAATGGCTATAACAAGCGCTACGGCCTGTTCTACATCGACTTCGACACGCAAAAACGCTACATCAAGCAGTCGGCACTCTGGTACAAGGAGCTCGCCGACACTATGGCGGACGCGCAGTAGCGCATCGCCTCGCTTTCCCCCGAGAAGGGAGCGGCCCTATGCGATACAAACCCAGCCGCTCCCCTCTCTCCCCCTGGGACCGACCCCGCCTGCACCCGGGCTTTTAGCAAGCGGGAGACCATATAGGTTTTCAACGTCCATGCCATTAAGATTTCATGCAAAGAGGAGCGTGAACTATGGAATCGATCGTTAAGTTCTTGGAGAAAGGTCAGCCGTACTTCGACAAGGTCTCTAAGAACATCTACCTTCAGGCCATTAAAGACGGCTTTTTGGCAGCAATGCCCATCATCCTGTCTTCTTCTGTCTTCCTGCTTATTTCGACCCTGCCGGGCGTTGTCGCCACGGTCGGCGGCTTTACGCTGCCCGACTGGTGGAACGTCGACGTCGTGAACTTCTGCAACAAGGTTTACAACTTCACGATGGGCGTCGTGGGCATCATGGTCGCCGGCACCACCGCAAGCGCGCTGACCGGCTCCAAGAACCGCCGCATGCCTGCCGGCAAGGCCATCAACGCCACGAGCACCATGGTCGCCGCCATGTGCGCTATGCTCATCTTGGCCGTTACCCAGACGAGTGCCAAGATCGACGGCGCCGATGTCTCGGTGTTCTTTACCGACAACATGGGCACCAAGGGCCTGCTGAGCTCCTTTGTCGCCGCATTTGCCACGGTCAACATCTATGCCTTCTGCATTAAGCGAGACATCACCATCAAGCTGCCCAAAGAAGTCCCCGGCGCCATCGCCCAGAACTTCCGCGACATCTTCGCCTTCAGCTTCTCCATCCTGTTTGTCGCCGTCATCGACGTTATCTGCCGCACCTGCTTGGCCGTCCCGTTTGCCAACGTCATCTCCACGCTGGTGAGCCCGCTGTTCGCCGCTGCCGATTCCTACGCCGGCCTCGCCCTCATCTGGTTCATGATCCCGCTGTTCTGGTTCATGGGCATCCACGGCCCCTCGGTCGTTAAGCCTGCCCTCAACGCCGCGCTGTTTGGCAACATCACCACCAACCTCGCCACGCTGCAGGCCGGCGGTCACCCCGCCCTCGCCCTGACCGAAAACTTCGGTAACTACATCGGCGAACTCGGCGGCACCGGCGCCACGTTCATTGTCCCGATCATCTTCCTGCTCTTTATGCGCTCCAAGCAGCTCAAGGCCGTCGGCAAAGCCTCTGTCGTGCCCGTGATGTTCGCCGTCAACGAGCCGCTGCTGTTCGCCGCGCCCATCATCCTCAACCCGTACTTCCTGATCCCGTTCCTGTTTGCCCCCGTGGCCAACGTCCTCATTGGTAAGTTCTTCATCGACTTTTTGGGCATGAACGGCTTTGTCTATGCCATGCCGTGGGCACTCCCCGGACCGATCGGCACCTTCATCGACACCAACTTCCAGCCGATCTCTCTGGTCCTGGTTGTCGTCCTGCTGGTCGTTGACTTCTTGATCTACTACCCGTTCTGCAAGGCCTACGACAACGTCCTGTGCAAGCAGGAGGCCGAGACCCTGGCCGAAGAAGAGGCCGAGGAGACCAAGGCCGTCAAGACCGCTGCCGCCCCCGCCGTTGAGACTCCTGTTGTCGAGACCGCTTCTGCCACTGAGGCCTCCGCAGCTCCGTCCGCCCTTAAGGGCAAGGATCTGAGGGTTCTGGTTCTGTGCGCTGGCGCCGGCACCTCTGCACTGCTCGCCAACGCGCTTAAGGAAGGCGCCGACGAGCTGGGCATCGACATTACCGCCAACGCCGGTGCCTACGGCAGCCACTACGCCATCATGGACCAGTACAACGTCATCGTCCTGGCTCCGCAGGTTCGCACCTATTACAACGAGATGAAGGCCGACACCGACCGCCTGGGCATCAAGCTGCTGTCGCCCAAGGGCAAACAGTACATCGACCTCACTAAGGATCCCAAGGGTGCCGTCGCCTGGATCGAGGAAAACCTCGAGGCATAAGACGCTGACACCACCTGCCGCTTGCAGACAATAAATGGCCCGTGCATCGATGTGTGATGCGCGGGCCATTTTGTTTAGACCGCACCCGTCCTCCTGTTCATCTCAATCTGTAACATCTAGCCGAGTTTTTCGGTCCTAGCTGTTACAGATCGAGATGAACGCACAGGCCAAGCCGAAAATCTCAATCTGTAACATGTAGACCACTTTTGACCGTCTAGTTGTTACAGATCGAGACAAACGGAATAAGCCGGGCCAAAAATCTCGATCCGTAACATCTAGCCGAGTTTTTGGGTCCTAGCTGTTACAGATTGAGACAAACGGAATAGGCCGAGCACGTCTACGCCCGCAAGTCCTTTACGCTGGAACGCTCGATCAGCACGCCCGACACAAGCGTGCGGCTTCTTGAGCTCGGAGCCTCAAGGCCTGCAACGACTTCGTTGAGCGCACGAACACCCAACTCGCGATGGCGAAACTTTACTGAGGTCAAAATCGAATTAGGTATCGTCTTGTATAGCTCGTCATCAAAGCCGATCACGGACACATCATCGGGCACACTCAAACCCTTATCACGTAGAGCCATCATCACGCCGTTTGCCATGCAGTCGTTAGCAGCGAGGACCGCCGTGCAATCGGGCTTATCGGCAAGCACAAGGCCCGCGGCATAGCCACTATCCGCATTCCAATCGCCTTGCAGAGGCTCGGGCGGCTCAATGCCACGCGCCTCGAGTGCCGCACGCCAACCTTTCATACGACACTGGCTCGACAGCGCCTCTTTCTTACCAGAGACGAAGTATACGTTCTTGTGCCCACGATTTAAGAAGTACTCGCACGCCATGCGCGCACCGCCCTCTTGATCGTCACTAACGGTAGAGCAGGCAGGATGCTCCATCGGCGTGATAATCACCGTCTTGAGGTCTTTCGGTGCCTCAAAGGTATCAAAGTCATCGACCATCTGACGCAGGTTGAAGATCATGCCATCAACAGGCAGCTGCGACATCCTACGCGCCGCATCGGCAAGGGTCATCTTCTCCCCTGCCCGCTTTTTGATCATCGTGAGCGCAAAGCCGCGTTCTTCGGCGGCATCGGCGATACCGGCAATCATGTCCACGGCACCGCCCGACAAGTGAAACAGCACGACGCCGATGCACCCGTAACGGCCTGACTTGAGCGAACGCGCGGCAAAGTTGGTTCGAAACCCGAGCACCTCCATGGCCGAATGAACCTTATCGCGTGTCGACTCTCGCACGCTATCGGGCTCGTTGATCACACGCGAAACCGTCTTGAGAGAAACGCCTGCGGCAACTGCCACATCATTCATTGAGACATTTTTCTTGTCCATCGTTGCCACTGCTTCTCCACTCGGTTCTCTATCGCTTGTTTTTTTGTGTTCTAGCATACACTACCTGCTCGACTGACAAATCAACCGTTTACCGGACAATATCGACCGCTCACCCGTATATCCTTGTTGCTCTTCCAAAAATGTCTTACGTTGTCATTAACGAAATGACAACGTTGTCATTTCGCAATGCCTTCCTTAAGCAGGAAGGTTTCCGGGCAGTCCTGACCATCCATCGACGACCAGTTCCATCCACATGCATCGCGCATCGAGCAGCAAAGGAGCTCTATGGACGCCATCGTAAAGATGCTCGAAAAGCATCAACCGTTCTTCGAGAAGATCTCGAGAAACATCTACCTCCAGGCCATCAAAGACGGATTCCTTGGGTGCATGCCCATCGTCCTTACCTCTTCGATCTTTCTGCTGATCGCCACCCTTCCCGGCGTAGTTGGCATCACGCTGCCCCAGCCGCTCATCGACTGGTGCAACAAGCTGTACAACTTCACCATGGGCGTCATGGGCATCATGGTTGCCGGCACCACCGCCAAGAACTTTACGGCTTCCATGAACCGTCGCATGCCCGCCGGCAAGGTGCTCAACGACGGCTCCACCATGGTGGCTGCCCAGTGCAGCATGCTGCTGCTCGCTGTTACGCAGTTCACCACCAAGTTCGACGGCTCCGAGCTTTCGGTCTTCGATTGCACCAGCATGGGTACGCGCGGTCTGTTCTCGGCCTATATCGCCGCGTTCATTACCGTGTGGGTTTATAAGTTCTGCGTCTCGCGCGATCTGACCATTAAGCTGCCCAAGGAGGTTCCGGGCGCCATCGCTCAGAACTTCCGCGACATCATCCCCTTTGGCGGCGCCGTCATCATCTGCGGCATCATCGATGTCGTCGTGCGCAACCTCATGGGCGTTCCGTTCTCCGAGCTGCTTATCAAACTGCTCTCCCCGCTCTTTACCGCTGCAGAAACCTATCCTGGCCTTATCCTTATCCAGGCAGCCACTGCGTTCTTCTGGTTCATCGGTGTCCATGGTCCTTCGATTGTCCAGCCGGGCATCGACCCCATCCGTCTTGCCAACCAGGCTGAGAACCTGCAGGTTCTGCTGGCCGGTGGTCACCCCGCCCATTCCCTCACCTTTAACATGTCGCTCGTGGGTGAGTTCGGCGGCACCGGCGCCACGTTCATCGTACCGCTTCTGCTGATTCTCTTTATGAAGTCCAAGCAGCTCAAAGCCGTCGGTAAGGCCTCGATTGTTCCTGTTGCCTTCGCCGTCAACGAACCGCTGCTCTTTGGCGCGCCGATGATTCTTAACCCCTACATGCTCATCCCCTTTGTTGCCGCCGGCTGCGTCAACGTGAGTGTTGCCAAGTTCTTTATCGACAATGTGGGCATGAACGGCTTCTCCTTCGTGGTGCCTTGGGCTACCCCTGCCCCCATCGGTATCTTCATCACCACGAACTTCCAGCTTATCGCCCTGGTGTTTGTCGCAATCATCATCTTGCTGGACGCCATCATTTACCTGCCGTTCTTGAAGGCATACGATAAGCTGCTCTGCGACCAGGAGGCCGAGCGCGCCGCCGAGCTGGGTCTCGAGTCCGATGGTGCCGCTTCCATCGCCGCCAGCACCTCTGCGCCCGCCATCGAGCAGACCGCCGCTGCCGTCGAGCCGACCGCCGCTGCCGCCGACAGCAAGCCTGTCGCCGATCAGCCCGAGCCCGCCTCCGACGCATCCGCTAAGAAGGATGTCGATGGTCTGAAGGTCCTCGTCCTGTGCGCCGGCGCCGGCACCTCTGCCATGCTCGCCAACGCCATCAAGGAAGGTGCCGCACAGACCGGAGAGAACATCGCTTCCTCCGCAGGCGCCTATGGCCAGCACACTGCCATCATGGATCAGTACGACGTCATCGTGCTCGCCCCGCAGGTTCGTAGCTACTACAACGACATGAAGGCCGACACCGATCGTCTGGGCATTAAGCTGCTCGCTCCCCGCGGTAAGGAATATATCGACCTTACCCGCGACCCCGCTGGCGCCATCAAGTGGCTCCGCGAGAACCTCGACTAGTTCCTCCCTCTGTTGGTGCCCGGATCCCCAGTTCGGGCACCTCTCCCTATTCGTATCCCACAGAAAGGATGACTCATGACCAACCCCATGCAGTTCCCCGACGGCTTTGTGTTTGGCGGCGCCACCGCCGCTTACCAGGTTGAGGGCGAGACCCGTACGCACGGCAAGGGCAAAGTGCCCTGGGACGATTTCCTGGCTGCCCAGGGTCGCTTCTCCCCCGACCCCGCAAGCGATTTCTACAACAAGTATCCGGTCGATATCGACCTGTGCCAGCGCTTCGGCATCAACGGCATCCGTGTCTCCATCGCTTGGAGCCGTATCTTCCCCAGTGGCACCGGTGAGATTAACCCTGAGGGCGTCGCTTTCTATCACGAGCTTTTCGCCACCTGCAACAAAGCTGGCGTTATCCCCTATGTCACGCTCGATCACTTCGATACGCCCGAGGCCTTTTACCAGAACGGCGGCGAGGGATTCCTGACGCGCACGACCATCGACGCCTTCGTCGAGTACGCCAAGTTCTGCTTTGCCGAGTTCACCGAGGTCAAGCACTGGTTTACCTTTAACGAGATTCCCGCAACCGCCGAGGGCAGCTTTATCGTCGGCAACTGGCCGCACGGCGAGAAGTACCGCCTGGACAAGGCCTTCCAGCTCATGCACAACATGATGGTGGCCCACGCCAAGGCTGTCGTCGCCTTCCATGAGGGCGGCTTTGAGGGCGAGATCGGCATTGTCCAGAACCTGGAGCCCAAGTATCCCCTCGACCCCAACAACGCCGCCGACTGCGAGGCAGCTCGCATGGCCGACGTCATCAACAACCGCTGGGTACTCGACGCCACCTTCCGCGGCCACTATGCAGCCGATACCATGGAGGCTGCGACCAAGCTGGCTCATATCGCCGGCGGCGAGCTCGACGTCCGCGACGAGGACATCGCCGCGCTGACCGCCGCGCTCCCCTACAACGATTGCCTGGGCGTCAACACCTACAAGTGCCAGTTCCTGCGTGCCGCCGAGGGCGAAAACGACATCAACCACAATGGCACCGGCGACAAGGGCTCCTCGCGCTGGTTCCTCAAGGGCGTGGGCGAGTCATGCGTGCGCGAAGGCATACCCACCACCGATTGGGACTGGATCATCTATCCCGAGGGCCTCTACGACCTGCTGCTCCGCATTAAGAACGATTACCCCAACTACAAGAAGATCTACATCACCGAGAACGGCATGGGCTATAAGGACGACTTCGAGGATGGCTTTATCGACGACGCCCCTCGTATCGACTACATGCGCCAGCATCTCGCATGGATCCTCAAGGCAATCGACGGCGGCGTAAACGTCGACGGTTACTTTGTGTGGTCGCTGCAGGACCAGTTCTCCTGGACCAACGGCTATAACAAGCGTTACGGCCTGTTCTACATCGACTTTGAGACCCAGAAGCGCTACCCCAAGGCGAGCGCGTACTGGTACAAGAACGTCGCGGAGACCGGCCTGCTCATGGCCTAGTTTCCGCCGCATGCCACCCGTCGGCCGCATACGAATCCCTCCACGGGTTCGCATGCGGCCTTTTTGTTTTTAACCGAGCCGCGCCGCACGTTTGTCTCGATCTGTAACATCTAGTCGAGTATTTCGGCCCTACCTGTTACAGATCAAGACAATAAGATAGTCGAATCCGAACTTTCCAAGCAGTTATGAAGCATGGTTTCTAGTTTTCGGTATCACGAACATACTTTCGGTATCATTTAATAGTATTATGATATCGAAAGTATGTTCGTGATACCGAAAGGAGCCGCATGCGCCAGTTCGATTACACCACAGTCCCAGCGGAACTCGAGGCAACTCCAATCACCAACCTCCTCCTCTCGATACGCGAGCATAAAGGCCGACAGCTTGCTCTGAGTCAAGTCAAACCCGAACTTCTATCGTCACTTATGGAGGAAGCTAAGATCCAAAGCACCCAATCCTCCAACGAACTTGAAGGAATTGTTACCACCCAAAAAAGACTCAAAGCAATCATGGCGTATTCCGCCAAGCCAAGCTCCCGCGCAGAGGAAGAAATCGCTGGATACCGAGATGTGCTGTCACTTATTCACGAGCAACACGATTCCATTCCCGTAACGCCATCGGTCATTCTGCAGTTGCATCGTGACCTCATGGCGCACACGGCAATCTCGTATGGAGGCCATTGGAAAGATGGCGATAACGAAATCGTCTCCATTGACGATCAAGGTAATCGATTTGTGCGCTTTAGGCCCCCTTCGGCTCTAGCAACCCCGGGACTTATTAAAGAAGCCTGCCAGTCCCTCAACGATGCTGTATCTCGCCAAGTTTGCGATCCCCTCCTTATATCGCTCCGCTTTATCTTCGATTTTGTTAGCATTCATCCCTTCAACGATGGCAATGGCAGGATGAGCCGGCTCCTTACAACGCTGCTGCTCGAAAAGACTGGATACGACGTTGCGCGTTACATCAGCATCGAACGACTTATTGAAGACAACAAGGCGCTCTACTACAACGCCCTCGCTGCAAGCTCCACTGGATGGAATGAAAATCAAAACACCGAAGCACCTTTTATCCGTTTCATGCTCGGAACAACCCTAGCCGCCTACCGACAGCTCGAGCAGCGTACCTTAATTGAATCAAGCACTCGTCCCATGTCGAAGCAAGCGCGCATCGCTGTTCTATTTCAACAGAGACCCGGCGTCATTAAGAAATCCGACATCCGGTCCAACTGCCCCGATATCAGCGAGGTAACCGTTAAACGAACCCTCGGTCAGCTTGTTAGTTGCAGCGCAATCGAAAAAACAGGAGCGGGCCGTTCGACGGGCTACATACTCAAAGACGTCCATGCTCTAGAACTATTCTTGCAATCCACAATACCCGACGGCAGGTCAGAAATTACAAAAGAGTCCCCAAAGGACAAACTCCTTGAACGCATGAACCGCGCCGAAGATGAAAGCAGAGACGAACTCTACGAAGACTACGATTCATTCTCAAGAGATATCAAAGCGAAATACGGAATCTGACCCTGCCTTAGAATGGCCCCTCCTTGTAGCCCAAACGGATTTGCGCGTCATCAAATTTGTCGCACAAATGGTGTTTTTACTCTTACGTGTCATTCTGCGCGTCATTGTGAAGCGATAATCCCCGCGCCGGCAGAGGACAGAAGTATCGTCTGCAGCGTTAGCTAACAGATGACCTGCGTGTGTTCCTCGATGGCAGTGCGGTCCTCGGCCGAGATACCCGGCTCGCACACCACGGCGTCCAAATTGTCCAGGCGGCAGAAGGTGTAGAAGTCGCGCTTGCCGATCTTGCTGGAGTCGGCGATCAGATAGCGCGAGTCGGCCTTGCTAAAGGCGAGCTGCTGGATGCGGCCCTCTTCCATATTGGATGTAGACACGTCGCCGTCCAGAATGCCGTTGGCACCGATAAACGCCGCGTCGATGCCCAGCGCACGCAGGGTATCCTCGGCCGTTGGTCCCACAAAAGCGGCGGTGCGGCGACGGTACATGCCGCCCACCAGGCACAGGTCGCAGTCTTCGCGCGCCTCGAGCAGGTTAAACACCGAAAGCGAATTGGTCACAATGCGCAGGCGAAACGCCGGCAGCATCGAGGCCATCTGCTCAACCGTGGTGCCCGTGCCCAAAAAGATGGTCGAGCCTTCCTCGATAAGCTCCACAGAACGGCGCGCAATCTGCAACTTTTCCTCGGCATGCTTCGTGCGCTTTTCGCTGTGCGAATACTCATGGCGCAGCATAGCGTGTGGACGGCCCTGCGCACTGCGGGCTCCGCCGTGCACGCGCTCGATCTCGCCCAGGCTCGCAAGCTCCTCAAGGTCACGGCGGATCGTCATATCCGAGACACCTAACGCATCCGAAATCTCCTTGACCGAGACCGTTCCCTGTTCCTCGAGCAGCTGCCGAACCTTATCCTGTCGCTCCGCTTTAATCACGATGAGTCCTCGCTGTTCCACGCTCACGTCAATTCAAACAATAACGAACAAATTGTATCAGACTCGCGCGCGTCAGAAATGAACGCCCGCACAGCTCCAATCATCACTTTTTTGAGAAAAATACTCCCTGCTTTAGTGGGGTGTAGTGATAATCTCACCTGTTCGCGCTACAGTTTGTCCGAAATATCTCGATGTTAGGAACCAAATGATCACTTCCGAGCTTTTCGGCACCGCGCCGTGCGGTACCCCCGTTCATCGTTACACCCTCAACGGGCCCGAGATCTGCGTTCGCATTATGGACTATGGCGCCACCGTGCTGGGTATCGATGTGCCCGACATTCCCGGCAACGTGCGCGATGTGGTGCTGGGCTTCGATAAGCTCGAGGATTACTTTGACAACCCCGCCTGCTTTGGCGCGACCATCGGCCCCGTGGCCAACCGCACCGCGGGCGCCACGATCACCATCGCCGGCACGGACTGGCATATGCCCACCAACGAAGGCATCAACAACCTGCACAGCGATCTTGAGCACGGCCTACACAAGCGCGTGTGGGACGTTGAACTCGACGAGGTCCACAATGCCGTGCGCATGACCACCTCGCTTGAAGATGGCGAGCTGGGCCTGCCCGGCAACCGCACCTTTACGGCCGTGTTCACCGTGACGCGCACCGGCTGCTTCCGTATCGAATACGGCTGCGAGAGCGACCGCGCCACCTACGTGTCCATGACCAACCACACGTACTTTAACCTTGCCGGTCATAACGCCGGCATGGACTGTGAGCACTTCTTTGTTGCTAACGCTGCCCACTACCTGCCCATTAACGAGCAGAACATCCCCACCGGCGAAATCGCTCCGGTCGAGGGAACACCGTTTGACTTTCGCGAGCTGCGCCCCATCGCACCCGGCATGGAGGCCGACGACCCGCAGATTAAGCAGGCCCGTGGCTACGATCACTGCCTGTGCATCGATGGCTATCAGTACGGCCGCAACCTGCGTCGCGCCCTACATGTCGAGGAGATGTGGACCGGTCGCGAGCTGGACTACTACACCACCGCCCCGGGCGTGCAGCTCTACACCGGCAATTGGCTGGGCGACGAGCACGCCAAAGACGATGCCAACTATGGCTGGGGCGCCGGCTTTGCCCTCGAGGCCGAGATGTACCCCGACACGCCGCACCAGCCGCTGTTCCCGCAGGGCATCGTGGGCCCAGGTCACCCCTATAGCAATGTGATCGAATATCACTTTATGAGGCACTAAGCCCACAACGCGACATATCGCACAGCAGCGCCCGCCGGCACCACCGACGGGCGCTTTTTCATTCTTTTGGCTTATTATTGCTGCTACTGAATTGATGGCATAACAAAACTATGCCAGTTTACTACGATAAACCCGCGATATCCGACCACACGCTGGTTCTTAGGAAATGAACACCACGTCTACCTGCGGTTTTATTATTCGCATATTCAGCGTGCTCAGCGATTGACAATTCACCGTAGTAAACCGGCATAGTTTTGGCAGGCGGCGCAACACAGGCCCTCTATGTGGGCTAAATGATCCGTTTTTCCTCCGCCCCCAGGGGAACACGTAAGCAGGTTCTCGATGGGATCGGGGTCGGAGCCGGGGAGATAACGGATTTCTAGCTCTTTGCCGAGTTCTTGCAACTCTTTGAAGGCGGCGATGTCCGTATCGTCTACGGCGACTGCGGGCGTCGCGGGACGCTTGCCATCCCCTGCCTGCATATGGCCAATGCTAATCTTGGTGATCGGCACACCGCCCTTAACCAGCGCGAGCGCATCGGTGGGTGAGGCCACCATGATCAGAATCCATTGACGCGGCGTTGCGGTATGAATGATGTCGATGGTCCTTTGCACCGAGAAAAACCGTGTCCAAACGCCTTCTGGCGCCGCCACCCTCATGGGTGCCCATTGGCGCGAATCCGCCGCAATCTCGTCGTTGACGATTAAGACAAGGTTGGAACCCACGGCTTCGTTCCACAGCTCAACGTCTTGCCCGTAAATGAAACGATCGTCGATGCGTGTGAGAAGAATCTTGGGTTGTGCCATCGCTGCCCCATTCTGTTTGAGACCCGTAAGAGCAAGACATCGCGTCTCCAATATTAGTGCATTTAAAGTGAGAAAAGCCGTCAGAACACTTGCGCGGATGTGCGATGTCCCGTATCATAGACAGCCGTTGACGCCTCAGTTGCGTCACCACATGGCCGCCAGCGTAGCTCAGTTGGTAGAGCACCGCTCTCGTAAAGCGGGGGTCACCGGTTCGAGCCCGGTCGCTGGCTCCATTGCACAAGATAGCCGCCTATGGCGGCTTTTTTGTTGCCGATTTCGGACGCACATCCGCCAATCCAAGCACAACGCCGCCGGCAACTCCCCTACTCAACAAAAAGCCCCGCCAACCGCGGCCTCCCAAGCGGAAACCACAATCGACGGGGCTCAAGCGCGACCCCTCGCGAGGATTACGACAGCTTTTATACTATGAGCAGGGATTAAAGAGTGCTCAAATCAATTGTCTGCGGATTGGTCAAGCCGTAGAAAGGATTTTCATCACCAGAGGATGTGGTTTGGCCGCCAGCTTCACATTCAACCGGCGTCGTTTCGTCAATCAGCTCGTAAGCAAGCCAACCCTCAAGCACGGCACCTGGTTGTATTTGGCGCGGTTCAGGAAGATCAAGGCGGTTGATTTCCGATCCCAACCGAACACATTGAGCTGACGGCACGCTCCCGCAGTTAACCGAACGCCCCCGAGGTCCTATCCGGGCCCCGGGGGCGGCATTTTCCCAGTTGAAGGAATGGTGGAGATGTGTTTCGATGGGTCCGGTGGCCATGCTCC
>NZ_JADPCJ010000016.1 GCF_015670795.1 Collinsella aerofaciens | reverse complement strand
GCACGCAATTTTTTTAGGTAGGCCACCTCGGTCTCGAGCCTTCGGCAGCGCTCCTCGAGCTCCTGCTCGCGCGTGCGCGGCCTCGCCTTGGAACCGCTCGGCCGGCCCTTGGGCTTGGGCCTGAGCGCCTCGGCGCCGCCCTCACGGTAGAGCGCGCACCATCTCTTGAGCGGCGCCAGGGACATGACCCCGAACGCCTCCATGGCGTCCCGCTTGCTCATGCCGCCGTCGACCACGGCCGAGGCGGCGGCGACCTTCTGCTCGTATGTGTACCTGGTCTGCTTGCCGTCCATGGATAGCAGCACCTCGCTTCCGAACGACCGGTATACGTAGAGCCATTGTCTCACGGTGTCGCGCGGGACCGACAGCGCCTTCGCCGCCGACTCGGAGCCGTGGCCTCGCTCGAAGAGCCCGATCGCCGCCCTCCTGGCCTCGATGTCGTGCTTCACCCTCAAGTCGACACGCATAAAAAGCCTCCCATTTCTCATGTCCAAGAAATGGGAGGCAGTTCAGTTCATGCCGGGGAGGGGCTGCATCTATCAATTTCTAAAGTCTTTTTGGCTGCCGACGCGCACGATTGCCCATCCGAGAAGACCGGTCAGCAGTCCTGCAGCAGCGCCGACAATAAAACAGATATCAAATGGATTCATATGCACACCTATCGATAGAGTTGCTTGACGAGCGCTTGGCCGATGGCGACGTTGGTGTCGCGGCCCTGGCATCCGTCCGCACCCGATGATCCGCACGAGATACCTTGAGCGATGAGCCACTGCTGGTGTTTGAAGACCGTTCCCGAACCCATCTGTCGCGCCTGAACACCGGCGACCACGGGATAGACTTTGCATCCGACCTTGTCCTGCAGGGCGCGGACGGCATTCGAGCCAACCCCGCCCTTGACGTACTCGATTACGCCGCGGTCGCATGCCCAAAGGTATCGCTCATTCGCCGGCCATTGACCGGAGATCACGCCATCGGCAGTCGTGCCGAGCTGGCATTGCAGCTCCTTGGCCATCTTCGGGCCGAAATATCGCGTGTCTCCGAGGCTCGGGACCGTATTGTCCGCGACTTCCGTATTTGACCCATTCAGTGTCTTGCCGTCGCCAAGCCAGTAGAGCGTGCCGTCCCATGGGTAGCTGTAGTACGCCTTGATGTTGGACTCGCGCCCGGTCTGGTCGCCCTTGGTGCCGGTGACGGTCCCCTTTTCAGAAATGGAGAATTGGGCCAAGAGGTCGCCGCGAGCGGATCCATAGGGAGAGACGCACACGGCGGTGTGGCACTTCTCGTTGAGGTAGATGTCTCCACGCTGGGCGGACTTGACGCCCATCTTACGCCAGCCGAAAAGGCCCGTCTTGAGCAGCTGCTCCCGCATGTTTCCGGTATACGAGGCTCCGAAGGTATTGACGCCGACCGCGCGGAGGGCGGTCACTACGGCCGAGGAACAGTCGCGATCGCCACCGGCAATAGTGACGGTGGTGCCGTCGGACAGACAAATCGTCTCGGTCGTTCCGTCCCCCATGCGGTTGGCCTGCGAGTATCCGTGACCGCCGCCACCATCATGGGAGACGAGGTGTTCCATGACCTGCGCGAAGGCCTCGCGCTGTGTGATGGCCATGGCCTACTCAACCGCCTTGGCGTCATATGCGGCATGGGGCTCGCTGTACGACATGGCACGCTTCGAGTCCGACGCGCCCTTGGTGGTCGGATCGACGATCACGCCGAAGCCGGCGAGAACGGTCAGGATGATTCCGACGAGCTGGATGAGCGACCCCTGGGAGATAGGCGCCACGACTCCGAGGATTCCGAGCACCTGATAGGCTGCGCTGATTACGGCGGCGGCCAATGCCGCGAGCGTCTGCTTATTCTTGAAGCGAAGGGCCCAGTTGATTTTCATTTTTCAGCTCCTAATCTGACCCGCCGATACCGTGATGCAGGTCGTAATTCTTCTCGACGCGGTCGAGCCGGTTGAACAAGGTGATGACCTGTTGCTCGACCTTCGTGAGGCGCTCGCCGTGGTCGTCGAGCTTGCGGTTGATCTCCTTGACGCCATCCTTGATCTCGCTCGTGTCGCCGCAAAGGCTGTCGAGCTTGTCTTCGGTCCGCTGCTCCTTGGCAGACGATGTTTTGGATACGGAGACGCGCCCGATGAAGAACGTGACAATCACAACGGCGGCCGAGAGGACCGACGTTGCCTCCCCGATGCTCAGCGCCGGCACCCTAAACCTCCTCCGCGTACTCTTCTCCGACGATCTCCTCATATTCGTCGCATGTGATCCACTTGCAGGCCACGGCTCGATGCACCATGGCCTTGGTCCAGAGGCCGCGCTCGTAGTAGCGCCTCACCTTGTCATAGTTCTTCGAGTGCGCCGCCGTGGTTGCAGCCTTGACGCGTCCCGCCATTACTGTTCACCCCCGACCGTCATCATCAGGTAGTCGATGTTTGCCGTGTTGGTCTCGGTTTGGCTGGGCTCGGCGACCTTCTCGCGCATCTGCTCAAGCAGCTTGTCCACGTCCGGGGCCTCACCCTTTCCGTAGGCGGCGACGGCCGCGGTGTAGGCGAGCTTTCGCGCCTTCCGTTCAACGTACTCGTCATCGTCGATAACGCCCGCGTCGTGCGCCGCGTCGGGGTCGCCAATCTGCGACAGCAGATCGCGCAGGGCGTTGACCTCGGCCATGGTGCCGTCTTGAAGCTCGTTGGGGCGCGGCATGTCTTCCTCAGTGTCCATGCGGACTCCTCTCTTGTCGGGGAATGTGTCGCCATCGTATTAGCGCCGTGAGATTGCCGGGCCGCTTCGATGGGCGCAAAGAAAGAAGGCGCGCCGCAGCACGCCTTCGATGCTTCTGTTATTTCGCAGCCGCTTCGCTTAGGCCGCTGCTTTGAGTTGCCGGTTCTCCGCTATTGCGAGGGCTTGCTTCCGCTTGAATCGTCCCTCGGGTTGGCCTGCATTGAGCACCCCCCCCCCTCCCGCGCGAGATTTTCGAACAGGCTGCGGTACAGCGCGTCCATGGCCAAAACGCTGCGGTGCGCGTCCAGCCGCTTCATGCCGCCGCGCCAGCTCTGGTAGCTCCGCTCAACCTGCTCGGGGGTCATGACGCCATCGGCGACCATGCGGGCCATCTTCTTGAGCTTGCGGCGCTCCCGCGTTATGGAGTCTCGGCACGGCTTCACGACTATGCGGCCCGTCTCCGTGTAGAAGATGCGCTTCTTCAGCCACGTGAAGCCGCGCGTGAGCTTCACCACGCGGGTCTTGCGCGGGTTCAGCTCTATACCCAGCTCGGCGCACTTGCGCCCTATCAGCAGCAGGCACACCTGGAGGTATTCCTTGCTCTCGTGGATCAGGTAGAAGTCGTCCATATAGCGCCCGTAGGCCTCGGGGCGCAGCATCTCGGTCACGTAGTGGTCGATGCGGTTGGGGTGGGCCACCGCGCATATCTGGTTCGGCTCGCTGCCCAGACCCAGGCCCACCTCGCCCTGTGCGTCTATCAGGCGGTGCTCGAGGGCGACCACGCGCGGATCGAGCAGTGCGTCGGACACCTGCCGCTTGACGGGTTCGTGGGCTATGCGGGCGAAGTAATCTGAGAAGTCGCCCAAAAGGATGTATCCCTCGCGCCTGTGCCGCCGCCAGTGGTCGGCCAGGTGGCGCTTGAGCAGCTTCAGGGCGTAGTCGGTGCCGCGCCCCTTGATGTTGGCGGAGTTGGCCGTTATGAGCGTCGGGACTATCGCGGGTACGAGGGCGTTCTGAGAAAGCGACTTCTGAATCACTCGCTCTGGGAAGTGCACGGCGCTGATGTGGCGCAGCTTGCCGCGCTCCCACAGGTCGAAGCGGATGAAGCCCCGGCATATGTCGCGGCCCTCCAGAAGGTCGTTCCTCGATTTGACCGCGTTTCGCAGGTAGTCCTTCATATAACGCTGCGTGGATGCCTTCCACATCACGCCGCGCGCGGCCTGCTTCGATGCCTTGCACAGGCTGTTGAGGTCGGCCACGGTCTCAAGCGTGCACGCCTTGACGCGCTCGGCCTTGGCCTGCGCGCACTTCTCCTCGCGGCGCTTGCGGCGCGCCGCCCGCCTTTGCTCGGAGTTCACAGGAGGCACCCCGCGCGGCTTGCAATGTGGCTCTGGCAGCCGCTTGAGGTATGGCCATGAAACGCGGCGAAGCCACGGAGCGCCGCGCCATGCAAGCAGCGTCCGGCCACCCTCGCGGGGTGCGTATTTACGGGCGCATGCCCGACGGTCGCGCCTTCCTTCCTCTTCGCGCTCTGCTTTCGGCCCTGGGGCCTACTCGGTCTGGCAATAAGGGAATCCGGGGCGGGGGCGAACCCAGACGTTCGTAGCCGAGTTGTAGTTGGCATTGCCGTTGTTGTTGACATAGCACACGTTGGACGCGGAGCCCGACGCAACGGAACGCAGCCACCAATTGTACCGATAAACAAGGCGCGACCGCCGTCCATTATAGCGAACGCAGGCGCTCTAGCTCGGCCTCGGCCTCGGCTATGCGCTCCTCGGTGGACTTCTTGCCGGTGACGCGCACGTTCTTGCGCGCGCCCTTCAGCAGCTTGATCTCCTCCTCGACCATGGCCGCCAGCTCCTCGAAGCGGTTGGCGTTCACGGGCAGGCCGATATCCATGAGGCACTGCATGTCCAGCATCAGCTGCTCGCAGTCCGCTATGGCCAGCGTCAGGTACCGCTTGCGCTCCAATGCGTTGAACGAGCTGTTGGGGTAGAAGCTGTCGGCGCGGTTGACGTTGTACACGATGCTGCGCGCCGTCTCCACCGTTGGCACGGCGTTGAGCAGCCGGTAGGCCTTCGGCACCACGGACGACGAGGCCATCAGCTTGTTGACCTCCACGCGGATGGCGATGGCCTGCGTGAAGAACTTGTACTCGGAAACCTCGCGGTTTCGCTGGTAGACGCCGCTCATGGCACCTCCTGGGGAAACTGGCGAAAAACCCGGCCCGCTTCGCGGGCAGGAGGCGACCGCGCAAGGCGGTCGCCTAGAAGCAGAGTATAGAGCACTCGGCTGGCTAGCCGACGAGGAAGCCGGGGCGGGGGCGAACCCAGACGGCCGTAGCCGAGTTGCAGGCGGCACTGCCGTAGTTGTTGACATAGCACACGTAGGACGCGGAGCCCGACGCAACGGAACGCAGCCACCAAGTGTACCGATTTCCGTTGACTCGGTGCGCCGTGTCTCGGAACAGGTCAAACTGGCAGTCGAAGCCCACGCTGTAGCCTTTCGTCCCCCACACGGGGCAGCCGTACACCTCCATCTCCGACAGCGAGAACACCTTGCCGATATCCTGCCAGCTCCACGAGTTGGAGTCGTTGAGCGCGCCGCTGGCGCTGTACCGCTCCTCAAGCAGCACGCGCTGGGTAAGCAGGTACTTGGTCAGTCCCTCGGGTAGGCACGCCTCGAAGGCCGTCTCCCACGCCTTGAGGTTGCTGTTGGGGTAGGGGCATTTCTGGTCGGCGGTGCCCTGGTTCGTGTTGGTCGTGTTCCACATCAGGAAGCTGTCGTTTGCCACGCCTGTCACTGTTTTTGCCACGGCCACTGGGGCGGACGCCACGAACGCGATGTGGTGGCCCTTGCTGTTGTCGCCGCAATAAAGATACGGGTCGATGTGGGCCAGCAGGAAGCGCACGGACTGCTGGGCCGCGACGGCGGATGCGCTCACGAGGGGCACGTCGATGTAGTCCCCGACGCGAAGGCCCGCGAAGTTGCCGACCGCCGCTCGCTTGTGCAGCGCGTCGTACACGCTGCCGCTGCCGATCTCTCCCGCCAGGATGGTGGCGATGTTCTGCCCGCCGTACTTGCCGATTTGGCCCTGGCGGTTGTACTCGGCGTTGTTGAGCGCCGTCTGCGCGTTGCTGCGCGCGGTATCGTCGATGACGTTGAGCGACTGGCCGCCGACGACCAGTGTCTTTGCATTTGCCATTTATCCTCCTTAGGCAAGGGTTACCGTGCTGCCCGAGACCGAGCACGTGCCGCCGAACGACACCGTGTCGCCGGACACCGACGCCTTGGATGCCGGGCAGTAGACGGTCCCGTCCATGTAGATGAACTTCCCCGTCGCGTCGGCGAGCATCGTCGCGAGCTGGCCGTTCTGACGGCGCAGCTCCGCGATATCGGATTCGCCGCCGGCGCCCTGCGCCACCGAGTTCGCGATCTGCAGCGCCTGGTTCGCGGCGGCCTCGGCATGAGACGCCGCGCCGTTGGCCGCGGCGGCCGCATTGCTCGCCAGCGCAGTCGAGGCGCTTGCGGTATCGTTCGCGGCATTCGCCTTCTGAACGGCGGCGTTGGCGTTCTCGGTGGCAGTCGAGCACTTCGCGGCGGCCGTTCTGGCAGCTCCGGCGGCGACGTTGGCGTCATATGCCTGGGTCTTTGCGGTGCCTGCGGCGCTGCTCGCCAGCGACGCGGCGCTCTCGGCCCTCTTTCGCGCCGCCTCGACTTCGTCGTAGTTTGCCGGGCGGAACAGGTAGGTGGTGATGCTACCGTCGCTCTCCGTCACGTCGAGGCCGTCGATATAGTCGTCCTCCCCGACCTTCACCTCGTAGACGGCGGACCCGTCGCTGTTGTTGGCCATGCGGATTCCCTTCCGCGGGCCTGCGCCCGCACGATAATCAAGCGATGATCCCGATCGCCGTCCAGAGCGGCGGCGACCCGATGAGGATGGCGCGCTGACCGGGCGCCGCGCCCCGACAGGACGTCGTCATGCAGATGCCGGCGACAACCGAGCCCCCGATGCGCACGTCGACGGTCCTGGAGTCCGCCGCGACGACGGTGCCGTAGGCGATCGAGACGCCGGGCACCGAAGGGCCGGCGACGATATCGGCAAGGTCCGCGGCCAGGGACGGCATGGCGCTCACGAGGCATCACCCCTCATGTACATGCGGAGCTCGATCCTCATGGGGCATCCCATCGAGAGCTCGAGGTCCATCCTCCGGATGCAGGCGCGGGCGAGCTCGATCCCGACAGACGGCAGCCTGATGGCGCACGCCGAGTAGACGTCCGCCGACGGGTTGAAGATCGCCGTGATGATCGGGCGGCGGATGACCGAGCACTCGGTGGCGAGCAGGCTCGCCGCCTTCTCGTTCGCAGCCTCGACCGCGAACTGCGTTGCCACAACGCCCTCCTCGACCTTGACCTGCGCTACGTCGATGTACGATCCGGTCGGCGCGCTAGCGGCAAGGTAGATGTAGCCCGCGCTGTATTCCTCGGACTTGGCCGGGGTGGCCGTGAGCGACAGCCTCGTCCAGCCTGGCCCGATGGCGACCGTCGCGGTCTCTCCCCCGTCGTCCTCGCGCCAGATTGGCTGGACCCTCACCTGCACCCTCTGCGACGCGTAGAGGTAAACGGACTCGGTGTACGGCTGGCCCTTCTTGAGGAATATCTTGTCCTGGGCGATGCCGATCTCGCCGGACCCCGACCCCTTCGTGATGCGGATCGCCTGGCTGATGCCGCCGATCGGGCACCCGGAAACGCCGACGGTCTCGATGGTCCCCCCGCCGCCGCTGCACCTGAAGGTCGCGCTGTCGTGGGTGCCGTCTCCGGCGAGCGGGTAGGAGCCGCCGGCGATGACGCTCTCCCCTGACGGGAGGTCGCTGTACTGGTACCGCTTCACGATGCGGCGGCCCGTGGAGACGGTCGACCACTCGCTCTGCGGGCTGTCGTCCGAGGCCGTTCCCCTGACGCTCTCGCCCTGGGTAGCGAAGTCGACGTGCACCACGTTCACCGCGTCGAAGTCGTCCTGCTCGTCGGTGAGGTCGGGAAGCACCCGGCAGTCCTCGCCCTCTGAGAAGGTGTGGTCGATCGGCCTCGCCGCCGGTTCCAGGTAACGCCTGAACAGCACGCGCCCGTAGGCGTCGGTCGACGCGCTCCTGAATCCTGCAGCGCAGAGCAGCCTATTGACCGCGCCCAGCTTGTTGTCCGGCGTGTCCGCCGTGGCGGCGATCCCGAAGACCCATGCCGTCGACAGCGTGTAGTCGCTCGGCTCCGCGACCACCTCGAGCCCGCACCCCTCCGCGATCGCCTTGGCCGCGGAGACCGCGTTTGCGCCGGCCGGCACGGTGTACGGCTCGTCGAAGTCGTCCTTCGCGAGGTCGTGGAGTCTGCCGTAGAGCGTCGCGATGCCGGTCGCCACCTCGCCGCTCACCGTGCGGGACGGCGTCGAGCACTCGAAGGTCCCCAGGCACACGGTGCGCGACGCGCCCGAGATCGGGTCCTCCGCGTCGAGGTAGATGCGCACGAAGTCGTTGCCCATGTCGAGCCTGCCGACGTAGTCCAGCGATGCGGACTCATAGGTGTCCGTGTCCTGGTTGCGGCTGATGCTCCCGCCGGTGAAGCACTCGATGGCGCCGGTCTCCAGGCCGGTCGACCGCGAAACGCGGGCGTACCGGTAGGAGGTCCTGAACGACGCGAGCCAGATATCATCCGACACCGTTGGGCTCCCTCCATCGCTCCCTCTTCGTCGATACGGACACCCTGTAGTCCTCAGGCGCGCACCTGGTGAGCGTCCCCGTGACGGCGGCGAAGCCGCGGTCGCCCAGATGGGGTCGCACCCAGGCGCTTCCGTAGCGGCCGAACAGGCCGCGGACGCGCAGGTAGTCGTCCTCCTCGATCGTGAACTCCATCGACTCCTTCATCGAGAGGTTGCCGCTCTCGAACCCCATGGGCAGGCCGCCGCCGACGAAGTGGAACTGGTCGCGCTCGCGCTCGGGGCTCGCCGAGTACTGCGGCGGGCCGCCCATGTTCCTGTCGCCCACGACGACCTCGGAGGCGTCCGGCCCGAAGTTGAGCGCGAACCCGTCGCACGGGCACACGGTCCCCACCTCGGTCGTCGAGGTGGTTCCGGAGGCCGCGTAGCCGCGCGCGACGTAGGAGAACCCGACGTTGAGCGGCGGCAGGCGGTCGATGACGCTCTGCCCGGACTTGAGGCCGCTCGCGAGCAGGAGCCTCGAGCCGTCCGCGAGCACGCGCTCGATATCGAACGAGGCGCACGGCGGGAGGCTGTGGACGGTTGCGCGCGTCCCCTTTATGGACATGCCGCCCCTGATGCGGATGTTGCCCTCGGGCGTCATGGCCATGGGGCCGCGCAGCTTGTGGTCCCTGACGGAGAACTCCGAGATGCCGTCGCGCACCGTGACGACGGCTGCGAGCGCGTCGCTGTAGGAGACGTTGACGATGGGCGTGGCGGGCACGAGCCAGTCGGTCGAGAACGAGCGGGTGACGGTCGTGGACAGGCTCGAGCCGCCGCGGACGGTGAGCTCGAGGACGTACGCGGACCTGTTCTCCAGGCCGGAGGCGATCTCGTGCGACCGCGCGCCCGCGGCGACCGATGTGTCGATGACCGCGGAGCCGCCGCGCAGCAGCCTCAGGCGCTGGTATGTGATGCCGGTCTCGTCGACAGCGGTCCAGGCGGCGCGCAGCGGGAGCTCGACGACGGCCTCGCCGTCCTCCGCGGGGGTCGTGAAGAACGCCTGCGGCGGGTCGGCGACCCTGAACACCGCGTACTCCGACCACGCTCCCCATGAGGGGTCGGCGCCCTTGGTGCGGACGCGTAGCCGGTAGGTGCCCTTCGCGGACAGGCTCAGGGATGTCGTCGACGCGGGCCCGGTGATGTGGTGCGGGACGGTCTTGCCATCGGGCCCGACCAGCTCAATCTGCGCCGCCGTCTGGGCTGTCCCGTCGGGGTGGTTCCGCGTCCAGCCGATGGTCGCCGTCGACCCAGTCGGGTAGGCGGGGTCGACCCCGGAGACGGCGGGCGCGTACGGCGGGCAGATCGTCGCCACTGCGTTGGATGCCGTCCACGCGGAGAAGACGGTGTCCCCCGCGCCCGCCACGGGCTCCTCGCGGTAGGTGCGGACCTCGTAGACGACCTTCTCTCCCGCCACGGCAGACGGGTCGGTCATGGTCCAGACGCCCGGCTCCTGTCTGTCGGCGGTAAGGGCGCGGGGCTTGTAGGTCCTGCCGCCGTCGGAGGTCGCGCGGACATCGAAGCCGCTAATCCAGAACGGGATATCGGGACCCCTGACGACCAGCGAGACCTCGCCGTCGCCGGAGCGCGATAGCGAGACCGATGCCGGTGGGGAGGGCGTCTTGTAGACGCGCACGGAGCTCGTTCTCTCCGACGTGCCGCCTCGCCAGCGCGCCCTTACGTCGTAGTCGTAGTAATTGTTTGCCGATGTCGACGTGTCGCGCCAGTTGGAGATCGTGACGCTGTTGTAGGGGTTCTCGGTGTCGCCGCCGTTGGTATGGCGGTAGACGTTGATGCCGTCGTAGTACTTCCTGGCATCGTCGTCCGGGTGGTTGACCCACTCGAGCTCGGTTGTCCCGTCGGTCGAGCGCGTGACCCTGAGGTCGGTCGGGGCCGCGGGCTCGTATGCCGGGACCTTGCCGATCCTGGCGCCCTCGCCGCAGGAGGTCGTCGCGCCGACCCCGCCGTAGCCGTTGACTGCCACGGACTCGGTGTACGCCTCGACCCAGACGTCGTAGTCGTTGTCCTTGCGCTCCGCGTCGGTGTACCCGCTGACGGTGACGGCGCGCTTCCAGGAGGAGGTCGTGTAGCCGTCGCCCGACGCGCGCCAGACGCCGCCGACCTTGACGTGCAGGCGCACGCCGTAGTAGTACCAGTCTCCGAAGTCGACGGTGGCGGTCCAGTAGATGCGGGCCGTGGTGTCGTTCACGTTCGACACGGACGTGGAGAGGTTGACGGTGTAGTACGTCACGCCTCCCCTGGTCGTCTGCGCTGATGCCACCTGCTACCCCCTTCCGGTCCTGACGGTCCTCTTGAGTTCGGAGACCTGCGCCCTGAGCGCCTCCGCGACGCGCTCGTCGACCTCGAGGGCCGACCCGTCGAGGTAGATGTTGTAGACGTCGCCGCGCTGGCCCCCGAGCTTTGCCATCTGCTCGGCGATGGTCGCCGCGAACGGCTCCGAGTACTTTCGGTTGGTGAGCGGCACGATTGCCTCGGCGCCGTCCTCGCCCACCCAGTCGAGCGGGTAGCCGGTCACCGGCGCGTCGACGATGGCTCCGTGCGCGTGCATGCGGATGCCGCCATCGGCGTGCCGTATGCCGCCTGCGGCCTTCTCGTTGCGCGTCCTGTTGACGGTCACGTAGGTCGTGGTGATCGTCGCCGACCTTGAGTGGAACGGCTCGTTCATCACCGCCTGCATCGCAGACTGGCACTTCGGCAGCGTCCCGTAGCTCGCCTTGGCGGTCATCACCTTGCTCTTGAGCTTGGTGCCGTTGAGCTTGTCCACCGAGGTCTGCGCCCTGTCGACTTCCTTCTTGTCGACCTTTGTCTTGGCGCTCTTGGACTGGAGAGCCGTGCCGTTCCAAGTCACGAGGTTGCCCTGGGCGTCGCGCAGGTCGCCGACGCTCACGTCGACGACGCCGTTCTTGTCCATCAGCTGCGAGCCGTTCCAGGTGTAAACGTTGCCCTGGGCGTCCATGAGCTGGGCCTGGTTGACGGTAACGTTGCCGTTCTTGTCGACGATGGGCTGCGCGTTGTAGTTCTGGACGGCCCACACCATCTGGTCGATGTTGCCGTTGAAGTTGCTTGCGAGCGCGGCGAGGTTGGCGGAGCCGATGCTGTTGAGCGTCTCGGTCGACACGCCGGCGGCGGCGCAGGCGTCCGAGAACGCGCCGAAGTCGATGTTCTCCTTCGAGAACGCCTTCTTGAGCTTGCCGCCCATGTCCTCGAGCGCGGCCTGGATCTGGCTCGCGGCGCGGACCGTCGAGGCGGCGCCCTCGTCCATCGATACGCCCCACCCGTCGAGGTCGTCGACGATGGAGCGGGCGGTGCCGTCGTAGTCCTGAGCCAGCTTGGCGAGCTGGTCGTCGCTGAGGCTCGCCAGTTGCTCGGTGTCGACGCCGAGCTGCGTGAGAGAGCCGGAGAAGGCGGACAGGGTCTCGCCGTTGGCCGAGAGCTGCGCCTGGAAGAGCGTCAGCTGCGCCTGGGCGAAGTGCTCGAAGGTGCTGCCGGCCTCCTGCGAGGTCAGCGCGGCGTCTCCGAGCTTGCCGTTGAGCACGTCGATGCTCTCCGAGGCGGAGTCGAACTGCTTCTTCGCCTCGTTGTACTCCCTGCCGACCTTTTCGGTGCAGGCGAGCGCCTCGAGCTCGCCCTTGGTGAGCTCCGGGTAGGTCTTGGCGAGTTCCTTCAGGCGGTCCTGGTAGGGCTTCGTCTTGGAGGCGAGCGTGTTTGCCGCCTCGGACTGCGCCTGGTACGCCTCGGTGAGGTTCGCCGTGAGGGCGCTCACCTCGGCGTCTTTCTTCTTGGATGCGACGAGCTCGTCGATGGACTGCTTGAGGTTCTTGACGTTGCCGTCCGCGTCGACGTACTGCCCGTTCGCCACGTCCTGGGCCGATATGTTGAGCCCGAGCTGGTCGTTGAGCAGCTGGAGCGCCCACGTGAGCCTGCCCTGTGCGTCGGTGGACAGGTCGGTCTTGCCGGCGTAGTTGTCGATGATCTGCTGTGCGGTGTTGAGCTGCGCGATCTGCGACTCGGCGGCCCTCGTGTTCTCGTTCATGGCGTCGACGTGCTTGCCGATCGACTCGGCGAGCTCATCGACGGACATCGCCGAGAAGGAGGACTTCTTGCCTACATTCTCGACCCTGCCGGCGTAGGACTCGAGCGCCGCGGTGTTGGAGGCCGCGTCGACCAGGCCGGTCGTGGCCTTGTTCAGCGCGTCCGTGCGGGCCTGCCACTCGACCTGCTTCTCGATGAGTATGCCGATGCCGGCGGCCGCGACGGTGCAGCCGATCGCGACCGGGTTGAAGCCGACGCCCACCGCCTCGAGCGCCTCGGCGAACGTACCGGCGCCCCCGCGGGCGAGCTTGAACGCCTCGGTGGCCTTGCCCACGCCGCTCGCGACGCCGGAGAGGACTGGCACCGCCTTCTGCCACGCCGCGATGCCCGCCGCCCCCGAGACGATCTCGGGCGCCAGGCTCTTGAACCCGCCGTAGAGCTGCTTGACCATCGGCATCGACGCCGAGACGCCGCCGTTGACGACCTTGAAGAAGCCGTTCACGGCGCCCTTCGCGTCGTCGAGCACCCCGGCGATGTTGTTTCTGCCGACCGCCTCGAGCGTGCCGGTGACGCCCTTCGTCACGGCGTTCGACATGTTCTGGACGCTCGTCTGGACGCCGCCGGCGGCGGTCTCGGCCTGGTCCTTGAAGGACGCGAAGCTAGCGCCGCCCTTCGTGTCGAGCTCGACCATCTTGTCCATGAGCTGGTCGAGCGTGATGGTCGGGTCCTTGCCCCCGCCGCCGAGCGCGGCGTACAGGTCATTGGCGTTTGCCGTGGGGCCGAGCATGGATTTCGCGAGCTGGTCCATCTGGCCCGGCGCGGCCGTCGTCAGCGAGCGCCAGTCCTCCATCTCGGGCTTGCCCTTGGAGAGGATCTGGCGGAACTGCTCCATCGCCGCCGAGCACAGCTGGGTCGAGCTGCCCGAGGCGATGAGCATGTCGTTGAGCGCGAGGCCGACGTCGGTGGCCTTGTCGAGGTCGCCGACCGTGGCGGTGATGCCCTGGACGACCGAGACCATGTCGTCGAGCCTGGTGGGCAGGGTCGACAGGCGGTCGGACATCTTGCCGATAGACGCGTTGGCGGAATCGGCGGAGTACCCGAGGGACTGCATGACCTTCGGGTAGTTGTTGAGCGTGTCGAAGCGGCTGATAGCCGACCCCACATGGGACGAGATGGAGTCCATGGCCTTCGACGTGAGCGTCGAGAAGGCGCCTATCATCGCGCCGGAGCCGGCCAGCCCCTTCCCGAACCCGGAGCCCGTGCTCTTGCCGAGGCTGGAGCCGGACTTGCTCGCCTGCCCCTCGCACTTGCCGAGCGCGGACTCGACCGACTTGGTAAGGTTGTCGAACCTGGGGACGATCAGCAGGTCCGCGCGTCCGATCTCAGCCATCCGTCACCTCCACCCACTCGGTGTTCTCGATGCGGGCACGAACCGACGCCGCGCGCTCTGCCGCGGCGCCGGCGGCGGCCACGTCCCGCGGGCGGGGCACCCTCGGGGCTTCCGATGCCTTGCCGCCGCACAGCGCGGTCGCCGCCGCGTAGACGCTGTCCACGATGTCCGCCGCCAGGTGCTGCTCCCGGGTCCAGCTGCGCTCCGGGTGTAGGGCCGCCACGGTGAGCGAGCCGTCGGGCAGCGTCCTCACGAGGTCGTACGCCTCGGCGGCACCGACCTCGTCGTAGCAGCAGCCGTAGTAGGCCCTGAAGTCGTGCCTGAGCAGGGGCAGGTGACGCTCCTCGAGGTCGGCGAGCTCTAGAAGTTTTTTAGTTCGGCCGAGTAGAGCAGCTTGTTGTATGCGTAGCCCAGGGCGTCGTCGTCCTGCGTGCCGTCGTCCTCGGTCACGGCCTCCATGAGGCTCGCGTACTGCTCGTCGCCGAGGAGGAAGCGGAACGCCCCGTCGAGCTCCTCGGTCGTGCGGTCCTCCTTGTTCATGGCATCGATGAAGCGGCGGTCGTGTGCGCGCTTGACGGGGATGCTCATGGCGATGCCGAGAACGGTCAGCTCGGCGCAGCGTCCTCGCTTCTGCTCGATGAGCTTCGCCTTGTCCGCAGCCGTCTGCGCGGCGGCGGTCGTGAAGCCGAGGACCTTGGCGTAAGCCTCGAGCTCGCCCTCGTCCATCATTGCCAGGTAGTCCTTGTTCATCTTTCCTCCCAGATAAAGGACCGCCCCGGCAGTGCCGGGGCGGCGTTCTCGTTATGGCCCTGCCTACGCGGCGGGCTTTGCGCGGTAGATGTCGAATAGCGGCTTGTCCGCGGTCTTGAGGACCGTGAAGGTGAAGCCGTACTGCACCAGCCCGCCGGGCTTGTGCTCGACGTCGTCATAGGAGTCGATGGAGACGCGCGGGATGACGGTGCGGCGGAGGTTGCCCGTGTCCTCGAGCTCGTCGATGACGAGCGGGACGCGCACGTCGGAGTTGGCGACGGCCTTGATGTGGCTGAACGTTCCGTCCTCGTTCGTCTCGACGTTGTCGGCGCCGTAGCGCAGCTTGGCGACGGAGGAGCGGACGGACTCGATGAAGACCATCTTGTACTGGTGCTTCTCCTCGGAGACCTTGGTGAGCACGATGGACTGGTGCCAGCCCTTGAACTCGTTGACTGTCACGCCCTTGGAGGCCGTGAAGCCGTCGGGCGACAGGTCGCCCAGCGACACGAGGTCGGTGAGCGTGGAGATCTTGGTCGTGGCGTCGGCCGGGAGCGTCGGCTTGGCCTTGAAGCTCGTGTACACGCAGCCGCCCTCGACGGGTGAGCCGGTGGTTACGAGCGAGGGGTCGATATCGGCCGCGGGGACCGCGTCCTCTGCCGCGAGGGCGATCTTGGCCTCTTCGTTGCTGGATGCCATTTATCCTTCTTTCGGTTGGTATGTCTTCAGTCGGTACAGCGCGTACCAGCGCGGGGACCGGGCGAGGTAGTCGTAGTCGGTCCGCATCTCGAGCTCCTCGCAGGCGCAGAAGCCCCGCACGAACGGCAGGCGCGACATCGCGTCGCCCACGAGCTCGGCGAGCTCCTCGGCCTCGGCCTCGGTGGGCGCCCACATGATGACCTCGACCTGCGGCGAGTCGATGAGCGGGTCCTGCCGTGCGCCCCCGCAACGGCGGACCACCACGACGGTCCCCGGCCGTTCGGCGGGCAGGTCGACCCGCACGGGCACGCCGCCCAGGGAGGACTCGAGGATCGCCCTGAGCTCGCCCATCACGTTGAGTCTCGGCACGGTCCCTCCTTAGAGCAGGTGGTCGAGGGTGTGGTTGCGGTTCTGGTCGAATGCGCCGGCCGGGGTCGCGGCGCGGACGACGCCGAGCGTGTCGCAGGAGCCCGACTTGACGACGCCCATGTAGGGGGCGCCGTCGAAGGCCCCGGGATGGAGCCTCTCGAGGGACCTGCGGTAGCCCGACGGCACGTGGTGCGATGCGGCCTCGGCGTTGGCCCTCGCCGCGACGCGGGCGGTCTCGGTCGCCACCCAGGCGCGGACTCCCGCGCCCTTCGTGACGGCGATGACGCCCGCGTCGCTGTGGACGAAGCGCCCGAACTTGATCCTGTCAGCCATGGACCCTCCCCGCCGTCGCCGTCATGTTCCACGCCGTGGGGCAGGGGTCCGTGATGTCGGGGTAGCCGACGACCAGCAGCGCGATGTCGGGGTCGGCGGGCATGCCGCGCCCCGTCAGGGCGATGCGGCAGCGCGCCAGCGGCGGCCCCGCGTACGTCTTGGGGAACGCGATGGAGTAGCTCGCCTCGATGCCGTCCGGCCGGGCGGCGTCCCCCGCATCCGAGCCCGCCAGGGGCCGCACGAGGCATCCCGGGACGACGGTGGCCTCCCACTCGACGGTGGGCTCGCCCATGGCGTCCCTGCCCGTCACCGTGCTCGACAGCACCGTCACCTCCTCGCCCATCACGGCCTGCCCCCGTAGCTCGGGCACACGGTGCCGATGCGCTGGCCGCGCCCGAGGAGCCTCTTGAGCGCGGTGAGGGTCGAGCGGTCGAAGTAGGCCGTTCCGCTCGGGTTCTGGAAGGTGAAGCTCCCCTGGAACCCGTTGGCCGTGAAGCTCGACTGCGAGACGCCGGTGAGGTCCTCCACGCCCATGGGCGCGCAGGCCGGCTGCACGAGCTTCTTGCGGGCCGCGTCGGTCACGAGGTCCCGCGTCAGCGCCGCCGCGTCCCCCGTCAGGGTGCGCGTCCGGCTCATGCCGAGCGTCGCGCGGAGCTTCGCGCTCTGCCGCGACAGCTCGGCGGCCACGCGCTCGTCGGGGGTCGCCGCGTCGCCGGTGTCGATGCGGTACTCGTCGACCGTCGCGAACGAGTATTCGTCCACGGTGGCCTCCTTACTTGGTCGTGATGGTTCCCTTCACGATGTAGTCCTTCACCTCGGGGAAGAACGTCGCGCCGGCGAGCACGTTCGTCTCGACCGACACGTGGTCGTACGCCGGGGTGTGCGCGACGCCGATCAGGCCGGAGTCGGATACCGTGTACGTGAGGCCCGAGGTCGCGAGCTCGCCGAAGTCCACGCCGAAGATGCGGATGTTGTCGGCGGGGGTGGCGATCATGGTTCCCTTGGCGACCTGGTTGGTCAGGAAGACGCCCGAGAGGCCCAGGAAGTTCTCGAGGTAGGTCAGGCCGAACAGGTTCTGGTCGGTGATGGTCGCGTTGCCGAGGTAGTCGGCTGCGTCGTCTCGGTTGATGAAGTGCACGACGCGCTCGGCGGCGTCGCCGTTGGTCTCGAGGGTGTTGCCGAGCTTGGCGTCGACTGCAGCGGCGCACGCCTGCAGGCCCTTGCCGGTCGCCGTGCCCGTTCCCTTGAGCAGGAAGGAGAAGAACTGCGAGACGATGCTGCGGCGCACGAGCGAGGCCATGTGCTTGTCGGTCTTGAGCACGGCGTTGACGTAGCCGGACTGCTGGATCGCCTTGTGCGTGGTCATGCGGCGGTACGGGAAGGCCTCGGCCTCGCCGACGGGCTCGTAGGTGGCGGTGAACTTGGACAGCGCGACCTCGTCGCCCTCGACGTAGGCGGTGCCGGAGCTGGAGCCCAGCTGGACGGCGGTATCGCCGGTGGCGGACTCCTTGGATCCGGCGGTCTTGGAGTTGTTGAGCTCGCCGGCCACCTTGAGCATCTTGAGCGTGGTGCCGGCGGCGATGGTCTCGGCGCCGAAGATGCCGAGGACCTCGAGCAGTCGGTCGAGGTCGCCCTCGAAGTTGCGGATGAACTCCTGGTCCATCGAGGCGTTGATGGCCGTGGAGTCGGAGATGTTTGCGGGTACGGGCATGTTTGCCCCTTTCTTACTTGTAGAGGTCCATGTGCGCGGCGCGGGCCATGATGCGCTTGGCGGGGTCCTTGATGGACTCGATGGACTCCTTGTTCACTTTCTTGCCTCCGCCGGAGCCGCCCTTGTCGAGCGGGTATCCGGGCT
Source organism: Collinsella aerofaciens (assembly GCF_015670795.1). GTDB lineage: Bacteria > Actinomycetota > Coriobacteriia > Coriobacteriales > Coriobacteriaceae > Collinsella > Collinsella aerofaciens_Q. Next base: position 33,166 of record NZ_JADPCJ010000016.1, on the reverse strand, counting down.
GGCGCGACTCGGCGAAGTCGGCGACGGCCTTTGCCGAGGCCGTCATCGACTCCTCGTCGTCGCCGTGGATGAGCGCGGCCGGCACGCCGGTGGCCTGGGACACGCGCGCCAGCGTGCGCTCGCGCTCGCGCTCGGCCTCGGATGCGGCGAGGCGGCCCTTCAGGTCGTTGAGCTCGTCGTTGAGGGACTCGACGGTGGGCGTCTGCGCGCCCTGTGCGTCCCACAGGTCGGCCTTGCCTTTGTTCTCCTTGGCCCGGGCCTCCCACTTGCGGGACTCCTTCTTGAATCGCTCGGCCTCGGCCTTCCAGTCGATCGCTGCCGGCTCCTGTGGGGCCCCGGATCCTTGGTCGCCGCCGGGCTCCGCCGGCGCCGCCGGCTGCGGAGGCTCGACGGGATCGGTCACGTTGTTGGCTTGCTGTTGGGTAGGCATCTTGCACTCCTTCCGGCCCCGTGCGGGGCTCGCTTCGCGCCTCCGTGCGGCGGCGCTGGCGGTGTTTTGGCATGGAAAAGGCCGCCTCCCGTGCGGGCTGCGGCCTCGTGTTCCTGCCGGCGCGTTGCGTGTCTTCGCCGGCGACGCTTGATGGCGCGTCGCGCCCGCCCTCCCACGGGGCGTCCTCACTTGGCCTAGAGCCTCTTGCTCACGCCCGCCGCGGTCTGCGCGAGCGACTTGGCGTAGGGGCTCCCCGGTTGGAAGCCCATTGCCAGCCCCGCCCTGTTCGCGGTGGCCATGCGGGCCTTGAGGTCGTCGGGGGACGATGCCCCCTCCATGTACCTCTGGATGTCGCCGATGCTCCCGAACCTCTTCCCGTCCACGAATGCGGCGACCACCTTGCCGCCGCTGCGGCGGGCGCGCGATCCCGTGCGATGGGAGCCCCATTCGGGGTGCTTCGCGCGGTACTCGTCGTAGAGCGCCGCCGGATCGTAGCCGTCGAGCGCGGGGCTGTCGGAGAAGTCGGCGACCGGTATGCACCTGCAGCTCGGATGGCGCTCGGCGCCGGCGGTCGCCGAGCTCTTGAAGACGAAACCGCGCGAGCCGATCATCCGGCACCAGTCGCATGCGCCGGCGTGCGGCACCAGCGCCCAGCGCGGGTGTGCCGGGTCGGCCATGGCGTTGCCTTGGATCGTGGCGTCCGCGTAGCCCATGGCGCGCTGCACGGCCCTCGCCGCGAGCGCCGCGGCGGGCGCGGAGTTCCTCAACGCCTCGTCGACGTCGCTCGCGAGGAGCCCGCCGTGGCCGGGGTCGAACTGCCGCGGCTCGTATCCCTGCGCCGGGCCGGCGCCCGAGCGCATGGCGGCGTAGAACTCGACGGCCGCCGCCGCGGCGAACGAGCCGAACTTGGCCACGAGCGCCGCGTAGGTGCGCGCCAGCGCCCGGTAGAGCTCCTCGCCGTAGAGGCCCGCGCACTCGTCTATCGCCTGCGCGACAGCCGCCTGCAGCAGGTCGGCGTTTATCCCGAGCGCGCGGGCGTAGCGGTCGAAGTCCCCGCGCGGTATCACTCCGCCTCACCGCCGGCTGGCGGCAGGGCCGCGGCCCTCGCGGCCTCGATGGCCATCGTGTCGGCCATGGCGTTGAGCGACGCGATGGCGCCGCCCTGCTGCTTTTCGCGCTCCAGGCGGTCGATGGTCGGCTGGGACAGGCCCACGCCCTCGTAGTAGACGCGGGTGCCCACCATGCTCTCGTCCGCGGCGCCGAGTTTCGTCCAGGCGTCGGCGCGCGCGGCGATGGTCGGCATCGAGGGGTCCTTGAAGCACGCCTGGACGGCGCACTGCTCGTCGGTGAGCCTGGTTATCGGGACGTCGTCCTTGACCGCCATCATCATCTGCGCGATCGTCTCGAGCGCCTCGGCGTTGTGCTCGTTGATCTGCTCCACCTCGAGGATGAGCGGGTCGTTCGCCGCGCCCAGGGCGTCCGAGGACGTGTAGGTGTTCGACAGCACGCCCAGCTGCGCCAGCGGCACGTTGGTCGCGCCGGAGAACCGCTGCGCGTCGTTCTCGAACACGCGCGTGAAGTTGTCGGCGGTCGGCGCGGCGAACTGCCCTACGGTCGGGACGTCTCCGTCCTCGTCCTTGGTGATGGCGAGGAACGACCCGACGTATGCGTTGAACTTGGCTATTGGCGACGGCACGCTGTCGCCGCCCTCGTCCTCGCCTTCGTCCCCGTCCCCGTCCTTCACGGAGAAGAGGTCGTCCTTGGCGCCGAGAATGTATCGCTGTGGGAACGTGAAGAACTCCGCGCCGACCTCCATGCGCAGCACGTCGCGCATGGCCTTGTCGACGATGCCCCGGACCTCGGGCGTGAGCATCGAGTGGCCGAGCGGGCGGTCGGGGTCGGGGTCGTAGGTGAGCACCTCCATGAGCGGCCGTCCCATGGGATTCGGCTCCACCACGCAATCCCACTCGTAGGGTCCGCCGCCCGAGCCGATGCGCACCAGCGTGAGCACCGCGTCCCGGAAGTGGCACACGTAGCGGGAGGCGTTGCCCGACCGGTCGACGTCGGCGAGGACGACGCCGCAGCGGATGCGGCCCTCGTCCTTGTCCCACAGGCAGCAGAACTGGTTCGCGCTGAACACGCGCACCATCGACGCGGGCTGGCCCGGCCTGCCCTTCATGACGGTCATGGCCGACACGCCGTAGGTGAGGGCGCTCGAGCACGCCTGCCGGTAGAGCGACCGCAGGCGGTTCTTGCGCACGAGGCGCTTGAGGTCCTGATCCTCCGCGCCGTCGAAGACGAAGCCGTCGAAGACGGAGCGCACGGAGTGCGCCTTGACGGCCTTGGCGCACCAGCCGGTGACGCAGTCGACCTTCTCGAGCATGGGCGGGATGGAGATGCCGAGGCTCCTCATCTCGTTCTTCATCTCGTAGTAGCGCTTGAGGACGGTGTTTCGCGCCGACACGTCGCCCCAGGTGTCGAACATGTCCTCCACGGCGGCTCGGTACGGCTTGGGGACGGCGTCGAGGTTCGGGGTCTCGACGGAGGCCCCGCGCCCAATTCTCTGGATCACAGTGTCCTCTGCTTCCTGCGCGGGTTGCGCTTGGTGGTCCTCGCGCCCCACAGCGCGAGCGAGCAAGATTCGAGCGGCTCGGGCGGCACGGTCGCGTCCTCGGGGGAGCCGAAGCCCCACCCGCCCCTGGAACCGATCTTCCTGCGGACGCACTTCCTCGCCGACTCCTCGAGGGTCGGGTCGTAGGTGTGCGCGAGCGTGCCGTCGTTGAGCGCGTCCACGAAGCCGACCGCGGCGGCGACCACGTCGCGCGTCTGCGGCCTCACGACGTAGCCGCGCGGCGGCTTCATCTCCGCGAGGCGGTCGATGAGCGCGTCGGCGCCCGACATGCCGTCGATGACGACGACCGACGCGGTCGCGCGGCGGTCGTAGAGCCACTCGGCGAGCTCGCGGGCGCCGCCGGCGGTCGTTCCGATCCTGATGAGCTCGACGGCGGCCTTGCCCTTGAGCGCGCGCTGGCCGAGCTTGCAGCCCGACAGCGCGTAGGTCGACCCGTCCCTGGAGAACTTCACCCCGAAGGCCTTCTTGCCGCGGTACCGGTCGCCGATGGCGTCGATGAGGGCGGCGCCCCACGGTTCCCGCGGGATGGCCCTCGTGAGCATGGCGGCCGGGCTGAACCAGCCCAGGCGCTCGTGGGCGAAGCCGGTGATCGAGCCGCCGGCGAACTCCGTGCGGGTGAAGTCGAGCGACAGGATGATGCCCATGCTCGGGTTCGATTCGTAGATGAGGTCCACCACGTCGTCGAACGTGGCGTCCTGGCGCGGGCACTCGTCGGTCGCCCACGAGCACCACTCGGTGCTCGGGATGTCGCCGGCTAGGATGGCCGCGCGCGTGCGCGCGAACACGGTGCCGGGGCAGTCCTCGTTGGGCGGCGTGCCCGTGTAGATGATCTGGCGCTCTCCGGTCGCGGACGCGGCGAGCGTGTACATGATGGCGTCGTACTGGGAGTCGGTGAGCTCCTGCGCCTCGTCGAACACGACGAGCTGGATGTCATCGAAGCCTCGCGCGCTTCCGTTGGTGCGCGCCGAGAACTCGATGGAGCCGCCGTTGGTGAGGTAGATGGCCTCCTCGCCGTTCGTGCGGCGGATCCTCTCGACGAGGCACGAGAGCTCGGGGTGCTCCTTGTCCGTGAAGTAGCGGACGAGTCGGTTGAACGCCTTCTTGGCGGTCTTGACGCGGTGCGCGGTGTGGAGGATGTGCCAGCCGCAGACCGCCAGGCGGAACACCTCGTATATCTCGATGACGGCGTTCTTGCCGTTCTGGCGTGGCACGTCCAGGCCGCACGTGACGTAGGCGGGGCGGCCCTCGGCATCGCACGCGCACCAGTCGGACAGAACCAGGGACTGCCACTCGATGGGCTCCATGCCCAGGTCTCCGCCGAGCTCGGCGGCGTCCTCGCCCTCCGAGTAGGCGGCCTCGCCCACGGCGACCCTATACCGCGGCTCTTGCCTTCCGCGCCTCGTGGCGCTCGGCGATCGAGAAGAGCTTGGTCTGGACGTTCCGGACATCTGGCGCCCCCTCGTGGCCGTCGGTTATGCCGAGTTGCTTGTTGAGCTGCCTGATCTCCGCCGACGCGGTCTTCAGGGTCGCTATCTGCGGGAAGGACTTCAGGTCCCCCATGTCGTTCTGGTAGGCGGTCTGCTCGCCGAAGCTGTCCAGCTCGTCCTGGGCGAGCTCGACGATCTTGTACCACTGGCACAGCAGCGCGAGCGTCGGAGCGTCGGCCTGGGTGAACGAGCGGCCTGCCGTGAGCTCGTCCCACTTGGCGCTCTTCACGGGGTCGCCGGCGACCGCGGCGGGCTTCTCGAGGGACATCCGCTACCTCCAATCGGCATAAAATAGCCGCCCCTGGGGGACGGCTTTAAAAAATCCTGAATACCGGCAGCCTATCTGAACTGCGAGAGCATCTCGGCGTACGGGCTCAGCTCGGGCGGCTCATAGATGATGTCGCCGCCGTCTTCGGTGCGGTAGTTTCCCGGCGGGAGGTACCTGCCGTTGGGGAGCAGGCAGAGGTTCCCGCGCCACTTGACGCCGTTGGGCATCATCGCCGTGCCGAACTCGTCCTCGTCAAACTCGAAATCGTAGTCAACGTCGTATGCCATCTGGCATCAACCCCTATCACGCATAGGTGCCGGTCTTCTGGGTCACGAGAAGCCCGCTTTTCTTCGGTTGCTTCTCATAGCTGATCTCAATGCCTATTTTAGCAAACTCCGAGGTGTAGGCCTTGTTCATGGCTCTCCACATCGCGATTTCGCTCTGGTATTTCCTGCTCATGACCGAAGCGTCGGCTCGCTTTGCGGCAGACTTGACGGCCTTGCCGCTCACGCTTTTCGTCACGAGCGCGGAATAGGTCCCCTCGTTCGACGTCGCGACGATCCTTTTGACGCGTCCTCCGCTCCTGTTGTAGGCCGAGGCGATGTATTCCAGGTCGCCGCCGGAAAGAGGGCCTCCCCATTTGCGGCCGTCCGCGCCGCCATGAGGATGGTTATGGATAATCGTCGAGACGCCCTTTTCATGGGCGACGGCGGACAGCGGTGCGACTCTGGTCGACCCTTCATTACCAGTCGACCCCAGCGCATGGACATATCCCGCGTCATCGATATAGGCCGAGTGCTCGTACCTATTGTCCATCAGCTGCTCGCGAAAGCGGGCTATGGCAGACTCCACCGTCGTTCCCCCAGCAGTGCCCTTGTTCAGGGATGCGACCGCGTAGGCTGACAGTGTCGATCCGTCCTTGGCTGAACGCTTGCCGGAGTAAGAGTATGAGCCCCTACCTCCCGCGGAAACCGCCTCCCTTGTACTCGACGACCTCGCAGCCGCCGAAATCGAATCCAATGTCGCCGCCGTAGAGCAGCACGCGCGCGGGCTCCAGGCGGCTCATTGCCTCCGCCATGCCCTCGCGCCAAACGGCCAGGGCGTTCTCGTCCCCCTTCACGCCGACGGTCGACACGGCGACGGTCGAGCGGCGCGGGACGCCGTCGAACGCGAAGCGGAAGCTCCGGCGCTGCGCCCACGACAGGGTCGGGACTACACGGAGGCCCTGCTCCTGCCACCAGTGGCCGAGCGCCTGGGAGCGGTAGCGGTTCCACCGCTGCATGGCATCGGGCATGTCGAGGTAGAGCGAGAAGTCGGGCGTGAGGACGCAGTCGAAGCCGCGCAGGCACTCGAGGTAGGCGGCGGGGCGTGCCCACACGCGCTCGAACTGGTAGTCGTCGATGAAGAAGTGGCAGCAGCGGCCGGCCTTGTCGGCCTCGGGGGTGCTCTTGGCGTAGTTGAACCCGATCATGTCCGCCGGCTTGGCCATGCACCGCTTCATGCGGGGCATGCCGTCGCGGCCGCAGTCGGATCGGCTGACGAGGCGCAGGTTGTACGCGTCGTCCGTCCTCAGGCGCTCGTGGCCGTAGTCGAGCCGCTTGCTCTTGAAGTCCAGCCCGAACCGCGACATGTCGAAGTCCTTGAGGCTGCGGACCTCCTCGCGAAGCATCGACTTGTTCCAGGTTGCCACCTCGCCGGTCTTGTTGTCGGCGATGCGGAAGGCCTTGATCTGCTCGTCGGTCAGGTCGTCGCAGTACTCGATCTTGGAGTCGGGAATCTCGTCCCACCCCAGGCTTCTGCACGCCTCGACGCGGGTGTGCCCCCATACAATAACCGGGCGCTCGCGGCTCTCCAGGCCGATGGTCCCGCGCAGGCCGAACTCCTTGATTGAGTCGGCGACCACGGGGACGGCGGAGGCGTTGTGCCGCGCGTTTCGCTCATATGGGACGATATCGTGTATCTTCACGTACACACCCGCCTAGTTTTTCTCGGTTTAGCTGCGGTTTTTGCTTGACTTCCGTAAAAAAGCGTATTCGGGGGTATTGCGGCCCTGGCGCGGGATGGTGGCCTGCCACCATCCGTCAAAAGACCCCCGTGGGGTCGAGCGCCGGGGCGCATCCCCTACCATGAGGTCGTTTGCCGCGGCTGTTTCTCGGGCGCGGACGGGGGACTAATAAAGGGAATACGTTCGGACTTGAGCGCCTTGCACAGCTCGACGAAGGACTCAGGAGAGTTCCACGCGGCGAGATGCTCGCGGAGGGCGCGGCGTACGGCCGAGACCTCGGCGACGCTGCGGGCGCGGCGCCAGTTGTTGCAGCAGCGGTGCGCGGCGGCGACGTTGTCGCGGTCGAAGGGCGATCCGCCGCGGCTGACCGGGACGAGCTCATCGCACTCGAAGGCCCCGGGGTTGCCCGGCGGCACCCCGTAGTCTATGGGTAGCCCACATATCCAGCAGGGCCTGCCCTGCGAGCGGAGCCACCGCACGACATGGCGGCGGCGGGCGCCGTTGGCCTTGCGCGGGTTGCCCATCCCCTACCACTCCACCGGGGAGCGCCCTCGGTTGGACATGCACGCCTCGATGCCCCCGTAGCGCAACGCCTCCAGGCGCACACCCCCGGCACCCCCCGGTCGGCGGCGGGGCGCCGCCGTGACCCCCAGGGCGCGGCGGAACGCCCACGCCATGACCGTGTCGTGGCGGCGGGCGGATCGCGCGATGTACTCTCGGCTGACCACGGGCATCATCCCCTATTGAATTAAACGCAATAGTAAGGCCGGAGTCCCTGAACTGCTGAAGGGAACCCCGGCCACTCACCTGCGCTTCCACGCACATCCGACCCGCAAGCCGCGCGGGCGGCGCTGCGAATCGACACCCTAGTTATATCCCAATCGCAACGTGCAACGGTGTGCAATTGTGTGCAATCGCGTGCAACTGTAGGCAATCACGCGCAACGGTGTGCAATTGTGTGCAATCGCATGCAGTTCGCAGGTAAAGAGAAGCCCGCCGGCGCTGGGCCGACGGGCAACGATAGAGATATATGCGGCTCAGACTGCAGCTCGGCCAAGACCCGATCGGGCTGCCGCCAGACCGACCATGTCCGTCCAGTCCAAGGCGGCGCACAGGTCGGAGTTCACCGACCTCACCGACACCCCGAGCGTCCCAGCGATCTCCTGCAGTGTGCGGTCCTCGCAGTAGCGCAACTCCAGCACGTCGCCCCATCGCTTGCCCGGGTTGGCGGAGCGCACGCCCGCGCACAGCTCGCGGCCCCGCTCCACCTCGCGTCGCAGCTCCGACAGCTCCGCGCCGCTGCGGCGCTCATAGTCGATCCTGTCATCCGTCGAGCGCATGAAGTCCGTCCCGTGCGCGCCCTTGCCCACGGCGTCGTAGCGCTGGGCGCGCACCTGCTCGCGCGCCTGCATCGACTCGATGACTGCCAGGCGGCGGTCGATGCCGCGCTGGGCGGCCCGTACAGTCTCCAGATATTCCCTTGCGTCCATGTGACCTCCCGCGTGGTACCATGCTCTACGCCACATAGAGGATGCCGGGAGGCGTCTTTGCCAAAGGCCGCCGGCGCTCCAACGCCAGCGGCCTTAATTATATATCTACCTGCGGAAACTCAATATCTCATCGCGACCTCGCGGCGCATGGCCATGATCTCATCGTGCGCCGGGCCCGTGGGCGCCAGGTAACGGTCGACCTTGTCGCTCTTCGGCCTGGCGCCCCTGCGCCTAGCCTCCTTCGCGCGGTCCTGCTCGTGCTTTCGCCGGCAGTCCTCCGAGCAGTACTTGGCCTTCGGCGCCTGCGGGATGAAGATCCTCCCGCAGACCGCGCAGTTCCTCTCCTGCACGTCCCACATCACGGTCATCTCATCGACCTCCTGCACCTGCAGGCGCGACGCGCCTCGATGCTCTTGCGCACGCGGCGGTTCTCGACGAGAATCCGCCGCAGCTTCTCAAACAACCTCATTGCCTAGCCCTCCTCGACCTCTTGAGCGCGCGGGCCCGGTCGCGCTCTAGCGCCCGCGCCCTCCGCTCCGTCTCCCCGATCTGCGACGCCGTCACCCGCGGCGCGTCTGCCCGACCGTGCGCGAGCGCCCGGCGCGCGGGACCCGTCACCAGATCGGGCACCGCACGCCAGGCGGTCGCGCGGAACAGCTCGACCGCCGAGCTGATCACCGGCTGTTCCAGCTGTCCGCGAGCATGGCCACCGCCTGGCGGAACGGCGGCAGGTCCATGCTTCCCCACGCGATGCTGTTCGACATCCCGCAGGCGGGGCATTTCACGCTCATCGCGTTGGGCTTGGTCAGGGAACGCTCGCGCACGTCCTCCATCTTGGGCTCGACCCCGCACCGGGGGCACGCCTTGAACTCGACATCGTTAAAGGTCATAACTCTCTCCTGTCTCGTTGAACACATCCCACGTCGTTCGCCACCTCGAGTACGAGTCCATCAGCATCGCCCAGAGCAGGCAGAGTGTCGAATCTTCCCTCAGGCTCTTCGCGGCTTGCATCCGAAGGTCGTACGTAAGCCGCAGGGCGCCGCCGTTGTCGGGGCAGTAGACCTGCACGCCAAACGGCAGGAGACGCTCATCGTACAGCTCGTGTGCGAGGTCCCGGGGACACACGAGCCAGTTCTCGTCGCCGAGGAACGTGAGGCCGTGGCCACTCTTGAAGTCCGCCATGCACGACTTGACCTCGACGAATACGAATTTCCCGTGCTCGAGCGCCGCATTCCGCCCTCCACTGCCCGGAGAGAACGCCACGAAGTCGACCCTATGGTCGGGATCGACCCAGACCTCCTGCGCGACGATGGCGAACTGCCTGCGGAGCTTCTTGGCCACCTTCTCGGACAGATCGGCGGTCACGTCCTTGCGGTTCATTTGTCCTCACACCCATTACTTTCCAGAAACCAGGGCACGAGCGTGCCGACCATGGCGACGGTCTCCAGCGTAGTCATCGTGGTTGCGATGCTGTGGCAGAAGCAGAGGACTTCCTCGTCATCGATCTCGTCCACATCCTTGTCCCCGATCGCATTCAGCATGTCTTGAGCGTCCTCGGCGATCTCGTTGAGCAGATATGCCTTCAAATCCTTATAGCTCTCGTTCACTTAAAGCTCCTCTCCGCAGAACGGGCAGTACTTGATGTCCTCGATGTAGGCGTCCGCCGTCACGTCGGCGCTGACACAGTCGCCGCACGAGCCGTTGACCGAGACGTCTAGCATCACGCTGGCATCCAGCTCGACCCTGACGATCGGCTCGCCGTCGTATCGGCGCATCAGCGTCATGGAGCCCACGGACCAGTTGCAGCCACCACGGTCGGGGGCAGAGTGGATGGAGGCGATGTGGGACCCGCCGCAGAAATAGCAGCTCATTCGCCATCACCCGCGAGCAGGGAGTGAATGCGGTTGCAGATGTTGTGGAGCGCCATCGACTGGCACAACGTGCCGCCGCACCTGTCGGCGCAGGCATCGCACATCCCGGAGACAACGTTGTAGGCGTGCGTCGGTTCTTCGCTGGAAGGGCAGGCCAAAGCAGCTTCGATATCGTTCATCAGGGCGCCGAACGTATCCGGGCGGATCAGGTGCATATCGTCCACCCTCGCGACCCCTTCATCGCAGCAGGCACGCCAAACGCCCGCGCCGAGCAGGTACTCATATCTCCGGACCGTGAGCTCCATGCCGCTGTCCGCAAAGAGCGTCGCGGTCGACAGGGAGACCTTGCGTCCCTCCTTGTCGACAGGGCCTAGTGGAATCACTTCCCAGTCTGGCGTCGTGGAGTTATCGACTATGAAATGTTCCCTCATCACTCGTCACCACCCTTCTCGGCCTTGGCCTCTGCCTGCAGGACGTCCCTCAGGGTGCCGATGCGCTCGATAGCGTCGTCCGGTGTGTGACCGTCCCACTCGGGCGCTCGGTCGAGCACCCTGCACGGGAACATGTCCCAGTACGGCTCGACGTCGTAGTGGTAGGTGGCGGGGCCGGCGGGCGTGTCGATGCCCACGATGAACATGCCGTCGTACATCGTCCCGTCATGGTGGTGGAGCGACTTCCACGAGCGCCCGCGGAACATGGCCACGATCACCGAGAACAGTACCGCCCGGTGGTGGTAGAGCTCGTCGAACGTGTGGTACCCGTCCGATGTGGAGCCCGTGACGGGCTCGGGCTCTATGCGCCGGACGAGTCCGTACACCTCATCGATGTCGACGTTCACAATGCCGCAGACATCGCGGGACGGATGAAGCCCGAGTGCGTGCAGGACATCCTCCCCATCTGCGACGCTCGTGACGGTCGGCCACGCGAAGGGGTCTTCCACGGTCTCGACTTCGAGGCTCTGCACGAGCCTCTTAACGTCCTTGAACCACTCGTTCCTGTCGCTCATTTCGTGCTCCAATCCTTCTCGATTTCCTTCTCCTGAGCGACCATGATCAGCGCCTTGTTGAGGCATCGCCTCGCCTGGCGCAGCTCATCGCAGATGTCGCACCCCTGTCGCAGCCTGTCGCACTCCCTGAGCGACCTCTTGGCGTCCTCGAGCCTGCCGATGGCGAGGTCGATCCAGTCGGCGGGTCCGCACACGTAGCTCATCGCGACCCTCCCCTCACGCCGAAGACCTCCGCGAGGATGTCGCCGGGCGCGGCCACAAACGGATCCGCGCTGATCGGGTCGTACATGACCTCCAGGTAGTCGGGATAGCCGTCGGTTATGCCGACGGTCAGGACCTTCATCTCGGTCTCCTCGCCGGCGCCGGCGGAATCGCCGGGCTCGTCCACGGGCAGGCACTGGTAGCCCCAGATCACGCTCACCTCGTGCTCGTCCAGGATGGTCTTGGTGCGCTCGATTCGCATCCGGTAGCCGCCCACCGGCCCCGTGTCCTGCGTGTCGTCGGCCCAGGGAATCCGGTGCCTGTCGAGGGCGTCTCGGTAGGCCCTCATCACCGCTGAGATCTCGGTCAAAACCTCTCTCCTCTCAATCTCAAAAGAATTAGGTGTTCTTTGCGCCGGGGGCTCCCCCGCCGGCGCCGTCTCCACCGTCTAGCGGCGGGAACCCCATCGCCTGCTGGCCCAGCTGACCCGCCGCCGTTGGCACACTTTTGGCATACCTCCAGCTCGGCTCCTTGCCGCGCGCGAGCTTGGCGATGTCCTCGTACAGGTCGGCCTTCTGCTTCCGGCTGGCACGCGCCGCGGCAAGCTTCTGTTTCTTGGCCAGCAGAACGGCCTCCCTGCTCGACATGACGTTCGCCATGTAGATGCGCGTTATGTCGAGCGGGCGGCCGTGGGCGGGGTCGGCCTTCTCGTTCCTGAGCATCTCCATGAGGGTGATCATGACGCCTCCGCTATCTGGCGCTCGAGCTCGGCTATGAGCTCGTCATCGGTCTTCACGGGCTGCCACACGGAGGCACGCTCGACCTCCTGCGAGGTCTGCCCGCCCCGTGCCTTGCGGTCGGCATCGAAGCCGACCTGCTTGCGGCTCCAGTTGCGGGCGAGCGCCCACACGTCGGTCACGGGCAGGCCGCTCGGCAGCGTCCAGCCCTGCGCGGCGTAGTGGTCGAAGAACTGGCGGGCGTCGCCCCGGAGGCAGTTGGCGGCGAAGTACGCCTCCACGTCCTCGGCCGACGGGGGCTCGAAGCCATCGGGCGCTTGGCGGGCCGCGCTATAGCCCGCTAGGGCTATCTCCTTCTCCTTCTCTTTCTGTCGGCTACCCTCTCGCCTACTGGGTTGACTACCCCCTTGGCTACCCCCTTGACCTCCTGCATTAGCCGCTCTCCTGAGACCCCCAAGGCTGCCGTTGACCATGGCGTCGATGCGGCCCCTTGCGAAGGTGAACGCCGCCATGGTCGTCGGCTTCAGCTTGGGCTCGACGCCCTCGTAGCCGTAGCGCAGCATCGCCCAGGCGAGCGCCATGCCCTCCCTGTCGCCCAGGGCGCGGCAGCCCTCGTAGAAGTCCCTGTTGAAGTTGAAGTTATTCATCCGTATCACCTCCGCAGATCGAATCGGTAAAGGCCGCGGCGGCGGCCTGGTCACGGCCCGGCATGACCGAGCCGTAGGTGCCGAGCGTCGTCTTGACGTCGGCGTGCCCCAGGCGCTCCTGCACCGTGCGCATGTCGAAGCCGTGCATGAGCAGCCAAGAGGCGTGCGTGTGCCGCAGGGAATGGAACACCGTCTCCTCCGGCAGCCCCAGGCCCCTCACGAGCGACTTGAAGCGGCTCGTCACGGTGGACGGGCGCGCGATGGCGCCGGCTGGCCCGAAGGTCACCACCAGCGCCGCCGGGCCCTTGCGCGAGAGCCACGTGTCCTGCCACTCGAGGTGGCGCTGCAGCTGGGCCTCCACCGCCGGGGCGAGCGACACGTTGCGCACGCGCCTGCCCTTGGTGTAGGCCTGCCGGTGCAGCTCGGGGTGCTCGACCGCCTGCCCCGCCACGTGCAGGTCGTGCAGGGCGCGGCGCCAGTCTCGGCGCTGCAGACCGCAGATCTCCCCGCAGCGCAGGCCCGTGTTGAGGGCGAGGTAGACCGCCATGGCCTCGGTGCGCCGCGAGATGTTGGCGGCAGAGGCAGATCGCGAGGACATGGCGGAGACCAGCGCCCGGGAGAGCTCGTCGGTGTCGAGCTCGGACAGCGCGAAGGGCTCCACGGGGTCGGGCGAGGGCGCGGGCACGTCGAGCATGATGTCCCGGCCCAACGCCGGTCGCCACGAGCGGTAGGCACCTTTGAGCAGCGCGTGCATCTTGAGCAGCGTCTTGGGCGACAGCCCCTTGCCGCTCCTGGGGGCGAGCAGCATGCGGTACGCCGCCGACACGTCCCAGGGCTCAAGCTGGTCGTAGGGCAGCCGGCCGATGGTCGGCTCCACCATCGTCCTTACCACGCTGCGGTACGTGGCCACCGAGTTGTCGGACAGGCCGTTGACGGGGTCCGAGATGTAAGTCTCGAGCATCGAGGACAGGCGCTTGGAACTGTTGCGCGCGGAGGAAGGGTCGAACGTGGCCGCCCACCTGTCGCACTCCACCTGCGCCTGCTCGCGCGTCAGATCCGCGTCCCACGACCTGTACGGTCTGATCCGCCTGCCGGTCACGCGGTCGGTGCCCATGTAGGGGCGAGCGAACCAGCGCCCGTCCGCCCCGCGCTGCACGACCGCCCGGCGCTCGCTAGATGTCGGCATCGACACCGAGCTCCGCCGCCATGTCGCGGATCTCCCTGCGCGCGTCCAGGTCGAGGGTCTGGACGCTGTCGGCGTGCCCGTGGGGGTCGGCGCCGAGCACGGCGACGAGCATGAGCTTGCGCGCGAGACCGTATGGAATGCCCACCTGGCGGAGGGCCTCAATGACCGTGTCGATGCCCGCGGCGGCGAGCGTGGCGATATCGCGGGGGCTTGACGCGCCCACGAAACACGCGTCCACGCTGCTGTCCCCGCTGACGGTCGTGACCGTCGCGCAGCGGCACTCGAAAGCGCGGACCTCGCCGCACGCCTCCACCGTCACCCTGACATTCTTCTCGCTACTCATCCTTCTCCTCCTTGGCGGTCTCCCCGTCCATGTCGATGTCGAGGTCGTAGTAGATCGCGCTCCGCTCTTCCTCCTCCGGGAATCCGCAGCGCACCGCGGCGTAGACGAGCTCGATGCGCATGGCGTCCATGGGGATGCCGGCGCGGACTCCGGCAGAGAGCAGCTCCGAGAGGGCTGCTTCCGCGAGAACCCTTATCGACTTCGAGTTGAAGGTGCCGGCGTGGAGCGATGTGCCGGGCTCACCGTCCGCCCCCACCGTTGCCACCATTGCCTCGCGGCAGAGGATGGAGCACTCATGCCCCCTGGCCGTCGCCGTCACCGTGACGTAGTTCTCGTCCTCTTCGCTACTCATCCTTCTCCTCCTTGAAACTCGCCTGAACCCTCTCCATGAGCCACACGTCCTCCTCGCCGGGCTCGAAGCCCGCGGAGCAGAAGATGTCATAGTGGTCGAGCCACGCCTCCGCGTCGTCGCCGCCCCAGCGGTTGTTGAGCTGGGCCATGTCCTTGGCCGCCGCCATGAGCCAGCAGCCGGCCTCGTACTCGCTGGGCCTGCACGCCTTGAGGTTGCGGGCGAACTCGTCGCGCACGGCACCGAAGCGCTCCTCGTTCTCGGGGTTGCTGTCGCCGCCCATCGCCACGAGCAGCGCGGGCGGGTCCTCGCGGCCCACGCGCACCTCCATCATGAGGTCCTTGGACATGGCGAAGGCGCCGGACGCCACGAAGCCGATCAGGCTCCTGTACAGTTCCTTGAGCGCCGCTGCCTCCCGTGCGGCCTCCTGCTCGGCCCTGATCTCCTCCTCGGTCTTCTCGGGCTCGTCGGCCTTCGGCCCATAGAGCTCCCAGTAGCTGCCGCCCCACACGGCGACAGTTCCGGCGGGAAACTCCTTCCCCTCGAGCTTCTCGGCGGCGAGGCCGACGTGGGACCAGTCCTTGTAGGTGAACCCTTCCGGCTTCTCCTTAACCACGGGGATGCCCGCGTCACCGAAGGCGTCGTAGTCCTCCGCCTTGGCCTCCTCGCGCTCGATGCGGCGACGGATGCCGTCGGCCTTGCCCGCCCAGCCGTCACCTGCGGCGAGGACCGCCTCGATGTCCTTCTCGTCCTCGAAGGCGCTCGCGGCCTCGAGCTGCTCCAGCGTCACCTGCGCGCCCGCGTCGATGCGACCGCGCAGCCTGCGCGCAGCGCGGATCTGCCCGGCGGTGGCGCGGCTCGCGCGCTCGATGCGCTGCTCGTCGATGCCCAGCACGAGCATCTGCTGCACGCCGCGGGCGCGCTCGGCCTCGGTCAGCTGGCGCTTGTCGTCGGTGGCGAGCATGGCCACGAGCTCGTTTGCCTCGTCCATGCTCTCCGCCACCAGCGCGGAGACCTCGCGGTCCTCACCGTAGATCGACGACAGCGCGCGGTAGCGGCGCTCGCCGTCCACGATACGGAACACGTTGCCGTCCGCCACGACCACGGGCGGGTTCAGCGGCTCGCCGCCGGTCGCCTCGATGCTGCGGGCCAGGGCGCCGATGTCGCCGAAGTCCTCGCGCGGGTTCTGCCCGCTCGGGCGGATATCGCCCAGGCGAACCTGTCTCTTCTCAAACTGCATATCAAACCTCCTAGTAGTACATCCCGCTCGGGGCGGTCCCCTCGATGGCGCCGGCCACGGCGATCAGGCCGATGAGCGCCACGGCGCACACGACGCTGCGCACGCGCTCGGGAAGCGAGTCCCACCACGCGCCGAGGCGGCAGCCCGCCTCCCAGACCAGGTCGCCCATCACGCCACCCGCCTCGGACGTCGCGCCGGCACGCAGTCGGGCGACGGCAGCGCCGGCACCGCGCCGCGCGCCTTGATGGCGGCGTCGATGTCCTCGCTGCTCACCACCTCGCGCGAGCTGTTGGGGTTGAGCGACGGGTAGCGCGGTATCACGCCCTGCATGACCATCGCGCGGAAGGTGATGCTGTCGCAGCAGGCGTATTTCGCGCCCTTGGCTATAGACATCCACATGGCCTTCTCCTTTCATTCGTATGAGCCAATCCCTTGCCGGAGGGCCGCACCAGATGGCGCAGCCGGAGGGCGCTCCCCCGCCAAAGGGAGCGGTGCCGCCGCCCCGCCAAGTCGGCGGCGGCACCATATGGGCCGGAAGTAGGGAGTCCGGCCCCGTCACGCCGCGGGCCCCGCGGAATGGGGCGGTACGGAACCCGTGGCGCGACGGGGGCGGGCCCGCCGTCAGCGGCGCATGAGGCCGAGCCCGACCCCGAACAGGAACGCGAAGGAAAGTGCGAGAATGAAACCCATGGGAACCTCCTTGGAAGGGAATCGAAGAGACGGTGGCGGGCCCGCCGTCAGTCGCGGAGCGACCCGACCACCCACGCCGCGATGAACGGCAGCGCCGCGGCAAAGCACACCCGCGCGAGCAGGTGCGCGCCCTGCGCGATGCAGAGCCACCCCGCGACATTCATCACGACGGCCGAGGCCAGCAGCGCCCGGGTCATTCCTCTTCCTCCAGATCCTCCATGGGCACGCCCAGCGCCCTCGCGAGCCGCTTGGCCGCCCCGTACTTCGCGTCGGCTATCCCCCGGCGCTCCCAGTTCCGTACCGTCGTCTCGGTCACGCCCGCCTTCACCGCGAGCTTGAACTGCGAGAGTCCCGCCTTCTTGCGGAGCCGTCTGATCTCATTCATCTCCGTGTCCCCACGAACCCGTAAACTCCTTTGCGTTCATCCCTTTACGCGAAAGGAGGTGATTACATGTCAAAACCGAAGGTCAAACTCAATGAGAGAAACCTGGGCCGCATCTTCACCAGCGGAATCGAGCGCGTCATTGCAACCGAGGGCTACGAAGCCCGCTGCCAAGTCTGCGGCCGGAGCTTCACTCTCCGACCGGAATCGATGCGCTGCCCCCACTGTGGGACGGGCTACCGCACGCGATGAGCTCGTAGGTGAGCTCCACCTCACCGAGATCATCGAGGATCTCGGCGGCCGCCTGCAGGTGCTCCGAAGCCTCCCTCGCCTTCTCCGCGAGCTCCATGGCCTCGGGGCACCTGCCCTCCAATACGAACTCGCCCATCTTCTTGCCTTCCATTTCTTCCCCCTTCCCTACGCGGCCTCGTCCGTGTTCCAGCCCATCAGGTCGTTGGGCGTGCAGCCGAGGGCCTGGGCGATGGCATAGGCCTTGTCGACGCCCGGAACCATCGAGCCGTTCTCGTAGCCGATGATTGAAGATGCCGAGAGCCCCGCCTTGTTGGCCAGCTGCTCCTGAGACATATCGGCGCGAGCGCGGGCGGCGCGAAGGTTCGCTCCGAACTCGTCCTTCGAAAACTCCATGTCTTCCTCCTTCTGAAATAGGGAACTTCTTCCCTGTGCAAATCAGAGTATAGGGAATCTTTTCCCGATTGCAATAGCAAACTAGGGCTTTTCTTGCCTTTTCTTTTGTGTATCTATAGAATCCTCGGTAAATACTTCCCTATATTGGAGGTGACGATGAACCTAAAACTTAAGCAGGCTAGGAAAGAAAACGGATATTCACAGGCCGATCTGGCAGACGCGCTGAACGTTGACATCAAGACAGTAGGCAACTGGGAACGAGGGAAAACTCTTCCCGATATTGAGCAGCTCTGGAAGTGCGCGAAGGTTCTGCACACCGACCCCAACGACCTCCTCGGATGGTACGAGGAGCATCCCGAGGACAAGCCGACGGCGCCGGCGGGCGCGGAGGGCGAGCTGATCACCTGCTACCGACAGAGCACCGAGAAGAGGCGCTCGAAGATCCTGGAGACGGCACGTGACCAGGCCGAGCTGTCCCAAAATCAGGCTGCAGCGCCTGAAATCGAAGGGCTGGAAGCGGATCAAATAAGGACAGCGTAGGCACAGGAGTCAAAACGCCAGATACTCCCCCATTTTCGTAACCCCACGAAAATGGGCGGACCTCAGCGCTTTGTTCAATTCATTTTTCGAAAGGAGTGGTTGCCATGTCTCAATCTTTGGCAGAGACGCACGTGGAGAATCTCATCTACGAGTGCGACTGCATCACAGCCGGAGATTACGGCGAGAGCACCCAGGAGCACATCGATGACCTCATGCTGCAGATGGAAGGGTTTTCCTTCCCGCTCATGTGCACCAGATCGTCGGCAATCCCCAGGGACAAGACATTGGATGGCGTGAAGCGCGCGAAGGGATGGCTCGTGGCAAACATGGCCACGCTCACGAACAGCGGAAACGGCACGACGGTCAGCTCCAGCAGCGTCTCACAGGCCACGGCGACGGCGGACGTTTCGGTAGAGGTTAGCCAGGCGGTGACCGAAATCGGCAACGACCCCGTTCTCGACAAAGAGACGAAAGAGGCACTCGAGCTGGCGCTGTCGCGGGCACGCATGGCAGCCGAGGCGAAGAACAAGACGGGGTTCGCCGAACACGTCGCAAAAGTTATCGACCTTGCGACGAAGAGCGCAGACCTCGTACCCAAGGCCCTGCTGGCCCTCGGAGCGCTCGCGAAGCTCTTCGGCGCCTAGGAAACCGCCCAGTACCCGGCAAGAACCCACTCGCCGGTGTCCGAGGACTTTTCGGCATTGATCTTGTACTCGAACAGGTTGGCCGCATCCATGCTCGCATCGACAAACGGAACCAAGGACCCGTTCACCAGGCGGACGCCCATTGCCTCGACCGTAACGGTGTCCCCGCGCTCTCGGGAGATGAGCTTGGAGCCAAGGGCGACCGGGGTACCCGTGACCTCGTCTAAGATCTGCGGGATGACGGAATCGTCCTCGTACGTGTACGCGCCGACGCTATAGCGAGCCATGGGTACCTCCAGGAGCGGGAATGGTGTTCACCACGATTATGACCCGCGGCGCGGCTAGGTTTTTCAGGTTTTTCCGGAAAAACCTCCAACGGGCACTCCAAAATGCCAGTTACTCCCCCATTTCCGTAACCCCACGAAAATGGGCAGGCGGCTGATTAAGTTGTTGCAGAAAGTGCAACGACTGCTTCTAAACAAAGAAACCCCGTGCGGCAATCTTGGCGGATCCGCTTGGGCAACATCAAAACTGTAAATACTTGCTAGTTTACTTGATTCATAACTATCAACTGTTTATAATTAAATTGTCGAAAGGAGGAGAGATGCCCAAGGAGCAGGAGCCCGCGCAGGTGCTCAAGCGGTTCAAGAAGGAGGGTTGGACGCTCTACACCGGCAAGGGCAGCCACGTGGTCGCGCGAAAGGAAGGAATCCAGATCAGCGTGCCCACCTCCAAGAAGGAGATACCGATAGGGACGTACCGAAAAATAGCTAAGACGGCGGGGTGGCTCTAGCCCCGCCCCCTTGGGGGTCGAAAGATATGAAGACATACGTTTACCAGGCGGTGCTCACACCCGACGAGGACGGCGGCTACGACGTGGAGTTTCCCTCACTGCCGGGATGCTTCACCTGCGGCGACACGATTGCCGAGGCCGCCGAGCAGTCCGTGGACGCGGCGAGCACCTACGTGGCCGCGCTCGTGAAGGACGGTCTTGCCGTGCCTGAGCCCGAGTTCATCGAGCCCGCAGACGGCGGGCTCTCCATGATGGTCGCCTTCTCCACGGACGAGGGGTACATCGTGGAGGGCGAGACGGTCTCGGCGGCCGAAGCCGCGCGCAGGCTCTCCGTCTCCCCCGGCAGGATCACCCACATGCTCGACTCGGGGATCCTTACGGGCTACCGCAAGGGCCGCCGCACCTACGTGACCGTGGAGAGCATAGCGGCGCGCCTGATCGACACGCCACGCTCGGGCAGGCCCAAGCGCCGCGCAGTCGCGTAGCCGGCCTCAACGCAAACAAAAAGCCCCGTGCGGCAATCTTGGCGGATCCGCACGGGGCATATGCCCTCCGGCAAAAGGGAAAGGCAGGACCATTATATGGCAACCAACGATACTTCAAGGTCAAAACTCGGCTCCAAGCGCGAGGTCGCGCCCGGCAAGTGGGTGATCCGCGTGCAGGCGGGCTTCCGCGCGGACGGCCACGTGCGCCGCGTGTCGCGCACCGTGTACGGCACCGAGACCGAGGCCGATATCGCCATCGCCCAGCTCGCGCAGGAGCTGGGTGTGTCCCAGGCGGCGCACGCGGGCGTGACGCTCGACATGTACTACTGGGGCGTGTTCCGCGACTCCCCCAGCAACCGCGGCAAGCCGCGCTCCAAGGCGAGCCTTCGCGAGTACGACGGGCAGATGTGCAACTACATCTCCCCCGTCCTGGGGAGCATCGACATCTCCGAGATAACCCACGACATGATGCGCAGCTGCATCGAGCGCTCGGGCGCGCCTGCCAAGACCAAGACCACCCTGCGCGCCGTCATGCGCCGTGCCTTCGACGACGGCTGGGTGACAGTGGAGCCCTTCCGCCGGCGTGTCATCGCTCCCAAAGCCAAGCAGGCACCCGTGGAGCCGTGGAGCATCCCCGAGGCCGCCGAGGCGCTGCGCAGGCTCGCCGCCAGCGACGACCGCGCGGATCTGGTCATGAACGCCTACTTGATTCTGGGCCTGAGCGGCCTGCGCAAAGAGGAGGCGTTGGCGGTGCGCCCGTGCGACCTCAAGGTCACCACGACCTACGACTTCGCCACGGGCCAGCCGACCGTCTCGGAGTACATCGAGGTCTGCCGCGCGTACACGGACGAGGACGGCGTGAAGGAGACCAAGAACGCCCATTCCGTGCGCACCGTGCCGGTTTTATTGGCGGGCCGCGAGCGCCTGCACCAGATCATGGACGAGCTGCGCCCGAGCATAACCGTCGAGGGCGGCACTTCGGTTACGGAGCAGGTGCGCGAATGGAGCGGGCAGCGCATCGTCAACATGCGCGGCGATAACCTCGTGCGGGCGTGGCGGCGCATGTGCGTGCGCCATGACCTGCGGTATATCCCTCCTAAGGCCCTGCGCCACACGTCCGAGACCATCATGGCGGCGACCGAGGTCGACCCGCTGAGCATCATGGATCTGCACGGCCATACGGACCTGGGGACAGATTACCGCCATTACATCAAACCGGGTCTAGCGGAGCGAGAGAAGGCCGCTAGGCAGGTCGGGCGCGCTCTGCAGATCGTCGAGGGAGGCGGTGCGGACGGCGGTTTTAATGGCACCGGTCTGGGTGTCGAAACGCTCTAAATTGCATTTTCTAGGTCCACTACCTGCAAAATGCATAAAACGCCCCCTGCCGCGCATAAACGGCAGGGGGCGCAAAACGCGAACGGTAACGGACGGTTATGATTTGGCTTCTCGGCAAACAAAAAAGGTCAGCGCCGAACCGCTGACCTGTGCGTCCTTTGGTGGGCCGTCAGGGGGTCGAACCCTGGACCTTGGGATTAAGAGTCCCCTGCTCTACCAACTGAGCTAACGACCCAAAGCTAAAGTCCGTTGTGGCGGACTTTAGAGGAGATATCGTGTGGTGGGCCGTCAGGGGGTCGAACCCTGGACCTTGGGATTAAGAGTCCCCTGCTCTACCAACTGAGCTAACGACCCGATATCAACACGAAGCAAGAACTGGGGTGGGTAAAGGGACTCGAACCCTCGACCTACGGGACCACAACCCGTCGCTCTAGCCAACTGAGCTACACCCACCGTGTCCTGTGCGCTTCGCGCTCGACTATTATTGCAAGGAACGCCACGCGATGCAAGCCCCAATTTTCAAGAATTTTGAAAAGAGTTTTTCGAGACCATTTCGAGCAAATCCCACCGGTTTCATAGGAGTAAACTTGCCCCACTGCAAATGCTCGAAAGGACCGGCATGAAAGAACTCTCCAACCGCACGGCAACGTTTACCGATTCCGTCATCCGCCGCATGACGCGCATCTCCAATAAGTACGGCGCTGTCAACCTGTCGCAGGGCTTCCCCGACTTCGATCCCCCGGCGCAGCTGCTCGATAGCCTCAGCGCCATTGCCAGCGACCCCAAGCCGCTCTATCACCAGTACTCCATTACCTGGGGCTCCCAGGCCATGCGCGAGGCGCTCGCCGCCAAACAGGAGCACTTTATGGGCATGCCGGTGAACCCCAACGAGAATATCGTAGTCACCTGCGGCTCCACCGAGGCCATGATGGCCGCCATGATGACGGTCACCAACCCCGGCGACAAGGTCGTCATCTTCTCGCCGTTCTACGAGAACTACGGCGCCGACACGATCCTTTCGGGTGCCGAGCCCATCTACGTGCCGCTCAACCCGCCTGCGTTCGACTTTGACCGTGAGACGCTCGAGGCGGCCTTCCGCGACAACGACCCCAAGGCCATCGTCCTGTGCAACCCTTCCAACCCCTGCGGCAAGGTCTTTACGCGCGAGGAACTCACCTTTATCGCCGACCTCTGCAAAAAGTACGACGCCTACTGCATCACCGACGAGGTATACGAGCACATCGTCTACGCGCCCCACGAGCACGTCTATATGGCCACGCTGCCCGGCATGTTCGAGCGCACCATCAGCTGCAGCTCGCTGTCTAAGACCTACTCCATCACCGGCTGGCGTCTGGGCTACACTATCGCCCCCGCCGAAATCACCGAGCGCATTAAAAAGGTCCACGACTTCCTCACCGTGGGCGCCGCCGCTCCCCTGCAAGAGGCTGTCGTCACCGCCCTCAATTTCGACGACAGCTATTACGATGAGGTCCTTGACCTCTATACCGCCAAACGCGACCTGTTCTGCCAGGGACTCGACAGCATCGGTCTTGAGCATAACGTGCCGCAGGGCGCCTACTACGTCATGCTGGACATCTCTGAGTTTGGCTACGACAGCGACCTCGAGTTCTGCGAGGACCTGGCCTCAAAGGTGGGCGTGGGCGCCGTGCCCGGCTCGTGCTTCTTCCGCGAGCCCGTCAACCATCTGATTCGTTTCCACTTTGCCAAGCGAGACGAGACGCTTAACGCGGCATTGGAGAATCTCAAGTCGCTACGTGATAAAATCAAGCCGCGCGGGTAAGGACGGCCCGGCAACTAAAGCAACCAAAGAAGCCTCGCACCGCCCGCCGCGTTGCGAAGCTTCTTTCTATAGCGCTTTCTTAAATGGTTTAGAGCTCTATACTTTAGTCACGGAGCAACTCGTCCCAGAGAGAGGAATACTATGGCAGAGCAGCAGCTTATCGGAGCGCTCGAGGCCGGTGGCACCAAGATGGTCTGCGCCACGGGCTATGCGGACGGTACGGTCCTAGAGCGCGAGCAGATCGCGACCACGACCCCGCAGGAGACCGTTGAGGCCGTCAACGCATGGTTTGCCGACAAGGGCATCGCCGCGCTGGGCATCGGCGCCTTTGGCCCCACCGCAGTCAACCCTGCCTCGCCCCAATACGGCAAGATTCTGGAGACGCCCAAAACGGCATGGCGCTACTTTGACCTGCTGGGCACTATCCAAAACGAGCTCAATATCCCCTGCGGCTACGATACCGACGTCAACGTCGCCTGCCTGGGCGAGGTCACGTTTGGTTGTGCCAAGGGCCTTACCGATGTGGTCTACCTGACCATCGGTACCGGCGTGGGCGCCGGCGTGCTCTCGGGCGGCCAGCTCGTGCACGGCATGATGCATCCCGAGGCTGGCCACATCCTGGTCACGCGAGACCCGCGCGACACCATTGGCGAGCACAGCGCCTGCCCCTTCCACGACAACTGCCTCGAGGGCCTCATCGCCGGCCCCGGCGTTAAAAAGCGCTGGGATGGCAAGAGCGCCGGAGACATGGCCGATGACCCGGAGGCCATGGACCTGCTCGCCGGTTATCTGGCACAGGCGCTCATGACCTACACGCTGTGCTACGCACCGCAAAAGATTATCATCGGCGGCGGCGTGGCCGACCACACCCCCATCGTGCCGCTCGCACGCAAAAAGTGCGCCGAAATGCTCAACGGCTATATCGTCACGCCCGAGGTCAACGACATCGATAACTACATCGTCAACAACAGCCTCGAGGGCAAGCAGGGCATCATGGGCTGCCTGGCTCTGGGCGCACAGGCGCTTCAGTAGCAGACGCACCCACAGGGCGTGGCGCGCTCGGCAAATCCAACCTACGGAACGACGCCACCACGCCTCATATAAGCCCTCAAAAAAAAGGCCGCCTAGGACCAAACAATACGTCCTAGGCGGCCTTTTTGGCGCACATCAGCGACCGTAAGAGATATCGGAGCACAACGCCCGTTGCCGCTCCACAGCAGTCGATCATCACATCGGTGATCATGCCGGCGCGTCCCGGCACAAAGAGCTGAATCGTCTCGTCGATCGAGGGAATCAGCAGCAGGAACACCGCCGTGGGCAGCAGCACGTCAAAGGTGCGCCGGCCCTCAAAATCAAAGGCGTGCGTTGCCAGGATGCCGAGCACCATATACTCGGTAAAATGCGCGCACTTGCGAACAACAAAGTTGGTCACCCATTCATATGGAAGTCCCACGCCGTGCAGGAAACCGCGGATAGCTTCCATGACCGTTAGGCTCAGCGAGCCCGACCCCGAGCCGGGAACCAGCGAATTGCCCCAGATCAAGAGCGCCATCAGGCAGGTTACAACCGCCCATTTTCGATTGATCTTAACCATGCAGAAGTTATGCCTCCGCGCGGAGCGGCGCGAAGCTGGCGGTACCGCCCTCGATAACGCTCAGATAGGCACGGCCCGTACGCTTGGCGGTTGAGGACTGCAGGCGCTCGATCTCTTCCTCGAGGATCTGATTGACGCGCTCGTGACGACGATTTTCCATAATGCCGGCGGCAATAGCCTCGGCTCGCTCGATGCTCTCGCGCGAGATGCGGGCGGTATCCTCGGGGAACACAGCGCTGTGACGGCCGACATAGGCGGGGGCAGTAGGCTGAGGGGCAGCGACGGGAGCGGGCGCTACAACAGGAGCGGGCTCGTCAATCTCATCCAGAATCGCGGTGGCGGCGGCCCACATGTCCTCGTGGCCCGAGTAATCGGCCATGGGGACATCAACCTCGAGCGAGGCGTCCGGAAGGTCGCCGGTGTCGATGCGATCTTGGGCATCAATCGATGCGGTGATGGCTGCAGGCTCATCGAGGTCATCGAGATCGATGTCCGCGGCACCGGAGATGATAGGCATGCTGGCGAGGTTTGCGTTGTACGGCGCAGCCTCAGCCGCCTGCTGCTGGGCAGGAGCGCCCCACAATGAGCTTTCGGCGGCACGGCGGGCGGCAACGGCCTCCTCGTCCGCAGTCATGGCTTCATCAACGTACGAATTGTCGGCAGAAGCGTTCGCGTCCGCCGAGGTAGCGTTGTAGGCGTTATTGGACGCGTTGGCAACGAGTGCCACAAAAGCCGCCGTGCTGCCCGCAGGTGCGGCCTGGGAGCCCGACACGGCACGCGCCGCGGCGGCGATGTCGTCGCGATTGAAGGAGCCGGTCTGCCCGCCGTTGGTGAGCTCGTCGATGGCGACTTGATAGACGTCGCGCGAGTGTGCAGGGTCGCAGCTCACCGGCGAATCGTCGTCGAGCATACTGTCGATCATGGACCAAGCCTCGTCCTCGTCCATAGCATCTGCGGCTCGAGCGATGGTAGGGACACCATCATCGGTATGACGGCGCTGGAACGCACCAGTCAGGCCGGAAAGGAATGCCGAGGTAGACTGCTCCGACTGAGCCTGAGAAGCAGAAGCGGTAGCATAAGGAGTCGCATCCTGCTGCTGAGCTGGAATCGAGGCGGTCTTGAACTCGCTTTGATGCTGATTGAGATTGGCGGCACCGCCCATGGCATCGGGCTGGAACAGACGCTCTTCACGCTGCGCATGGTACTCGGAGATACCCAGCGAGGCGGCATAGATACCCACGCCCGCCACCGCGCCCACGGCGAAGGGAACCGCACCCGCCACGACCGTCTCGTTCACCGACGAAAACGGTAGCGTCGCGGCATACATAACCACGGGAGCGGCAAGGCCGATCCCGCACGAAAGTCCGGCAAGGACTGCTCGTTGTGTTGCATCAGAAGAAGCCATGAGCTCTCCCCATCTTCCAGCACCCAAATCGCATCATTCAGTTGGCTGCGCGAGAGAAGATGAAGCGGGGCTATGCCCCAAAGCAACGGTATATGGTTCGTTTCATCTGCGTTTTCCGTCGCGAAGCTTAAAAGCTATTATGCGAAACCGCCCTGCCGATTGCAAGCGACGATGTCGGATTGAAACGGGAAACCTGCTGCTTGTCAGTCTTATGGTCAAAAAAGCGCGGAGCGGCGATATAGAAAAGGGCCGAGGCTCAAAGCCCCGACCCTTTATCGCATTGATGACTATCGCTGCGTGTGGATGACAACCTAGAACGTCTGCTCGTAGTCGCTGTGCTTTTTGGCCGAACGCACCAGGAACTCCTGGTTGGTGTTGGTGCCCTTAAGACCCTTGATAAACGATGCGGCCGCGCGCTCGGTGTTGTTCATGCCGGCAAGAATGCGACGCAGGCCAAAGACAAACGGACGCATCTGCTCGTCAACCAACAGGTCCTCGTTACGCGTACCGGAGGCAACGGGGTCGATAGCCGGGAAGATGCGGCGGTCGGCCAGGTCGCGGTCGAGCTTGAGCTCCATGTTGCCGGTGCCCTTGAACTCCTCAAAGATGACCTCGTCCATCTTGGAGCCGGTGTCGATGAGGGCAGAGGCCAGGATGGTGAGCGAGCCACCGTTCTCGATATTGCGGGCTGCGCCCAGGAAGCGCTTGGGCGGATACAGTGCCGCCGAATCGACGCCGCCCGAAAGGATGCGGCCTGAGGCGGGCGCCGCCAAGTTGTAGGCGCGGGCAAGACGCGTGATGGAGTCGAGCACCACCACGACATCGCCGCCCAGCTCCACGATGCGCTTGGCGCGCTCGATGACGAGCTCTGCCACACGAGTGTGGTTGTCGGCGGGCATATCGAAGGTCGACGCCACAACCTCGCCCTTGATGGAACGCTGCATATCGGTAACCTCTTCGGGGCGCTCGTCGACGAGCAGGCAGATGAGGTGCACCTCGGGGTTGTTAATCGAGATAGACTGGCAGATCTTCTTGAGGATTGTGGTCTTGCCGGCCTTGGGCGGGGACACGATCAAGCCACGCTGACCCTTGCCGATCGGCGACACGATGTCGATGGCGCGACCGGTAATGGAGTCCTTGCCATGCTCCATGCGCAGCGGCTCGTTGGGATAGACCGGGGTGAGGTCACCGAACTTGGGGCGGTTGCGAATCTGCTCGGGGTCTAGACCGTTGACGGTCGTGATTTTGGCGAGGCCGGCGCGCTTGTCGCCGCCGCGCGAAGGACGAAGCGAGCCCTCGATGACGTCGCCCGTGCGCAGACGCGCGGAGCGGATGAGGTAGGCGGGCACGAAGGCGTCGTCGTTGGACTTCATGTAGCCATGGGCATGGATGATACCGGAGCTGTCCGGACGAATCTGCAGGATGCCCTTGATGTCGCGGAAGCCCTCGGCCTTCGCGGCGGTGACGTAGATCTCCTCGACGAGCTCGGCTTTCTTCTTGCCGGTCGTCTCAATCTCGAACTCCTTGGCCTTCTCGCGCAGCTCGGCGACCTTCATGGCCGCGAGCTCCTCGCGCGAAAGCGTGGGCTCGGTGGGAGCGGCATTACGCTCCTTGTTGCGCTGCTTGCGATCGCGCTGGCGGTTGCGGCGGTCGTTGTTGCGCTCGTCCTTGCGCTCGTTGCGCTCGTCGTTGCGCTTGTGCTGGCGACGGTTGGGGCGAGCGCCGTCTTCGGCCTCGGCGGGCGCGGCGCCATCGGTTGCGGCGGCATCGGCGTTAGCCGCAGTATCATCGCTGGCCTCGGCCTTGGAATCGCCCTGCAGCTCGGCCTCGGCCTGCTGCTCGGACGCCTTGGCCTTAGCGGACTTCTTACGACCGCGCTTGGGCTTCTCGGACGCAGACTGTTCGACGTCTTGGGGCTCGGCGGCATCAGTCGATGCATCGGCGGTCGTCTCGGCGGAATCCTCGGACGCACCCTTCTTGGCAGTCTTGGCCTTGGACGTGCGCTTAGCAGCAGTACGATGGCTGCGACCAGGACGGACGTCGGCGGGCTCGACATCGGCGGGAGCGGCCTCGGAAGTCGTAGCATCCTGGACGGGTGCATCGGCAGCGGTTGCAGACTCGGCGGTCGCCGCAGCATCCCGAGCGGCTGCAGCTGCGGCTGCGGCCTTCTCTGCCTCGACGAAGGCCTTGGGCTTGCGACCGCGACGGTGCGGGCGCAAAGCCGGATCGACAACGGGAACTTCGCTGGCCTCGACAGGCGCAGCGGACTCAGCAGGCGATGCGCCCTCCCCTGCCGCGGAACGAACCGAAGCCTCGGTGAGCTCGAGGGTTACCTGATCGGCAACCTGCTCGGCCTTAGCAGCCGTGCGACGGCGTGTGCGCGGTGCCGGCTTCTCGGTCGGCTGGTCGGCGGCAGGGGTCTCGGTGGCGGCAGGCGTCTCGGGCACAGACGGAGCTGCAAGCTCGGTCAGAGCCGCGGCCTCGCGCTCGGCAGCACGACGGCGGGCGCGCACCACCTGAGCCTCGCTAATCTGCGCCAACGCACGTGCCTGCGCGACCTCATCGGAAATCGGCGCCGAGGAGTCAGCTGCAACGGTGCGCTTGACGCGCGTCATGCGCGTGGTACGGCGCTTGGGCTTGGTGACCTCCTCGCCGTCAGCAGCAGGCTTGGCCGTGCGGCGCGTACGCTTGGGCTTTGCCGGAGCAGCCTCCTCACCAGTTGCAGGCACGGCCTTCTCAGCCGTTGCAGGCGTAGGCGTCGAAGCAGCCTTAGGCGTCTCAGGAGCCGAGGCATGCGCGGGCGCCGCGACCTGGTCCGACGCAACCGGTGCAGCGGGAGCGGCTTGCGTCGTCGTTATTTCGTTTTCTTGCTGTTGATCAGACACAGTGTTTGCTCAACTTTCTTTTCAAGCCCTGTGATCACATGCTCCCTGCATAAACCTTCAGGGCGGCTAAACAGTCTAGTTCCGTTCAAAACGACGGACATCATTGATCTGTATCGAGATGATTGCGTCATATACGCAGCGTTAGTGTAACACAACCGCCGCCACCTGCAACTTAGTCATTGGGAACGCTCTTAAACGACTAGTCAAAAGGGGCACTCTTTGGTTTAACACCCACAAATCTGACTGCCTCCGCCAAAACTATGGCGGTTTACTACGATGAATCGCTCAACCGCGACCACTCCGAAACTTGTTGAACTAAAACCGCAGGTAGATGCCCTGCACTTTTTTGCGAAAAGCTGGCGTGGTTGGAATTTCTCATATTCATCGTAGTGAACCGGCATAGTTTCGTATTTCCAGCAGTTCCAAATTCGTCAATACGTCGGCGTTTGCAAAAAACCCGACCTCCGCATGGAGATCGGGCTTATAGGGCTCAGCAAAGCCGAACCTACACGGTTAAATGACCCGCAGCTTACATCTGCTCGGGAGCGGAGACACCAACAAGGGTGAGCACCAGGGCGAGCGTCACGCGGACGGCATCGCAAGCGGCCAGACGGGCACGCGAAAGCTCGGGGTCGACGGGACGGCCCTCGCTCGGCAGCACCTGGCAGGCAGCGTAGAAGCTGTGGAAGTCGCCGGCAAGCTCCTCGGCAAAGTGCGTCAGACGGAACGGGGCGCGGTCGCGAGCGCAGCTGGCGATGAGGTCGGTGAGCTCGTTGAGCTTACGCGAAAGGGCAAGCTCGGTCGGGTCGGTCAGCAGCGAGTAATCGACGTTCTCGCCGATGGCCTTCTCGGCGACGGCCTTCATGCCCATCTCGTCAGCCTGCTCGGGCGTAACGTCGGCGGCACGGCGCAGGATGGAGCACACGCGGGCGTGAGCATACTGCACGTAATAGACCGGGTTGGAGTTGTCGCGCTTCTTAACGGCCTCAATATCGAAGTCGACCATCTGGTTGGAGCTCTTGGAGATGAGCGTGTAGCGAGCGGCATCGGAGCCGACCTCGTCGACGAGCTCCTGCAGGGTCACCATGGTGCCCTTGCGCTTGGACATTCGGACGGGCTTGCCGTTACGCAGCAGGTTGACGAGCTGGCCCAGCAGAACCTCGAACTTGCCGGGATAGCCAAGAGCGTCGCAGACGCAGCGGACGCGCTCGATGTAGCCGTGGTGGTCGGCGCCCCAGATGTCGATGACGTGGTCGACGCGCTGGAACTTATCCCAGTGATAGGCAACGTCGGAGGCGAAGTAGGTGTACTCGCCGTCGGACTTGATCAGAACGCGGTCCTTGTCATCGCCCAGGTCGGTGGAGCGGAACCACAGGGCGCCGTCCTTGGTGTAGAGATAGCCCATCTTGTCGAGCTTCTCAAAAGCGCGGTCGACGGCGGAGGTGCCGGCGGTCTCGCCCTCGGTGTCCTTCACATACAGCGAGCGCTCGGAGAACCAACGATCGAAGTCGCAGTTAACGGCATGGCAAAGGTCGCGCATGTTGTCGACCATCTTTACATAGCCGCGCTCGCGGAAGCTCTCCATGCGCTCCTGCGGATCGGCGTTGACCCACTTATCGCCGTCGGTGCGCCAGAACTCGGCGGCCTCGTCGATGATGTAGTCGCCGCCGTAGGAGTCCTTGCCCAGGGTCTCGGCAAAGTTGTCCTGATACGGATGGGTCTCGGGATGCTCGTCGTTCTCGTCGGCAACAAAGGCGTCGCGGTCGGCGATCAGCAGCTTGTGAGCCTCGTCGATATCCACGCCCTGCTTGGCGATGATGTCGGCAAGCTGCATATAGCGCGTGCTGATGGAGTTGCCGAAGGTGTTCATCTGAGAGCCGTGGTCGTTGATGTAGAACTCACGCTGGATGTCGTAACCGGCGTGATCCATAACGCGGCAGAGCGAGTCGCCCAGCGCGGCCCAGCGGCCGTGGCCGATGTGCATGGGGCCGACGGGGTTGGCGGAAACGAACTCGACCTGGGTCTTCAGGCCACCACCGACGTTGGACTTAGCGAAGTCCATACCCTTCTCGCGAGCCTCGCCAAAGATGGCATTCTTGACGGCAACGGAGAGGTAGAAGTTGATGAAGCCGGGACCTGCGATCTCGACTTTCTCGATCGCGGGGTCCTCGGGCATATGGGCAACGATGGCCTCGGCGATCTTGCGCGGGGCGCAGTGGGCCAGCTTGGCGGACTTCAGGGCCATGGTAGAGGTCCACTCGCCATGAGAAGTGTCAGCCGGTCGCTCGATAGCGCAATCGTCAAGTTCAAATGCGGAAAGGTCGCCGGCCTCCTGGGCCGCAGCAAGCGCAGCGCGTACCAGCTCTTCAATCTTCTCGGGCATAGGTCCTCCTTGTGTTAAAGCCCCCGAGCTCTTGGTCACTCGTAGGGCAAAAGCCAGAGTTTGTAGCACTCTATCACAAGCGGTAGCTACTGTCGCAGGGTAAAGCTAATAGATATTGCATATGCACAAAATTGACTACAGCTTGTATGGAGTCACTCAAAGATGCCAGTCTGCCTGCAAATTATGCACGCGTTGAAAATGCATAAAGGTGTGAATGAGCTGCGTCTTTTATCGAATACTCTTACCTATCAGAGTTGTGTGCTTTTCCTGCATAAAGTGAGGATTTGCGCACGTCAGCGTGTTATTCTAGACATACGTAAATTCGTATAAGTTGGAGGTAGCATGTTCTCAATCGGTCAACACGTCATTCATCCGGGTCAGGGAGTCTGCACCGTCGTCGGTTTTAGGGACGACACACCGCAGCCCATGCTGCTGCTCGAGACCAAGCAGGGACATGCGCAGACGATCCTCATGTACCCCGTGGCGCAGGCCGACCGTTTGCACGCCGCCATCTCTCAGCAAGATGCCGAGCACCTGCTGAGCCACTACGACGAGCTGGAGTGCGACACCTTTACCGAGCGCAACAGCTCACTTGAAGAGACGCACTTTAAGCAGCAGCTCAAGCTGGGTGCGCCCGAGACGGTCCGCGTGGCAAAGACCATGATGCACCGCATTCGCCAGGCCGAGGAAGCCGATAAAAAGCCCAGCTCCTACTACATGCGCGTACTCAAGGAAGCCAAGCGCCGCTCCATCGAGGAGTTTGCTGTGGCCTTGGGCGTCACCGAGGAGGACGCTGAAGCCCGCCTAGCCCAAGCCGCCCTCAACTAACCCACCCGCGCCAAAAACCACCACAAAGGGGACAGGCACCTTTGTGGTGGTTTTCTTGTTCTAGTAGTATTCATTCTTAGCGATACCCACGAGCACAAGGAGTCTCTTATGGCAGAGTCGCTTACCGCCGGAATCACCCGCGACCGCGCGTTCGAACTGCTCAACGAGCACAACAAAGACCCGTTCCACATCACCCATGGCGAGACGGTCGAGGGCACCATGCGCTACTTTGCGCGCGAGTTCGACCCCGAGAACGAGGAGTTTTGGGGCATCGTCGGTCTGCTGCATGACTTGGATTGGGAGGAGCATGAGGACGACCCCATGAACCACACCATCTATGCTGCCGAGATTCTTGAGGGCGAAGGTGCGTCTCCCGAGCTCATTCGCGCCATCCAGACGCACACGTCGGACTTCAACACCTCGCTGCCCAAACCCGAGCTGCAGATGGAAAAGGTCCTGTTTGCCTGCGATGAGCTCACCGGCCTGATCGGCGCTGCCATCATCATGCGCCCGAGCAAGAGCGTTATGGACTTTACGACCAAGTCGCTCAAGAAGAAGTTCAAGGACAAGCGCTTTGCCGCCGGCTGCTCGCGCGACGTAATTTCGCAGGGCGCCGAGATGCTGGGCTGGGAGCTCCCCGAGCTCTTTGACCGCACCATCGCGGCCATGCAGTCCTTCGCCCCCGACCGCGATACCTTCCAGGCCTAACCGCCCACGCCACCTAAAACCACCACAAAGGGGACAGTGAACTGCCTCCCATTTCTTGGACATCGGGAAATGGGAGGTTTGGAGTGGGAAGGATAAACTGGACTTTCTTTTAAGGATCCTCAAGCGTATTGCCGCTCGTATTCCACTGGAGACATG
>NZ_JADPCJ010000015.1 GCF_015670795.1 Collinsella aerofaciens | reverse complement strand
CAAAGGGAGCTCAAGCCCATAAGGAGGGCCTACGAGGCATGGGTCGAGGCCGGACTTCCGCTCGATTGGGACAGGCAAGCCTTCGAGGCCGAGCGCAAAATGGATTCTAAAAAACACCTTGCCAAATAGGAGCGTCAGACCAGAAGTGCCCCCGTTCGTAGCTCCGAAGGAGCAGAACGGGGGCACTTCATTGGTCGAGGACGTTTTCAAAACCAAGCCCGGCCCCGGCCGGACAGCCCACGAACGCTACAAGTTCTTGACACCCATCGCGCGCATGGCGTTCAGGATGGCGATGATCGCCACGCCTACGTCGCCGAACACGGCAAGCCACATGTTGGCGATGCCCAGCGCTGCCAGCACAAGGATCAGCAGCTTAACGCCCAGCGCAAAGATGATGTTCTGCCAGACGATCGTCATGGTCTTGCGTGCCACGCGGATCGCGCGGGAAATGTTGGACGGCTTGTCGTCCATGAGCACGACATCGGCGGCCTCGATCGCAGCGTCAGAACCCATAGCGCCCATGGCAATGCCCACATCGGCGCGCGTAAGCACGGGCGCATCGTTGATGCCGTCGCCCACAAAGGCGAGCTTGCCCTTGCCACTCTCGGTTGCAAGCAGCGCCTCGACGCGCTCGACCTTATCGCCCGGCAGCAGCTGCGCGTGGAACTCGTCGAGACTGAGTTGCTTGACCACAGACGCCGCAACCTCCTCGCGGTCGCCCGTGAGCATGACGGTGCGCTTGACACCGGCGGCGTGCAGGTCGCGAATCGTTTGCTCAGCATCGGCCTTGACGGTGTCTGCAATCACGATGTGGCCGGCGTACACGCCGTCAACGAGCACATGCAGAATCGTTCCGACGACCTCGCAATCGGGCGCTTCGACTCCGGCCGCGGCGAGCATCTTTGCGTTGCCAACGACGACGTGCTTGCCGTCGATGGTTGCCGTCACGCCATGGCCCGCGTCGTTGGTGGAGTCGCTTACGCGCTTGGGGTCGACCTCGCCCTGGTAGGCGACACGTACGGACTGCGCGATGGGGTGATCGGAGAACGACTCAGCAAGGGCTGCGACTTCAAGCAGCGATTGCTCGGTATAGCCTGCCTCGGGGTGCACCGCCACGACCGAAAACGTGCCGTTGGTGAGCGTGCCGGTCTTGTCGAAGACGACGGTGTCCACGTCGGCGAGCGTTTCGAGGTAGTTAGAACCCTTGATGAGAACGCCTAGTTTGGATGCGCCGCCGATGCCGCCAAAGAAGCTGAGCGGCACGCTGATCACGAGCGCGCACGGGCAGCTGACGACCAGGAAGGTCAGGCCGCGCAGGATCCAGTCGGACCAGGCGCCGGTGACCAAGCCGCCGCCAAGCGCGAGCACCGCGGCAGCGCCGGTGACGGCGGGCGTGTAGACGCGGGCGAAGCGCGTGATAAAGTTCTCAGTGCGCGCCTTCTTTTCGCTGGCATTTTCCACGAGCTCCAGGACGCGTGCGACGGTGGACTCGCCAAAGGGCTTGGTGGTGCGCACGTGGATGAGCCCCGTCATGTTGATGCAGCCGCTGATGATATCGTCTCCGGTTTTGGCCGGGCGGGGGACCGACTCACCGGTAAGGGCGGCGGTGTCGAGCTGGGTTTCGCCCTCGACGATGACGCCGTCGATAGGCACGCGCTCGCCGGGCTTGACCACGATCACGGTGCCGACCGCGATGTCATCGGGGAAGACCTGCTCGAGTGTGCCGTCGGGCTGCTCGACGTTAGCGTAGTCGGGCGCGATGTCCATCATGGCACTGATCGACTTGCGGCTCTTGCCCACGGCGTACGCCTGAAACAGCTCGCCAACCTGGTAGAACAGCATGACGGCGGCGCCTTCGGCCATGTGCGGGTCGGTATCGGGGAAGAGCACCATGGCAAACGCGCCGATGGTCGCGACGGCCATGAGGAAGCTCTCGTCGAAGGCCTTGCCGCGGCGGATGTTGTTGAACGCCTTCTGGAGCACGTCGTAGCCGGCAATTAGGAACGGCACCAGGAACAGCACGAAGCTGGCGTAGATGTCACCCGGGGTACCGAATGCGGCGGTAAGGGCACCGAGTTCGTCGAGGGCATACACCACCGCAAAAATGCCCAGTGCTACCAGGATGCGGTTGCGCTTATGCTTGAGTGATTCTTTTTTCTTGCGCTTCTTCTTTTTCTTTTTGGGGTCGGCGGTGGCCATGACTCGTATCCTCCCATTTGAATGTATGAACACTCGCTCATATAATTTCGCGAGCAAAGGTCGCGGCAAGCGCGGTCTTGCGGGTTGGCGTAAACCTTGGCTAGAGAATGATCTCGCAGTCCGGCTCGGCGTCGGCCGTAAACTCAACAACGCGGTTGAGCACCTCGTCGAACTCAGCATCATCGGCCTCGAGCGTCAGCTTCTGGGTCATAAAGTTGACGGACACGGATTTGACGCCCTCGAGCTTGGCCAGCTCGTCCTGAAGCTCGCGCGCACAGTTGGCGCAATCGATCTCATCGAGCTTGTACTGCTTTTTCATGGTGGGTTCCTTTCCCGTTTTTGCGGCTTGGGTGCAGGCCGCGCTGGTACCGTGGTTGGTTGCTATTCGCAGATATGGCTCATGCCCTGGTTGAGCATGGTGTAGACGTGGTCGTCGGCGAGCGAGTAGAGGATATTGCGCCCGTCGCGCCGGAATTTAACCAGGTGCGACTGCTTGAGTGTGCGCAGCTGGTGCGACACCGCGGACTGCGAGGTTTCGGTCGCTTCGGCGATGTCTGCCACGCAGAGCTCGCGGCCCATGAGGGCGTAAAGGATCTTGATACGCGTGGTGTCGCTGAAGACCTTGAACAGGTCGGCGAGGTCGTAGAGAAGCTCCTCGTCGGGAAGGTCCTCGGGCGAGCAGGTGGTGGGGATCACTGGCTCGGTGGCCTCGGTGTCGGGTTTCGTTTCATCAACGCGGATGCTCATTGCAATATCCTTTCATATGAACATACGCTCAAATAACTTACTTCCGATTATATGAGCGTATGTTCATATGTCAATAACGTTTAAGTAATTCATCGCACAAAATGATGGGGAATAGTGGACGAGATTCCGGATTGAGCGGTTTTGATAGTCGATGCCGAGGTGGGTGCCCCCGCGCCGTGCAAAAATTGGAGTATTCTGCAACTATAGGGGGTCTGTTTATCTATTTCGGGCCAAATAAAGCCGCTCAAGAGTTATCCAAGGGCGGTAAACAGATAAGATCTTCCTCAAGTGTTGCCTAACGTTCCCGTTCGATAGCGTCTTTGTTTCTCATTTGGATTAACTTGTGGGTGCTGGAGGGCCGACCCTGCTGAATACTCGCAATTTTGCACATCGCTAGGGTACCCACCTTGTTAGCCGGTCTAGCTTCCGGCCCCGAAGATCCTGCCCTCGGGCGCGAGGCTGCTTGTTTGGGCAAATGATGGGCTGTCGGATTCGACTGTCTGCATGTCATCGATTGCTGTAACTTCATTAATTGTCGGGTCATCCAGCGTGATGCCTTCGAGTGTTGCTTTTTCGAGGTCGATTCGTTGGCGCTCTTCGGAATCCTGGCGAAGCTGCTTCTGAATTCGCCTTTTCTCTTCTATAAACCTTCTGAGCACAAACTGTCTCAGGTCCTCTTGCATGATTTGAAAGTCTTTTGGTAGACGCGAGGGGCGTACGCCCTCTTTCCGCTGGATTGCTTCCATGACCCTAACGAAAGAGCTGGCATGCATAAAGGAATAACGGCTGACGGTGATGATTCCGTATCCCATGGACGCAAGCGCATTCTTGCGTTCCTCATCGATGGCGCGGTCTTCTTCCGCGTCATGATAGAAACCGTTGTATTCAATGTCTGTGCGAGATTTCTTTAGATACGCATCCATAAAGAACTTTTTGCGTCTCGTGAGATTCTTTGCGGCGGCGGTGACCTGCACCTCGTAATCGGTCTCAATTCCCTTAATACCAAGCCCTCCTTCGCTTTTGGGCAGCGTTAGCATCATGACAAATGCCGTTTCCATGGGAGACCGGCATCCGTCGCGTACACATTGGATCGCCTTTCGGGCAAGGGCCAAACCGTCGCATCTGGTAATGGAATTAAAGAACTGCTTTAACCTCTCGGTCGAGGTGAGCGCGAAACGCTCGTTATAAGAGGTGGAAGAGCCGGTTCCAAGGGAGTAAGCGCTGCACAATTCAAAGTAGTACTCCACCAGTTCGCGAAAAGGGAGATAGGTGGCGGCTTGAAGTGCGCAAAGCTCAACGCCAACAATGAAGATGCCATCTTCAAGCTCTATAAAGCGTGAGTTCGAGAATCGTTTTGACGAAACGTGGCATTGACAGTTCATTGCATAGCGCGCATTCCTGCGATCAAACACCATCACCTCGAGGGAATCATTTGCGTCGAGGGAAACATCATTTTTGGTGAGCCATTCTGTGGCTGCGTCAAGGAGCGTTCCGGTGGGACATGATCCCTAAATCGCGGCAGGACTACAGGATTCGATGCCTTTCGCAGACACCGAATGCGCGGCCTGGTAGACCGCTTTTGCAGTGGTATGTGACAATACGATACTCATGGTATATATCGTGTCAGCTAATGCCGTGTTGATGGCACTGAGTGGAAAAGCCGTTTTAGAGGTCTAACCAAATGCTGTCCAAAAGCTTGACGCAATTATGAGTTGGTATGCCCTAAATAAAAGTTTTCGCAGCTTAGCTATAGCATATAAATACTCAATTGCTGCACATTTGATATCGATGTATCACCATCCGACAACGAATTGCGTGTTGGGAATTGGTCGAAATCGTTCAAAATGAGGGTTCAGAATTTGTGATGGCAGATCTATCTGTGGAACGTAGGGCGGCCCCGCTGCGGGGTTTCCCGCTGCGAGGCCGCTCGTGATCTACGTCGGAGTTTGTCGTAGACGTTTCTACTTGGCAAACAGGTTCTTGAGGTTGAACTCGGCTTGGACGGTGCGGAGCATGAGGTCGGTGTCGTCGAGGCCCAGGTGCTGCTCGTTGGCGTCGGCGGCGAGGGTGCCGCGGCGGCGGGCCCAGTTCTCGAGCGCGGCGGGCGCGGACTCGCGGGGGAGCGAGCGGACGTCGGCATCCAGGCTGCGGCAGATCTGGCGCGAGTCGATGACGATAATCTTGCCGGCGCGGCGTGCCTCGGCGTAACCGTCCAGATGAATTTTGAACCAGCTGTCCTCGAACGCGGCGTTATGCGCCATGTACGGGTATTTCTTCATAAGCTTGAGCAGCTGCTTCTGCAATTCCTTGTTCTCGCGGAACGGCTTTTTGCCGTCAATGTCGTCCCAGGTGATGTGGTGGATATTCGACAACGGCACATCCTCGCCGCGGTAGATGTCGGGCAGGCCACAGTAGTGTGCCTCGGCGTCATGCGGCACGGCGTCGCTGGTGAGATCCATGATCTCCCAGCCCACGTTGATGATATAGCCGCGCTCGGGTGCACGGCCGGTGGTCTCGATGTCGATACCGAGCACGGTGCCCTGGATGGGCTTGCGGGCGTAGGCCACGCCGAGCGCGTCGCGGTCGCCGCGGATCTCGCGCATGACCGACGCGGCGGTGCGCTTTTGCATCTTACCGATGGCGGCGCAGGTGTCGGCATCGGACAGGCCGCGCGAAAGCGTCGCGGGCGTCACGTTGCGCAGGCGTGCCTCGCCAATCTGGTCGCACAGGTCGCGGTTGCGGTCAGCCAGGTCGCGCACGGTGGCAAAGTCGAAGCTGGGGTCGCCCTCGGCGGTAAAGTACTCGGTTTCGAGCACCTTAAGGGCCTCCTCGCCCTTCTGGCGCTCGGACTCCATGGCGCCGTGATCGCCATAGATAAACATGGGAATAAACGGCTGGCGCTCGTATTCGAGTGCTTGTGAAACGTTCATATAACTGCTCCTTGGACGGGCCGCACCGCGCGGCTCGGGTTCATTGAGATGTGGCGAGATGATAGTTTACCATGGGCAACTATTGGCATCGCGCCTAGGACAACTACAATACCCTAGTTGACCGCTAGGACTTTTACAATGCTGCCGAAAGACATGAAAGGTTCCATCCGTCATGGATTTGCTGATTGATATTCTGCTCGACGCCGGCAAGGACACGCTCTCGCTGGCGCCGTTTTTGTTGGTGACGTATCTTGCTCTCGAGACACTTGAGCACGTTGCGGGCGACCGCGTCAACGGCGCTATCAAGCGCGCCGGCGCTGCGGGTCCCGTGGCTGGCTCGCTGCTGGGCATTGTGCCGCAGTGCGGATTTTCGGCCATGGCAGCAACGCTGTACGCCGGTCGTGTCGTGACCTTGGGCACGTTGGTGGCGGTGTTCCTTTCGACCTCCGATGAGATGCTGCCGCTGTTGCTCGCCGAGCAGGTGCCCGTGCAGACCATGGCGATGCTTTTGGCTTCGAAGGCACTGATC
Source organism: Collinsella aerofaciens (assembly GCF_015670795.1). Classification (GTDB taxonomy): domain Bacteria; phylum Actinomycetota; class Coriobacteriia; order Coriobacteriales; family Coriobacteriaceae; genus Collinsella; species Collinsella aerofaciens_Q. The sequence goes on along the minus strand of NZ_JADPCJ010000015.1, from coordinate 50,868 downwards.
GCGCTGGTCACGGGCTTTATCGTGGACGCGGCTATCCGCGGCCTTCGTCGTAATGCCCGCGCGCATGCGGCGATTCGCCGTACCGTGCTGGGGACCGCTGCCAATCCGGCTCATGTGAACTGCGCGCACGACGACCATACCGGGGGCGACATCATTGATGAAGTGGCCGAGGCGGGCGTGAGCGCCGACCACATCCACGAGTTGTGCGAGCGCGACCATTGCGGTTGCGATGATGATGAAGATGAACACGAGCGCGACCACGGACACAGCCATGACCACGGTCACGCAGGCGAGCATGAGCACCACCACGGCCATGGGCACGACCACGGTCACTCCCACGAAGGTGCGCCCGTCCTGTCGATTATCCGCAGCGCGATCTCGCACACCGTGCAGGTTTCGGTTTTTATTTTCCTGGTGACGCTGATTCTAGTTGCCGTGCTCGAGACCTTCGGAGAGTCCGCGATCGAGCAGTTCCTGCGTGGCAACGAGACGCTCGCCGTCTTGGGCTCGGCACTCGTCGGCCTGATCCCCAACTGCTCGGCCAGCGTGGTCATTACGCAGCTGTACCTGGAGGGCGCGCTACAGCTGGCGCCGATGCTCGCCGGCACGCTCATTTCCGCCGGCGTGGGCTATCTTGTCCTGTTCCGCACCAACCGCAGCGCTCGTGAAAACGCCGTGTTCCTGGTCATGATGTACGTCATCGGCGCCGGCTGGGGCCTTATCCTATCCGCCTTCGGCCTCTAAGTAGGCCTAAAAAATGGGCTTCAAATAGCCATGCTCGGCGCCTGCGCAATGCGGCGACGCATGGCATTTTGAAGCCCGTTTTTTGTTGAGCCATGGATTCCGAGCGCTCACACCGCTCAAAACAAAAAGGTAGATTTCCGGGCATGTCCCGAAAATCTACCTTGGTTAGCGCAGCAGCTCGGTGAGGTTGCGCTTAAAGCGGGCCCGGTCTTCGCTGGTAAATGCCGCCGGACCGCGAGTGCGACCGCCGGCGCGGCGCACCTTCTTTTCCTCGTGGCGAATAAACAGTTGCATGTCGATGGTCGCCTTATCGTAGACGCGCCCGCGCACGCCGATGGCGGCGGCATCGCGCCCGAGCACCATGCTCGCCAAGCCAATGTCCTGCGTCACGACTACGTCGCCCGCCTGCAGGCGTTCGACAATGGCAAAGTCGGCGCTGTCGGCGCCCACGCTCACATCGAGCGTCGTGACCCAAAATCCGCGTCGCGCATGCTCGACGTCGCGCGGATCGTCGCGGCGAATGTGGCGTTCCAGGTTCTGTGTGCTGTTGCCGGCGATAACGACGGCGACGCCCGCCCGCCGCGCGCAGTCAATTGACTCGCGCGTGACCGGGCAGGCGTCTGCATCAATAAAGAGCGTTCGCGGCATCTAGTGCACCAGTTTGCCAAATTGAATAGCGCGAACAATCAGCGTTACGCCAAACACCAGCAGTGCGGCGCCGCTAAAGATGACGAGCATCTTGGCCGACCACAGCGGATAGATAAACACGAACATGCCGGCGATGATGGAGAGCGCGCCGCTCAGGATGGCGAGGGCACGGTTGGACGAAAGCTCGGACTCCAGAATGGACATGACACCTTCGACGATCCAGCCAAAGCCGGCCACGATAACCACCATCGTGGTGAGCGTCGCGGTCGAGAAGGCCTGGTTGCGCAGGATTATGACGCCGCCCAAGATAATGAGTAGGTTGGAGATGATGCTCGTCACGCGCCAGCCGGTGGGCAGCAGTGGCTCGAAAACAGCGGTAAACAGCCTGATCGCGGCCGTGATCACAAAGTAGAAGCCCAAGACGGTCGTTAAGAAGACGAGGGACTTGGCGGGCGCAAACAGCAGTGCGATGCCGGCGACGAGCGCCAAGACGCCCGTGATGGCGTAAATCCAGCGCACGGCCTTGACGGCCTTGCCTGCCATGCTTTTCTCGTCAAATCCAAACTGGCTCGATTTTTGGTCATCATTCTTAAAGATGCCCATAATGTCTCCTTTCCGTGCGGCGTAAGCCTTGATCGTTACGACCAGTATCGCCTAAAGGCGCTGACGTATGGGTCGGGGAGGGTGAAACGTAACCCAAAGGCCCCGAATTGTTTCCGTTGTTCCCCACGTCGCGATTTTCTATTCAACAGGTGTAGAACATTGCAGCCCTGTTCGTTATTGCCTACGTTTTAGGTTAGATTTTCCTAAGAACAATTGCCCGAAATTGGGGGTCCCTATGAACGAAACAGTTCCCGCGGCGCCGTCTAGCGCGGAGTCGATGGCAAAGCAAGGTTGCGAAAAGCTCGGCCTGGACACGTTTGACGCGCTGGTCCGCCGCGCCCGTACGTGCCGTCGCTTTGACGAGTCCATGCGCGTGCCGCGCGAGTTTTTGCTCGAGCTGGCGGAACTGGCGCACCTGGCTCCCTGCGGCGCCAATGCTCAGCGTCTGCGTTTTCATGTGGTAAGCGGTTCCGAGGACTGCGCTCGCGTGTTTGACGAGCTTGCATGGGCCGGCGCGCTTAAGGACTGGTCGGGTCCTGCCGAGGGCGAGCGCCCGACCGGCTACATCGCGATTCTTGCCGAGCGCGCCGTTCCGGGCAAGCCCGCCGCTCCTATTACCGAGGTCGACACGGGCATTGCCGCGCAGACGATGATGCTCGCCGCCCGCAGCGCCACGCCCGAGGTGGCTGCCTGCATGTTCAAGGCCTTTACGCCCCACGCGATCGATGCCATGGGGCTCGATAGCGACAAGTATGAGCTCAAGCTGATCATGGCGTTTGGCGTTCTGGCCGAGACGCAGGTGATTGATGCGATCGATTCCAACCCCGACGGCTCAATTAATTACTGGCGCGACGAGGCGCAGGTGCACCACGTACCCAAGCGCCCGCTTGCCGACGTACTGGTGTAGCTGAGCGTCACCGCGGTGTGATCCGGCGGTAAACCACCACAAAGGTACCTGTCCCCTTTGCGGTGGTGCGAGGGGAGGACGTGTGGCAGATTTGTATTTGGTGCGGCATGGGCAGACTGAGCTCAATGTGCAGAACATTTTGCAGGGCGGGCACGATTCGCCGCTTACGGCGCGCGGGCGCGAGCAGGCGCTGGCGACGCGCGCGGCGTTTGAGGCGCGTGGCGTGACCTTTGACCGTGTGTATTCCTCGCCGTTGGGCCGGGCGCGGCATACGGCTGAGCTAATTGCTGGTGAGGGCCGCTCGATAGAGCTGGTCGATGACCTGCGCGAGTGGCATTTGGGCTCGCTGGAGGGTACATCAAATCGCGAGATGCCGCCGCAGCCCTGTGGCGATTATCCGGTGGCCTTTGGTGGCGAGTCTGAAGGCGAGCTCCAGTCGCGCATGGTCGCGGCGCTGTCCCACATCATGGCCAGGCCGCAGCACGACTGTGTGCTGGCAGTCTCCCACGGCTCTTCCTGCCAGGAGTTTCTTGAGTATGTGACTGGCGGGGGAGAGCTACCCGACAACGGTGCCGTGCTTCATTTTGGCTATTGCGACGGTGCGTTTTCGCTCCTTGATTGGTAACGAACGAAAGGACCCCTATGAATAAAGACCTGTATCTGGTTCGTCATGGGCAGACAATATTCAACCTTGAGCGCATTATTCAGGGTTGGAGTGACTCGCCGCTCACGCAGCTGGGATGCGACCAGGCGGCACGTGCCGGCATGTTCTTACGTGCGCGCGGCATTGAACCCGATCATGCCTACACCTCCACACTTCATCGCACCGAGCAGACTATCGCCAACCTGTGGCCGGGCTTGGCGTACGAGCGCCTGGACGGTCTGCGTGAGTGGTTCTTTGGCGACTTTGAGGCCGAGCGCGTGATGCTTATGCCCGAGCGGCCGTGGCGAGATTTCTATCGTCAGTTTGGCGGCGAGGGCCAGATGCAGGTGCGCGAGCGCATGGCGGCGACGATAACCGATCTTATGCGACGTCCGGACCACGAGTGCGTGCTCGCGGTGAGCCACGGCTCGGCTATCAAGGAGTTTTTGGACCACGTGCGGGGCGCGGCGGCCGACGAGCGCGAACGCGTGCCGGGCAACTGCTCAGTGCTGCAGTTTGCGTTTGACGATGCGGCCGATACGTTTGAACTGGTCGAAGTCTTTACGCAGGAAGACTACGCGCGCGAGCTGGGGCTTGAACCGCTCGTGGCTACTGCGGGTCCGCAGCGCGGATAACGCGAGCGCGGCGGCACGGGTCGTCGGCATAACTTCTCGACGCAAAAGGGGCGGAGATGCATGTACCTGCTGCATCTCCGCCCCCTGTTTGTTGGGCTGCCGATTTTTGTGCTGGACGGTCTGGTCTTGCTAGAACCGCGCGACCTGGTGCGTGAGCAGACCCGTCGGAACCTGCGCCGCGCCGCCGCTGACCTGCGCGGCGGGGAAGAGCGCAGCTACGGCAAAGTTGAACGGCTCTTTGCCCGTGTAGGTGCCGGCGGCACGTGCATCGTCGGCCAGGAGCTGTGATGCCTCGACTAGTGCGACAGCGTAGGCAGGGTCGTCGGCCAGTGCCGGCTCCGGCGCCTGGTCGAGCATGGCGCGGATGGCCCCGACGGCGTCCTCGCGCTTGACCTCCCACACGCGGTGCGTAATGCCGGCGGGGTCGGTGACGGCATAGAGTGAAGCGCCCTCTTTTGCGGCGCCGAGGATGATATCCATGACGGGAGAGGCTTCGTAGACAAGCGTTACGGGACGGGGCTGTACCTTGAGGTCGGCGATTGCGCGCGCAGCGGCGGTCGTATCGGCGGCAACCGCGTCGCCGCCCGCCAGCGCACCAACCGGGCAGATCGCCACGACACCCGTCACACGTCCCGGCTCGCCCGAGCATTCGTACACGTAATACGCCGCACCCGGGTCCTTGAGCATCAGACCATCGGCAATGGCTCCGCGCAGAGCATCGTTGCCGCTCAGGATGCTGCCCATTGCAGGCAGCGCCTCGAGCACGCGGTCCTGAGCCGGGCGGATGCAGGGAAACGGAAGTGCTTTCATGGGCGGTCCTAACGCACGAGTCGGTTTGTTCGCGGCTTATTATGCCCCAACTTGGCCGCTCGCGTCCCAGAGCACGTTATCGGCGAGCGCGATTAGCACCTGCTGACAACGAACGATATCGGCGTGGGGCACATATTCGTTGGGCTTGTGCGCGAGCGCGAGCGACCCGGGACCGTAGCTCATGCAATTGCGGTTGTCTGTCTTGCCGGCAATGACGGCGGTGTCGGTGTAGCCGGTAAAGAAGCCGACGGTCGTGTCCGCGTCCGTCACGTCATCGGCGGCACGCTTGAGCGCTGCTAGAAGGGGAGAGTTCGGGTCGCGCTCGATGGCGGGGCGGTCGCCCGTCACGGTGTAGCTGCCATGGCAACCGGGAACGGCGGCTTCGGCGCCGGCGATGGCCTGCTCTACCATGCGCGTCGCGGCGGCCGTATCGGTCGGCGGGGTCAGTCGCATGTCGACCCAGGCTTTGGCGCGGTCGGGTACGACGTAGGGGCGATATCCGCCCTCGATTTGGCCAAACGTGATGGTCGAAGGCCCCAGCTCATCGTGCGCGGGCAGCGCCACAAACGCGCGACGGAGCGAACACACGACCTCGGCCATGGCGGCGACGGCATCCGCGCCCTTCCAAGGCTGGCTCGCATGCGCCGTGACGCCGGTCATCTCGATCTCGAACCACGTGCGACCCTTGTGCGCCACCTGGATCTGTCCGTCGGTGGGCTCGGTGTCCAGCACCCATTCACGCGAGCCGACCCAGCCAGCATCGATGGCTGCCTCTGAGCCGCGCATAAAATCTTCCTCGTCGACCGAGCAGATGAGCGAAAAGCCGCGGCGGGGCAGCGCGCCATCCGCCGCCACGCGCTCGAGCGTATGGACCAGTGCGGCAATGGCGCAGGCCAGGCCACTCTTCATGTCGCAGGCACCGCGGCCGTAGAGCTTGTCGTTACGCACAACCGCTCCGAGTGGCGGCGTGTTTGCGTCCCAGCCATCGCCCAAGGTAACGGTATCCATGTGGCAGATATAGACCAGCCGCGCCTCGTCGCTCAAACCGGGCACGGTGACCATGAGATTGCGGCGTCCGGTCAGCACCTCGAGTTCCTCAACCTGCACGGCATGGAGCACCGGATGGCTCAACCGCCCCAGTTGAGCCTCAACCAACGCTTTGATATAGCGTTCAATCTCGCCCTCATACGCACCTGGGTCGGAACTGTCGATCCGCACGAGTCCTTGCGTAAGCCGCCAAGCAAAATCTGTATCTACCATAGGCACCTCACAGATAGTTAGGTCAACATACAGATTGTATGCCAAGAAGCGGCTCAGTGCATTTAATGGAGCGCTCACAAAAATGGGGGCGCCTCTCGTGCGAAAGGCGCCCCCGCGGGCATTCAATGTCAGCGACGGGCAGGCCACATGGGGAACTGCCCGTCAGATCAGCCGGCGCTACTTGATCACGCGCACGCGATACATCGACGGAATCTGCTTGAGCGCCTCGATGGTGCTGCTGTCCAGGTGCTCATCGGTGTCGAACATGGTGTAGGCGTTCTCGCCGGCGGACTCGTTGGTCATACGCTGCACGTTGGCGTTGTCCTTGGCCAGGATGGCCGTGATCTGGCCGATCATGTTGGGCACGTTGGCGTGCAGGCAGGCAATGCGGCTTGCGGCGCGCGCCTTGCCCATGCTGCAGGCGGGGTAGTTGACGCTGTGCGCGATGTTGCCGTTCTCCAGGTAATCCTTGAGCTCGCTGATGGCCATGTCTGCGCAGTTGGCCTCGGCCTCGCCGGTGCCGGCGCCCGAGTGCGTGGTGATAAACGTATTGGGCATCTTGACGGTCTTGGGAGTGGCAAAGTCGCAGCTAAACCAGCTGAGCTTGCCTGCACGCAGGGCGGCGTCGACGGCGTCCTCGTCAATGATGGTCTCGCGTGCGTAGTTGATGAGCACGGCGTCCGGTGCCAGCAGGTTAATCTGCTCGGTGCTGATCATGCCGATGGTGTCGGCCTTGCTGGGCACGTGCACGGTGAGGTAGTCGCAGCCGCGGCAGAGATCCTCGAGCGTGCCCACGCGCTGCACCTCGCGGCTCAGCACCCACGCGTGCTCAACGGAAATGAACGGATCGTAGCCATAGACGTCCATGCCCAGATCGACGCAGGCGTTGGCGACCTTGGAGCCCACGTTGCCCAGGCCGATGACACCGATGCGCTTGCCCTTGAGCTCGCGGCCCACAAAGGCCTTCTTGGCCTTTTCGGCATCGACCTGAATCTCGGGGTCGTCGGCGTTGTCACGCACCCAGTTCATTGATTGCACCACGCCGCGGCTCGAGAGCACCAGCATGCCCAGGACGAGCTCCTTGACGGCGTTGCTGTTGGCGCCGGGGGAGTTAAAGACGACGACGCCCTTCTTGGCGTACTCCTCGACGGGGATGTTGTTGACGCCGGCGCCGCAGCGGGCGATGGCACGGATGCCCTCGGGCAGCTCGTAGCCGTGCAGGTCGGTCGAGCGCATCAGGATCGCATCGGCCTCCTCGGCGGTGCCCACAAACTCGTAGCCCTCGCCAAACTCGACCTTGCCGTCCTTGGTAATGTCATCGATGGTTTTAATCTTGCGCATGGAAAACTCCTTAGCAGGTTTTGATCTAAGCAGGGTGGTCTGAAGTGGCTGGTCGGCCCGCGCGTTGCGGGCTAGTTAGATCGCGGACTCAAACTATGCTGTGCTTCGAAGTCCTTCATGTACGAGGCCAGCGCCTGCACGTCCTCCATGGTGACGGCGTTGTACACGCTGGCGCGCATGCCGCCGACGAGGCGATGGCCCTTGACGTTTTGAATCTGGCGCTCGGCCGCGCCTGCAACAAAGGCCGCATCGAGCTCAGCGTCGCCGGTGCGGAAGGTGACGTTGGCGATGGAGCGGCTGTTGGCCTGCGTGGTGCCATGGAACAGCTCGCTGTGCTCGAGCAGGTCGTAGAGCAGGTTGGCCTTGGCCCAGTTGCGCTCGGCCATGGCGGCAAGTCCGCCGGTCTGCTCCACCCAACGGAACACCTTGCCGCACACGTAGATGCCAAAGGTGTTGGGCGTGTTGAGCATGGAACCCTTGGCGGCCTGGGTCTTAAGGTCCAGGTACTGCGGCGTCTGCGCAAAGGCGGGGCCTTCGGCGATCAGGTCGTCGCGCACGATAACCACGGTGACGCCCGCGGCGCCGGCGTTTTTCTGAGCGCCGGCGTAAATGAGCCCGTAGCGCTCAACGTCGAGCGGCTGCGACAGGAAGCAGCTCGAGACATCGGCGACTAGCGGCACATCGCCGCAAGCGGGCAGCTCGTGGTACATGGTGCCAAAGATGGTGTTGTTTTGGCAGATGTAGACGTAGTCGAGCCCGTCGCCCGCGGCCTCGTCGGCAATGCGCGCGTTGATGTCGGCCATGTTGGGAATGCGGTCGAAGTTGGTGTCCTCGGAGCTCGCGAGCAGCACGGCCTCGCCGTACTTGGCGGCTTCTTTGTATGCCTTGTTGGCAAAGTTGCCGGTCACGATGTAGCCGGCGCGGCCGCGGCGCATGAGGTTCATGGGGATGCCCGCAAACTGCAGTGTGGCGCCGCCCTGCAAAAATAGGACACGGTAGTTGTCGGGGATGCTCAGCAGGCGGCGCAGGGTTGCCTCGGCGTCGTCGATGATCTGCTGGTACATGCTAGATCGATGGCTCATCTCGAGCACGGACATGCCGCAACCGCGGTAGTCCATCATCTCGTCGGCGATCTCGGCGAGCACGCTTGTGGGCAGTGCGGCCGGGCCAGCTGAGAAGTTGTGCACACGTGCCATCTTCTAGTTCCCCCTCGTAGTCGTTTGAACGTTCGGGATACTTTAGCACAGTGGAGCGCCAGGCGCGACCGCATCACGGTAAAACCCGAGTGTGTCGCTATGATTTACAGGATGGTTACATGGGGGAGGCTACTTGAGTAGTTTGAATCTACTCAAAGGGTTCTTTCGATGGTCCTCGATTGCCAGAATGCTGATGTTTCGCTGCTCAACATCCACGTGGTAGTACACGCCGTAGTGCGCGCAAAAGAAGACCCTGCAGTCAATGGGCGGAAAGGCCGCCTGATAGTAGGGGTCGTATCCTTCGCCAAAATAAGGATGCTCGGCTAGAAAGTCGATGAGGTTGCCGATTCTGGCGTAGACTCGCTTCGAAGGAATCTCGGCATAGGCATAGAGTGCCTCGTCAGTCATGACAACATCAAAAGGCTCATCAAGTTCGTCGAGCTCTGAGTAGAACTCGACGTCTGCGTTATCCAATTTCATGGCGAGCTGCCCTGATGCGATCTGCATCTGCCTTGGCCTGTTTCCACGGTCGCACACGACCGTTTACTAAGTCGTCGTAGCCACGCGTGATGGCTCGCTGGATGCGTTCTTCGCGCTCCTGAATGGCGGTTAGTGCGCGGGTCTGCTCGTCATAGGCCTCGGCATCCATAACGACAAGCGATGCCGATCCGTTTTTGGTTAGGTAGACGGGCTCTTTGGTTTGGTGGCAGCTATCTGCTATGGAACCAAAGTTGCGTTGCAGATCGGAAATAGGCTTTACGACAGGCATATGAAACTCCTTACATAGAATCATATGTATAACTCTATGCTGATTATAGCGGAGGACGAGGGGTCTCAGCGCGAAAGGAGTGTTATGCGTATGCGCGTCTGAATTCACAAGCGCGTTTATGCTCGAAGGACTAAGCATGACTGTCCGGTGAGATATGTCGCTTTGTGGTATCCACCCCATCCATCAAGTCTGTCGTCTCAACGGCTCCAACAACCGCAATAAACCAGACCCTCTTTTCGCCGTTCACAGAATATTTTTACCGTTCAGAGAGTTTTCGCAGCTAAAATGTTGTGCAACAAAATGTTGCTCAATGGATGCGAAGCGTTTTGTCGTATGAATCAAATGTACCTATTTGATTCGTCGAGAGGCTGAACGACATGAGCATGCCCACCACCTATCGTGGTTCTATGACACGCGAGCAGTGGCTTGTTAATGAGACGCGTGTCGTTGCGCGCCTCATGGCGGACGAGAGCCTTTCTGATACGAAAGAGATCGTTGAAAAGGTTACCGCCCAAAATCTCTTTCAATATCCTACTGAGCGTGAGCAAAAGTCTATCGCCCGTGCTTGCTGCCGCCGGTTGTTGGCTCTTAGCGAAGACGAAGGCGTGCGCGCGAGCCTGATTAATCTTGCTGCGCATGGCTCGCTCGAACAGCTTGCGCAGGTCAACCTGTATGCAATGATGTGCGACAACCGAGTTGTCTGGGACTTTATGACGTGCGTGATTGCCCCTAAGTTCAGTCTTTTTGATCTCTCGCTTCGAAAATCGGAGATCGTTACGTTTATCGAAGGGCTTCGCGCGCAGGACGATCGCGTTGCAACGTGGTCGGATGCTACGTGCAATAAAGTGCGCCAAGTCCTCGTCAACTGTATAGAGGGTGCTGGATTGTATAGCCGCAAAACTGAAGCCCTTCGTCCGCCATTGCTCGATTTTGAGCTCGAGCGTTGCGTTCGGGCCAACGACGATGCTGCGGTTCTGCCCGCCTTTGGCATAACGGAATAGGGGTGCGAGATGACAGCAACCGAGTTGCCTTCAATCGACATGAGCTTTGAGCTCATTCGTTCCAAATTCCACGACCCTGAGTTTTTGAATTGTCGTGGCTTGGGTGGCGAGGTTCCACTCTATATCTATCCATATGCAGCTAGGCAAGAGGACCAGGTACGTGCTCTGACTCAGCAGCTAGTGGATGATAACGAACGCGAGCGCCAGGCGAAAATCGACACCCCTAATTTTGTTTCGTTTGATCTGTGGAGCGTATTTATCGGCATTTGCGAAAAACGCGGCATCTTAGAAAAGATGAGCGCCCTCGAGGAAAAACGAGGCAGCGATCATTTCTTGCAACGCATGCAGAGCCGAATGGGGCCCGAGAAGTACCTCGAGTTCATTCACGGCAGCTTTATCGAGAGATACGGCGAGCCGAAGCGCGGGCGCGACGTCCTGATTATCACGGGCGTTGGCAAGATTTACCCGTTCATGCGTGCCCACATCATTCTCGAGTCTATTCAGCCGGTATTTTCCGATATACCCGTCGTTTTGTTTTATCCCGGCACCTATGACGGGCAGCAGTTAAAGCTGTTTGGCACGATTGCCGACGGCAACTACTATCGCGCGTTTAACCAACTCTAAAAACGTTTCCGGTCATCGAAAGGCATTCCCATGAAGATCAAAGATATGTTTGAGCACGACATCGACCGAAACATTAACGGTGTTATTAAGGTCGATCAGGAGGATGACGGCAGTGTCAGGCAAGAGCTGAACGAATACGTTGTGACCGACGAGCTTCGCCGCCATTTCAAGACGCTTTTCGATGCGTATGACCGAGCTCTCGATGATACGACGGATAAAATCGGCGTGTGGATTAGCGGTTCGTTTGGCTCGGGTAAATCTCACTTTCTCAAGATGCTCAGCTACCTGTTCACGAACCGTGAGGCGGCAGGTAAAACTGCGATTGAGTATATTGCTCCGCGTTTTGAAGATGACGAACTTGCCGACAAAGCAAAGCGCGCGGCGGGCGTGACGACCGACGCTATTCTCTTTAATATGGGCATCAAAAGCCCGCTCAATAAGGATGGCAGCGCGGTTGCGCGCATTTTTGCCAAGATGTATTACGAGAGCCGCGGGTTCTACGGTGCAGATTTTAAGCTCGCTCGCCTGGAGCGTCGTATTGACGACGCCGGTAAAACTCAGGAATTCCGTGCCGCATTTGAAGAGATTAATCATAGCCCCTGGGTCGATGGCCGCGAGGACTACGACTTTAACTCCGACGACGTTATCGAGGCACTCAGTCGCACGGGCGTCATGAGCAAGGACGAGGCAGAGCGCTGGTATGAAAAATCGGAAAGCAATGATTTTTCAATCGACCAGCTTACCGACGATATTGCTAAATACACAAAGCGTCGAGAGCAAGAATGCGGCGGCTTATATCGCATGATCTTTATGGCCGACGAGATGAGCCAGTTTATCGCGAGCGATACCGAGCTAATGCTGAACTTGCAGAGCATTGTCGAGGCGCTAGGCACCAAATGTGGCGGCCGTGTATGGGTTATGGTCACCGGACAGCAGGCGATTGATCAAATTACCAAGGTTAAGGGCAGCGACTTCTCCAAGATTCAGGATCGCTTTAATACGCGCTTGTCGTTGAGCAGCTCGTGCGCCGATGAAGTTATTCGTCGCCGCATTTTGGCGAAAAATCAGGATGCGAACGACTTGCTGAAAGCTGAATACCAGGAGCGCTCGGCGGTCCTCAACAACTTGTATAGCTTTAAGGATGCGGCGGCCGATTTAATTGGCTACGAGGGCGCCGAAGACTTCGCCAGCACGTATCCGTTTGCTGATTACCAGTTTAAGCTCATTCAAAAAATCATGGATGAGCTGCGCAATCACGGCGCGTCCGGAAAAAACAGCTCAAGTGCCGAGCGTTCCATGCTGAGTGGCTTTCAAGACTCCGCTCGATGCATAGAGGATAAGGACCAGAATGCCCTGGTTCCGCTCTGGCGTTTCTACAATACGATCTCGACGTCGCTCGAGGACTATCATCGTCGCGTAGTTCTTCGAGCGGCGGATGCCGCCCAAAAGGGACAGGGTCTTGAGGAATGCGACATTCCGGTACTCAAACTGCTTTTCTTGATCCTGTATGTCGATAAGGACATGCCGGCAAACGTTGATAACTTGGTCACCCTTATGACCGATGACGTGCGCACCGATCGCATTGTCGTTCGCGAGCAGATTTCGCAGTCCTTGGAGCGTTTGGTACGTCAAAACTATGTGGCTCGCAACGGCGAAACGTATAAGTACCTGACCGACGAAGAGCAGGAGATCGCCCAGCAGATTTCGCGCGTGCAGCCGGACGCTACGAAGATTACGTCCAAGGCCGCGCAGATTATGTTTAGGCAGGTCTTCGAAAACGCTAAGGTGTCGGTCGGTAAAAACGTTTTCGACGTTGAGGAATATCTGGACGACACCCGTTATAACAGCGCATCGGGGCTGGCGCTGCGCGTTATTTCTGGCGTGGATGGCGCCCCGATCCCTTCGCGCGAGGACCTGCTCCTTAGCTCTTGCAGGGGAGAGGCCATCGTGGTGCTCGATTCCCAGCAAGACTACTACGACTGTCTGTATCAGTCGGCATGTATTGAGCAATACCTCAATAGCCGTCAGGCAGACAATCGCAGCGAAGTGGTGGCTTCGATCTTGCGTGGCAAGCAGGAAGAGCGTGTTGCTCTGGATAAGCGCGCAGAGGACCTTATGCGCCAGGCTGTGCTGCATGGAACGTTCTATGTCTACGGCAGTGAGTATTCGCCAGTCAAATCGGCGTCTGCCAAGAATATGATCGAGGACTGCGTACGCCAGCTTGTTTCCGTTACGTACAACAAGTTGTCGCTTATTGACAAAAACTACGACAGTGATGTGCAGATCAAGCAAATTCTAACCGCGTACACTCCGGCAATGAATGGACAAGAGCCCAATGCCGGGGCCATCGAAGCGGTTATGCGCCTGCTGGAAGCTCGCGCTGCCCAACATATGCAGGTAACAATGAGCGAGCTGCTCGAGACATATCATGCGAAGCCTTATGGTTGGGCGGAGATTGACATTGCCGCCGTGGTTGCAACGCTGCTAGCGCAAAAGCGTGCTCGCCTGCTCTGTGCGGGACAAGCGATTGATTTTAGGGATTCCAAGATCATCGATTATCTGCGAAAGGCTGCTAAGGCACGACAGGCTGTTGTTGAGGCGCGCCAGCAGCTTTCTCGGTCGGCCATATCTAAGGCGCGACAGGCTGTAGAAGAGTTGAGCGGCAATCATACTCTGCCGCTCGAAGAGGACAGCCTTGCCGAGGCATGTCGCGGGGAGCTTGAAAAGCGCCGCGATAGCTTGGCGAGCTTTCTTTCGGTCGAGTACCAGCGTAACCCCGATTACCCGGGCCATACGGAGGTCGTGGATGCAAAGAGCCTTATCGAGGGTTTATTACAGAGCGGCCGCGATGCCGTCGATCTAATTATGGCGATCGCCGGAAAAGAGAGCGAGCTGGGAGATGCGGCTGAAGCTCTCGAAGATATTGACGAGTTTTTCGGCAGCAAGGTAACTGTATTTGACAGTGCCTGCGAGATATTCGAGCGAATGGAGAACGAGCGCGATTACTTTGAGGCCGATTCGGAGACGCTTGATGCGCTTTCCGTCATTGGAGGAGCGGTTAAACAACCGAGTTTGAGTTTGCAGTTCCAAAAGCTTTCAGAGGCAAACCTGCAGGTGAAAGTTGCCTACAAAGAGCTTTTAGACCAAAAGCGTATCGCCATGCTCAATTCTGTCGAGGAGCGCTATGGGGATATCGAAGCGTATGCCCAAAGCAAGGGCATCGCTCTGGCACGCATCGGGGAGTCGCGCAGCGCTCGAAAAGATGAGGTGCATAATGCGGCAACGCTGACCGCCCTGGATGCTGTGCCCGTCAAGCTCGATCGTGCTCAGACGACTCTGTACAAAATGATTGACGATGCCTATGAAGAGGCGAATCGTCCCAAACCGGCAAATACGAGCGTGACGGTAACGACTGATCATTCGGGGTCCGCTGCGCCTGGCTTGCCGAATGAGCCCCAATCTGCACCGGCGCCTAGGCGACGTGTCAAATCGGTGAGCCGCAGCATGGTTTTTAGGCCGCTGGAGCTGAACTCGCAACAGCAGATAGATGAGTATTTGGATGCCGCGCGCAAAGAGCTACTGCGAAGCCTTGAGGGTAATGACGCCATCCGTTTGGGCTAAGGGAGAAACATGGATACGAAAGATCTCGAAAAGTTCTGCCCTTGGGCACGCATCCGCTTAATTGACGAGGTGCGCCAGCGTTGCTATGCCTACGGACTCGACGACGCAGGGCGTGAAGAATTCAATCGCGATGCAACCATCGTTAAAGGCACGGTGCTCTCTGCGCTCGAGCGTTCGCAACGTTCGGAGCTATATCGCCGCATAGAGCATGACGGCTATGCGCGCTTTTGCGAGGAAATGGCCTATACCTGGTTTAATCGCTTTGCTGCAATACGCTATATGGAAGTGCGAGGCTATCTACCCTGTGGCGTGCGCATGCTAAGTTCATATTGCGAAACCTCGGAGTACGATAGTTTTTCGCCAGACTGCTTGCGTATGCCGACGGAGCTTGATCTGCCGGGCTTAGAGCGCGATCGCGTGTTTGACCTTGTCGCGGCGGCAGATGATGAGGCGCTGTTCCGTCTCATTTTGGTGGCGCAGATGAACGAGCTCGCCGAGTGCTTGCCCGCCATCTTTGGCCGCGTGGGCACAGCGGATGCGTTACTGCTTCCGACAAGGCTTTTGGACCGCGGTGAAGAAGGCGTACTGTGCGCTCTAGTCGAACGGATTGAACGCAGCACGTGGGAAAACGTCGAGTCCTTGGGCTGGATGTATCAGTTCTACAATTCCGAGGTCAAAGACGCATTCTTTAAATCTAAGGCCAAGGAGACGCCGGACACCATCGGTCCTGCCACACAACTGTTTACGCCCAACTGGATCGTACGCTACATGGTGCAGAACTCGCTGGGGCGTTTGTGGATGCTGAACAACCCGGGAAGTCCCCTGCGTGATGAAATGGAGTACTACATCGAGCCCGATGCGGAGCACGAGGACTTCATTAAAATCGAGAGTCCCGAGGATATTTCGCTGTGCGACCCGGCTTGTGGATCGGGCCATATTCTCGTTTACGCCTTTGAACTTTTGGCAAAGATGTATTTAGAGCGCGAATACCGTATGCGCGACATTCCCGGACTCATTCTATCCAAGAACCTCCATGGTATGGAAATTGACCCTCGCGCTGCCCAGATTGCAGGGCTTGCGTTGGCCATGTGTGCCCGAGAGATGGATAGGCGTTTCTTTGGCCGTGGGGTTCAGGCGGATGTTGCCGTGCTCGAGCCGGTTATGCTTGAGGAGGATGATATTCCGCACGGCGTCGCGCTTGCCAAGAAGAAGGATCTCATCGATGCCCTATCGCATCTGGACGAGGTCGGCTCGCTGCTCGCTCCAAGTGAGGGCGACCTTGCCGCACTGCGTGAGGCGATCGAACTCATCGGCACCGATGGTCTGTTTGACGGTAGTTCTAAAAATAAACTGGAATGTGCTCTTAAGACCTGCGAGATCCTCGCTCGCCGCCACGACTGTGTGGTGGCCAACCCGCCCTACATGGGCAGCTCCAGCTTCGGCCCCTTCATGTCCAAGTGGGTCAAGAAGAACTACCCCGACGTGAAGAGCGACCTGTGCACGTGCTTCATCGAGCGTATTTTTTCTCTTACGGAGACGGCGGGCCTTGCGGGTCTTGCAACATCAAATAGCTGGATGTTTTTATCGTCTTTCGAGAATTTGCGCCAACAGCTGGTCGATGTCAAAACGATTGATAGCTTAGTGCAGCTTTCCGTCCATGGATTTCATGGCATCGCTGCTCAGGTGTGTACATTTGTAATCAGGAACAAACATGTCGCCGGCTATCGTGGCGGCTATGTCAGATTGAATGATTTCGATCATTGGTCGTTGCAGGAAGGAAAAGCCCTCGAGGCGATCAGGAACCCCGACTGCGGCTGGTTCTACCGCCGCGACGCTGGGACCTTCAAACAGATCCCCGGCACCCCCATAGCCTACTGGGCCAGCGACCATTTGATCCAGTCGTTTGTTGCTGGTAAGCGCCTCGACTCCATTGCGACTCCGAGGCAAGGTCTTGCGACGAGCGATAATAATAGGTTCCTCCGTAAGTGGTGGGAAGTCGAGCCGGAACACACCGACAGGAGCTGTTCCGACAGGGACTCCGCAAAGAAGTCGGGCAGGCGATGGTTCCCTATTATCAGGGGAGGATTTTATCGAAAATGGTGGGGAGAGTACGACGAAGTCGTTAACTGGTACGACGATGGGCGCGAGATGAAGGAAGCCATCCTGGCAAAGTACACATACCTTTCTAAGCCTGATTTTGTCATAAAGAACCAGAATGATTACTTTAAGCCGGCAGTTTCTTGGTCGAAGATTTCTTCTAGCCTCGCATCCTTTAGGTTCGCGCCCCAAGGAATGCTTTTCGAGGTTGCTGGGGCATGCCTATTCGCGGAACCGGATGAGCTTCGCTACATCCAGGCTTTCTGCAACTGTTCTATCGCTGAAATCGATTTGGCATTCATGTCGCCAACTCTCAATTTTGAGGTGGGTCAAATCGGGCAACTGCCAATCATTCAAGATGAATGCGCTGAGCCGACTGTTTGTACGCTTGTTGAAGCTGCTCGCACGATTTCAAAACTTGATTATGATTCGCTTGAAACTTCTTGGGATTTCAAGCGCCATCCATTGGTCTGATGTCTTATGGGTGGAAAGAAAATCAAAGCGTTAACGTCATGTGGCAGGTCGGATTGGGTAAATTCGCGCACGGAGAATAAGGAACGCACTTTATTCTTGTTTAATAATTTGCTTGCAGGCTGTCCGGTGCCAAAAGCATCGGCCGTTAGAAAACACTTGCCTGCTTTGGACAGCGTTGACAATTCGCTTGCTTTGAATTGCATTCAATCGCTTTTTGCTGATTTGGATGAGGATCGTTTCTATGTGAACTATGAGCTTAGGGGGGTTGCAAAGTATCTAATTGGCAACGGGTTTGCTGACGGTGGCATTCCTAGCTCGAATATAGAGTTCCTTGCTTTTACTAAAACTCCGATTGGAATGCTGAAAGACGGATACGGACTATTTCCTGATAAGGATAAAAAGGCAATAGCCATTTCGGATGCCAAGCCCTACGACGCCATGCTTACCCTTGATGGCTTGTACAGACATTTGCGCAATTCTATTGCTCACGGTCAGTTTGCTGAAGTTAAACGGAAGTCTGCGAGTAACGGCAAGCGAGAACCTTTTCTCTATTTCCAGGACACTAATGCGAAGGGTCAGATTTCCGCCCGCATGTTCCTGTCGTATAAACGCATTAAGTTAATCGGTGAATTGCCGAACTAGTTAATGGCAGGAAGCTCGGGGGAATTGGCCATTTGACTGCGTTGCTGATTTAGTTCAACTGTGTTTGGAGATTGTTCATGCCAGTCTTGCTTTCTGAAAAATACGAGGCTCGCAAGGCCGAGGTTAATGCTCGCTTTGAGCAGCTTCGCGCTAACGAGGAAGAGCTCAACCGAATCTTTGCCAAGATCTACAACATGGAGGGCGAGGTGCCCATCGAGGTTGAGGACAAGTACGTATCGGTGGCGCGCATCTTTGATACCGCCGATGAGATTCCCGAGAGCTATAAGGGCAACAAGTACGTGCGCACCAAGCGCGACGAGATCACCTCTCTCATAAGCTATGCCGTGGGCTGCATGTTCGGCCGCTATTCGCTGGACGTGGACGGTCTGGTTTTGGCCGATCAGGGTGCCACGGTCAACGACTATCCGGTCAAGATGCCCGATCCCAATCACGTGACCTTTATGCCCGACGGCGACAACGTGCTGCCCATTACCGACGATGAGTACTTTGACGACGACATTGTGCGTTACTTTATCGACTTTGTGCGCACCGTGTACGGCGAGGAGACGCTCGAGCAGAACCTGGCCTTTATTGCCGAGGCGCTCGACGGCAAAGGCACCTCGCGCGAGGTCATCCGCACCTACTTTTTGAAGGACTTCTTTAAGGACCACTGCCAGACCTACAAGAAACGTCCCATCTACTGGCTGTTTGATTCAGGCAAGAAGGGCGGCTTTAGGGCGTTGGTCTACATGCATCGCTATCGCCCTGATTTGTTGGCGCTGATTCGTACGGGTTATATCCATCCTCAGCAAGAACGTTACCGCAATCGGCTGATGTGGATTGCCGACCAGATAGAGGTAAGCGACAGTCGTGATCGTGCTCGTCTTGCTAAGGAGCAAAAGCGCATAAGCGACCAAGCTGCCGAGCTCGTGAGCTACGAGGAGAAGGTCCATCACCTTGCAGACCAAATGATTGAGATTGATTTGGATGACGGCGTTAAGGTCAATTACGCCAAGTTCCAGGACGTTCTCGCCAAAATCAAATAGTCGTCTGCGCGCTAGAAGTCGAAAGAGCCGCTATGGGAGCATTGGTAAACAACAATCAGATCATTCGAATCGATAGCAATCTTCTGCTCGATCCAACCATGTGCGATGCGTACATGGACGGTTCCTACTTATGCTTGACCCCCAATGAGTTCAACATCTTGTTTTGCATGGCTCAAAAACCGGGTCATGCATTTTCTCGCCAAGAGCTGTTTGTTGCGACATTTGGCCACGATGACCCTAAGTCACATCGAGTGCTCGATAGCCATATCAAGAACATTCGCAAGAAATTGAAAGAAGATGCCCGCAACGCTCGTTGGCTTAAGGGCGTTCACGGTTATGGCTATCGTCTCGATTTTGCTCCGGGATTTGAGCCTGAGGCGAGCATTGGTGAAGGCGTGCGTGTATTTCGTTCTGCGCATGGCGACCGTGTGCTTGTCGTTGATTCTGAGAACCGTATTGTTCAGCTCGATGGCGAGGAGCTTGCGCTTACGCCAATTGAGCACAGTGTCTTGAATGCACTTACGGCTAGGTCAAACGTTGAGATTTCAAATGAGGAACTCTCTCAGATTTCGATGGGCGTTGGCTTCGCTGAATCGAATAGAGCTCTTGCTTCGCATGTTAAAAACCTCCGTAAGAAGCTGGGAGATGAGGTAAAGAATCCCCTTTGGATTAAAACGGTGCATGGTTTTGGCTATCGGTTCCTAGGTGTCGATGAGACCCCCGCGCCATGCGAAGAACAAATGCTGGATGACTCTCTGATCAAGCTTTCCGAGCAGCTGCAAATGGCATTTGATACAACGTCCGGTTCCATTCTTTTATGGCATGACGTTGGCAGTGCATACGCGGATGTTGTTGAGCGGCTATTATTGCCCGACGATGTTGTGTTGATTCGCGAGGATGTGGCCGGCAAATTCGATACGATTCGAGCTATTAACGAACTCGGCTTCGATGAACGAGCGCTGTTCTATCGGTCATCACCGTGCGTTGTCGATGCGAACGATTGGTTTGCGGACGTTGAAGCGAGTGCTGAGAGCTTTGTTCCCGAGACGCAAAGTGATCCGGTCGAAGCCCGAGAAAACGTTATTGAAGATAATGAATGCGGGCCGGCCACGGCGGCTCCGCGCGTTGCTGTGGCTGAAGACGTACATCCCCAGCCGTTCCATGGCGAGCGTGTTGATACCGGATCTGAAGGCGTCATGGCCAGTGAGCCAACTCTTCCCAAGCTTGATGAGGATTGGTACCTGCTTTCCCAGTTTGCGGAGCTGGCGGGATGCTCGCCCGACGAAACGCTCAAGCTGGAATTGTTTGCCTATCAAACGGGGTTCACGCTTTATGCTGACTGCGCCTGTAGAGGCCGGGGTGTAAGCCAGACAGATTTCTATCTGTCTTTGATGCACGGAGCCATCGTCGAGCATGATAGCCTGCCTCAATCCATGTTGAACTGTATGTCCTTTAAAAACATGGTCTATCGAGCCATTAGGTCGGGCGACTTGCTTGACTACGACGAGTCGAGCTGGATTACGCGCGATGGTCTTGATGAGCTTGATATTAGGGATGCCGATTTGCGCAGCTTTGCTTTGGATGCCATCGAGCGTGGCGCTGATGACGACACGCCGTACTTTACCGTGCCGTGGCTCAGGCGCTGCGCATCCGATTTGCCCTTACTTGAGTACGGTCTATCCGATGCATTTTACGAAAGTGTGCTCCTGTCGCAGGAGGACCTGCTGGGGCACGGAAACCTTGTGGGCATTAAGCTCTTTGCGCCGCGCGGCCACCCCATGAAGGGTCGCGATTTTATCCAGGCGGTGGTGGGTCGCGAGATATCGATCGATATCGACGATCTTGTCGACTTGCTTTCGGAAGAGTACGGCGTAGTGATTCCGCGCGCGCAGCTCATCCAGATAATTCGTAAGTCGGACTTGTTTTATTCAAGCGCTAGCGAGCGCGTATTTGTTAGCCATGACCAGTTTGTACTAGAAGTGGAGTAAGACAATGGAAATGGAAAAGTTCATCAACACGGGCATTGCTGAGGGCTGGGTTCGCAAAACCGACAATATCGAGCGCAAGTTTATTGGTGGCCAGAACCAGGATTGTCCGATTTACGAGGTTCGCGTCGATAAGCTGCACTTTAATGTGCAGAACGGGCGAATTGCTACGTTCATTTCGCGCTATCAGGCGGAGCATCCCGAAGGTTTGCCCCAGGATCAAACGGAACTCGATAACCTTATTGCTGATATGATCGAGGCCGATAACCCCAAGCATCTTAAGACGACCATGTTGGATATTAAAAACAAGGGTCAACAACAATCTGCGATCATTCTGACCAACGGCGTTGTCATTGACGGTAACCGTCGTTTTACTTGCTTGCGTAAGTTGTCTGCTGCCGAAAACACCCTTCGCATGCTGCGCTGCTGTGTGTTTCCCGATACCTATGACGAGAATGCCATTAAGGGTCTTGAGCTCGAGATTCAGCTGGGCGAGGACACCAAGCAGGAATATGATGCCATCTCTCGTCTGGTCGATATCGATAGGTGGGTCAACGAAGGGCGTATGACGGCAGAAGAATATGCCAAGCATGCCAATATGAAGCAGAGCAAAATGAAGAACTGCCTCGCTCAAATTGATATGTTGAAAGATTTCCTTGAGTTTTGTGAAGCTCCCGGGGCATTTCATATTGCTCAGGACCTTAAGCTGCAAGGCCCTATCGAGTCGCTTACGAACGGGCTCGTGAAGGTCAAGAACAAGGACAAGCGAGAAGAAATTAAAAACGCAGTGTTTGTAAATTTAATGTGCCAGACATTCGGCGACGCGACGCGTGGGGTTCGTGAGTTCATCGATAATCTGATTGCTGACGACAAACTGCGCGAAGAGCAGCTGGATTATGCCGTTGAGGTCTTGGAAAGGCTTGCGGAAAAGCCCGAAGACGTGGTTGTCACTACGGAATATCTTCGCGATGCGTTTGGCTCTGATACCCGCTTGAAAGAGGGAATGAAGGCGTCTAGAAATGTAGCGCGCACTAAGGCCGGCAATCGTAAGATCAAAAACGGACAGGTACGCGCCGTTCGCAATGCGCTCTCGGATGTTAATAATGTTGACGTGGAAATACTGCACAAGTTAGAGCCTGAGCAGCTTGCTGATATGCAGGATGGGCTTCAGTCCCTTCTCGAGAAGGCCCAGGAAGTTCTCGATGTCGTCCAAAAGACTTTAGAGGGCTAAGCAATGCGCCTGTATCAGCGAAACGGACAAATCTATCTTGATCCTGATCCTCTTGATGCTGACTCTCTTCGTCGCAATGCTCGCTTTAAGATGACCTGCAGGGCATACGTTAGGTGTGTAGTCCAGGGCCACATTTTGCTCGAAGAGATCGGCAACTATACGGAGTTCGAAAAGATTGTTGGCAAGCTTTCGAAGGTTGCTGGCCGTCTTGGTGTGGCGCTATCGGTCGATGACGACCTTCAGGACGGCTTTACGCAGATTCGCGAACTTGCCGAGCAACGTTCGCGTTTGGGAAACGAGATCAAGCGCGGCGACCACAAACACGATGCCCATCTCGCAGAGTTCTCGGAGGTCGTCGATGCCGCCATGGCGCGTCCACTTAAGGATCGCCAGATGCGCGACGCGTTTTTCTTGGCAACGATGGGACGTGCAGGCAACTTCTCGGTGCCGGGGTCGGGTAAAACGGCGACCGTTCTTGGTGCGTTTGCCTTTTTGGCGGCCCGCAGCATGGTCGATCGCATTATGGTCGTGTGCCCAAAAAACGCATTTGATTCCTGGGCTACGGAGTGGAGGCTCTGCTTTGGCGATAAGTGGCCACTCAACTTGTTTACAACGCAAGACGATGCTTACCGAAAGCTTGGTAAGTCTGACCGTCGGAGCTATATTCGCGCTCGTGTGGGCGGTTGCAATTTGCTGCTTGTGAATTACGAGGCGGCTATTGGCGTTGCCGAGGAACTCAGTAAGGTCGCTGGTGAGCGTACACTTTTGGTGTTCGACGAAATCCATCGCGTTAAGCGCGTTGGCGGAAAGCAAGCTAACGCGGCTCTCGTGGTTTCCAAGAGTGCTCCCTATACGTTTGCCCTGACGGGCACGCCAATTCCTAACGGATATATCGATATTTACAATATGTTGCATATTCTGTACCCGCGGGAGTATGACAACTTTTTTGGCTTTGAGAAAAGCGAGCTCAAAAACGCCGAGGACTCGGACATTGAGCTCGTGAACAACAAGTTGCAGCCATTTTATTGCCGTACGACCAAGGATGACCTAGGCGTCCCGAGGGCTGAGCCCGACGAGCTTATCAAGGTGTCGTCTGGCGAGCGTACGAATCTACTGCTCGGCGTTATTAAAAACCGTTACCGTCGCAACAAACTGACCTTGATGCTGCGTGCGCTGCAGATGGAGAACGATCCGATCGACCTGCTCGAAACGCTTAATCCCGAAGACTATCGTTGGATTATCGAAGAAGACGAGGAGACCGGCGAGGTCGATGCCGTCGACTACTCCGATAAGATTGTGGGCATGATTCGCTCTGCCGGGACATCGAGCAAACGTGCTCGTTGCTGCTCTCTGATTGGCGACTTGGTGGCACAGGGGCGCTCGGTTATCGTCTGGTGCATTTTCATCAAGAGCATGTCCGATCTTCAGCGCGGTCTGGCTGATATGGGGATTGAGGCACGTACGATTAACGGCCAGGATGACCTTGTCTGTCGTTCGGCAGACCTGGATGACTTTAGGGCTGGCAAGTTTCCCGTACTCATCACCAATCCTCATACGCTTGCCGAGTCTGTCTCGCTGCATTCGATTTGTCACGATGCCGTGTACTACGAGTACAGCTTTAATCTGGTCCATTTGCTGCAGTCCCGCGATCGAATCAACCGTTTGGGCCTGCCGCAAGATCAGCAGACAAGGTACTACTACCTTTCGGAAGATTACGACCTTGGAAAACCCGACCCGTGGTCGCTTGACGAGGAAATATATACTCGCCTGCGCGAAAAAGAGAACACCATGCTCAGGTGTATTGATTCCGAAATACTCGAGACGCAGCCTACCTCTCAAGAGGATTTGGATGCTATTTTCGCCGGTTTGTTTGATGACTAGTTTTGAGAGTTTGCCATGAAGCTTGCAGATATTACATCCGAGCTGCTGCATTTGTTTGCAGGTCAGGACGCCGATTGCGGGGGCGCCATTGTTGTATGGCATGATCCGTCCGGTGAATTTGAGGATGTGCTTGCAGATTTGGAGTTGCCGGGCGTCAGCGTTCTCGTTGATCGCGAGGGTGGTCGGTTTGCTATCAAGCGTAAGCTCAATGGTGACTTGGGCGGACGTAAGGTGCTCATATATCGTCGCTGCGCAGGGGAGCCGTCTGGCGATTGGCTGGCGGATGTTGAAGCGCGTTGCGTCCCGTTTGCCGCCGACTATGTTTCCGTGCAGCTACGCGAGATCGGCGCGGTTGATTCGTATGAGATGCGCGCGGCGCTTGAGTCCCATAAAGCCTTTTTTGCCAAGCGCCGCAACGTTATAAAGCTCAATAAGTTGCTACATTCATCGAGGGAAGTCGCTGTTGCGACCGTCGATGAGCTTGAGCTTGGCATTTTGGCTGCCTGCTTGGGTGCCAGCGAACTCGATCCCGCGGCAAACGTATCAGGCTATTTGGCACTCCTGCACGAGGGCAATGCTGATCAGGTGGTTGTCCTACTTGCTGAATATGAGATGAATGGCTATTTCTGCGAGCTCATTCGTCATTGGTGTGGTTTTGATGGGAACGCGCTCGAGCTATCTCGTGTTCCCGAGTTGTTGGTCCACGTGTTGCTCACCGCCTGCTCGCGGTCAATGACGGGTGGATGTCTGGACGCGCTGTCGGGACGTTTCTCTTCCCAGGCTGTTCATGCCGCGTTCTGCCGCGCATGCGTTGATTATTGGGTTCGTGGCGGTAATCGTCTATTGCTGTTGAGTATGACAACGGCGGTTGAGCGCGAGCTTGAGCTTGGAAAGATACTTGCTGACGTTGGTCTTGACTGTATTGCAGGAGCCGACGTCTTTCCCTGCATCGATGCCACCATTCTGCGCATGCTGTTTGAGCGGGTGCGTCTGTCTGTGGATGCTGCTGATGAGGTTTTGTCGGTCGTCGCCTCTCGTCGCGGATCGCTCTGGTATGAGGAACTTGCCTGCTATTATCGTGGCGTTTCGGCTGCAGCTCATATGCAGTGTTTTTATCGCGACCATGTAGAAGGTTTTGCGGGCATGGGGGCTTTGGCCCTTTGGGGTTCTTATGCCAGCGATTTCTATCGCATGGACGCTTGGTACCGTGAGCTGGTGACAGAGTTCGCCGGTGCCTTTAGAGCGGGGGAGTACGAGCTCGATGAAGACTTCCGGGCCTGCTTTGAGTCGATGGAAGCTTTGTATAAAGGCTGGTTTCTTAAGGAGCTCTCTCGCCGTTGGGCAAGCGCGTCGGGCGATGCATTGGGCTTGCAGGGATATGTGAAAGGTATTCCGCGTCAGGTTGATTTTGATCTGAGCTACGTTGAGCCCGCGAATCGCCGCGGAAAGCGTATTTGGGTCATCGTTTCTGATGCTTTGCGCTATGAGGTTGCTGCAGAACTTGCCGAGCGTCTTGAGCGCGAGACAAAGGGTCGGTGCGAGCTTGGCGCCGTGCAAGGCGTGTTTCCTTCGATAACCAGATGCGGTATGGCTGCCTTGTTGCCTCATGGAACGATGCGTTACGAGGCATGCGGAGAGGGGGGATCGGGCTTTGGCGTGCTTGTTGATGGGGGGCGCGTCGATACTATCGAATCTCGCCAAAAGGTGATTGGCGAGCATTATGAGGGTGCTGTTGCGGTTCGCTATGACCGTTTTGTCGGCGAGATGGACCGTGCCGAACGCAAGAAGGTCGTAGGAGACGCGAGCGTTGTCTATATCTATCACGATCTCATTGATGCCATTGGTGACAAGGCCGCAACCGAGCGCAGGGCGTTTCATGCCTGCGATGAAACAATTGACGAGTTATCGGTGCTGGTCAAGCTCATCGTGCGTGAGTTTATGTCGTCTCGAATCGTCATTACGGCAGATCATGGGTTTCTGTACACCGTAGAGCCGCTTACCGAATATGATCATACGAGTGTCGCGGACGTGGCGGGCGACGTCATTGAGGCTGGACGCCGCTGGGCTGTTGCCTCGAGCGATTCTGAGTCCGATACGCTGCTTAAGGTTGCTCTACCCGCTTCTGCTGGTAGCCTCGTGGGCTTTTCGCCGCGTGAATGCGTGCGTTTGCGACGTCCCGGCGGAGGCGAGAACTTTGTCCATGGCGGTATCTCATTGCAGGAGATGTGTGTGCCGGTTTTGACCTTTAGCAATAAGCGCGCCGGAACGCGTGGCTTTGTCGCATCGAGCCCTGTTGGCTTGTCCCTCGTTACGCAACTTGAATCCATCTCGAATACGTCTTTCTTCCTGGAGTTTCTGCAAGATGAGGTAGTGGTCGGCAAGATCCTTCCTGCGAACTATGAAGTGTTTGTTGCCGATCGCAGCGGAAACCCCGTAACCGACATTGCAAGAATCGTAGCCGATTTGACCGAAGTCGATGCGAGGGCGCGCCGCTTTATGGTAATGCTGACGGTGCGTCCAACCGTTGAACTTGATGAACGCGCGGAGTATGCACTTTGCCTGAAAAACGCGGATAGCGGCGAAGATCGTGTTCTTCAGACGCTGCACTTCCATGTTTATCTGGGTCGTGAATGGTAAGTGGGGGGGCTGAATAGGGAGGTTGCACCATGGAGATCGAAGTTGATGTAGACCAACTGTGCGAGAGTCTGCTCGACCGCGCGGGGAGTGCAGCCGGCGTGGGCTTTCCGGCCGCCATGCTCGAAGTAGTAGATATCGAGGACGAGTCACCTCAGGAGCTCCTAGCCCGAGCCGAACGAGAAGGCCTCGACCTCCGCGATTTTGCCGTCGACGATGACTAGGGTAGCTAATTTGGGACGGGCGTCTGTACCCGCAGCTGCGCGAAAATGCACGATAAGCCGTCGCAATGGAGTCTAATGAGCTCGCGACCGTTCTATTTTGACTGCACGCTGGCTAAGTGAGTAGGCTTTATTCGAAATCCAGAGCACCCGACAATTTTGCTTCAACAAACCCGCAGGTCACAGACTTGTGCTTTGGTGACGTGGTCGGCGATTCTACAAAAGTCTACTCACTTAGTTTTGAGAGGCACTAATTGTCCGCAACGAGACCCCAGCCGGGGCGATTGATGCTCAAATGTAGCCAATTCGGGACGGTTATCCCCTTGCCGCTACGACGCCAGCGTGGCGATGACGGCTTCGTCGCCGGCGTATATGAGGGTGTTGCCGTCGGGGATGATCGTTTGACCGTCGCGCTTGAGCATCACGACGATAAAGGGGTGCTTGCCTTGCGGCACGTCGCGTAGACGTTGGCCGGCCAGACGCCCGTGGGGCGTTACGGTGACCTCGCGCAGCGTAACCTCGGCACGCTCTTCAAACGTCGGCGCGGCCATAACCAGAAGGTCGCCTTCTTCAATTACGGTATCACCGTTGGGCAGCACGGGGTGTGCGCCGTCGCGCAGCACCAGGACCACCAGCATATCCGTCGCGCTGCCAATATCGGCGAGCGAACGACCGGCAAACGGATGGCCCGCGCCTACCTTGAGTTTGACGAACGACATACCGTCCTCGTCACGGTAATCGTTAAACGTACGGCGAACGTCGCCTTCCGCGTCGATCATATCGAGCTTCTTTGCCACCGCCGGTAGCAGCGAACCTTGCACCACAATGCTCGATACGGCAATTACAAACACAAGGTCAAACAGGTCGTGACCGCCGGGAACACCGGCCACCACGGCAAAGAGACTAAACACGACCGAAGCTGCGCCGCGCAGGCCAGCCCAGCTTACGAGCGCAACCTGGCGGGGGTTCGTCTTAAAGGGCGCCAGTAGTACGCCTACGGCGAAGGGGCGGCTCGCGAAGAGCATAAACGCCATGAGTGCCAGGCCCGGCAGCAGCATTTGCGGCAGGCGGGCGGGCGTCACGAGCAGGCCGAGCAAAAAGAAGATGGTCATCTCTGCCATCTCGGTGAGGGTGTCGAAGAAGTGCGCCAGCTCGACCTTGCCGGTGATGTCGCTCGCGCCCAGCACAATGCCCGCCAGGTATACGGCCAAAAAGCCGTTGCCGCCCAGGTAGCTCGGCAGCGCGTAGGCGACGATAGCCACGGCGAATAAAAAGATAGTCTGCGCGCCCTCGGCTGTTGCATGCGCGCGCTCGATCAGACGGCTGGATGTCCAGCCAATGGCAAGACCCAACCCCACGCCTAGGATGATTTGCTTGGCCAGCAGCACGGGGATGTTAACGTCGCCGCCCGCCGCGAGGGTCGCGAGCACGGCGGTGAGCATGTAGGCGACGGGGTCGTTGGAGCCCGATTCGACCTCGAGCAGCGAGTCGGTGCCACCTCTCAGCGACAGACTGTGCTCGCGCAGCACGCTAAAGACGCTCGCCGCATCGGTCGACGCCACGACCGATCCCAGCAGCAGGCCGCCGATCCAGTCGAAGCCCAGTACAAAGTGCGCGAACACGCCGGTGATGCCAGCGGTGATGACGACGCCGAGCGTGCTCAGCAGCACCGCGGGCACGGCGACGGGCTTGGCGCGGTCGATGTTGGTGTTAAAGCCGCCGTAGAACATGATGAACAGCAGCGCCGTGCTGCAGACGGTTTCGGTGAGCGCATAGTCGCTAAAGTCGATGTGCGCCGGGCCGTTGACGCCCAGCAGCATGCCCAGCGCGATAAAGATGAGCAGGGTGGGGAAGGGGAGCTTTTTGCCGACGGGTTTGATGGTCAGGCACAGAATAATGACGAGGCCGATAAAGAGAAGTATCTGGTTCATGGATGGTGTCCGCTCCTGGGTGGTTGGCGTGGCACGGTCAGTTGTCTGCGGTTATTTGTACCCAAAGATGGTGGGTATATGGGGGCGGATTGCGGACGTGCGCATTTTCGACACGAGGCTGCGACGCGAGCGTTGCTGGTCGGGGAGCAGCTGCCAGCGGTGCACCGTGAACGGCGCGCGCGGGCGCGTGGGCGGCGGCGACCGTTGACGGTATGCAACCCTTTCCAGCTTTATTGCAACGGAGTACAATGGATAACGTTTAAGTTCAACTTGAAGTTTTAGTTGCGGCTCCGGGCTTCGGCCGCAATGTAAAGAGAGGCGTTCCATGGCGATCTATGTGACATCCGATGCTCACGGGCACGTGCGTGCGCTTGACGAGGCCCTGTCCAAGATTTCGCTGGCGTCCGACGATACGCTGTACGTGCTGGGTGACATGATCGATCGCGGGCCCGATCCAGTTGGCGTTATTAAGCTCGTTCGCTCGCTGCCCAACGCTCGCGTGCTCAAGGGCAATCACGAGCAGATCATGCTCGATGCCATTATTGGCCAAGATCCGCTCGATGCCGAGACCTGGGATATCAACGGCGGTTGGACTACCCGTCAGCAGCTCAACGATATGGAATTTGAGGCGTACGAGGAGCTCGTGCGTTGGATGGCGACGCTGCCGCTCTACGCGGTAGCCGGAACTGACGAGCGTCCGTATCTGCTGGTGCATGCCGGCATCCAGACCGAGGCGGCGCGGGCGTTTTTGCTTGAACATGGGGTTGATTGTGCCGATGGTGCCGGAGCGGTTGGCGCCGATCGCGAACTGCTGAAGCAGATGCTTGCCGTGCAGTCGTCCGATGACTTGCTGTGGATCCGTCACGGCTATTGGGATGCGCCGACGGGGTTGCTTTCTGCCGAGGGCAAGGGCCCGGTCGTGGTGAGCGGCCACACGCCAACGGTGTCGCTCGGGCGTTATTGCGAGGTAGGCGGCCTGGCGGGGCTCGATGAGGAGTCGGGCCGCGGGCAGATTGTGCGCCTGGGCGGCGAGGATACCGCCGGCGTTCCCGATCGCATCGACATCGACTGCGCCGCCGCCACCGGCTCCGAGTTCGGTCGCGTGGGCATCCTGCGGCTCGATGATGGTGCGGAATTCTACGCCAACATTCTTCCTGGCGAATGATTACACAAAGGGTAGCCAATTTGAGACGGGGCTTTTTGACTACTTTTGCCCTTCTGCCCACCAAATGATTTTTCTGGGACGAGGATTTAATAATCATTTGGCTGCCCGCTGGCTAAGTGAGTAGACTTTTTTGGAAATGCCGAGCACCCAACATATTTGCCTCAATAAAACCGCAGGTCACAGACTTGTGGTTTGTCGGTGTGGTCGGGGATTCGGTAAAAGTCTACTCACTTAGTTTTGCGTGATGCATATTGTCCGCAACGAGACCCCAGCCGGGGAGATTCCATCGCAAATTCCGGTACCGGGGGCAGCTAATTAGGCGCCGTATGGGTTGCGGTCGCGTTCGATGCGTTGGCGGATGTGGGCGTACTCGATAATCAGTAGCACCAGGAGCAGGGCCATGATGGCTAGGTAGCTCACCACAGCGCCCATCAGACCCAGCAGCTTAATCAGGATCACCGGCAGCACCACGCTTACGGCGAAGCAGATCAGGTAGATCTTGGTGACGTCGTCGGCGTGGCGCAACACCGTGATGATGGCGTAGATAAAGTCGATTGCCGCGGTGACGCCGCCGGCGACAACCATTAGCAGCGCCAGCGTGCGGTAGCGCTCAAAGTTAAGGCCGTACATAAAGCTCATGATGGGGATGCCGGGGCCTGCCATAAATGCGGCGCACGCTCCGGTAATGACCACGATTAGTGCCATAACGGCAATAATAATCAAGTCAAAGCGGCGACGCTTGCGTGGATTCGCCCAAATACTCGACAGGCGCAAAAGCTGCGGTTTATAGATAAATCCGATGCTCAACAAAATGGCCTGCGCCGGAAAGAACAGGGCATTAAAGTACAGCTGATACTTGTAGGCCAGCGTGCCTTCCATCACAAACTTGGGCATGCTCTCGATGAGGTTGAACAGGAACAGTGCACCAAAGAGCGGGGCGCACTGGATAAACAGGTGGCCAGCCTCGCGCAGACTCATGCGGCGTGATTTTTCGGTTTCGAGCAGGGCGAGCGGGGCGGTGACCAGCACGAGCGAGGCGATGGCGGTGACACCCATGGCCATGGCCGCGATGGGCATGCTGCGTGTGAGGAACAGTGCCACGCTAAAGACCGCGATGACGCCGGCGGAGCGCAGCGTTTGGCTCATGCCGGCCAGGTAGAGCTTGTCGGCCTGCTGCAGGCGGCCCTCGTACACGTCGGCGATGCCGTCGACCACCTTATAGAGGTAGACGCCCAGGCCGATCGTGGCCATCTGCGCATCGTAGCCGCGGGCGCTGCTGTATACCAGGCCGCATGCCAACGCGAGCGCTCCGCAGAGCCAGCGGTTGAGCTGGTAGGAGGCGAAGGAGGTTTTTTCATCGATGTCCGAGACCTGAAAGTTGCGCACGCCGTAGTTGCACGCGATCATGATGAGCGTGCCGGTGACAAAGGCGATGGAGAACTTGCCGGCCTCCTCGGCGCCCACGAGCTGCGTCGACACAATGGTGAGCAGCGGAAACGCCATCCCCCATACGGCGGTGCCCAGAGTATTCCAAAGGTAGTCGCGACGGGTGGCGTGATCTTCGTACTCGGCTTCTTGCGTGGAGAAGCCGCCGCCGTAGACGGCTCCGAGAAGGCGGTTCCACCAGGCATTGACCATGCGGTGGATGGGGCCGGGCTCGCGATTGCGCTCGCGGCGACGGCGCGTGGTCTGGCTGGTGTCGGGACCGCCGGCGTTACGCTGGCTTAGCTCTTGGATTCGTGCAAGCTCCTCGGCGGTGTGCGATGCGGGGAACAGGCCGTTCTCGATGCGTCCGCCCTGTCCGTGCGCCCCACCCGATACGGTGGGGTCGGCGACGCCATTGCGGCGGGCGATGGTGCGGCGGATGCTATCGAGGGGCGTGATGCTCAAGACGATTCCTTTCTCTTACTGCGCTCTAGTATAGTCGCGGTGGTGTCCATTCGTGTTTTTGAACAGGTTGTTCAATAATTTCGGCGGGCGGATGTAATTTGTCGGTAAACGTGCGGTATCCTTTTGAAGTTTTGTGACCCCCCGATGCCGCTTGCGCGGTACCAAGGAGTTTTTACCCATGGATGTCGCTGCGTTTTTGCTGGCTCTTGTGCCGATCATCTGGCTCGTCGTGATGCTGCTGTGCTTTAAATGGCCGGCTTGGAAGGCCGCCATTGGCTCGTTTGCCCTTTCGTGCGTGCTCGCCTTTGCGTGGTGGCATCTGCCGGCGGCGCAGATAGCCACGGCCTCGCTCGAGGGCTTTTTGATGGCCCTGTGGCCCATCGTGCTCGTGATTATCGCCGCGGTGTTCACGTATAACCTGTGTGTGCGCACGGGCGCCATGGACGTGATCGGCAGCATGATTACCTCCATCAGCAGCGACCGCCGTCTGTTGGCGCTGCTCGTGGCTTGGTGCTTCGGTGGCTTTATGGAGGGCATGGCTGGCTTTGGCACTGCCGTTGCCATTCCCGCCGGCATGCTCGCGGGCCTTGGTTTTGAGGCCGTGCCTGCCGTGCTGATCTGCCTGCTGGCCAACGGCGTGCCCACGCCCTACGGCTCCATTGGCATCCCCACGGTGTCCGTTGCCGACCTGGTGGGTCTGGATTCCCTGCACCTGGCGACCGTTCAGCTGGTGCAGCTCGCGCCCTTCTTTGTGGCGATGCCGCTGCTTATTGTGCTGGTTGCGGGTCGTGTTGCCGATGACCAGGGCAATGTTGCGAGCGTGAGCGAGCGCCTGCACGGCGTGGCCGGCGTGGCACTGCTTTCCGGCGTGTCCTTTGTAGGTG
The DNA here is from genome assembly GCF_015670795.1 of Collinsella aerofaciens. Taxonomy (GTDB): domain Bacteria; phylum Actinomycetota; class Coriobacteriia; order Coriobacteriales; family Coriobacteriaceae; genus Collinsella; species Collinsella aerofaciens_Q. The sequence goes on along the minus strand of NZ_JADPCJ010000015.1, from coordinate 17,985 downwards.
CGGCCCTGGTCGTTGCCATGTTTGTGGGTCCCGAGCTGGCCGTGGTCGTGGGCTCCATCGTGTCACTCGCGCTGACTGCCGCGCTTGCCATGCGCGCCGAGAAGTCCGGTCACCTGGACGCGCGCTTCCATATGAATATCGAGGCCGGCGAACAGCTCACCGTTAAGTCGGCGCTTTCTGCTTGGTCGTGCTTCATCCTGATTTTTGTGCTGCTGCTGGGTACCTCCAACCTGGTTCCCGTCGTGCACGCCGCGCTCGTGCCGTTTGCGAGCCACGTGCAGGTGTATTGCGGCGAGAACCCCGGTACGCTTACGTTTTCGTGGATCAACACACCGGGTGTTTGGATCTTCCTGGCCGCGTTTATCGGCGGTGCGATTCAGGGCGCTTCGCCGCGTCTGATGGGCGAGGTGCTGGCCGCGACCGTCAAGCAGATGATGCCGACGGTAATCACGATGCTTTCGGTGCTGGGCTGCGCCAAGGTGATGGGCTATGCGGGCATGATCTCGTCAATCAGTGCGTTTTGCATTGCCGTCGCCGGTGGGCTGTACCCGATTCTGGCTCCGTGGATCGGTGCCGTCGGTGCGTTCGTGACCGGTTCGGGCACGTCCTCGGGCATGCTGTTTGGTCCCATTCAGAGCCAGGCCGCTTCGGCGCTGGGTGTGAGTGACTACTGGATGGTCGCGCTGAACGCCCTGGGTGTCGCCGCCGGTAAGATGATTTCGCCGCAGACCCTCGCCATTGGCCTTGCCGCCGTTCACGTGCGCGGTAAGGACGCCGAGCTTCTGGGCGCGGTGCTGCCCTACGCCGCCGGCATGCTGGTCCTCATGAGCGCCATTGCCATGCTCGGCCAAGGCCTGCCGCTGTAGCCGGCACTTTGGGAACGTCCCTAAGTGCCGGCAGCTGGGGACACTCCTTGGCTGTTGCCTGTTCAAGAGTGTCCCCAACGACTAGTCGTTTAAGAACGTCCCTAATGACTAGGCCGCTTGCGTGCGATTTTTGACCGTTGAGCGGGCGCTTCGCCGTTGCCGCAAAAACGTTTTTGCATATCGGGTACAACGGGCTTTACGTGAGTAAAGTGCGCGCCGCGTCCACGTGTCGCGTTTTTAAAGGAGGCCCCATGCCTGGTGTTACCCCTGCAGAAGTTCTGTCCAACTTTGGCATTACACTGGTCGAAGATCCCGCCGAGAATCAGCCCCGCCTGCTGGTTGACCTGCCGGCAGCCGAGCTCGTCGAGCACGCCATCCGCCGCAACGAAGGCCGCATGGCCTCCAACGGCGCGCTGGTGATCGAGACGGGGGAGCGCACTGGCCGCTCGCCCAACGACCGCTTTATTGTTGATACGCCCGACGTGCACGACAAGATTGCCTGGGGTGCCGTCAACCGCCCGCTTTCTGCCGAGAGCTACGAGGCCATCAAGGCCGGCATCGTCGACTATCTCAACGAGCGCGACGTGTTCGTCACTCGCGGTATGGCTGGTGCCGATCGTAATCACACGCGCCGACTGCTTGTTGCCTGCGAGCGCGCAAGTCAGGCGCTCTTCATCAAGCAGATGCTCGCCCGCCCGCTCGCCCGCGAAATCGCGCGTACCGGCGAGCCGGACTTCTGCGTGCTCGCCGCGCCGGGCTACCAGTGCGACCCTGCCATCAAGGGCCTCAACTCCAGCGCCGCGGTGATCATCAACTTCCAGGAGCGCGTGATTCTGGTCGCGGGCACCGGCTACTCCGGCGAGATCAAGAAGTCCATCTTCAGTGTCATGAACTACCTGCTGCCCGTCGAAGACGACGTTCTGCCTATGCATTGCTCGGCCAGTATGGATCCCGTCACGCACGAGACCGCGGTGTTCTTTGGCCTGTCCGGCACCGGCAAGACCACGCTTTCGGCCAATCCCACGCGCCTGCTGATCGGCGATGACGAGCACGGCTGGTCCGATATGGGCATCTTTAACGTCGAGGGCGGCTGCTACGCCAAGTGCGAGGGCCTGGATGCGTTCCACGAGCCCGAGATCTTCAACGCCGTTCGCTTTGGCGCCATCTGTGAAAACGTGGTACTCGATGAGAATCGCAAGCCTAACTACGACGACGTCTCGATCACGCACAATACGCGCGTGGCCTACCCTGTGGAGCATATCCCCAACGCGTGGACCAGGGGCATGGGCACCACTCCGAGCGTCGTGCTGTTCCTGACCTGCGACGCCTTTGGCGTGTTGCCGCCCATCTCGCGCCTGACGGCCGACGCCGCCATGTACCACTTTGTGACGGGCTTCACCGCCAAGATCCCCGGCACCGAGGTCGGCGTCACCGAGCCCACGCCCACGTTCTCCTCGCTGTTTGGCGAGCCGTTTATGCCGCTCGACCCCATGGTCTACGCTAAGATGCTCGGCGAGCGCATCGCCGACGGCCGCACGCGCGTCTACTTGGTCAACACCGGCTGGATTGGCGGCGGTTATGGCGTGGGCCATCGCATCGAGCTGGCCTACACGCGCTCACTGGTCGCTCGCGCCCTCGACGGTACCATCGAGGACAGCGAGTTTGTGCACGACGATATCTTTAATGTCGACATTCCCACCACGTGCCATGGCGTGCCCGACGGCATCCTGGTGCCGCGCCAGTACTGGCAGAGCACCGCGCGCTACGACGAGGCAGCTCACAACCTGGCGGTGATGTTCGAGGAGAACTTCGAGAAGAAGTACTCGCACCTGCCCGAGTCCGTCAAGGCCGCCGGCCCGCACGCCCAAGTGTCCGCCGAGGCCCGTCATCGCGGCCGCGGCCTGCTGGGATTCCGCCACTAGCGTCGCCGCAAGTCCATAACCACCACAAAGGGGACAGTTACCTTTGTGGTGGTTTTGCTTGGGCGGATGACTCAGGTTACAATACGCCTGACATATCGCCCCCTTCTCCGGATGGGGGCAGCGCAAGCGCTCTTGTGGCGGCACCGTAGGACTTTGAAGGTGGCCGCTGTGAGGGCGCTTTTTGTTTAGGCGCCCTCACTCGGGCGCGCACAATGAAGGGAGAGCGTATGAAGGGCTTTGTTGCCGAGAATTCGTTTTGGGAGCTGTTTCCACAGGCGGCGGTCGGCGTCGTGGTCGTAAAGGGCATGAAGCCCGCGGCTCAGATTCCCCAGGAGGACGTGGATGCCATTGCCGCGTTGCTCGACCGCGCCAATATCGAAGCGGAGCGTCGCCTGACGAGCGATACCATCAGCGAGAACGCGCCGGTGAAGGCTTGGCGTGACGCGTACCGGCTGTTCAAGACTAAAAAGGGCGCCCGCTGCTCGATCGAGAACTTGCTCAAGCGCGTGCTCAAGGGCAAGCCGGTCGGTCATATCACACCGGCGGTGGATATTTACAACACGGTGTCGTTGACCTATGCGCTGCCCGTGGGAGGCGAGGATCTGCATGCGATTGAGGGAGACCTTCGCTTGAAGGTGACCGACGGCGGCGACGCGTTCTTGCCACTTGGCGAGGAGGCGGATGATCCGACGCTGCCCGGTGAGCTTGCTTATATCGATGATGCGGGCGCCGTGTGCCGTTGCTGGAACTGGCGCGATGGCGTTCGCACGGCGCTGTCCGACGATTCGGCGGACGCATTTCTGGCGATTGAGTGCGTGGAGCCCGAGCGGATGGGGGATTGCCAGGCCGCCATCGATCGCTTGGCCGAGCTGCTCGAGCGCTATCTGGGAGCGACGGTTGTCGTTAAGACGCTTGTGACCCGCGACAATCCCTGCGTGGAGCTGTAGCGGCGCCTAGAACCTATTGATGCCCCAGACCACCACAAAGGTGCCTGTCCCCTTTGTGGTGGTTTTTATGTTGATGGGTTAACAATTGGGTCGCGTGGAGGCGGCAGTCGCTGAGTACGGCTAAGATGTTTACCCGTTAGCATCATGCAAGCGAAAGGCGGTCGTCTCCCATGCAGCAGAACGACGAGACACGTTTCGAGGATTTTGTCGGACTGATTAGCGGGCTGTACAAGGAGATCCAGCGCATTAAGACGTCTGAGGGCGCAAGGCTGGGCCTCAAGGGCTCCGACGTTATGTGCCTGTACTACCTGGAGCGCAGCAAGGACGGCATGACCGGCGCCGATCTGGCTCGCGTGGCCGGCGTGACGCGCGCTGCCGTTTCGCGCACGCTGGCGCACCTGGAGGAGGGCGGCTTTGTCGAGGTTGATGACTCGGGCGATGCTGCCGTCAAGTACCGCGCACCGGTTCGCCTGACCACGCTGGGTGGCGAGAGCATGAACGAGGCCGACCGTATCATCCACGACGTGCTCGACACCACCGGTAAGGCCATGGGCGTGGAGCAGCGCGAGCAGATGTATGCGTCGCTGCGTACGATTCTCAACACCCTGCGCGAGATCTAAGGCCGCCAAGGCATTTGCTTCCCATTAACAACTGCATAGTCCCGTTTGAGCGCGTATACCGTGCCGGGGCAATGCTGTCTAAATTCCCCGCGCGAGACCTGCGCAAGAAAGGATTTGTTATGTCCGTCCGCATTATTACCGATTCCGCAAGCGATATGTCGCCGGCGGAGCACCCCGCTCTGCGTGTTCTGCCGCTGTCCGTCACCTTTGGCACCGATGTGTACATGGATGGCGTCGACATCGATCACCAGCGCTTTTACGAGATGCTCGTGGAGCGCGATGAGCTGCCCAAGACCGGCCAGGTCAACCCGTACGCGTTTTCGCAGGCGATTGCCGAGGCGCGTGAGGCCGGCGACGAGGCCGTGATTATTACCGTGGGCGCCAAGCTTTCGGGCACCAATCAGAGCGCCCGTACCGCACTTGCCGAGGCGCCGGGCGGCGACGTGTTCGTCGTGGACAGCAATAACGTGACCTTGGGAGAGCGCGTGCTGGTCGAGTATGCGCTGCGCCTGGTTGATGAGGGCCGTAGTGCGGCCCAGATCGCGGCAGCGGTCGAGGCCGTGCGCGACCGCGTGGTGGTTATCGGCCTGCTCGAGACGCTGGAGTATCTGGTGCGTGGCGGTCGTCTGTCTGCTGCGGCCGGCGCCGTGGGTACGCTGCTCAACGTGAAGCCGGTCGTGGCCGCCGAGGACGGCCTCATCGTGCAGCTGGGCAAGGCGCGCGGTTCCAAAAACGGTAGAAACCTGTTGAACCAGAAGGTCGAGCAGGCGGGCGGCGTCGACTTCTCCATGCCGCTGGCGCTCGGCTATACGGGCCTTTCGGATGCGGTGCTCAAGAAGTATGTCGAGGACAGCGCGGCACTGTGGGCTGGCCACACCGAGGGCGAGTTGCCCGTTCACACCATCGGCGCCACCATCGGCACCCACGTAGGCCCCGGCGCCGTCGCCGTAGCCTTCTTCCAGCCCGCTAACTAACCGATCTGCCATAAACCACCACAAAGGGGACAGGCACCGTTGTGGTGGTTTATGCTTTTCCGGGTGGAAGGGAGCGAGCAATGGCGTCTGAGGGCTTTTTTGAACGGGTGTACGAGGTGGTCGAGCAGATCCCCGAGGGGATGGTCGCCACGTATGGCCAGGTGGCGCTGCTTGCCGGTCGTCCACGAAGTGCGCGGTACGTGGGGTATGCCCTGCATAGTAATCCGCGCCCCGGCGAGATTCCCTGTCACCGCGTGGTGTTTGCCGACGGGCGCATATGCGAGGGCTTCGCTTTTGGCGGTCCCGATGCTCAACGTGAGCTTTTGCTAGGGGAGGGTGTGGCGTTTAAGGACGACATGCACGTCGACTTGGCCGCCTGTCGCTGGCCTGCCGGGCTCTAGCGGTTCTGCCGTGGCGAAAACCACCACAAAGGCGCCTGTCCCCTTTGTGGTGGTTTTACGCTGTAGGTTTACCAGAGCTAACTTATGGAGAAGGTGTGGTGGCGTACTTTGCCGTCAGAAAGTAAACCACGGTGAACTATATTGGTTTCAGCAACGGAGCAGGCAATAGGCGATGAAAAAGCCTGCCCTGTTGAGTTTGATTCGCATTCCTCCCCTCTGTGCGATTCAACGGTGTACTTCGGGAACAGGCCCGCTGGCAACTAGCTGCCGGCGGGCCTGTTCCTGTTTGTCGAGGGGGTGCGATGGACGGAGTCGAAGCGGTCCGGCTCCAAAAAAGGCGGACGCCGTAGCGCCCGCCCTAAAGCAATCGAAAACTCAAGCCAGCAAATCGGTCTAGTACACCATGCCCATGGCGTCCTGAACCTCTGCCAGGGTCTGCTCGGCGATCTCGTTGGCGCGACGGTTGCCCTCGTGCAGCACGTCCTTCACGTAATCCAGATCGTTCTCGTAGCGCTGGCGACGCTCGCGGATAGGTGCGAAGTACTCGTTGACGACCTCGGTCACGTACTTCTTGAGCTGGCCGGAGCCGCCCATGCCGATCTCCTCGGCAATCTCGACCTCGGAGCGACCGGTGCAGATGGCGGCTGTCGAAAGCAGGCCAGACACGCCGGGGCGGTTCTCGGGATCGAACGTGATCATGCGCTCAGAGTCGGTCTGGCTTTTCTTGATGCGCTTGGCCGTCTCCTCAGCGGTCATCGAGATGTTGATGGCGTTGCCGTAGCTCTTGCTCATCTTGCGACCGTCAAGGCCGGGAAGCAGCGGGGTCTCGGACAGCAATGCGTCGACCTCGGGAAATACCTTGCCGTAGCGGTTGTTAAAGCGGCGGGCGATGGTGCGGGTGAGCTCGATGTGCGGCAGCTGGTCGCGACCGACGGGCACGACGTTGCCCTTGCAGAACAGAATGTCGCAGGCCTGGTGCACCGGGTAGGTGAGCAGAAGGCCGGTAAGCTCGTGGCCCGAGGCCTCCATCTCGGCCTTGACCGTGGGGTTGCGCGCCAGCTCGGCCTCGGACACCAGCGACAGGAACGGCAGCATGAGCTGGTTGGCGGCGGGCACGGCGGAGTGCGCGTAGATCATGGTCTTGTCGGGGTCGATGCCGCAGGCAAGGTAGTCCATGACCATGTTGTACACGTTGTCCTGGATGTGCTCGGTGGTGTCGCGGTCGGTGATGACCTGGTAGTCGGCGATGAGTACGTTGGTCCTGGCGCCCATGTTCTGCAGCTCCACGCGGCCCTTGAGGGTGCCAAAGTAGTGACCCAGGTGCAGACGGCCGGTGGGGCGGTCGCCGGTAAGCATGGTGAACTTCTCGGGCGTATTGGCCAAGCCCTCGCGAATGGCGTTGCTCTTTTGCAGCGCGACTTCGTAGCTGTTCTCGTTTGGCATGATTGCTCCTAACGTTCGTTCGCAGGTTTTGATGATAGCGTGTTTATTGAGAGGGGTGGGCGTGAGTGGGTGAGGGACTGCCAGGGGCCGGCTTTCAAGTCCGCCGCGGCGTTCGCGCGAACGGCTGCCAACGCCTTGGCACATCCTCGGCAGCTTGCCCTAGAGCTTGTGGTGGCGCTCTTCTTTGCGCTCCTCGGCTGCCTGCTCCTCCTGCTTAAAGGCGGGGTCGTCGGGGGTGACCAGTTCGTCCTCGTGCGTGCGCTTGTTGTAATGGTGGCGCAGCACGGGTTCAAACAGGTGCAGGTGCTTGGCAAAGGCCGCCGAGCCAATGGCAAGCACGGTAAAGATGAGCACGCGCATGGGCGCCTCGACCTGATTGATGGCGGCGGCGCCGGCCGAAAGCATAATGCACCAGGCATAGATGAGCAGCACAGCCTGTTTTTGGTTGTAGCCTTTTTGGATCAGGCGGTGGTGGATGTGGCCCTTGTCGGCCTGCCCGATGCTAATGTGGGCGCGCTTGCGGCGCACGATGGCGCTAAACGTGTCGATGATAGGCACGCCGGCAACGATGAGCGGGATGATAAGCGAGGTGAGTGCGGCGGTGCGGCTCACGTTGAGCAGCGAGATGGAGCCCAGCGCAAAGCCCAGAAGCAGCGACCCCGAGTCGCCCAAGAAGATGCTTGCGGGGTTGAAGTTGTAGCGCAAAAAGGCCAGACAGGCGCCAAAGAGCGCAATGGAGAGCGCGGCGGCGTCGATGCGGCCCGAGAGAACGGCCATCGAAAACATGGTGAACGAGGCGATGCCGCAGATGCCCGTGGCCAAGCCGTCGAGGCCGTCGATGAGGTTAATGATGTTGGTGAATGCCACCAGATAGATTACGGTGATGGGGTAGGCGAGCCATCCGAGCATGATCTCGCCGGGAGCAAACGGGTTGACGATGACGCCGATTTTTAGGCCGCCCATGCAGGCGATAAGCGCGGCGAGGACCTGTCCGGCCAGCTTTTGCTTGGGCGTGAGCTGGAAGACGTCGTCGATAGCGCCGGTCGCAAAGATGACGGTAAAGGAGAGCGTCAGCATGGGATAGCTAATGTGAAGGCGCGGGTGCGGCACCAGGACGGGTGGCCAGCCTAGGTACCAGGTGCCTAGGATTTGCACAATGCAGGCAACGACCAGGCCCAAAAACACCGCCGTTCCGCCCAAACGCGGGATGGGCTTGGTGTTGATGCGGCGCTTAGAAGGATAGTCGACGGCATCGAGCTTAATTGCCAAGCGCTTGACCAGGGGCACCGCGAGGAAGGTCGTGATAAAAGCCGCCGCTGCCACGCATAGGTACGGTATGTAGCTCGGGGATGAAGCCATGAATCTAAAAACCGCCAAGCGTCGAAGGAAAAGGTCAAAGGTTGCTACGCGGAAATGGCATAGCTGTCCCATGATACTCGACCGAGGGGGGTGCGGAGGTTTGCACCGTGCGATTATCACGCGCATACCAGATATTGGAATGTTGTCGATGGCTTGTCGGGATGCCGGCGGGGATCCATATGGACTGTATGGTGATTTTCGGCAAAAGAAAACCACCCCCCACGTTACGAAAATGAACCCACCTAAAACAGGTGGGTGCCCTCATCGACTGTTCCAGCGTCCTTAACAACGAAGGATACCTGTACTAGGCACGACTGTGTGGGCTCCCTAAATAAACGCGACGGTTCACCCAGTTGCTCCGCGGGGGGCGGAATAACTACATCATAAAGCGGCACTTTATCGATTCCAGTCTTGACATTACAAAAATCGTGTCGGACGATTACGGCGCCTTAGGGACGGAGCCGTCTACCCGGTCTGGCCCTTTACGTTTGAGCTGCTGAATCGTTGTTTTGGAGCATGTTTTTATGCCGACGTCGTTGACCGAACTTTTTTCGCCCGCCTGCCATTTGTGTCCGCGCCGTTGCGGTACGGCGCGCGATGAGGGCGCGCACGGCGTCTGCGGTGCTAACGACACGCTCAAGGTGGCCCGCGCCGCGCTTCATATGTGGGAGGAGCCGCCTATCTCGGGCGAGGCCGGTTCGGGCGCGATCTTCTTTAGCGGTTGCTCGCTTAAATGTATCTACTGCCAGAACCACGAGATCTCGACCGGCAATTTTGGCCTTGAGATTTCGCCTGAGCGCCTGGTCGAGATTATGCTGGAACTGCAGGACCAGGGTGCCAACAACATCAATTTGGTGACGGCGACGCACTATGCGCACCTGTTGCCTGCCGTGATTGCCGCGGCACGGGCGCGCGGACTGGTTATCCCGATCGTCTACAACACGAGTGGTTACGAGCGCGCGAGTGCCGTGGCGGCGCTGGGCGACCTGGTCGATGTGTGGCTTACCGACTTTAAATATGCCAATGCCGGGCTTGCGCAGTCGCTCTCTCATATAAAGGACTACCCACGTGTGGCCGTGTCAGGCCTGGCTCAGATGGCGCGCGAGATCGAGCGCCGCGGGGGAGAGATGGTGGATGAGGGCGGGCTCATGAAGCGCGGCATGATTGTGCGCCATCTGGTACTGCCGGGACATGCAGACGATTCGTGTCGCGTGCTGGACCTGGTGTGGCAGACGGTGGGCGATGTGCCGATCTCGGTCATGAACCAGTACACGCCCAATGCACTTATGCGCGAGCAGGGCGGCGACCTGGCGCGTGCCGTGACGCGCGAGGAGTACGAGCAGGTGCTCGACCATGCCGACGACCTGGGTTTTACGACGATGTTCTGGCAAGAGGGCGGCGCGGTAGACGAGAGCTTCACCCCGGCCTTCGACACCACCGGTGTTCTTACCAGCGCAAAGTAGTGCGTTCGTCGATGATTTTTCTGGGACGGGGATTAAAAAATCATCGAGAGGATCGCCTGTTCGAAAAGTTGTCAAAATAGCCGCGCTCCAAAAAGACTGGTTATTGGGCGTTGACAGTTGGCGAGCCGTAGGTAAAATATCGACTTGTCCTGGGGACGTAGCTCAGTTGGGAGAGCGCTGCCGTCGCATGGCAGAGGCCGAGGGTTCGACTCCCTTCGTCTCCACCCTTGGATTTGATAAGCCGCTGACATTGTGTCGGCGGCTTTTTTTAAAAGAAAGGGCTGTACCATGGCCGAGCTTGAGTCCCAACCATTGTCCGACGAGGAGCGCGCTGAGTTGGAAGAGCTCCGCGCCGAGAAGGCCCGCCGCGAGGCTCGTGAAGAGGCCCGTCGCGAGCGTGAGGAGCTGGCTGTCCTGCGTGCCGAGCGTGCGAAGGCCGAGGAGATCGCCGCGAACGCCGCATCCGCATCGGCGCCCGCGCCCGCACCCAAGCCCGCTGCTGCGAAGCCTGCACCTGCCGCGCCCAAACCTCAGCCTAAAAAGGCCGCTTGTCCCAAGTCCGTCGAGCCTAAGCCGAGTCGTGACGAGATGACCTTTGCCCAGCGCATGGTTACCTCCAAGGAGCCTACGGGCGAGAACGAGATCCCTGGCATGGCGCCGGCTCAAAAAATCATCATTGTCCTTGCCCTCATCGCGTTTGTCATCTTTATGGGCTACACGATCCTGACCAGCATGGGCCTGCTCTAACCGATTTGCATCGGGCGTCATGTCCGCATGCTCTGCTCTCGTCCAACCCTCAAATTCTGCACCACACATCCGAAAGGTCGCCCCATGGCTTTGACCGACATCTCTCATCCCACCGACATCGCAATGCTCACCGATCTGTACGAGCTCACTATGGCCCAGGGCCTGTGGGAGAGCGGCAAGGCCAATGAGCAGGGTTGTTTTACCGCGTTTTACCGCGACCATCCCTTTGGCAGCGCCTATGCCGTCATGTGCGGCACCGCCGAGCTGCCCGAGCTGGTCGAGAATCTGCGCTTTACGCCCGAGGACATCGACTACCTCGCCTCGCTCCAGGCCCCTGCTGGCGGTGCGATGTTCAAGTCTGGATTCCTCGACTACCTGCGCGATTTTCGTGCGCATGTAAACATCGACGCCGTGCCCGAGGGCGAGCTCGTCTTTCCGCGCGAGCCCATGGTGCGCGTCACCGGCCCCGCGCTGGAGTGCCAGCTGCTCGAGACGGCGCTGCTCAACATCGTCGGGTTCCAGACGCTTGTCGCCACCAAGACGGCGCGCGTGGTGCTTGCCGCCGACGGTCGCCCCGTGGCGGAGTTTGGCCTGCGCCGAGCCCAGGGTCCCGATGGCGGCCTGGCCGTCGCGCGCGCGAGCTACGTCGCCGGCTGCTCCTCTACGTCCAATGTGCTCGCCGGCCGCCGCTACGGTATTCCCGTCTTTGGCACGCATGCGCACAGCTGGGTGATGAGCTTCGATTCCGAGCTCGAGGCCTTCCGTGCCTTTGCCAAATCGAGCCCCAAGAACTGCACGCTGCTCATCGACACCTATGACGTGCGCGAGGGCTGTGAACATGCCATTACGGTTGCCAAGGAGATGGAAGCGGTGGGCGAGCGCTTGTCGGCCATTCGCATTGACTCCGGCGACCTCGCCAAGCTCTCCAAGTATGTTCGCGGCCGTTTTGATGCCGAGGGCCTGCCCTATGTGGGGATCTCGGTTTCTAACGATCTGGATGAGTACACGATTCAGTCGCTGCTCGACCAGGGCGCGCCCATCGACAGTTTTGGCGTGGGTACCAAGCTCGCGACCTGCTATGACCAGCCGGCGCTGGGCGGCGTGTACAAGCTTTCCGCCCGCCGTGCGAGCGAGACAGATCCATGGACGCCGGTGGTCAAGCTCTCCGAGCAGCCCTATAAGCGCACGATCCCGGGTGTGCAACGCGTGCGCCGTTATTACGACGGCTTTGGCGGCCCAGTCTGCGACATGATCTACGACGAGGACCATCTGGCGGGGGAGGGCGCCGCGCGCGGCAATACCCTCGTGGCCGTGAATGATGCCGCCCTGGTGACCGACGTGTCCGAACTTGAGTATCGCGAGCTGCTGGTGCCGATCGTGCGCGATGGCAGTGCGGTGGCTCCGCGTGAGAGCATCCAGGACGCGCGCGAGCGCTGTGCTTGGGCGCTCGATCATCTGGACGCAGCTTTCAAGCGCTTCCTGTACCCGCAGACCTATGTGGTGGGCATGGAGCAGGGCCTGGCTCAGGTGCGCGACGAGCTCGTGCGCAAGAACATGGCCGCGGCTTCTGCCTTTCCCTGGGCTCACTAATTTCTTGGGTGGTAGGGGCGAGTCACGCTCCCTTGGCCGCCAGCTCGGCCGTTCGCTGAACAGTTGATTGGTTTGACGTATGACGACTTCTTATAAAACGATGGTGGTAAAGATCGGTTCGTCCACGGTTGTGGGCACTGACGGCAAGGTCAACCGCTCCTTTATCGGCGGGCTTGCCGATCAGGCCGCAGCGCTGCGCAAGCTCAGCTGGCGTCTGGTCGTGGTGAGCTCGGGCGCTATCGCCTGTGGCTATCCCGTGCTGGGCTTCGACCGCAAGCCGGTCGGCGACCTGCCGAGCCTGCAGGCTTGCGCCTCGGCTGGTCAGTGCATCATCTCGTCGGCCTACGACGAGGAGTTCCATGCGCGCGACCTGCTCACCTCGCTCGTACTGCTCACGCGCCACGACACGGCCCGCCGCACGTCCTACCTGCATGCACGCGACGCCCTGCTGCGCCTGGTGGAGCTGGGCGTGGTGCCGGTCGTCAACGAGAACGATACCGTCACCGTCGACGAGATCAAGTTTGGCGACAACGACACGCTGGCGGCGCTTGTGAGCTGCCTGGTTTCTGCCGATCTGTGCGTGACGCTCTCGGACATCGATGGCCTCTATACCGCCAATCCGCACGAGGACCCCACGGCCGAGTTCGTCCCGGTCGTGCATAAGATCGATGCCAAGATTATCGCCTCGGCAGGCGATTCTTCGACTTCGGTGGGCACGGGCGGCATGATCACCAAGATTCGCGCGAGCCGCATTCTCATGACCGCGGGCATTCAGAGCGTGATTTGCTCGGGCGAGGAGCCCGATGCGCTCGTGCGCCTCGCCCGCGGCGAGAGCGTGGGCACGCTGTTCGATCCGCCGGCGGAGCGTCTGGACATCGCACCCCGCAAGCTGTGGATCGCACTGGGCGACAAGGCGCATGGCTCGGTGACGGTCGATGATGGTGCTGCGAAGGCGCTGGTCAGCCGTGGCTCTTCCTTGCTTGCGGTGGGTATTCGCGAGGTCGATGGCCAGTTTGCCGAGGGCGATGTGCTCGACGTGTGCGACCCGAGCGGCATGGTTGTCGCCCGCGGTATCGCCGAGGCCGATTCGGACGTGCTGGAGCTTGCAGCCGGACGCCGCCAGGACCAGATCGCCAGCAACCGCCTGCTCGCTAACCTGGCCGAGAAGCCTGCGATCCATCGAGACAACTTGATTGTATTTGCATAAAGAAAGACAGCGCTGCGGATCGTTTCCCGCAGCGCTGTCTTTCTCGTGCCGGAACCTGGGGACGTTCATTTTGTGCCGGCAGGTGGGGACACTCCTTTGCTAGAAGATCTGACGCAGGTCTCCGCGGTTGAGGGCTTCGTCGAAGAGGCGCTTGAACACCACGCTGCCGTGCAGACCGTCGTGCTCGAACTCGTTGGTCACCCAGGCATGCGAGTTGCCCACGCGGCTGAGCGTATCAAGCTGCAGGCCCGAATCCACGTACATGTCGTCGAAATACACCGCGGCCTGCAGGGGCACCTCGTTGCACGCCAGTCGCTGCGGGTCGTAAATCTTGTCCCAGCTGGTGTCTTCCATCAGCAGGTCCATGGCGGGCTTGAAGGGCTTGAGCTCGGGCATCTGCTCGAACATCCACGGGAACATGGCCTCGCCGGTAAACATGAGCGGGCGCGCGAGGGTGTCGAACTCGGCGCGGTGAGCCTTCTCTTCAGCCGCGGCCCAGCCAATGGGCATAGTGTTACCGTCGGCGTATATGAACTCCTGCAGCGTCCAGTACAGCGGATTCGTGCGCGTGTTGGTGCGCTCGAAGGCGCGCATCAAAAAACTGTCAGATACCGAGGCGTCGCAGGTCAGCGTGCCGTCGCCATCAACAAAAGCGTGATCGATAATCCAATGCATGCGGTCAAAGCTCGGCTTCATGCCAAAGTCGCTGCCCATGAGCTGTAGGCGCTCGACCGTCATCGGCGAGCCGTCGGGCAGCACGGGCTTCTGTGCCTCGAGCGCATCGGCCAGGGCTGCCACGCGATCGACGTCGGCGGGGTAGCGGTCGTAATACTGCTGCGTCTTGGCGGCCATGCGCGGGAAGGTGTGCACGTAGACCTCGCTGGCGCTCGCCGGCACGTGGGGGATGCCGCCGCAGGTAAAGCTCGCCGCCACGCCCTCGGGGAAGAGCGACAGATAGCTCAGCGTCAAAAAGCCGCCGTAGCTCTGGCCGAGCGTGACCCACGGCTTGCCGCCAAAGCCCACCAGTCGCAGGTATTCAAAATCGCGCACGATGGAGCTGGCGAGGTGGCGCTTGAGGAAGTCCGCCTGCGAGCGTGCTGTATCGGCGCCGGCGGCCGTTGCGCGATCACCCAGTGCCTTGATCGTGCGTCCGTCCACGCAGCTACTGCGTCCGGTGCCGCGCTGGTCGGGAAGGACCACGCGGAAGTGCTTGACGGCCTCCTCGATCCAGCCGTCGCTTGTGGGCGACAGCGGACGCGGGCTCTCGCCGCCGGGGCCGCCCTGCAAAAACAGGAGCAGTGGCAGATCGTCGTTGATGCGGTCGGGCGCGCAAACCACGCGGTAGAAGAGCTTGATGCTCTCGGGCGCGCCGGCGATGGGTGCCGGCATAGCGCCGCGGCGCATGGTGCTGCCGACGGCCAGGAGCATCGGCTCCAGGCCGCGCCAGTCAAGGGGGACGTCGATGCTGTGGTCCTCGACGTAAAGGCCGGGGACGTGGTACGAAGTGATGAGGGCCATGTGAGTCTTCCGTTCGTTGCGGTGTTTCGGGTTGACCAATTCTACCGCCGCGGGCGAGGCCATGCGCAAATCGGCTACCATGGTTGCAAACTTCTAGGAGAAAGGGCCGCCCATGTCGGTCGATATAGCCACGTATGTCCACGATCTTGCCGTTGCCGCCAAGGCAGCGTCGGCCTCGCTTGCCACGGCGAGCGATGAGCAGCGCCAGGAGGCCGTGCGCGCCATGGCCGCAGCACTGCGCAACGGTGTCGACTCCATCGTCGCCGCCAACGAGCTCGATATGTCCGCCGCGCGCGATGCGGGCACTTCGGCCGGTCTGCTCGACCGTCTGCTGCTGACGCCTGAGCGCGTCGAGGGCATGGCCGCCGGTTTGGAGAAGCTCGCCGAGCTGCCCGATCCCGTCGGCCGCGTGCTCGACCACCGCGTGCTTGCGAGCGGTGTGGACCTGACCCGCGTGAGCGTGCCGTTGGGCCTGGTCGCTATGGTCTACGAGGCGCGCCCCAACGTGACGGCCGACGCCGCAGGTATCTGCATCCGTACCGGCAACGCCTGCATTCTGCGCGGCGGCTCGCTGGCCTATCACTCGTGTGCCATGATCGCCGAGCTGCTGGCCGATGCGCTCGAGGCCAAGGGCTTCCCGCGCGAGGCCGTGTCGATGATCGAGTCCACCGACCGCGAGGCCACTGGCGAGCTCATGAAGCTCCGCGGTATCGTCGACGTACTCATTCCGCGCGGCGGTGCAGGCCTGATCCAGCGCTGCGTGCGCGAGTCGCTTGTGCCGGTGATCGAGACGGGCACGGGCAACTGCCACATCTACGTGCATGAATCCGCCGACTTTGATAAGGCGCTCAACATTATCGTCAATGCCAAGACCCAGCGCGTAGGCGTGTGCAATGCCGCCGAGTCGCTGCTGGTCGACCGTGCCGTTGCTGATCGCTTCCTGCCCGCAGTCGTTGCCGTGCTGCACGACCACGGCGTACTGATTCACGGCGACGAGGCCACGTGCGCCGCATGCGCCGACGCTGGGCTTGCCGAGGGCGACAACTACGTCGCCGCGACTGAGGAGGACTGGGGTCGCGAGTACCTGGCGCTCGAGATGAGCGTGAAGGTCGTGGCAAACGAGGACGAGGCCATCGCACACATCAATCGCTACGGCACGATGCACTCCGAGGCCATCGTTGCCGAGGACACGGATGCTTGCGAGCGCTTCCTCGATGCGGTCGATGCCTCGGCCGTGTACGCCAACGCCAGCACTCGCTTCACCGACGGCGGCGAGTTTGGCCTGGGTGCCGAGATCGGCATCTCGACCCAAAAACTCCACGCCCGCGGCCCCTTTGCCGCCGAGGCCCTCACCACCTACAAATACAAGCTCCGCGGCACCGGCCAGGTCCGCCCCTAAACCCCTCGTAAACGAAAAACCACCACAAAGGTGCCTGTGAACTGCGCCCCGAAACTTGGACTGAATAAATAGCGACTACGCCGCAAGGGCCCGGTTCCGGAACTCCTCCGGCGTCAGGCCCTTCAATCTTACCTGCCTGCGCCGCGTGTTCCAATGGGCTATGTACTCCTCCAGGTCGCGCTTGAAGTCCCCGAAGCTGCCCCACTCCCTGCCGCGGTAGAACTCGTCCTTCACGTGGCCGAAGAGCTGCTCGGTGGCGGCGTTGTCGATGCAGTTGCCCTTGCGCGACATGCTCTGGGTGATGCCCGCCCCCTCCAGCCTGGAGGCGTAGGACTCGTGCTGGTACTGCCAGCCCATGTCCGAGTGCATGGTCGGCGCCGCCCCGTCTGGCAGGGCCTCGAGGAGCCGGTCGAGCATCCTGTGCTGCTGGGCGAGGTCCGGCGAGGTCGATATGTCGCTCGCCACGATCTCCTTCGTGCAGAAGTCGAGCACCGGGGCCCAGTAGGCCTTGGCGCCGGCGACCTTGAACTCGGTGACGTCGGTGCCGAGCTTCTGCCACGGCCCCTCGGCGCCGAAGTCCCTCGCGACGACGTTCTCGAACGTGCTCCCCACGAGCCCCCTGTAGGAGCTGTACCGGCGGCGGGAGCCCCGGCGGCGTATCCCGCACCGGATGCCCATCTCGCGCATCATCTTGAGCACGGTCTTGTCGGCCACGACCGCGCCCAGCTCGGCGCGCAGGCACATGGCTATCTGCCGGTGCCCGCAGCCGTTGGCGGTGCGCGAGAATATCTCGGCCGCGGCGTCGCGCAGCTCGGGCCTGGTCGGCCTCCGCGGGTGCGCCAGCGCGTAGTAGTAGGTCGACCTCCTGAGCCCCGAGCACTCCAGCAGGTGGCGCAGGGAGTGCCCCTCCGCGCGCAGCGCCCTCACCGCCTCGGCCGCCGCCCTGGTCAGAGCCCGTCCCGCTCGACCAGGGCGCGCAATTTTTTTAGGTAGGCGACCTCGGCCTCGAGCCTGCGGCAGCGCTCCTCGAGCTCCTGCTCGCGGGTGCGGGCCCGGGGCTTCGACCTCGACCCCCTCGGCCTGCCCTTCGGTCCGGGCCGCAGCGCCTCGGCGCCGCCCTCGCGGTAGAGCCTGCACCAGCGCTCCAGCGGGGACTTCGACCTGATCCCGAACTCGGCCATGGCGTCGGTCTTCGCCATCCCGCCGTCGACCACGGCCGACGCCGCGGCGACCCTCTGCTCGAATGTGTACCTGGATTGTTTCCCGCCCATGGACAGCAGCGCCTCGCTTCCGAACGCCCGGTATACCCACTGCCATTCTCTCACGGTCTCGCGGGGGACGGACAGGGCCTCGGCCGCCGGCTTGCAGCCGACGCCGGCGTCGAAGAGCTCGACGGCCCGCCTCCTGGACTCCAGGTCGTGCTTCACCCTGAGGTCTATACTCATGGAAAACTGGAGTGGGAAGGATAAACTGGACTTTCTTTTAAGGATCCTCAAGCGTATTGCCGCTCGTATTCCACTGGAGACATG
>NZ_JADPCJ010000014.1 GCF_015670795.1 Collinsella aerofaciens | reverse complement strand
GGAGCATGGCCACCGGACCCATCGAAACACATCTCCACCATTCCTTCAACTGGGAAAATGCCGCCCCCGGGGCCCGGATAGGACCTCGGGGGCGTTCGGTTAACTGCGGGAGCGTGCCGTCAGCTCAATGTGTTCGGTTGGGATCGGAAATCAACCCTTGTAATATCCCGGAATCTGGAACACGGTATAGAGTGCAAATAAGAATACTCCTGCAATAGCGGCAGTTACAATATCAAATACGCCAACTGTTTCACCCAGCACTTTCAAGACAAGCGGCTGTGCAATCAAAGAAATAATCAAGGAAAGAAGCCCCATTGCAAGGACGAAAACATAGCGTCCAATCACAAGCTCGCTTTTACGAACAGGTAAAATACCAAACAGACGATCCATACTGTTTTTTTCTGTGATGGAAAAGGTATATCCCGTCGTCATGGCAATAAAGCACATAGCAAATGATACCCCTGTCAGCAAAGAACGATTGATTGCGGCAAACACAATCGGCAGAAGCAGGGTAAAGCAAATCGTCTTAAAATATGGTTTTACCAATGCAATATCTAATTTTGTGGATTTCAAAATATTACTCATAATCGTCACCTTTCTTGCTTGTAAACACTACAATTTCATCAATGGTGGCAGGATCAACGGTCAGGTTAGGGAAACCGCTAATATCTTCGGTTTTCATCAGAGCCTCAAATCCCGTAGGGAATGTACGAATACCAGCCGCCTTATTTTTCAGATCATCGGACAGTTCCTCAATTCCACCTTTTACAATGCGGAACATATCTACAAAATCATCTTTGCTGCCAGTAAAGTACAGCTCGCCATAACTGATGTAGGTAATATAATCGGCTGCACGCTCCAAATCGCCTGTGATATGGGTGGAGAACAAAACACTATGCTCGCCATCTTCAATATACTCTGAAAGAATTTTCAAAAGTTCATCTCTGGAAACCGGATCAAGTCCACTGGTCGGCTCGTCGAGGATCAGCAGCTTGGCGTCGTATGAAAACGCACAGGCAAGCATTAACTTCATCTGCATACCTTTGGAAAGTTCTTTTACCTTTTTGGTTGGTGCAATGTGAAATTTCCGTAACATATCCGCAAATTTCTGGCTGTCCCAATTTGGATAAAATACCGAAATGGATTTTTCAATCTGCGACACTTTCCAATCATCACTGAAATAATTTGTATCGAAAACAACGCCCAGCTCTGATTTTACTTTTTGTTCTTCTGCGATATTATCCAGCCCCATCACTTTGACTGTGCCGCCGGTGCGCTTGAGCATATTCAAAATCAGTTTGATTGTCGTTGTTTTGCCAGAACCATTCGGGCCGATCAAGCCCATAATATATCCCTTTGGCAAAGTAAAGCTGATATTGTGAAGCTGAAAAGAATCAAAAGATTTTGAAAGATTCGTTACCTCTAAATAATTAGTCATCTGTTTTTACCTCCGTTAAAATGTCCAAAAGGCGATGTAATTCCTCTGTGGATAGATTTGCCATTCTTGCAGCTTTTATTGCTTCGGTGAGATTGTTTTCTACTTTGCAAATAAGCTGCTCCTTAATCAGTTCTGAACCAGACCCCATTACGAAACATCCGCGCCCCTGCACATTTTTAACAAAGCCCTCTTGCTCTAATTCTGTGTATGCCTTTGTCACTGTTAAGACGCTGATCTTTAAGTCTTTGGCAAGTGTTCTAAGGGAGGGCAAAGTTTCTTCGGCTTGAAGCTCGCCAGATAAAATAGCCGCCTTGATCTGCTGTTTAATCTGCTCGTATATGGGGACGCCAGATACATTTGAAATAATCAGTTTCATTGCTGCATCCTCCGTGTGTTTTAACTGTCATGCTGTTGTGTATAACAACAGCAACCGATTGCAAAGACTCCCTAATTGAAAACAGGCCTATCGATTCAGATCCGTCTCTCGCCAAATCCTGCAGCGATGTTATGAGAAGCACATCTTGAATGGCGTTTCCGGCACCGACGATAAAAAGGAAAATAAACGATATCCCAGACGCATAGCGATAGCCAAACGCCAGATACGCACCGAGCGCAAGATACGTCACAAAACAATATGATTTAACGCAATCGGAACCACTGATTAAACGACCATATATTGTATTTCCGAACAACAGTCCGATTGTAAGACTGCCCTGAAGGAATCCGTATTGTATCGATGACGAGTCAAATTGCAATTGCGCTATAGCTGGCAAAAGAGAATTCAGAGAGCCGAATGCCACGCCACTAGAAATATCGATTAATAGGAAACCAATTGCCAAGTGCTTCGCGCTAAGATCACTAAATGCAGTCCTGTATTTTTCATTTTTGCTTATCCCCTCTTTATCATTAACCTCGATAACCGACGGAACATCTCGCAGCAACCAGAACGACGCGGCAAAAGATAGCGCGTCTAATGCAAGAACAGCCTCCGCCCCAAATTGAGCGACAACAAAACCGCCGGCAACTGGCCCCAGAACCATCATCAAATTCTGCAGAAACCCAAACGAATTATTAATTACGTCGCGATTGATACTATTCGTATTGGCTCTTAACAACGAGTAAAAGCAGGGCATTTCAACCGTTCGGCAAAGCGATACCGCGCACGTAATAGCAAACATACTCCATTTACTATCAACAAAAATATAGCAAACGAATAATCCCGCGCGAATTAAGTCTGCCAATCTCATGGCCTGCAGTGTCCCGATACCCATCTTCTGAGGCAGCTGCGCGAGCGCAACTGAAAACAGAGAGGGGGCAAATCTGCAGCAGACCATCAAAGCAGTTGCAGAAACATCGTGAGTTACCTCGTAAATCAGCATTGGCAAAGCAATATTCGCACACCAATTGCCTATTTCGCTTATCCCTCTAGCAATATATAGGACCCGAACCGGACGGCTAGCTCTCAATACCGTGAACATCACGATTAACCTCGTATTTCAGGCCTCGTTCATCCCTTAATAGGAATCCATAATCAACCAAATACCGCCTCAACACGGCATAATCAGGATAGAGCTGTGAAAGCACACGATTAACCTGAAGCTCCGTATAACTTGTATTTAATTCAAAGAAAGAGACGGCCCATAGCAGCATGATTCTTTTATAGCTTTCCTTTTTTGGAATTGAAACCAGCTCGCCATTCTTGAGAAATCGTTTTTTAAAGTCTATTAGCTCATCCATTCACATCCTCCATTTCATACGCATCTAATACTAAAAATGCATACGCTTTAGGTCATCGCATTCAGCTTCTTTATTCGAACTAATCTAAATAATTTGCTCAAACACTCTTCGAAAGCTCGTTTTTCACTCTGAGTAAAATGCCCTTCCCAGTCAGTCCACGAACAGGAAGGCAACTCACAACGAGCGGAGTCGAAGCCCTCTGCCGTCGGTCGTTCAAAATGCACGATAACCTTTTCGACATCGACATCTGTAATCAGGTCAGAATGAATGACCTCGGTACCGTCTTCGAATGTCATATACGGGTACATCACGTAAACCACCTCGCAATCGTAAGTCCAGTTTAGCATCAAGCTATTTCGCCAAAGACAGCAAGCCCCCCTTGATGAGTTGATGGTATCTGTTAAACGTCGCGCACGATTCACATCTGGTGGGTACCCTGAGGGCTACACGAAACGAAGCAGATTTACACCGGGAGGACCCCGTATGACAACCAAGTACACCGACGCGCCGCGCACACGTGTCATGACGCCGGCATCGCTCAACAACGGCGTTCACGAAAACCATTCCATCGGACAGACCATGGCCATCGCGCCCAAAAAGGGCCTGTTCGACGACATTTCAATTCCCCAGATCATCGCCGGCGCCGCAGCTGCCGCCACGAGCGTCGCGCTTGCCTCCAAGATCGGTATCGCCGGATCGGTAATCGGCGCCGCCGTGAGCTCGGTCATCACCGTTGTGTCTTCGCAGGTCTACCGCCACTTTATCTCTGCCAGCGCCGAAGCCCTCAAAGGTACGCACGCCGCCGTCGACTACCCCGCCGGCGCCTATAAGCCCGTTGAGTTTAATGCCGAGGAGCACCTGGGCGGCGCCGCGACTACGCAGGAGATGCGCCAGATTGCGGGGCGCGCAACCACGGCGCGCGTCGCTCCCGACAGCCTGCGCGCCAAGGCGGCGGCAGAGCGCAGCCAGACGCAAAAGAAGGTCATCGTCTTCTCGATCGCCATCGCCATCGTCGCGGTCATCGCCTGCGCCGGCGCCATCCTTATCACCACCGCCGGCGAGGGTCTGGGCGAGCGCCCCGAGCCGATCCTTTCGTCGCGCACGACCAAGAGCGACGCGGATAGCTCCGGCCAATCGCAAAGCCAGCAGGCACAGACGGACGGCACGCAAGACAGTTCTACCTCTGCCGACTCGTCATCGAACACCCAAAACCAATCGCAGGGCACCGATTCCTCTACGTCCAACAGTGGCACGCCGTCCGGCACAACCGACTCAAGCCAAACGACCGACGGTTCGCAGCCGAACACGGGCGGCCAAACTAGCGACACCACGTCGGGAACGAGCACAGCAGACAGCAACAGCAGCAATTCGAGTGGCACCACATCGGGCACGACATCTGACAGTTCAAGCCAAGGCACGACATCGGGCAACTAGGCGCTGCATCCCCAGATAGGCAACCTGTACAACGGGCGCGAATCGATAGCGGTTCGCGCCCGTTTGCCTTGGGTGCCGTCATGGCGAACGCTATGCGATGGTAAGATGCTTTACGTGTGTAAAGAGGAGATTTGCCATGAGCAAGACAATAGTTAGGCCCACGCTATCGCTGGGCAACCACATCTATCTGTATCGCCTGCTGCGCAATGCGATTGGATGCGGCAAGCAAACGTTTATGACGCAGGTCGAGGAGGCGCTCGCCGCTGGCGACATGACTGCTTATGACCTGGGCTTCGAGTCCACGCGCGAGTTGCTCGAGGAACTCGACGACTGCATTAAGCTGACCGTCTTTAAGGGCGGCCGCCTGTATGCCACCGTCATCGCCAACGATACCTGGGATGCCGCCCTTGCCAAGGGCGAGGACAAGCCCAAGGTAGCCAAGGGCGCCAAGCAGTCCTACAAAAAGAAGAAGCGCGGCGAGAAGGACCTGAAGGCCGTGCGCCCCAAGCACGTTAAGCGTCCCGAGCCCGTAGTTGAAGCTGTGCCCGAGCCCGAGCCCGAGATCGAAGTCGCTATTGAGGTAACGGCACAAGCCGAAACCGAAATCGCCACCACGGCCGATCCCAAAGTCATATCCGAGCAGGAAGCCACTGCGGAGCTCAACGAAGCTCCCAAGTCGACAACCGAAGAAGCCGCCGACCAGCCCGAGACGTCTGCGTTCCAAAACAGCGATGTCTTTGGCGACGAGGCCGAGGACGATCAGCCTTGCGAGCCCGCAGAACAGGACGCTACCGAGGTGGCATCGGAGCCCGAGGCACCGCAGCCTGCCATCTCGCTTACGGTCGTCTATGACCCCGAGAACGCCAACGCCGGCATCACCACCATGGCCTCCACGCCCATCGAGGCAAAGTCGAGCGTCGAGAATCAGAGCGCTCCGCAAGTCGAGTTCGACACCGCGACCGCAGACGCACCCGCCATCGTCGAGCCCGCAGATTCCGCGGCGATGCCGAAAGCGGACACCGAATCAGTACTCGGCGCCGAACCCGCGCCCGTCATCGAGGTGACGCCCGTCAATGAGCAGGCCTTCGCACCGACGATGGTACCGGCCCCCGCACCCGTAGCGCCCGCCATCCCCGAGGACTTCCCCGTCGATTTCGCAACCGAGGTCTTCTGCCCCGGCCCGCTTCTGCACCAGTTGTCGACCTATCTCCCCTACGGCGCCGACACGCTCGGCATCGTCGGCGAGTACTACTGGATCGCCCGCGAGCGCGGAACCATCGAGGCCGCGCGAAACCGCGCAAGCTTCCCCCTGCGTTACACGCAGGCAGGCGAGCGCCACGAAGTCACCGTGCGCATCCGCCGCAACACCACCGGCGGCCTCGGAGCCGCCTGGACCATCGACAAGGTCAACGCCCCGGTCGAGTAAAAAACGGCCTCGGATAGCCAATTGACCATCCGAGGCCGTTTGAATTCAGGCCTTTTAGTTGCCATCGGCGCATATAGACACCAGAGAAGCAAGCTCCTCCTCAAGTTGCGGAGCAAAATACCTAAAAGAAACTTGTGCTCCAATCGGTATCGACTCAATCATATTCGCAGCATTATCTGAAACACGGTACGATGCAGTTTCACCTGTCTTTAATTCCTCTATTGAGCAGACAGCGTCTTCAGCATCAATCGACCTAAGCATGCCTTTACCTTGCAACATCACATCGGCATGCCCACCAGCTATTTCCAATGAATCTGAGTTTGTCACAGACATTTCTCCGGAATCTCCGCGCGGCATCTCTTCTTTTGTTGAACAGCTCACCAATAAAGCCATCAACACCAAAGACAGGACTAAACGAATCGTCCTACTTCGAAAAAGTCGTTCCATAAGTCCACGCATAATAACTCTGATCATACTTCAGGAAGGATAAGGATGAATTCCAGCCGTCCGCTATGCCAATCATCTGCCTTGTCTCTCCAGTTTTCTTACCAGTAAGTGTGGCGTAAGCCTCCGCTGTTACAGAATGGGCTGATCCGTTGTACAAACTCGCATGTAAAACATTCGGTCTATTAGAGTTAATCTCATTTTGAATGTTCACGATAGCCGGGGAGGAGACAGTGCGAGCGATAAGATTACTCCCTCTGCTTGCGCAGTAATTTGTAAACCCCGTTGCACAGGTTGAAATCGGCGTTCCGCCCAAAACAACACCGGGAACAGTCTGTTCTTCATCGGAAAGAGCATGGGTATTGGTGTAATTCCATATCTGCATATATTGCGGAGGGTCGCTATATAAATTGGCAATGCCATACAGTTCCGCAACGTTCGAAAAAGCCGTCACCATACAAGCATAGTGGGCGGTAAGCCTCTTAATCTCGCTTTCATCATATGACATAAACTGAGAAATGGAACGAAATCCAGATACTGTGTAATCCTGCATTTGAGTTGCGTAAATTACAACATCGTTCCAGCTTGAAGGTTTATTCGATAAAACGACAGGCCGTCCTTCTATGGAAACAGCCGGGATTGTTCTTCCGCAATTTGTTGTTATTGAACCGTCCAAAGATTGCACGCCGAATTCGAATGGATTGATCATTACGACTGGGTTATTGAAAGAATAAGGCTCGACACCAAGATCTCCTCCCCGATCCATAGGGCTGACTAAGCCGTCTCCAAAACGATATCCCGTAAGTATTTCATCATCTGAAGCATCTAAAACCAAATAGCCCGCGGCTCTATTGGATGTCACAACCGGAACAATGTAACCAAGCGGGGACCCATCAACGTCTACAAAAGGAATAGGGTCAGAAGGCGTATACGAAGAGCCGAGGAGTCCCTTTATATATTTATCGGCAAGCTCTTGCGCAATTTCAGAAGTAAATTGTATCTGCTCACCATCAATATTGCCCGTCGAAGCAAAAACCTCTTTCGGACGTGCGGCTAAGGCGACAATTGAAGACGCGACAAGTTGCAGAAAACGACGACGCGAAAGCATATGTTCTTCTTTCTAGAGGAGCGACTTATAAGATACTCCTATTCTATAACCTTTTTTGTAACGTTACAGCACTGGTTATATTTCAATTCGATTCGCTTATGTCCTTGTAACCCAATACATCTTTACGTTTTAAACGGAATTAGAAAATCACTCATAGCAAAAACGTGCTTTAATCCCAAAGAGATGACTTTGATTATGAATCAAACCAGCAGCCAGGGCATAGCTGCAGTGCAATTGCTACAAGAAAGGCCGCCCTTGCTGGCGGCCTTTCTACTTGCTACTAGTCGCGCGTCAGCTTACGGTGGATACGATGCGGCTGGGCTGCGTCCTCACCCAGGCGCTCGATACGGTTGGCCTGATAGGCCTCAAAGTTGCCCTCGAACCAATACCAGTTGCCCGGATTCTCGTCGGTGCCCTCCCACGCCAGGATGTGCGTGGCGACGCGGTCCAGGAACATACGATCGTGGCTAATGACCACCGAGCAGCCCGGGAACTCGAGCAGCGCCGCCTCGAGCGAGGACAGTGTCTCGACGTCGAGGTCGTTCGTGGGCTCGTCGAGGAGCAGCAGGTTGCCGCCTTGCTTGAGCGTGAGCGCCAGGTTCAGACGGTTGCGCTCGCCGCCGGAGAGCACGCCAGCGCGCTTCTGCTGGTCCTGGCCCTTAAAGCCAAAGCTCGCCACATAAGCGCGGCTCGGAACCTCGGTCTCGCCGACCATCATGTGGTCCAGGCCGTCCGAGACGACCTCCCACAGGTTCTTATCAGGATCGATGCCGGAACGGTTCTGGTCGACGTAAGAAATCTTGACGGTCTCGCCCACCTCGAGCTCGCCCGAAGTCAGCGGCTCCAGGCCCACGATGGTCTTGAACAGCGTGGTCTTGCCCACACCGTTGGGGCCGATGACGCCCACGATGCCGTTACGCGGCAGGGTGAACGAAAGGTCATCGATGAGCACGCGGCCATCGAACTCCTTGTGCAGATGATGGGCCTCGAGAACCTTGTTGCCCAGACGCGGGCCGACGGGAATGCGGATATCGGTCCAGTCGAGCTTCTGGCTTGCGCGGGCCTCGGCCTCCATCTCCTCGTAGCGAGCCAGACGGGCCTTGTTCTTTGCCTGGCGAGCCTTGGGCGAGCTGCGTACCCACTCGAGCTCGGCCTCCATGCGCTTGGCGAGCTTGGCGTCGCGGCTACCCTGCGCCTCGATACGCGCGGCCTTGGTCTCCAGATACGTGGAGTAGTTGCCCTTGTAGGGATAGAGGTGACCGCGGTCGACCTCGCAGATCCACTCGGCAACGTTATCCAGGAAGTAGCGATCGTGTGTGACGGCAAGCACCGCGCCCTGGTAGTTGTGCAGGAAGTGCTCGAGCCACAGGATCGACTCGGCGTCCAGGTGGTTCGTAGGCTCGTCGAGCAGCAGCAGGTCGGGAGCCTCGAGCAGCAGCTTGCACAGGGCCACGCGGCGGCGCTCGCCGCCAGAGAGCACGTTGACCGGCATGTCGGAATCGGGCAGCTGCAGGGCGTCCATGGCCTGGCCGAGCTTGGAATCGATATCCCAGCCGTCGGCGGCGTCGATCTCGTCCTGGAGCTTGCCCATCTCGGCCATGAGGGCGTCCATGTCGCAATCCGGGTCGCACATCTCCTCGCCGATCTTATTGAAGCGATCGACCTTGGCAATCATGTCGCCAAATGCCATGCGCACGTTCTCGATGACGGTCTTGTCGTCGTCGAGCGGCGGCTCCTGTTGCAGGATGCCCACGGTGTAGCCGGGGGTGAGCCTGGCATCACCGTTGGAGACCTCCTCGATGCCGGCCATGATCTTGAGCAGGGTCGACTTGCCCATGCCGTTGGGACCCACAACGCCGATCTTGGCACCGGGGTAGAAGCTCAGGGTCACGTCGTCAAGGATTACCTTGTCGCCATGGGCCTTACGAGCCTGATACATCTGGTAGATGAACTCTGCCATTTGCCTGTTTTATCCTTTCTACCTGCTGTTTCTCTATTCTTGATTCGCTTTAGTGGAAACGAAATGAGGAAACCAGCTCTGAAACTTAACGAAAAAAGGGGCATGGTTGCCCATACCCCCTAATACTACCTGGGAAAAATCCCCCAGAACATACCATGAACTGCGTACGCTAGTTTTCCGCAACCTTAACGAGCGGCTCGCTGCGATTTGCGCCACAGCAGATACGAGTAGACGTAGACGGCTCCGACCGAACCAAACGCCAGAACCGCAATCACCGCGGCGACGACTTCACTCGAAAGCACCGCACCCGCCACGCCCATCACAATCAGGCCAACACCCAGCACCATAAAGCAGGCACCGCCAAAGCGCTGCGTACGGCGCCAGTTCTCGGGATCGGCAAGTGCCCAGGGCGTCTTGATACCGAGCGTATAGTTCTGCTTCACACGCGGCAAGTAGTTGCCTACGCCGATGAACAGCAAACCGATAGCACCGGAAATCAGCACGTTGACCGAACCGACCGCCGGCACCACGCCCCAGACCGTAAGCTCACCCAACCAGCTTATGGCGCACATGAACAAGGTGAAGGCGATTACGAAGCCCTGATAGAACTTGCCCGAGGTTCGATATGCCTCACCTTTGGGATCGATGCGCGGCACCACGCAGAACATTGCGAGAAGCGCCAGCGGCAACGCGCCGAGCGCCGATGCCATCCAGCTAGGACCCCAACCGTCGACGGCGCCGCTCGCTCCCCAGTGCGTGGGGATCTGCGCCGGCAAGCTCGGCATCACCATGAGGTGCGCTACGACATTGGCGACGCACAGAGCGACCAGCGCAATCCACACGCGCGACGATACCCCCGTGGGGTGAATGCCCTTGTTTTCGTTATTCATCCTTATCACCTTCCGTGTTTGTAAAGCCCATAAACCAGCCAATTAAATCCTGCATGACGGTGGTGTTTAAGCTGTATACGATGTTTTGGCCATGGCGCTCGTCGGTCACCAACCCGGCGTTTTTGAGCGTCGCCAAGTGATGGCTCAGCGACGGCTTACTGATATCGAAATGCTCGGCAAGCTCCCCCGCCGTGCAATTGCCCTCGCGTAGCAACTCCAAAATGCGCCGTCGCGTTGGATCGGCAAGCGCCTTAAAACCCTCTCCCGGCATAGGACCTCCTCTCATCATCTCTCATGACGTGCACACTATACTCTATATTTAGATGTTTGTCTAATTATCTAATCTTACACTCAAAAAATAGCCGCCCCCGCGTAATGCGAAGACGGCCACTTCTCACGCTACAAACGTGTTTTGGAGTTGGCTAACCCGCGGCAACGGGCGCCATCTGCTTCAATCTTATGCGAATCCCGATCCCATTTCAACAAACCCCAAGGGTTCAAATGGAATCGTAATAATACCTATAATGGCGATAGCTAAAACACGATTCGCTTCCCCATCGGAGGATGTCTATGGCCGAAACCACAGCCGCAACTCTCATCGAGACACGCGACACCAAGCTCGAGATCATCATGGGCCGCGAGGCACTTAATAAACTCGCCAACGCCACGGTGCTGGTACTCGGCTGCGGAGGCGTGGGCTCTAACTGCTGCGAGGCACTTGCCCGCGGCGGCATTGGTCATTTCGTCATTCTGGACAAGGACATCATCGCGCCCAGCAATATCAATCGCCAGGCCATCGCCTTTCACAGCACCGTCGGCAAGCGCAAGGTAGACGTGATGGAAGCCATGATTCGCGATATCAATCCCGCCGCAACCGTTATCAAGCGAACTGAATACTTGCTGAGCGACAACATCGACAAGTTCTTTGCGAGCGTTTTGGAGCAGACGGACGGCAAGCTCGACTACGTCGTCGACGCCATCGACACCATCTCGGCCAAGCTCACCATTGCCAAATATGCTCAGGACCACGACATTCGTTTGGTTAGCTCCATGGGCGGGGCCAACAAGCTCCATCCCGAGTGCCTCCGCTTTGCCGACATCTTCGATACGGTACGTGACCCCATGAGCCGCATTATGCGCAAAGAATGCAAGAAGCGCGGAATCAAGAGCCTGCATGTACTGTTTAGCTGCGAGGAATCGGTTAAGACACAGCCCCGCGATCCTTCCAACATCCACGAGCGCACCGAGCTGGGAACCGCCAGCTTTATGCCGCCCATCATGGGTCAGATGATCGCCGGCGAGGTTATCCGCCAGATCAGCGGTCGCGGCATCGAGCGCGTGCGCGCCGATGGCCAGCGCCTAGACTAGCGGAGCGCACCGAGATGGAGCCCCGGTTATTTGATGCACACTGCCATCTTGATTTAATGGCCCACCCGGACGCCGTTGCCGATGAGGCAACGGCGCTGGGCTTGGGTCTATTTGATTGCGACGTCGATCCACGCGACTTTTCGGCCGCAAACGAGCGCGCTCGTCGCCACCCGGGCATCATCGCCGGCGTTGGGCTTCACCCCTGGTGGCTCGCCGACGGCCGCTGCGGTCCTGCCGAAGTCGATCTGCTTTGCGAAGTTGCTGCCCAAGAGCGCTACATCGGCGAGGTGGGACTCGACTTTTCCGCACGCTTTGCAGGAAGCGAGCCGCTACAAATACAGGCGCTTGACCGGCTCTGCGATGCGCTCGTGCAGCATCCTCTTGTCGGGCGTGTGATATCAATTCACGCCGTTCGTTCGGCAGGAGCCGTACTGGACGTCCTCGAATCGCATGGACTACTCATCCCAAACTCCGACTCCCCCGCTATCATCTTCCACTGGTTTAGCGGCACTTCGGACGAACTCGCCCGCGCGCGTAATGCGGGCTGTAGTTTTTCCGTCAACGAACGCATGCTTGCGTCTAAACGTGGACGCGAATATGCCCGACAGATTCCACTCGACCGTCTACTGCTCGAGACCGATGCGCCAGCCGAGCCAAACACAGAAACAAGCGCACAGTCGCTCATCAGATCGCTCACAAGGACCTCGATGCGCATTGCCTCACTCAAAAACTGTGACGCTAAGCACATTGAGTCGGCAGTTTTAGCAAATGCGCGCTCTGTATTTGACCTTCGCTAACCCCTGTGGGCAAAAAATGCCAAATATGAGTACTGCTACCGGAATGGATACATTACTTTTAACTTCCCAACCGCCAGAATAATCCTCGATTGTCCGCTAATTAAAGCTTTTACAGTCATTCATCCTGCGTTTTCGCAAATCTTAAACCCCTCCAGACGCTCAAATCACATCTGAAGGGGTTGATTTTGCTGCGACTAAATTAGTCACAGTACTCATATTTGGCATTTTTTGCACACCGAGTCCCGGGGAGGCACCCGCACCTCCCCGGGACCGCTCGGCTATTCGACGATTGGTGCTCCGTGGCCCCAAGAACCTTCCATGCCGCACACGGTCGAAGCAAACCCAGCAGCAAAGTCGAGCGCGCGCTCGATGGCCTCGGCGCCATCCTCACCACGCTTGACGGAATCGAGATAGCACATCAAAAACGAGGTGAGGAACGAGTCGTCCGCCCCCATGGTGTCCTTCATGTCCGTCACCGGTTTAGCCAGCTGGCGGTAATAACGCTCGCCGTCGTAAGCAATGCAGCCCTCGGCGCCCGCCGTAGCCGACACAAAACGCGGACCCAGACCCTTCACCCATGCCAGACGCTCGCGAATCTCGTCCTCGCTCGCGGCATCCGCCGCACTAAAGAAAGCGAAATCGACGTAGGGCGCAATCTGCTCGTAGTACTCGTCGGTGGAGTCGTCCGAAAAGTCAAAAGAGACCGTGACGCCCGCAGCCTTCAACTTGGGCAGCTCGCGCTCGGTAAAGCAGTAGTTGCCCGAATGAACCACATCGAACTGCTTCATGTACGCAAGGTCAAAGCGATCAAGGACATAGCGCACATCGCCACGGATACCGCCCTCGTTGGAGCCAAGGAAGACACGGTCACCGTCAACGACGGTCACGCGAGCCGCCCCGTTCTCGCCAATCATCTGCTCGCACTTGTCAAGCTCGATACCCTCATCCTCGAGGCTTGCAATGACATGCTCGGCAGCGGCGTCATTGCCAAAAATGCCCATGTATGCAGAGCGTGCGGCACCGCATTTCTTGGCATAAACGGCGAAGTTCACCGCATTGCCGCCGGGATACATGGTGTGGATATGCTCGTAGCGATCGACGACGTTGTCGCCAAATCCGAGCGCGTTAACGTTAAATGCCATGGCCTTTGCCCCTTCTAGTACTCGACAACACCCATATAGCGGCGGAAATCGGGATCGTGATCAAACACCTTGCCGCGTGCGGCGCGCAGCTCGCAGTTCATGGCGTAGAACAGCACCGGGTCCAGATAGGCACGGACGCTCGCCGGCACGGCTTCCATACCGTACTCCTTGGCATCAAGCACCATCAGCGTATCGGTATGCGTCTTAAGGAACGCCAGGGCGCGCTCGTCCATAGCACGGCACTCGCTGGAGCCCATCTGCAGGAAGTAAAAAACGCCATCCTGAGTAGCCTCGAAGGGGCCGTGGAAGTACTCGGCAGAGTGGATGTAGCTGCAGTGCTGCCACTGCATCTCCATAAGAGAGCAGATAGCGAAACCGTAGGTCTGGCTAAAGTTGGGACCGCTGCCCAGAATGTAGAAGAACTCGTGCTCCTGGCAAAGCTTGGCAAAACGATCGCCCAGCTCGGCATTTACCTTCTCGCGTGCCGGAGGAAGAATCTTATCCATCTCAGCAATACCGGCATACATATCGGCAAGATCGGCGTAGCCCTCCTGCTGATCGAGCAGCTCGGCCGCAAGCGACAGCGAAATGCCAGCGGGGACCTCGGCCTGCGGCACGCCCTCGCCCCACGGGTAGACCCACGTGGTCCACTTGCCGGAGTCAATCTTGGATCCAGCGTTGTCGGTCTGGGCGATCACCGTAGCGCCGGCAGCAAGGGCAATCTCACAGCCCTCGACGACCTCGGGGGTGTTGCCACTGTGGCTACAAGCGATGACCAGGGACTTCTCGCCCAGACGACGCGGACGCATGATATCGAACTCGCGAGCCGTATAGATATACGAAGTGAAGGTGGTTGCCTCGCGCTGCAGAAGCTCATGGGCCGGGATCAAATCGATCATGGAGCCACCGCAAGCAATCCAGTAGACGCTGTCGAACTTGCCCTTCTCGGCAATTGCCTCTTTGATCAGATCGTGTGCGTTCATATCCAGTTCCTTTCTTATTTGGCCCGCAATCAATGACGTTGGTTGCGTGGCCGATGGTTGTTTTAGTCAATCAGATATTTCTCGAATGCGGCCATGTTCTTGGCATCTGCCGCCGCCGGGTCATCGTAGTAACGACCGTCCGTGATTTCCTGGCCCAGCATGCCGTCGAAACCATGGGCGTTGAGTGTGGCGACGAAGGCGTCCATATCGTGCTTGCCATCGCCCCACACCAGATGACCATACGGATCACCGTCGATAAAGTGCATCTCGTGAATTGCCCCATCACCAAAGGCGACAAACCAGTCCTCGAGCGTCTCGCCTGCAACGCCCATCGCGGTTGTATCAACCATGGGCTGTAAGTACGGGCTCGCGACCTCGTCAATCATGCGCTTCGCATCGGAAACCGTCGTCACAAGGTTGCTCTCCTCGGGACGCAGGCTTTCCATCGTAAGCACCAAACCGTGCTCGCCGGCATACTCCGCCAGAATGGACAAGTGCTCGCGGCTGCGCTTCCAAGCTTCCTCGCGGTCCTCGTCCCAGTCGCCCCAGCCCGAGTTGACGGACATACGGTCGCACCCAAGTACCTCGGCAAGCTCAATGCCGTGCTTAAAGTACGCCAGGCTGCGCTGCTCATGCAGCGGTTTGCGTGCGCAATACTGCCAAGGATAGACAACATTCTCGGGGCACAGAGTACGATACCTAAGCCCACGGTCTGCAGCCTTTTTCGCCAGGACCTCAGCCTCAAAGTAGCCCGTGTGGTCGAGCGTCACATGCGGCTCTGCACACCACAGCTCAATGGACTCAAAGCCCAAGCGCTGCTGCACATCAAGGAAGTAATCGAGCGACCACATGATGTAGTGGATATTCATGCCCGCAATCTGCTCGCGGTGCAGCGTCGGTTTGGATTCAGACATCTTATGCCTCCTTATTTCGATCGAACACGATTTGTCCATCCGACATCGTCATATCAACCGCAAGATCGCGTGCGTCGCGATAATCGAGGTCAAACACATCCCGATCGAGCACGCAGATATCGGCAAGCTTGCCAACCTCAAGCGTACCCAGCTCGTCTTCGCGCATCAGATCGTACGCGCCCCCGGCAGTCCAAGCCCGCAAGAGCTCGACAAGCGTCAGCGTGTTGACCTCATTCACGGGCAGTCCGTCGGCGAAGAATCCGCCGCACGCGCTGTAGATTGACTCGCCCAGGCTCGGAATCAGCAGCGGCAAATCCGTTCCACAGCACACTGTGCATCCGGAATCTTCCATGCCGCGGCGATTCCAGCTGTGTAAAAGTCGCGTCTCGCCAATTTGTCGACGCATCATCGACAGGCAATCCTCGCGCCGGTCCAGCGTCAGAATCTGCGGATAGACCTCGCAAATTCCACCTAACTTGCCAAACTCGACAAGATCGGTCGGGTCAGAGTTCTCGAGATCGGTAATCGCATGGCGGCGAAGCATCCGTCCATGCTCGTCTCGAGGCAGCGAGGCATAGAGCGCCACGGTGCGACGAACGGCGCCATCGCCCTGGCAATGCAAGGAATATCGGAAGCCGTCAGCATCAATTGCACGCAGCTCGCTCTCAATCAGATCCCACTCTGGCTCCTCGACGACCGTCTTGCCGGCAGCGCCCGCATCGGCCGAGTCCTCATAGGGGTCTATCATCTCTGCAAGCCCCGCCCATACGCCGCGATCGGTCATACGGTTGAAGCCAGAAAAACGAACGAACGGTCCCCGGAAGCGCTCTCGTGCCTCGCGGGCATATGCCAGATTTGCACCGGCGCCCACCGGCTGCGACATCATAGAGACGCGAACCGTCAGCTCACCAGATTCCTCACGGCGAGCCATTTCGTCGGCAAAGCCATAGTAGTCATCAAACGCCATTTCCTTGATGGCGGTAACGCCACGCTCGTTAAGCATGCTCATGTAGTCCGAATACCCGGCACGCACCTCGGTCAGCGCAAGGAAATCACTCATCATGCGCCAGATCTTCTCGGCATAGCACGCCTGGGGTGTAAAGCCGTATCGCGCACTGGCGGCAGCATTGAGAACGCAGGTCTCCGCACCCGGTGTAAAGCAGACGACAGGGATATCGCCAAAACAATCGTCAAACACAGCTGCCGTATTTGCGTTCTCGGCATCCGATGCCAACGTTTCGGGTAGGTTGTGGCCAAAAGCCGCCGCGCAATCCGGATGATCTTCTTTCCATGCACGCAAGAGCGACACAGCCTCTTTGGCATCAGCGATGCCGGACAGATCAGACCCCAACGTCCGCAGCGCCCAACCTGTATAGAAGGTATGCACATCGATCAGGCCAGGCATGACAGTGCGGTCGCCCAGGTCAACTACATCGTCCGCCTGGGTCAAATACGAAGTTACCTCACACTTGGTGCCAACAGCCTCAATTCGATTGCCACGGACCGCTACGAAACCTTCAAACGGCAGGTCCCCCGTACCGGTAAAGACGCTCTTAGACGTCAGGACCGTCAAACGATCAGACATCACAACCACCTACACCGGAAGCATGCCAGAGATTGCCGTTACGATCAGGCCAAAGACGACCATGAAAATGAAGAACTTCCAAATGGTCTTCCACCATTGGCCAAACGAAATCCTAGCCACGGCAAGACCGGCGACCGTCATGCCCGCCACGGGGCTGATGGTGTTGATGGTCTGGTTGGCAAACTGGAGCGCGGTGACGGCCGCCTCGGGATTGAGGCCCATGAGCTCGGTCAGGGGGCCCATAACGGGCATGGTGAGAGCCGCCAGGCCAGAACTCGAGGGAACCAGCAAAGAGAGCAGACCAAGGACGACATACATAAACGTGGTGTAGACGGCGGCGGGTGCACCGGCGAGCGCGGTAGCGAGCGCCTGGAGGATGGTGTCGATGATCATGCCGCCCTCGGCGATGACCAGAATACCGCGAGCGATACCGATAACGACGGCAGCGTACGCAAAGTCGGCGAGACCCTTAACGAACTCCTCTGCGATCGTCTGCTGGTCAAGGCCGCCCAGGATACCGGCAAGCAAGCCCATGCCAAGGAACACGGCGGAAATCTGATTCATGTACCAGCCCTGGGTAACAAGACCCCAGACGATAATGCCCATACCGCAAGCAAAATCGATAAGCACGAGCTTCTGACGGATAGTGAACTCTTCCTCGATGGAGGCATCGGTCACGGAAAATTCAATACGCTTGAGCTTATCGTCCTCGTACACAATGGACGACTCGGGGTTTTTCTTGACGCGCATGGCGTAGCGCATGGCCCATGCGATACCGACGGCAGTGAAGATGACCCAAGAAACGGCACGCAGCCACAGTTGCGGATTACCCTCGATGCCAATGATGCCTTGGGCGATCAAAACATTAAACGGGTCGATGGTCGAAGCACAATATCCCAGGTTAGGACCAAGGAAGCAGATGATGAATGCCGTCATCGAGTCATAACCGATACCCATCATGATGGGAATGAAGATGGCATAGAACGGCAGGGCTTCCTCAGACATACCAAACGTAGTGCCACAAATGGACAGCAACGTCATCGTGATGGGAATGATGAGGATGTCCTTGTTCTTGAGCTTTTTAATCACACGGCTCATGCCGGCATTCAAAGCGTTGGTCTTGGTGATGATCGCGAACGATCCGCCAATCAATAAGACGAACGCAACGACGTCGGCAGCCTCTTGGATACCCTTGGTGGGCGCTTGCAGAACCGCGAAGATATCCTGACCCAGATTGATGGTCTCGCCGGTCTCGGAATCGGTGTAGTTCTTATCGACCTGCTCATAGGTTCCAGCAACGGCGACTTCACGCTCGCCCGCCGCTGTCGAAATCGTCTTGCGCTGATACTGACCAGAGGGAACGATCCAAGTCAGGACCGCAAAGACAACTATCAGCAAGAACATGATCGTATAGACATGCGGTAATTTGAACTTAAAACGTCTGTTTGTCTTCTTCGCCTTCGTATCTGACATAGATACCTCCAAAGAACTCGAGACTGCATCGCATCTCGCTTCAACGTTTGCACAATGCAAACGTTCTATGACGTCCCATAGATTACCACAGCTTTTCCTTCATCAAGATAATTTCAAACTGATTGCCGCAACGCGGTTGAACGGTTGCGTTTGCGCCGTGAACGGTATGGAAACGCCCGGTGAGATGATCCACCGGGCGCTTCCATTCGCAATGTCCTAGATGTCAAAAACGTAGCGAGACCCAACGATCCGCTGACGACCGATGATAAACGGCCGCCGCTGCTCATCGAAAAAGAAGGCTTCCATATAAAACAAGGGTTCGCCAACGGGAACTGCCAACAGCCGAGCGACCTCGGGCGACGCGCACGCGATCTCGAGCGTGCACGGGTCGGTAAACGCGGGCGTGCGGCCCGTTCGGTTGCGCACGAACTCAAAAATGGATTGGTTAGATAGAGGTGCCGTTGATAGATAGGCGTTGTCCTCGTAAACGTATATGTTGTTCTCGAGCATGACGGGGACTCCATCGGCAGTACGTACACGCTCAACGCAAATCAAATCAGTTCCAACGGGAACACCAAAGAACTGCGCTTCGGTAGAATCTGCCGGCAGTATCTTTCTCGAAATGACGCACGCCCCCGGCTCCATTCCGTTAACGCGGCATGCGTCCGAAAAACTCTGGACGTCATCCTTCTGGCGAATCTTGCGCTTAAGCTTGGGGGCATTGACAAACGTGCCTTTCCCCTGCCGCTTCGTTAGATAGCCCTGCTGGACGAGCTCCTCAATAGCGCGTCGCACGGTAACGCGGCCAACTTTATAGCTCTCAGCCAATTCGAATTCGTTGGGTATCCGCGCGCCCGCCTTGTAGGCACCGGAGTTGATTTCGTTTTTAATGATATCAATAACCTGTTGGTACAGCGGTATCGCTGCTTTACCATCAGTTAGCCCTTCAGTCGGTGGCATATACCCTCTCCCAGCACAATTAAGTCTAAAACGGGCTTAAGGGCATTCAGCAAGTCCTTAAGCCCGCATTAGCATAAAGTATGCTTGCTGCCGCACCAAAATGTCGGGTATTTACTCATCAGACCCGAAAAACGCGCAACTACCGCGCTCCTAAGAAAGCGTGAGCAGCTCCGGCAGCTGGTCGATAATCTTGTCCGCGGCATCCTGGCTAAAGCCAAAGCGTTCCTCGCGCTTGGCAATGACTGTCAGGCCGGCTCGCTTGCCAGCGGTGATGCCGGGCACCGAATCCTCAACGCAGCAGCAGCGATTCGCGGGCAGCCCCAGCAGATCCAGCGCATGCAGGTAGATGTCGGGCTCGGGCTTGCTCTCCTTAAACTGCTCGCCGCTCACCACATACTCAAAGGCATCCGACAGCCCGCATGCGTTGAGCACTTCCTCGATGCTATCCATGGGAGACGAGCTGGCAAGCGCAACGCGAACGCCGCGGCGCGGCAGCTCTCGAATCGTATCCACGGCGCCCGGGTTGATCAAAGCCTGATAGTCGCGCGGACGCTTATGCGCCCACTCGTCCCAACGGGCCAACGCTTCCTCGCCAGTGAAATGCCCCTTACCGGCACGCTCAAACCAATCGACCAGCATATGCAGGAAGAACTGATGCGAGGTACCGACCTGGCCGTTCAACTCCTCTTGAGTCAGATTAAGCCCAAGCTCCTTGGCAAACGCGGCAGTCTCGCCCAGGTAGTAATACTCGGTGTCGACAATGACGCCGTCCATGTCAAAGATAACGGCGTCGAACGGAAATGCGGACACGGCACCCTCCCTAACAAAAGGGCGCCCGCAAGCGGACGCCCGAACCATGCACTATCGGCGATTCTAACCCAGTAGCTGGTCAAGTGCCACCGCGATACCGTCTTCGTTGTTGTTGGCGGTCACCATCTGGGCCACGGCCTTGACTTCATCGACAGCGTTACCCATGGCGACGCCGGTACCAGCCCACTCGATCATGGACTTGTCGTTCTGGCCGTCGCCAAACGATACGACCTCGCTGGCATCGATGCCGAGCTTGGGCAGGGCACCCTCGAGCGCGCGGGCCTTGTCAATACCGGGCGCCGTGTACTCAAAGTACCAGTCGGCCGTAAACATGCCCGAAAGCGTCTGCTTAAAGGGCGCATACATCTCCTCGTAATGTGCCTGCAGGTAGGCCGGATCGCCCGCCGTCAGCAGCTTGTCCACGGGATAAGCATCCGCCACCTCATGAAGGCTCTCGACTTCGCGAATCTTAAGGTCGCAGGCATCGCGCTCGTATTTGACGATATTCTTCTGCGAGCCGTCCGGCAGTGTAATCATGCAGCGATACGAGTCCTCTACATGCAGGTCGCGCCCGAGCGAGATCATGGGGATCACATCATAGTTTTGCAGGTGATCAATCAGACGGTGCAGCTCGTCAGCCGGCATGGCCTGGTCAAAAAGGACCTCATCGGTCTGAGCGTCGACCACATGCGCGCCATTAAAGGCAACCAGCAGACCGTCATGGTTTTGAAGGTCGAGCTCCTGCGCCAGAGCATGTAGTCCCCATGCGGGACGGCCCGAAGCCAAAATGAGCTTAATGCCCGACTCCTGCGCCGCGAGCAGCTTTTCGCGCGTGCGCGGGCTAATCACTTTCTGGTCGTTGGTGAGCGTACCGTCAATATCCATCGCGATGGCTTTAATTGCCATATGTGCCTCCTTGCATCGTTTTTATCGCGCACTATCTTATCCGAGCCGGGGCACGTTCGCACAGCGCGCGTATGACGGTTGCAAAACCACCCCATTTGAAACAAAGGCAAAAAAGTACTTGCAAAGACGCGTTCCGACATATAAGTTGATAAAAGACCGCCGTTGCGGTTTTAAGTAGATCGAGCATATGAAGTTTGAGTTTTAGCGTGTAAGAGAAGGAAGATCGGCAAAGTACAACCCCAAACGCAATGACAACTTAATGAGGTAACTGCCACATGTGAGGCACCCAGGGCATTGCTGTCTCGATTTTGAGCACGATGCCTTCCGCCTTGCATGGGCCGTTCCATCCCGCCCCTGCAGCAACTGCCTCACGGGCTCATTGAAAACCGCATAGCACCCCAACGTCAGCACATCACCCACGGCAAGCGCATCACTCACGACAACCAGCACATCAACAAACAGCACGAACATCAACCGTTTGGAGAAGCTATGACAAACCACCACGCTGAAGACGGCGATAAGAAAAGCATTCTGGATGCCCGCATTGAGCGAGCATATGCAAACGAATATGACGCCGCCTTTGCCGCCGCGACCATCAAGAACTACGCGTCGCTACCGCTCGCGACGATCTTGGCCGACCACCCTCAACTGCTGAAGCGCTGCACAAAGATCATGGGCGACCCCGACATTCGCAAGCTGACAGACCCCTATGCCCCAAAACGCGACAACGATTCGTACGTTCTTACCGTAGGCTGCCTAGCCCATATGCTTACGGCGCTCGACACGAAACTCAAGCTCGAATGGAAACCCGACGAGCGTCATGAACTCGAAAGCAAGCGGAACACCCTGCGCACCGCACTGTTCCTTCCGTTGGACGGCCTCAAGCGCTGCAACGTCGAGCTCAATACACAGGCGCGGCAAAAGCCCGGGACCACGGGGCAGAAAACTCCAAGACCCCATGTGGCCATCGTCGACCGTAACCGATATAACCGCATGACCGCGCACTTTTCCGCCGAGGGAGCAGCCATAAGGACGCTGATCGACCTGCTGTGCCTCCTGAGCATCAACGAGCTATTTGAGGGCTATCTCGCTCTTGTTCCCGCGACGGCACCCAAGTCGGTAGCAAAGATCATCGAGACCTGCAGACGCCAGTTTGAGCGCCATCGCAATGGCAGCGAGATGAACGCCAGCATCGCGCAGTACTACGCGGCTCATTACAAAAATGACGGATGTGCCCCTGTCGAGCATCAGCTGCGGCTCGCCTACACCACGCCCGCCGCAACGCTCCATCGCTTTGGAGCCCTTGGCGCTTGCGAGCCGCACGAACAGGCAGCCTGCCCCACAACCGAGCTCGATCTCAGGCTCGGACGAACCCTGTAGCCCGCCAGCCCCTCCACGGGCAACAATCCTATTCCACAACACAACCAACAGAAAGGAGTCCTCATGGACACCAATCATTCCCCCATCATCAGCCCCCTCACCATGCGTGAATCCGCCCGAGGTATCACGCTCACCAGCATTTACGATGAGATGCTCGCCCGTCGCGAGCTCTCCGTCATGGGAAACATCGAAACCCCGATGGCCCACGACCTATGTCAGCAGATCCGCCTGCTCGATGCCACCGACCCCAGCCGCCCCATCACCATATTTGTCGCCAGCGCCGGCGGAAGCGTGCGATCGGGTCTTGCGATCTATGACGCCATGCGCCTCGCATCGTGCCCCATCCGCACCGTCTGCCTGGAATTCGCCGCGTCCATGGGCGCCGTGATCTTTATGGGCGGCGACGATCGCCGTATGGCGCCCCATGCAGAGCTCATGATTCACGACCCGCTGATCCCCCAGGGGGCAGGCGGCTCGGCACTTGCGCTGCAGGAAACCAGCCGGCGTCTCATGCAGACCCGCAAGACCCTCACGCAAATCCTCTCGGACCGCAGCGGCCTCACGCCCAAGCGCATCCAGTCCCTCACTGCAAAAGACACCTACCTTTCGGCCGAGCGCGCCGTCGAGCTCGGCTTTGCCCACGAAATCCTCTCGACCACCAAGGAGGTCGCCCATGTCTAACCTCGCCAGCCGCCTCGCCGCATCTGAGTCCGCATCGTCCACCATCCTCGCCAAGGATCGAACGCTTTCCTGCGACACCCGCCAAACGGGACTCAACAACAACGCACTTGTGATCGGCCCCTCGGGAGCCGGCAAGACGCGAAACGTCCTCAAGCCCAACCTGCTGCAAATGAACGCAAGCTACATCGTGCTCGACACCAAAGGCACGCTCTGTCGCGAAGTGGGACCCGTGCTGGCAGCCCACGGTTACCGCGTGCAATGTCTCAACTTCGCCGACCTCAACACCGTCCCGGCCCTTGCGCCCGGCATCGAGCGCTGCGGCTACAACCCCCTGAGGCACATTCGCCGCAAGGTGGACGGCAGGCCCAACCAGCAGGACATCCTCTCGGTAGCAAAGGCCATCTGCCCCATCGAGGACAACAACCAGCCTTTTTGGGATCATGCAGCGGCAAACCTGCTGTCGTGTCTTATCGCCTACGTCACCGAACAGCTACCCGCCGACGAGCAGACGATCAGCTCGGTCATCAAGCTGATCGAGCACCTGCAGGACGGTGCCACGAGTCGATTGTTTGACGACCTGATCACGATCGACCCCCAAAGCTATGCCCTCTCGCTATGGCGGCGCTACGCCATTACGCAAAATGCCGAGCGCATGCACGCGAGCATCGTCGGCATCCTTGCCGAAAAGGTCATGTGTCTGGGATTCGACGGTGCGGCACAGCTCTATCGTGAGTGCCATCAGGTGGACTTCGCTTCCATGGGACACACCCCCTGCGCCCTGTTTGTAACCGTGAGCGATATTGACCGCAATCTCGATCCGCTGACCGGCCTCTTTATTTCGCAGGCGTTTATGGGCCTCATTCGTGAGGCCGATAGGCAGCCCGACGGCAGCCTGCCCATGCCCGTGCGCTTTATGCTCGATGACTTCGCAAATCTGCAGATCCCCCAGATCGACAACGTGCTCTCGATTATCCGAAGCCGCAACATCTGGGCAACGCTGCTGCTGCAGTCGACCAACCAGCTCGATGCGCTCTATGGCGAGGCACGCGCACGCTCCATCATGGGCAACTGCGACACGCATCTGGTGCTGGCGTTCCAGGATCCCGAGAGTGCCCGGGTGTTTTCCGACCGCGCCGACGCGCTGCCCAGCACACTCATGGCGACGCCGATTGATTGCTCGTGGCTCTTTGTACGCGGTCGCACTCCCGAACAGGTCGAGCGCTTTAGGCTCGAAGACCATCCGCTCTACGGGGAGCTGCCCGAGGCGCAGCGAGGCCATGCGGAGGCCAAGATCTAAGCGCAGGGTTCTCGCAGCGCGCGGCGCCCCGGCGATGTTCCACAAAGGCCGTGCGCCCCGGGACCACGGCAAAGCAAAGGGGCCCGCATCCGATAGGATACGGGCCCCTGACTATAAGGCACGATGCGTTAACAGCAGCGACTACTTACGGTGAGCGCGGTAGAACTCGATGAGCGCCTGAGTCGAAGCGTCCTGCTCGGCCTTGGCGGCGTCGTCGTGGAAGGCAGGGGTAATCTGCTTGGCAAGCTGCTTGCCCAGCTCGACGCCCCACTGGTCGTAGGAGTCGATGCCCCAGACCGTGCCCTCGACAAATACGATGTGCTCGTACAGGGCGATGAGCTCGCCGAGCGCAAACGGGGTCAGCGTGTCGCCAAAGATCGAGGTCGTCGGACGGTTACCCTCAAAGCAGCGGGCCGGGACGATCTGCTCGGGCGTGCCCTCGGCACGAACCTCGTCGGCCGTCTTACCAAAGGCGAGCGCCTTGGTCTGGGCCAGGAAGTTGCCCAGGAACAGCTCGTGGACATCCTGGCCGCTGTCGGTCGCAGGGTTGGCAGTGTTGGCGAAAGCGATAAAGTCGGCCGGGACCACCACAGTGCCCTGGTGCAGCAGCTGATAGAAGGCATGCTGGCCGTTGGTGCCGGGCTCGCCCCAGAAGATCTCACCGGTATCGGAGGTCACAGCGCTGCCGTCCCAGCGGACGTGCTTGCCGTTGGACTCCATGGTGAGCTGCTGCAGGTAGGCCGGGAAGCGGTGCAGATACTGGCAGTACGGAAGCACGGCGTGGCTCTTGGAACCGAAGAAGTTGACGTACCAGACATTGAGCAGGCCCATCAGCGCGACGGCGTTGTTCTCGAGCGGGGTGTTGCAGAAGTACTCGTCGATGGCGTGGAAGCCTTCGAGGAACTGCCGGAAGCGCTCGGGGCCGAGCACGACGATCAGCGACAGGCCCACGGCGGAGTCAACGGAATAGCGGCCGCCAACCCAGTTCCAGAAACCGAAGGCGTTGGCGGGGTCGATACCGAAGGCCTCGACCTTCTCGAGTGCGGTGGAAACGGCGACGAAGTGC
The DNA here is from genome assembly GCF_015670795.1 of Collinsella aerofaciens. Classification (GTDB taxonomy): domain Bacteria; phylum Actinomycetota; class Coriobacteriia; order Coriobacteriales; family Coriobacteriaceae; genus Collinsella; species Collinsella aerofaciens_Q. The sequence goes on along the minus strand of NZ_JADPCJ010000014.1, from coordinate 32,465 downwards.
TTTGCCACGGCCTCGGCGTTCTGCTCATCGGAGCCGTCGATGGCGCCCTGAGCCTTGAGCTGCTCGAGCATCCAGGTCTTGACCTCGCGGGCGTTGGTGAGGGTCTCGAGCGTGGTGAAGGTCTTGGAGACGATGATTACGAGCGTGGTCTCGGGATCCAGGCCCTTGAGCTTCTCGGCCTGGTCGTTGGGGTCGATGTTGGAGATGTAGCGGCAGTCGATACCGGCGTCGGCATAGGGGCGCAGAGCCTCGTAGGCCATGACCGGGCCCAGGTCGGAGCCGCCGATGCCGATGGACACCAGATGCTCGATCTTCTTGCCGGTAACGCCCTTCCACTCACCGGAGCGCACGCGCTCGGCGAAGGCATACATGCGGTCGAGGACCTCGTGCACGTCGGCGACGACGTCCTGGCCGTCGACGATGAGCTGGCCCTTCTCGCTTGCCGGGCGGCGCAGCGCGGTGTGCAGGACAGCGCGGTCCTCGGTAGTGTTGATGTGCTCGCCAGAGAACATGGCGTCGCGGCGCTCCTCGAGCTTCACCTCGCGGGCAAGATCGCACAGCAGCTTGACGGTCTCATCGGTCACCAGGTTCTTCGACAGATCGAAGTGCAGGTCACCGGCGTCAAAGCTCAGCTTGTTCACGCGGTCGGCGTCAGCAGCGAACCAGGCCTTGAGGTCGATACCTTCGGCCTCGAGCTTCTCCTGATGAGCCTCGAGCGCCTTCCAAGCGGCAGTCGACGTAGCATCGATAGGTGCGGCAACAGTTGCCATAGAGTCCTCCTCAGCATACGGGCGCACGCCTCCATGCGCCCGGACATTCAGATGCCACTATTCTAGCGCAGGTCAAGACTACAATCAGCGAGCGTTGCCAATCGGCCCCCAAACGGCAACCGATTAAAAAGGGACAGGCTTATTTTGGCAGGTCAAACGCTTTACCAACCAAAAACAACCCGTCCTTTTATGGCAAATATTAGGCCGCGGCGCAGATGCTACCGAGCAACTCACGCAGAGGAGACCCGATGCCCTCCAGCAGTTCGGGCGCGATAATGGCAAAAACGGGAACCTCACCGATGCCCACGACAGCAGGCGCCTTGCCCTCCGAGACAATGCATCCATAAGGGACAAAACCGTCTTCGCCGGCATCGAGCGCCGCCATGCGACGCGCGAGCTCGCGCGCAAAGCCAGCAGTATCGGCATCGCCAATCGCCAGGACAAAGTCCACGCCTTCGTCGGTCGCCAGGGCCACGGCTTCGTCGATCAGCTCGTCTCCCCCGTCGCCCTCAAACGAGCCGCAGCGAAAAAGCACGCGCTCGAGCAGGGCTCGATCAAGCGAGCCAAGTGCCGCCGAGACAAGCTCATCGCGCGTATGCTTGTCACCGCCCAACACGACCAGCGCCTTGGTGCCACCGTAGTGAGCGACCAATCGTCCGCACCAGCGAGCCACGTCTCCATCCGCAACAAGGCGCGTCGGCATACCAAACCCATAATTGACCATCTTTCCCACAACCCTTCCGTGCGCATAGGCGGTATCAATCGTTAGGCTCATGCTACGAAGCGAGGTTTTCCGAGCTGTTTCGCACTCTTTAGAGCTGCGTTAAAACCCAATCCAACCGCACGACCATACCTACCAAAACAAACCAGTCCCTTTTTGACAGGTTTTGACGATGTCCGGACGAGCGGGTATTATCGAACAGATATTCGATAAGAACATGTGTTTGATGGGAGGACGCGTGGGGCACGAGCGTCACACCTATATCTGCATCGACCTCAAGACGTTTTACGCTAGCGTCGAGTGCGTCGACCGCGGACTCAACCCGCTCACCACCAACCTGGTCGTTGCCGACGAATCGCGCGGGCGCACGACCATCTGCCTCGCCATCACACAGGCCATGAAGGACTTAGGGATTCACAATCGCTGCCGTCTGTTTGAGATTCCCGACGGCATCGACTACATCAAAGCCGCACCGCGCATGCAGCACTACATGGAAGTGTCGGCGCAAATCTACGGCATCTATCTGGAATACGTGAGCCCGCAAGACATTCACGTCTATTCAATCGACGAATGCTTTATCGACGTGACGCCCTATCTAGACCTCTACCATACCAATGCCAAAGGCTTTGCCTGCATGTTGCGCGATGAGGTCCTCGCGCGCACCGGCATCACGGCGACGGTCGGCATCGGCCCCAACCTATTCCAGGCCAAGGTAGCGCTCGATATCACCGCCAAGCACGTACTCAGCCGCATCGGCATACTCGACGACGAGACCTTTCGCAAAGAGATCTGGCCCCATCGTCCCATCACCGATATCTGGGGCATCGGCCCCGGCGTGGCAGCACGACTCGAAAAGTATGGCGTCTACGACCTGATGGGTGTCGCCGCACTCGACGAGAACCTGCTCTACGACGAGCTCGGCGTCAATGCCGAATATCTCATCGACCACGCCTTTGGGCGCGAGCCGACAACCATCGCCGATATCCAAGCCTATCGCCCACAAGCAACTTCGACCACCACAGGACAGGTGCTCTCGAAGGGTTATGCCTACGAGCAAGCCTACACCGTCTTGCGCGAGATGGTCGACAACGCCGTGTTGGACTTGGTCGATAAACACGTGGTCTGCGACAGCATCTCGCTCTTTGTGGGCTACGCGAGCGAGCGAGCCGACATACGCCGCCTCGACGCCAGCGGTACAGCGCAATATGTGGACGGATGCGGACACCTGCGCTCGAGCACATCGAGTATCGAACCTACCGCAACCGCCGGCCCCGAGCTCGCGCCCCGTGCTCCCAAGCCCGTCCAGAGCGATGACGAACGGCGCCGCCTGGTGCGCGAAGCGCAGGCAATCGATGGCATCTTTGTGGGAGAGCATGGCGGCAAACCGCGTGGTGGCTATGCCGCACTCTTTGCGCACTCCAATGCCTCGCGAAAGCTACCCGAGCGCACCAATTCGTTCAAGAAGATCATGAGCTATTTCGATGAGCTCTGGGCGCAAACTGTCGATCCCAAACGACCGGTCAAGCGCATCAACCTGGGATTTGGCAACCTCATGCCCGAGGAATTTGCCACCATCGATCTGTTTAGCGATATCGAGGCCGATGAGCGCGAGCGCGACCTGGCGCGCGCCGTCCTGGCCGTGAAAGGCAAGTACGGCAAGAACGCGCTCGTCAAGGGATTAAGCTTTACCGCCGGCGCCACCGCGCGCGAACGCAACGACCAGGTTGGAGGACACCGTGCCTAAGCCCAAACAACAGCCCGTGCGCCCGCCGACCGCCTTCGAGCGCCTGGCGGACCCCGAGGGCAGACGCCGCGTCGCCGACCCCAAGCTCACTGCCAACGGTGCCGTGCGCGCCAACCGCGCCGCACAGTTTATGCCCTTTGCCGCCCTCACGGGATACTACGAACTCGTGCGCAAGCAGGAAATCACCGTCGAGCAAAAACGTGAGCTCACGGAAGAAAAAGCCCTCGAGCTTTCGCAAAAGCTCGAGGGCCTCAAACGCGGCGACTTGGTGCGCGTCACCTATTACGATACGTACGGCTATCGTAGCCGCACGGGCATTCTCGACGAAGCGTTACCCGCATTCAAGCTGCTCAAACTCAGGGATATCGCCATCAACTTCGACGATATCCAGGACATTGAGCTACGCGGACGAGCCTAGCGACGAGAACGCTTGCGCAAGACGAGAGCAATGCCAAGCACTGCGGCAGCTGCAACCAGCAATCCCAAGACCAGCGTGAGGGTCGAGTCGCCAGCGCGAGGCAGCGAGCCGTCCTTCGGAGTCTTCTTAGCGGTCGTCGTGACGGTGGTCGTGGTGCTGCTCGACTGGTCGTTGCCACCCGTCTGGCTGCCGCCAGGCTGATCGCCGCCACCCGGCTGCGAAGGATCGGTGGGTTCCGTCGGATCCGGAGTACCGGGATCAACCGGATTCTCCGAATTCTCCTTGCGTTGGATCCAGACCTGGCAACCATAGAACGGGTTGGCGGTACCAAGGCACAGACCCTGGTTGGTCACCGCAAAGGTGCGCAGACCATGGTTATACGGATCGTTAAAGCCATTGGTCGTCAGCGTCGTAAAGTTCACGCCGTCCTCGGTCACATACATATCAAAGCCGCGCTCGGCATCGCGCAGGTAACACATGCACGTAAGGACACTCTGCAACTTCTTGAGGTTCTCCTCGCTCAGCAGCTTATCGAGCGCATCCTGAATATCGCTCGGCAGCTCGGTGCCATAGGCATCCTCGTACTGCTGCTTAAGGCTCTCATAGCTATCGAGCATGTCCTGATACTGGTCGGCAAAGGACTTGAAGTACGCGATCTCGCCATCGATCTTCTGGACATAAGCGGCGTCGTCCTCAAAGTCCTGGGACATCGTCGCGGCCTGATCGCAAAGACCGCCCGCGGCATCCTCCAGCGCATCGCTCAGATCGCCAAAGCCCTTAGCAACCTCGGTCTTCTCGTCATCGACATCGACGGCCTTGTTTGAATCATCAACCTCAGCAGCTTCGTTCGAATCATCGACCTCGACGGCCTCGTTTGAATCATCGTCCGCAAGCGTGTTCACGGGAACGATGGGGTCGTCAGGCGATTTCTTGTCGAGCAGGTGATCGAGCAGGTCCCTAAGGCGCTGAACCTGAGAGTCCCACTCCTCGGGCGTCATATCGATAATGTCGCCATTGGAGAACTGGCCGATCGGCTCAAGCAGGCTCGCGGTATCAAAGGTACCGATATACAGCTTGCCGTCGAACTTCTGCATGCGCCAAATGTACTGGTTCTCGTTTCGGCCAAAGCCCGAAGTCAGGCCGGAAATACCGCCCTCGGGGAACATGTCGGTGCGATCGCCAACGACGAGCTCCATGTTCTCGTCCTTGTCCATGCGATAGATGTTAACCGACTGCCCAAGATTGGCATTCACAAACGAGCAGTCAACGCCACCCATGCTGCCCTTGCCGCCCTCTTCGGTGTTGGATTTGTTGAACAGGATGCGCTCGAGGGCAATCTCCTCGTCGTTGTATTCACCGATATAGAGGTAGTCGTTGTAGACGATGAGGTTGGCAGCGCCAGAACGGGTACGGGCAGGATCGATGCCAAAGCAGTACTTTGCACCGTCCGTCTTCTGATCGCCGACAATGGGAGTCCACGAATAGCTGCCGTCGGCATTCTTGTCGCCACGGACCATGGCAAACGACTGCATGGAATTATCATCGGGAGCGTTCTCGGGCGTACCGGTGCAGATGGTCGCATAGAGATGGCCATTGTACGAGACCATATCCCAAATGGCGCCGCCGTAGATGCTGTCCTGATAGCGAATCGCCGGATAGCCAAACAGCGTCTCCGAGTTGGCAATCTCGGTGAAGCTGTCCTGGCCCTTCGAGGGGTCAGACGACGTCAGGATTGTCGACACAAAATTACCGTTCGCGTCTTTACCCACATTACTGATGACGAGCTGGCCATCATGGACGCACATGCCGCGGATACCGGTAGAAATGCCCTGCTTGTAGGCAGCACCGTAATCCTGCATGCTCGAAAGGCCCTGATAGACAACTTTGTACTCATCCGTCTTAGGATCGATCTCGTATACAGCAGGCAGGCCGCCTTTGCCGTCATTGGTCCTGACGCTGCCGCAGAAATAGAGCTTACCCTTATAGCTCACGGCATTGCGGAACAAAGGAGCGACGCCGTTGAGCGATTCAGAGAGTAGCAGCTTGGTCTCACCGGTCTTGGTATTGATCTTGACCAAGATGCCGCCGCTGTCCTTGTCGGCCGTGCCGTCCTCCTTCTGCTGTCCATAGAAGAAGGTACCGTTAAACATGGCCTCCAGCGTCAGGCGCATGGTTTCGACATCAAAGGAATCGCCCAGCGTGCTGTTCATGAGCGTCAGCGTGTTGCCCATCGCCGCATAGCAGGTGCCCACATAAAGCCAGTCACCATAGCTCGCAGCCGCCCAAGTGTAGCTCTGGCCGCGATCGCCTTCGTTGTTGGCCGTATTACCATCGGCGCCCGGAACGGCAACGGCACCGTTACCCTGGTAGTCGACGATGCCATCCGGCTGCGACGTTCCTACCGTAGGATGCGAGAGCTTCTCAAAGGAATACCCATTTCCCGCATTGTAGGTAACGGCACCCGATGCGTCTTCGGCGTGCGCCGGCAGCGGCGATACCAAGATAGCGGCAAGCGCTGCCACCAAGCCAAGTGTTCCCACTCGTCTCATAAGGTTATAGCCTCCCCTGTCCTAAAGCCCAGTTTTAGCATTCTTCATTTCTGTCCACGGTTAATTGCAATCTGAGCACAGCAATAATCAGTGTATAAATATACACCTGTAATTTTTTGGACGGGTTCATAGATGCTCGATTGGTAGCGAATTCCGCGCAAACCGTCACCAAACTCCACTTTTGCCGCATCTAAAGGTTATTTTTGCGCAAATTTTTGGATGCCGATAGTCACAATGGGCAGGAGGCTGGTACCCACCGGAGAGGGCAACGCCTACATTTTCATAACGTAATAGCCCGCACCCCTCACTGCCGTCTCGAGTGTGTCGCGATCAACCGGGCGCTTCGAGCGCACGCGTGCCGTGTGGTCCGCGTACGTTACCGTAGCCCACACGCCATCAAGCGCATTGAGGGCATTCGTCACATTCCGGGCGCAGCCGTCGCAACTCATGCCGCCGATAAGGAGTTCCTCACGATAGGGGTAGTGGGACTCGTCGGTGTCTGCCACCACAACCTTTTTGGCCTTCTTGCCGCTCGCACCATCGCTGCAGCAACTCTTCCCGTGTGTCGAAGCGGCAATGCGACGCAGTCCAAAAAACATGCCGACGGCAATGACGGTCAGCACGATGAGATTCGCAGGGTTGAGCAAGTCACTCATGCGTTCCCCTTTCAGTAGCACTATCTAGATACCCCCATGGGGTGTCCCCATCTTAACCCAAAATCATGTCCGTTCGGTCAATTAGTTTTCCTCTTCAAACTTTTTTGTTGACCATGGCTTACTTTCGTGTATAAGTTTTCCTAGGCTAACAGTTTAGATCCGTAAGGAGCGACGTGACTCGAACCATAGACATCCCAACGTTTCAGGCAGCAGTCGTGCGCAACTGCTCCCCCACGCTCGCGGGCATCAAGCCGGCATCGCTCTTTACCTATCCAGGCACCTACGCCCACGGGGACGGCTCGACCGCAACAGAAACCATCGCAGAACGCCGAGCACGCCTGCTCAACGTTATCGCCCAGTGCAACCGCGAGCTTGACCCGCTTGGCATCCACCTGAGTGTTTTGGTCTGGCGGCCCTGCGGAGCGCTCGTGTACGTGTACCGAGCCAAAAGCCTCACCACCTATTTCGCGGACCCTTGCGCCAAAACGGCGCTCGCCTCGGAAGGCTACGACACGAGAGACCTTTCGACATGCCTTGTGCATTTGGCATCACGCATCACGCTCGCGAGTAATAACGTCGCGGAATGCGCCTGTAGCCAGACTCGATGCGCACTACCCCAGCAAGCTAGCTGCAGCAACGACTGCACCTGCGAGTTTCCGCACGAAATAGGCTACTTCCTAGGATATCCCTACGACGACGTGCACGAGTTTATCGTCCAGCGCGGCGAGAACTATAAGGTCTTTGGGGCCTGGAAGGTCTACGCAAATGTCGAGCAGGCACTTGCGACGTTTGATGCCTACCGCGCCTGCACCCAATACTTCACCTTTGTCTATCAGCAGGGCTACAGCTTGGCGCAACTTGCCCAGGCAACCCGATAGAACATAGAAGCCGTGGCAACCTGCCGCACAACTGAAAGGACTCAACATGAGCAAGATCGCCGTCGTCTACTGGAGCGGCACGGGCAACACCGAGGCCATGGCAAACCTCGTTGCCGAAGGTGCAACCGATGCCGGCGCCGAGGCAGAGGTCATCTCCTGCGCCGACTTCTCCGCAGACAAGGCCGCTGGCTATGACGCTATCGCCTTCGGCTGCCCCGCCATGGGTTCCGAGGAGCTTGAATATGATGAGTTCCAGCCCATGTGGGATGAGGTCAAGGAGACCCTCGGCGACAAGAAGGTCGTCCTCTTTGGCTCTTATTCGTGGGCCGAGGGCGAATGGATGGACAACTGGAAGGCGGACGCCGACGAGGAGGGCGTCAACGTCGTCGATTCCGTCATCTGCTACGACGCCCCCGATGATGAGAGCGAAGCGGCCTGCCGCGCCCTTGGAGCCGAGCTCGCCTAGCGGCAATGAGCTCCGCCCGCAACGCGCATTGCAACAAAACACATTCGCGTCCCAACAAAAACGGGAGCCGGATCACATCCGGCTCCCGTTTTCTGCTATGTCAGTCATATAAAGCGGCTACGAGATATTGCCCAAGAACGCCTTGGTGCGCTCGCTCTTGGGGTGGTCGAAGACCTCGCTCGGCGTACCCTCTTCCACAATGACGCCGCCGTCCATAAAGACGACGCGGTCGGCGACATCGCGGGCAAAGCCCATCTCGTGCGTCACGACGATCATGGTCATACCGTCGTGCGCCAGGTCGCGCATGACGCCCAGAACGTCGCGCACGAGCTCAGGGTCGAGCGCCGACGTGGCCTCGTCAAAGAGCATCACGTGCGGGTTCATCGACAGGGCGCGGGCGATGGCCACGCGCTGCTGCTGGCCGCCCGAGAGCTGGCTCGGCATAAAGTCGATGCGCTCGGCCAGGCCGACCTTGGTCAGCTCCTCGACGGCAATCTTCTCGGCCTCTTCCTTGCTGCGCTTGAGCACCTTCTGCTGCGCGAGCATGACGTTCTTTTTGACTGACAGGTGCGGGAACAAATTGAACTGCTGGAACACCATACCCAGATGCGTACGTACTTTGTTAAGGTCGACGCCCTTGGCGCACACGTCCACGCCCTCAACGACAATCGAGCCACTCGTGGGATGCTCCAGACGATTGATGCAGCGAAGCATCGTCGACTTGCCCGAGCCCGAAGGACCCAGGACTACGACGACCTCGCCCTTGTGCACATCCAGATCGATATCGCGCAGGACCACGTTATCGCCAAAGGCCTTCTGGAGGTTCTTGATGCTGACGACGACCTCGTTCGCGTTATTGGTTTCGCTCATGATAGGACCTCCTTACAGACCGGCGATGTGATCGGCGGGCGTCGCGACAACCTGTCCGGCACTCTTGGTGGGACGCTTCTTTTTGGTTTCGGCCGTGTCCAAAAGCCTCGCCTCAAGACCGCTCACCAAGCGAGCAAGCGGCAGGGTGATGACCAGATAGAACAGGGCGGCAACCACGTACGGTGTAATGGAGCCCGTCGTGGCCACGATGGTACGGGCGTTCATGACGATCTCGACCACGCCCACGGCCGCAAGCAGCGACGTATCCTTGTAAAGCAAGATAAACTCGCTGGTCAGCGTAGGCAAAACATTGCGGAACGTCTGCGGAATCATAACGTAGAGCAGCGTCTGGAAGGCATTCATGCCCAGAGAGCGAGCAGCTTCGTTTTGGCCCTTGGGGATCGATTGAATACCGGCACGGAAGATCTCGCATAGGTACGCAGACGAGTTCATGGCCATGACGATAACGCCCAAGACATAGTCGTCCACCTTGACGCCGGCCAACGGCAGACCGAAGAACGCGATATAGATCTGCAGGAACGCCGGCGTACCGCGAATGATATTCACGTAGATGCCGGCGAGGCAACGCAGGATGCGCGACTTGGAGATGCGCATGAGCGACAGGGCAAAACCGAAGGGAATTGCCAGCGGAAACGCCACAAGCACGATCGAAAGCGACATAAGGAAGCCCTTAAAGACGATCGGCAGGCTTTGGACCAAAATGACCGGGTTCAAGAACAGGCGCAGGAACATATTGGAGTTCCAGGCCTCGACCCACGGCTGCTCCTTAAGATCGGCCAGGAAGTTATCGAAGGCCGTCACGCCCTTGATCTCGACGGAAGGAATTTTTGAAATCTTCTTGGTCGAACCGTCGGCGAGCGTATAGGTGCCACTAAAGGCCTCATCGCCGCCCTCGACGGGAAACGTCACGCCGTAAACCTCGACACGGAAATAGCCGCCGGCAGGCGCCGTCTCGCCAAAATCAATCTTGAGCGTCTGGCCGTCAGCCTTGCACGTGGGCTTCATGGGCGTACGATCCATGAGGTCCTCGCCCGAGAGCATCGTCAATCGCGTGTCATCGGTACCAAACGTCGTGCCGTCGACAAACGTCAGCGAAAGACCGCTCAGCTCCTCATCGGCATCGGCCTGGACCTCCCAGGTAATGCGCGTCTCGGTACCGCCGACCACAGCGCTGCCCGAACCAGTGTTGGGTCGGGCGGTAATCTTTGCGGTCTCAAGCGCCTGGGCGGTCGTGGGCGCATATGCCCCTGCGCACACCAGCGCGAGCGTCACGGCCATGGCGCAGGCTAGCTTTTGAAGCAAGGCGGGCAGTGGAAAACGCTGCTCCGCGGCTCCTTTGTTCAGTCGAGACAAGGTGGCTCCTATCGTAGAAGTTGCCGGCAAAACGAGACGGAAATACTCTCCGTCAAGAGAAGCGCAAAGGCCCTCTCCGCCAAAACGGAAAGGGCCCGCGAGCAATCAAGTAGCTATTTTACTTGATGTTGTACTTAGCCATGAGGGCGTCAACGGTACCGTCGTCGGTCAGGTCCTTGATGGCCTGGTTGATGTCGTCCTTGAGCTTGGTGTTGCCCTGGTTGATGGCGATGGCGTACTCCTCGCCGGTGCTAATCTGCTTAATGGTCTGGCAGGTGTTGAACTGCTCGGCGGTCAGCTGGCTGGCAACAGAGCGGTTGGTGACTACGGCGTCGCCCTTATCGGACTGCAGGGCGCTGAAGCACTCGGTGGCGTCCTTGTAGGGGACAATCTTGGCCTTGGGGAAGTTCTCCTGGGCAAAGGACTCGGCGGTCGAGCCAGACTGGACGATGATGGTAGCATCGGCGTTGTTGAGCTTCTCGCTGTAGTTGTCGGCCGTGATGTCGGTGTTATCGACCTTGGTCACGATAGCCTGATCGTCCATGTAGTAGGAATCGGAGAAAGTGACTTCCTTCTCACGCTCGGGCGTGTCGGTGATAGCCGCGATGGAGACGTCATATTTGGCACCCGAAGCGACGCCCGGAACCAGCGTGTCAAAGTCATTGTTGACATACTCGACATCCAGGCCCAGCTTGTCGCCGATAGCCTTGATGAGCTCAAGGTCAAAGCCCTGATAATCGCCGTTGTCATCCTTGTACTCAAACGGAGCGTACTCGGCAGAGGTGCCGACGGTCAGCGTACCGTCCTTGACGAGCGCGTACTCCTTGGAGCCGTCGACCTTCTCGACCTTAGCGTCGTCAGAGCTGCTGGAACCGGCATCAGAACCAGAGGTGGCGTTGGACGAGCCGCAGCCCGTCAGAGCGAGGGCGAGCGCCATAGCACCCGTGGCGGCAAATGCGCCAAGCTTCTTCAGCTTCATAATCAGTCTCCTTCCAATGACCCCACGTGATTCAGAGGTCTGCAAAAACTGAGGGTTATTATGCACCCGCTTGGAAGAATCTGCAATTAGAAAACTGATTGAAACAAACCCATAACGTGAATGGAGCGCTCCACTTTATGGCAGCCATTACTGCTGCAACGACCTTAACAGTTTGATTTCAGCCGCATAACCTGCAAGTTCGTTCGGTGTCTCCAAGATGAATGGCAATGCGCGCAAGCGGCCATTCGATACAATATTCTGTATAACCTGCATACCGCCGCCAAACTCTTCACTACCCAGGTAGCCCTTGCCGATGCACTCGTGGCGATCCTTATGGGCGCCGCAGGGATTCTTGGAGTCATTGATGTGCACGGCGCGCAGGCGCTCGATACCCACCACGCGATCGAACTCGTCAAGCACACCGTCAAGATCGCGGACGATGTCATAGCCGGCGTCATTCACATGGCAGGTATCTAGGCAAACGCCCAACTTGGCCGACAGCTCGGGGCGCTTGTCGGCAACGCCCTCGATGATTAGCGCCAGCTCCTCAAAGCTGCGGCCCACCTCGGTGCCCTTGCCGGCCATGGTCTCGAGCAGCACCGTCGTCTGCTGGCCCTCAAACATCACCTGGCACAGCGTATCAACAATCATCTGAATGCCGGCGTCGGAGCCCTGCCCCACATGCGCACCGGGATGGAAGTTGTAGTAGTTGCCGGGCAGTGCTTCCATACGCTGCAGATCCTCGGCCATGGCCTCCAGGGCAAACTCGCGCGCCCGCTCCTTAGCGGAGCAGGGGTTATAGGTATACGGGGCATGAGCCACGAGCGGGCCAAAGTCGTTTTGCTCCATAAGCTCGCGCAGGGCCGCCACGTCATCCATGTCAAGGTCTTTTGCCTTGCCACCTCGCGGGTTGCGCGTAAAGAACGCAAAGGTATTGGCGCCAATGGACAACGCCGTCTCCCCCATCGCCCGATAGCCCTTCGTCGTCGAAAGATGACACCCGATCGTCAGCATCTCCAACTCCCCCTCATCAGTTGCGGAAAAATACGGTCTATTGGTGCCTTATTTTGGCGCAAACAGACCGTATTCCACCGCAAGTTATAAAAGGGGCATCAGGGGCAAAGGCCTCCAAGGCATTCCAGGCGCTGGCGCCATGCCCCCGCGCCCTAAAGTTTTAAGCGAATCGCATCGATGATGTGCGCACAGCGCTGCGTGGCGGCAAGGGGCATGACGGGACTCTCGAGTTTCCCCGCCCAGATGAGCTGGGTCGCATGCTGGATTTCGCCGTAGAAATCATCGATCTCAAACGGGGCATTTATTTCTAGCGTTCGACCGTCGGAATACTTCACATGGGCGAGCTCGGGGCGATGGAGACGCTCGATTTCCAACGAGCCTCGCTCACAGACAATCGTTAAGCGGCTTTCATATGTTGCTTTGCCGTCGCACACCATATGAATGGGTATACCGCCGACGCTCATACGGATCTCGTCGGCCCAATCGACGCGGCCGCCTGATACGTCACGCCAGCGAACTTCACGGGATGAAACCTCGCACGCGCCCGCGAGCAAATCCTCAAACCAACCGACCGCATAGCAGCCCATGTCATATAGACAGCCGCCCTGCAACGAATCAAGCAGATAGCCCGAAGGAGGCTCGCCGTAATCGAGCTTTTGCACGCTTTCAATCGAGACAATACGGCCAAGCTCACCCGACGCAAGCAAGTCCTTCACGCGAGTGCGCATCGGGCAAAACCGATTCTTCATCGCCTCCATAAACAGCACGCCGCGCTCACGAGAGGTGGAGGCAATCGAGAGAGCCTCTTCCTCACTCAAAACGGCCGGCTTTTCGCACAGCACGGCCTTTCCGGCGCGCAGCGCGCGACAGGCCCAACGCGTATGCATGCCATGCGGAAGAGCCAAGTAGATTGCGTCGACATCGGGGTCGGCAATCAGCGCGTCATAAGCCGCATTGCCGTTATCGTCGACCGAGACATGGCCATGCGCAGCATCGATCGAAAACACTCGGCAAAATTCCTCGACATGTGCAGGAGTGCGGCCGGCCGCAGCCACCAGCCGTGCCCCGTCGACCTTCTTGAGCGACGATGCAAATCGATGAGAAATGTGCCCGGCGCCCAAAATGCCCCAACGAACCTCACGCGAATCATTACGTAAACCTCGGTCACCCACGATAGTCTCCCATTAGTTGCGGCGAAATAGTTCCTGCTGTTGCCCTATTCTGCCGTAAACAGGAACTATTCCATCACAAGATATAAAAGGATCATGAGGAGCGCGTTGTGCGGAAGGCTTTAAGCACAGCCGTTACGGGGCCAGGCTGGAAACGTCGGCGCACGTCATCGAGACGCTCGGGAATATCGATGTGCTGCGGGCAGTGACGTGCGCATTTACCGCACTTGACGCAATTGCTCACCAGCTTGGGCTCGCTCGTGCGCACCGCGCTCGCCGTAAAGTATTGAGACAGCCCCGTAAACCAGCTGTGCGCGTAGCTCGCGTTGTAAGCGGCAAAGCAGCCGGGAATGTTAATACCCTTGGGACATGGCATGCAGTAGCCGCATCCCGTGCAGGGCACACGGTTCGATTTCTCAAACTCCATCAACACGCGCGCAATCGTGTCGAGCTGGTTGGCCGTCATCGAATTCGGCAACGCGAGGTCTGCCAGTGACGAATTCTCGTCCACTTGCGCGGTATCGGTCATACCAGAAAGCAACATGGTCACCTGGGGATGATTCCACACCCACGAGAGCCCCCAAGCGGCAGGCGTATGCAAATGCCGATCGCATGCACCATCGAGAACAGCGCGCGCCCGCGGAGGCAATTTGCCTGCCAAGCGTCCGCCCAAAAGCGGCTCCATCACAAACACCGCGAGACCTCGCTCGGCGGCGGCCATGAGCCCCGCCGTTCCCGCCTGATATCGCTCTCCAGCGTAGTTGTACTGGATCTGGCAAAAGTCCCACACATACGCATCGAGCATCGTGAGGAAGTCCGCCGCACTGCCGTGGTACGAAAAACCGATCTGGCGAATGCGCCCCGAAGCCTTTTGGCGCGCAATCCAGTCCTCGATGCCCAACGCCACCACACGTTCCCACTGGGCGGGCGAGGTAATGTTGTGCATGAGGTAATAGTCGATATGGTCGGTCCGCAGGCGGCGCAATTGCTCATCGAAGAACCGGTCGAAATCCTCCGCACACTTGCACGAAGCATGCGGCAACTTGGTCGCCAGCAACACCCGGTCACGCAGCCCCAATCGTTCAAGCGAAGCGCCCATGCACGCCTCGTTGCCGGGATAGAGATAGGCCGTGTCCAGGTAGTTAATCCCCTGCTCCACCGCACGGGAGATGATAGCGTCGGCGGTCTTCGCATCGGGGTGTCCCGGCGCACCGGGAAACCTCATGCAGCCCAGACCCAGAGCGGATATTCGGTTACCACTTTTGGGGTCAACACGGTATTGCACGGCCCCTCCCTTCGCCATCAGCGCCCCGGCAAGGCGAAACACAATGGTCACGCAGCCGAAACATCGTGGAATCGCAATCGAGAACGTATCGTAACGCAGCAGAAATCGAGCCGTCACGGCACCGCTTTAACATCAGCAAAAAGCCCGATGAAAGGAGCCGGGCATGACCACGCGTATGTCTTTGCGGTCTGCCCTGCAGCGTAGCGTCCAGGCAAACGTTTCTTTTTTATAACAGCCGCCCCGCGCACCCACCAATCACCCTGGCAGCATACAATCCATCAGGCGCCCCTTACGCGGGCGCCTTTTACATGGGGAGATGATTCACATGCAGATCAACAAGGTCGCTTTTATCGGCAAGGGCGGCGTCGGCCTGCTCTACGGCAGCATGATTGCCAGGGCCCTCGGCAATGACGCCGTCGAATACGTTATGGATGACACCCGTTTTGAGCGTCACGCGGGCGATGCGCTCACTGTCAACGGCAAGCCCTGCGATCTCACGTCCGTCCGCGCCAGCGAGGCGACGCCCGCCGATCTGGTCATCCTGACAGTCAAGACCACCGGTCTCGACCAAGCACTCAAGACTATGGAGCGCGTCGTGGGACCCAACACGCTCATCGCCTCGCTATGCAACGGCATTACGAGCGAGCAAAAGATTGCCGAACGCTTTGGCTGGGAGCATACCGTTCTTGGTATCTGCCAGGGCATGGACGCCGTGTTCCTCAACGGCGCGCTCACCTTTACCAATGCGGGCGAGATCCGCTTTGGCGCGGCGGCCGGCACGGACCCCGCGACCGTCGCCGCTATCGACGAGCTCTATACGCGCTGCGGCATCGCCCATACCGTCGAGAGCGACATTGCGCACCGCATGTGGGCCAAACTCATGCTCAACGACGGCATCAACCAGACCTGCATGGCCTACGGCGGGACCTACGGAAGCGCCACGGAGCCGGGCTCCGAGCAGCGCCGCTGTTTTGTCTCCGCCATGCGCGAGACGCTTGCGGTTGCCAACGCCGAGGACGTTGAGCTGACCGAGGCAGATCTGACGCAAATGGTGCACCTCATCGAGGGAATCGACCCCGCCGGTATGCCCTCGATGGCTCAAGACCGCATCGCAAGGCGCAAAACCGAGGTTGATGAGTTCGCGGGCACCATCTGCCGCCTCGCAGCCAAACACGATATCCAGGCACCGCAAAACGAGTGGCTCTATCGGCGCATCCGCGATATCGAGAAAAGCTGGTAGCGCCGACGCGCCGCATTCAACAGCCTTAACAGCAAAACCGCCGCAAGGGAACCTTTCCCCTGCGGCGGCCTTCATCTTCGTCTATGACCGGCGGCCGATCTCACAACAGTTAGCGTTGCGACCCCGGCACCTCGTCCTCATCGTCGCGGCAAAGAACCACGCCTGCGCTTCCCAGCAGCGTGGCCGCGATCAGCGCGCCGACCACAATAGAGGCAGCCCCACAAGACCCCTGCACACCTGCGACGAGCGCGGCCGTAGGACCAAGGCAACCAAGCGTCAATGCAATGGCGGCAACGGCGATATCTCGAGCGTTCACAAGACCACTTCCTCCACGAGAAAGACCTTATTTCTCATGAACTAGTGTGCCCCGCATCCATACGCCCAGCGTACCGCCACGGTAAGGGCTCTGTTAACTCGAACGCACATAAAGAACGGGCGGCTTTACGTTGCCTAAAAGCTCAGTAAAGACGCCCGCCCATCATGTGCCTATTTTGCTTATGGCAGATTACCAACCGGTGTAGTAGTCGGTGGTTCCGGCAGCGCAGCCGGAGTCATAGACCTTGCAATCACCCTTGGAGCCCGTAAAGGTCGAGCCCTGGGCCATATCGCCCGCGGCAACAACGTAATAGCCGTCGGAATCGCGCCAGAAGCCCTCAGAATCCTGAGTCCATTCGCCCGTGCGATAGTGATAAAGCACATTGCTGCTGTAATAGGTCTCGCGGCGCCCGTTGTAGTTATTGACACCCGCAGAGCGCGTCAGGCCCGATCCGTTCGCGTAGGACGCGGCAGACGCGTAAGGCGGAGTATAACCGGCGTTGTAGTACGAAGCCTGGGCGGCCTCGGCAGCCTCCGCCTCGGCGGCAGCCTCGAGCGCTTCGCACTTGGCATCCTCAAGCGCAGCGCGCAGCTCATCGAGCTCGGTCGACTTGGCGTCGACCTCCCCCATCGTCAACAGGCTACCCGCACCGTCGATGCAACCCTGCAGCACAGCGCGCTCGTCATCGGTGGCATAGTCGCCATACATATTCATGATGATCTGAGCGCGCATCTCCAGGGAATCGCGCTTGGCCTCCATCGAGGCGTTCCACTCCTGCATGGAACCATAACCATCGCCACGATAGTCAACGGGCTGCACCAGCGTCGTCTCGGACGGAGTAGATCCAACCGTATCGGACAGTGTTGCGGCGTGGGCATCAGTTGCACCGGCGCCCGCCAAAAGTGCCACGGTCAGAGCGGCGGAAAGGGCGGCGGTTTTCGGTTTTCGTGAATCAATCCTCATGTAGCTGGAAACCTCCGTAGTGCGTTTTTGCTGCGTTTGAGCTGCGTGTGATTCGATCGCGCTGCATAGTACCCCGAGCAAATCGCGACCTGCGGTTTTACTTAAAAGGCGCACGTCAATTGCGTAAAACTCACATCCTCTCAACAGGAGTTTTCCACAACTCGAATGCATAAAGCGTGTCAAAAACCCTGTTTTTGCACCCTCTCTATGCAAATAAGGCGCCTGTGCAACCATTGTTCGCACAGGCGCCTTGAGCAGGCATTTTATGCAGTTATACCTATCGAGTCGCAAGGGGTCCTTGCACAAGTCGCCTTACTCGTCCAGCGCGGCGAAGGCCTGCTTCAGATCCCAAATGATATCCTCGGCGTTCTCGGTACCGATGGAAAGACGGATCGTGGAGGGCGTGATGTTCTGCTCGGCGAGCTCCTCGGCAGAGAGCTGGGAGTGCGTGGTGGTAGCCGGGTGCACGACGAGCGACTTGACGTCGGCCACGTTGGCGAGCAGCGAGAACACCTGCAGATGATCGATGAACTTCCAAGCTGCCTCCTGGCCACCCTTAATCTCAAAGGTAAAGATCGAGGCACCGCCACGGGGGAAGTACTTCTGATAGAGCTCGTGATCGGGGTGCTCAGGCAGGCTCGGGTGGTTCACCTTGGCGACGTGGCTGTCACCAGCCAGGAACTCAACGACCTTCTTGGTGTTCTCGACATGACGGTCAACGCGCAGCGACAGAGTCTCGGTGCCCTGGAGCAGGACCCAGGCGTTGAACGGACTGATGCAAGCGCCCTCGTCACGCAGCAGGATAGCGCGGACATAGGTTGCAAAGGCGGCGGGACCGGCAGCCTCGGCAAACGAGACACCGTGGTAGGAGGGGTTGGGCTCAGCAATCTGGGCGTACTTTCCGCTCGCCTTCCAATCGAAGTTACCGCCGTCGACGATCACACCGCCCAGCGAGGTGCCGTGGCCGCCGATGAACTTGGTTGCGGAGTGGACGACGATATTGGCACCATGCTCCAGCGGACGGAGCAGATACGGGGTGCCGAAGGTGTTGTCGACGACAACCGGCAGACCGTGCTTCTTGGCGATCTCGGAGATGGCGTCGATGTTGGGGATGTCGGAGTTGGGGTTGCCGAGCGTCTCGAGATAGATGACCGTGGTGTTGTCCTTGATGGCACCCTCGACCTCTTCAAGGTTATGGGCATCGACAAACGTGGTCTCGACGCCAAACTGGGAGAGCGTATGCTCCAGCAGGTTGTAGGAGCCACCGTAGATGGTCTTCTGAGCCACCACGTGGTCACCGGCCTGGGCAAGAGCCTGCAGGGTATAGGTGATGGCAGCAGCACCGGAGGCGACGGCAAGACCTGCCACGCCACCCTCGAGGGCGGCGATACGGTCCTCGAAGACGCCCTGGGTGGAGTTGGTCAGACGGCCGTAGATGTTACCGGCGTCGGCAAGACCAAAGCGGTCGGCGGCGTGCTGGGAGTTGCGGAACACATAGCTCGTGGTCTGGTAGATAGGCACGGCGCGGGAGTCGGATGCAGGATCGGCGCTCTCCTGGCCAACGTGCAGCTGCAGGGTATCGAAACCAAAGGTGTGCTCGGGGTTGTTGATAAACTGGCTCATGATGATCTCCTTGATCGAACAAAAGTAATAAGAGTAAGAGAAGTGAGTCGCTGTCTCCTGATCACGCCGACGGGCGCAAACAGGAGCCCGGCATTCGTCTTGGTAAGCAATTCATATGCGGGCCTCCTTTCGCATCCCGGTTCCGTAGTTGGCTTAATTACCTACCGTCTTTGTGTGTTTTGAATAGTACGAGCATTGTTTTCCTCGGTCAATCACTTTAAAGCGCTAACCTGTTATCGGTTTTATAGATAACACTCGAAAGGACGGGCGCCGATGACCCTCCAACAGCTTCGCTTTTTGATCGCCGTGGCAGAGTCCGGTTCGATCAACGCCGCAGCCCAGCGCCTCTATACGGCACAGTCCAATATCTCCAATGCCGTCAAAAGCCTGGAGCAGGAACTTCATATCGAAATCTTTACGCGCTCCAGCCGCGGTGTTGCACTCACCAACGACGGCACCGAGCTTTTGGGTTATGCACGCCAGGTCGTAGAGCAGGCCGACATGCTCGAGGCCCGCTACGAGGACGGCGGTACCCCGCAAGCCCGCCTCGCCATTTCCGCCCAACACTACGCCTTTTCGGTCGAGGCCTTTGTCAACGTAGTCGAGCGCTGCCGCGACAGCAAGTTCGAGTTCATCATGCGCGAGACCACCACAGCGCAGATTATCGACGACGTGCGCGCGTTTCGCAGCGATATCGGCATCCTCTATCTGGATGACTTTAATACCCGTGTCTTGCAGAAGGCCTTTACCGATGCCCGAGCGAGCTTTCATCCCCTCTTTGATGCAAAAGTCCACGTGTTCGTCAGCGAACGCCACCCGCTCGCACGCCGTTCGCAGCTGTCCCTTGCCGACCTCACGCCCTATACGCGCTACAGCTTTGAGCAAGGCACCTCGAACTCCTTCTATTACGCCGAGGAACCGTTTAGCTATATTCCCTGCAACCGCAATATCCGCGTATCCGACCGCGGGACGCTCACCAACCTGCTTATCACCTCGAACGGCTATGCGCTGTCGACCGGCGTACTCTCCAGCGAAATGCAGTGGGGCATGGCCTCGATCCCCCTGGCAGACGCCCCGACGATGCATGTGGGCTACATCATGCATGACGACCGCAAGCCCTCTCCCCTCTTGCAGCAATACCTCGACGAGCTCAACCGCATCATCCATGCCAACCAACTGTCGGAAGACGGGGTAGAAATCGTAGATTGCTAGCCCCCGGCGGGCATGGCGCTACAATGGTCACTCACGCGAAACGTACCCAACGAAAGGAACCATGTGAAGGTCATCATCTATACCGACGGCTCGGCCCGATCAAATCCGGGACGCGGCGGCTACGGCGCCGTGCTCAAATACACCAACCCCGCCGGCAAGACCTTCACCTCTGAGCTTTCGCGCGGCTACGCCAAGACCACCAACAACCGCATGGAGCTCATGGCCGTTATCGTGGCACTCGAGGCGCTCAACCGCCCCTGCGACGTCGAAGTCCATTCCGATTCGCAGTACGTCGTTAACGCCTTCAACAAGCACTGGATTGACGGATGGAAAAAACGCGGCTGGAAGACCGCCAACAAGCAGCCCGTCAAGAACCGCGATCTGTGGGAGCGCCTACTCACCGCAAAGAGCAAGCACAAGGTTGAGTTCATCTGGGTTAAGGGTCACGCCGGCCATGAGCTCAACGAGCGCTGCGACGAGCTCGCCACCACGGCGGCCGACGGCAGCAACCTCGATATCGACACCGGCTTTAACGAGAGCGACCTGTAACGGCGTTTTCGTACGCTATTTCCTGCCCCTTCGCGCTACACTCATCCTGTAAACCGAACGGCACGAGGGGGATACATGCTGCGTATAGCGACCATCGGCACATCCATGATTACCGACGACTTTATCCAGGTCGTCAACGCCAACGACCAAGCCGCGTTTGTGGGCACGCTCTCGCGCGATGCCAATCGCGGTGCTGCCTTTACCGCCGAGCGCGGTGGCGAGCGAAACTTTACTTCACTCGATGAGCTCGCGGCAGCCGCCGACGTCGACGCCGTCTATATCGGCAGCCCCAACGCACTTCACTACGAGCAGGCCCTTGCCTGCATCGCCGGTGGCAAGCACGTCATCGTCGAGAAGCCCTTCTGCGCCACCGAGGCGCAAGCGCTGGAAGTCTTCCGCGCTGCCGAGGCAGCAGGTGTCGTGGCCCTCGAGGCCATGCGTCCCCTCCACGATCCCGCCTTCCACGCCATCGAGGACGCCCTGGGTGAGATCGCCCCCATCCGCCGCGCCTCATTGCGCTTTGGAAAATATTCCTCGCGCTACAACGAGATTCTCGCGGGACGCGCCACCAATATCTTCGACTGCAATATGGCCTCGGGTTCCCTCATGGATATTGGCGTCTACACCGTCGAGCCCATGGTCGAGATTTTCGGCATGCCCTCCGGCCTTACGAGCATGACCACCCTGCTCGATCCCACCACGCGACAGCTCACGCACGGCCCCATCGACGGCTGCGGTTCCATCCTCGCCAGCTACGGCGGTGGCCGTATCTCCGTCGAGCTCGCGCACTCCAAAATTACGAATGACCTGCTGCCCTCGCAGATCGAAGGCGAGCGTGGCACTATCCAGATCGACCATCTGTCCACGCCCCGCAACGTCCGCATCGACTATCGCGGCGACGTCGTACGCGGCTCGGCGACCGAGGCGCCGCGCGAACAGGGCGACAACGGCCGCGTGCTCGACCTGCCCAAATCGAGCAACACTATGGAATACGAACTCACAGACTTCATCACCGCCATCGGCGGCATCGATAACGTCAAGGAAGAGATTTGGGAGACCCCGGCGGGACGCCACGAGCTTGGCCACTACCGCGATGTCACACTCGTCTCACTACGCATCATGGATGCCGTGCGCCAGCAGGCCGGCATTACCTTCCCGGCCGACGCAGGCAAGCAGGCATAGCGATGGGCCTCTTCGATACGTTCTTCTCCAGCGTCACCGGCGGCAGTCGAGAGCCTCAAAAACCATCAAACGTCGAGCTCGAGCTGCGCCGCAGGCTTACTGTGCTCGCAAGCGACGAGGCCACTCAAGACACTCCCCTGCGCTATTTCCTGCGCTGGGAGGGGCAAGTCCAAGGCGTTGGTTTTCGCTTTACCAACACCAACCTCGCGCAGGCACGCGCACTCACCGGCTGGGTGCGTAACATGGAAGACGGCTCAGTCGAGATGGAGATACAGGGAGCTCCGGCAAATATCCTATCTCATCTCGAGGCGCTTCATGCCTCCTACGAGCGCATGGGAACGCGTTTTCGCCTCATAGACGCTCAGGCCCGAGCCCCACTTGCCAATGAAGACGGTTTCAGTCCTCATTATTAGTATTGTGTGCTAAATACGGTATCATTTACCTACGACCGTTGATAGAAAAGAGGCGAGGCGCATGGCGGTGCAAAGAAGGAATACCAGGCAGCGAAAGCTGGTTCTTGACGCCGTGCGCCAAAGCTATAACCATCCCACCGCCGACGAAATCTACAACGCCGTGCGCGCGCAGGATGACAAAATCAGCCGCGGTACGGTCTACCGCAATCTCAATCTCTTGGCCGACGCCGGCGAGATCCTCTCCATCAAGACGCCGGGCGGCAGCCGCTTCGATCGCACGATCGAGCCGCATGCGCATATCATCTGCACCTCGTGCAGCCGCGTCATCGACGTACCGCTCCCCTTCGATGCCCAGCTCGACGCCAAAGCGTCCGAGCAAATCGGCTGGCACGTCACGTCGCACTACACCATCTTCGAGGGTCTCTGCCCCGACTGCCGGTAGATGTTCGGGACATGCCTTAAAATCCACCTTTCCGCGCTTTGCAGCAAACAGTACATTTCTAGGCATGTCCCGAAAACCTACTCGGCGAGCAGGCGGTGCAGTTCTTCTTCGACCGTGTGCACGTAACGGACGCGATCGTTGATACCGCGCATGGTGGGGTTGCAGCTCTCCATCAGATAGGGATGGCCCACGACGTTGAGCATGTCGCGATCGTTCTCATTGTCGCCAAATGCCATCATCTCATCGGGCGAAATCCCCAGGACACGACCGTAATCGACAAGCGCGGAGCCCTTGCCCGAACCGAAACCGATAAGGTCCGTCCATGCGGTTCCTGACGTCATCACATCGACACGGTCGCCAAAGAGGCGCTCGAAATACTCCCGGGCCGCCGGATAATCCACCTCGGGCGTCTGGAAGCCAATCTTAATGACATCCTCGTCGATGTCCTCGGGACGGTCGACCACCGCCACATCGCAGTGGACCACATAGCGCAAATGGTCGACGAACGCATCGTTGCCGCTCATGGTGTAGATGTGCCCCTCACACGAAAGGGTCATGTCGGTATGGGGATACGCAACCACGGTATTCGCGATAACCATAGCAAGGCTACGCTCCATGGAACGCTTGACGACGGCACGCCCCTCGCTCATCACCAGGGTTCCGTTTTCGCATACATAGGCGAGCTCATCGGCCACCGGGGCAAACAGGTAGCGCAAGCTCGCATATTGACGGCCACTCGCCGGCATAAACACGATACCACGACGATGCAGCTCATCGATAAGCTCAAAGGCCTCGGAACGCAGCTCGCGCTCCCCCGGATGCAGCAACGTGCCGTCCAAATCGCATGCAATCAGTTTGATTCCCTCAAGACCCATATGCTTCCCCCAAAGCCTCATATCAACAGCAAGACGGACCTTGATCGGTCGCCCCTCAAAGCCCGTCTTGCGCATACGCGCGCTTAGCCGCGCGCCTTTTTTACGATGGTAAAGTCGGGAGCCATGCTCACGACGACCTCCGCCGCACTCGACGCAAAGCGCCGGTCCGCATCGAGTTCACGGGTAACCAGCGAGAGCCGAACACCCTCGACACCCCGGAGCATGCGGCCCAAAACAGGCTGCACCGGCGTATACATGCGCACAGTATGCTCGTCCGAGTCGCCCCGGAAGAGCGGCGCATGCATGTTGCCGATCTCCCAGCACGAATGCGCGAGCGCAATCGGGTCCATGCGGTCAACTTCGACCAAATAAACCTCGGCGCTGCGCAAGCGCACGACAACCGCCACGGGCACCATGCCCGAACGGTCAATGGCGAGCACGTCGCCGTCGGCAAGACGACCGCCGTCGGCAGTATCCAGCCGAACATCGACCGTGCGCCCCAGCTCCGTCACGCCCACAAACGCGTATACATCAGCCTGGTCCCAATCGAGCAGCAGATCGTCAACTTCAAAGACGCCGCCCAACTTCCGGCGAAGCAGGAGTTCATAGGACGGATCGTTGAGATTTCCCAAGCATGTCGTCGAAACCAAGCGTTCAGGCATACTCTAACCCTCGACCTCGACGAGCTCGATATCAAAGTTGAGGTCCTTACCGGCCAGCTCGTGGTTGGCGTCGAGCGTCACGGCCTCGGGCGTTACATCGATGACCACGGCGGGGACGGGCATACCGCTCGGCGTGGACAAGAAGAGCTTCATGCCCTTCTCAATCTGCTCGATGTTGGGAACCTGTTCGGCCGGGAAGGTCAGAACCATCTCGGGATTGTGCTCGCCGTAGGCATCGGCAGCAGGAATGTGCACGGTCTTCTTCTCACCCACCTGCATGTCGACAACAGCGGCGTCGAAGCCCTTGATCATCTGGCCGGCGCCGCAGGTGAACTCCAGCGGCTCACCGCGATCGTAGGAGCTATCGAACTGTGTGCCGTCGTCGAGCGTGCCGCGATAATGAGTCTTGACCTTCTTGCCCTGGTTGGACATGGAAACCTCCGTGATAAGGGCGGCGCACAACACGGGCCGCCATGAACATATGGCGCTAACTATACCCTAGTCATACAATTTGAAGACAGTTTGCAAAGAAACGCTGCAACCGGAGGAACCATGGCATATCCCGTATTTGACCTACACTGCGACACCGCCGACCGAATCGGCTGGGCCACGCTCGATCTCGACCTGCGCTTTACCGCCGGCACCGACGGTTATTTCCCCGGCGACGAAACGCATCCGCAAGATTTCGACCTCATCGAGGGTAACGCCTGTGCCATCTCGCTCGCAAAGATCGGCAACACGCCGTGGGCACAGTGCTTCGCCACGTTTGTCCCCGACGAGATTCCCACCGCCCACGCCGCGCGCTTCCAGGCGCAGATCATGGCGCATATGAGCGGCCAGGCAATGCTCAACCACGACCGTATGGTCAACGTGCGCAGCGCCGCAGACATTCGCCCCGCGCTCAAGGACGGCAAGGTCGCTTGCATCCACACCATCGAAAACGCCACGTTCTTTGCCGAGGACCCCGCGCTGATCGAAGTGCTCAAGAGCTTGGGCGTGCTTATGTCGTCACTCAGCTGGAATGCGCAGGGGCCGCTCGCGAGCGGCCACGACACCCACGCCGGCCTCACCGGCGCCGGCATCGAGGCACTTACGCAGATGGAGCACGCCGGCATGGTACTCGACGTCTCCCACCTCAACGATGAGTGCTTTGACGAGGTTGTCGCCCACGCCACGCGTCCCTTCGTCGCCAGCCACTCCAACTCCCGTGCGGTTTGCGGCGTCAAACGCAACCTTACCGACGACCAGTTCCGCACCATTCGCGACATGGGCGGTATCGTCGGCCTCAACTACTGCAGCGAGTTCCTTTCCAACGACGCAACCGACAAGACCGCCGCAGACGTCACCTTCGACCAGCTAGCGGCACATATCGAGCACTGGCTCGACCTGGGCGGCGAGGACGTCATCGCACTCGGCGGCGACTGGGACGGTGCCACGGTGCCCGCTTTCCTCTCCGATGCCAGCAAGATGCCCGAGTTCCAGAACATGCTTTCCAAGCATTTTGGCAAGACCGTGATGCAAAAGCTCTGCAGCGACAACGCGCTTGCCTTCTTTGAGCGTTATTAATTTCACATCCCTTGAGCAGGTCGGCATGCCGAACGGTTGACATGCCGGCCCGTCCCCAATCTGAAGGACCGCTTTTGACGCAGCAGTTTACGATTTCCGTATCCCGACCGCATGGGACGCCCATCCCCGTCGTCGTTACCAAAAAGCGCGTCAAGAACTTCAACCTACGCGTCACATCGAGCGGTGAGGTCCACGCCAGCGCACCGCTCGGCGCCAGTCGCGAGCGCATCGAAGCGTTTGTGAAGCGCAACAGCGCCTGGATTATCAGCCGGCTTGCCCAGCGCGAGCAACGTCAGGCGACGGCACGAGAGCCGCTCAGCCCCTCGTCCATCATTGCGCTTTGGGGCAAGCCCATCACGGTACAGGACGCACTCGATCACAACTTTGCATCACCCGCACCGCGGCCCAAGCAGGCCACCTTCGCAAGTTTTATGGGTGCCGACGAGCCAGACGAACGTCCGCAGGCCAAGTGGAATGCGACCCTCGACGGCTTAACGCCCAGTGAGATCCAAGCCCATATTGACCAGCTCTATACGTCCGAAGTCACATCGGCGCTGCGTGATATGGTGCACGCATACGAAATCGCAATGGGTGTCGCCGTTTCCCGCGTTTCCGTGCGCAGCATGAAAACGCGCTGGGGATCATGCACGCCCAAAACCGGCGCCATTCGCATCGCACGAGAACTTGCCGCCTACCCCGTCGAGTGCCTTGACATGGTTGTCGCCCACGAGCTCGTCCACCTGCTCGAGCCGAGCCACAATCATCGGTTTCACGCGCTGCTCGACACGTACTGCCCCAACAACAGGGCTCTGTCGCAGCGGCTCAAGCAGCCACCCATAGAGACGTATTAGAACCGGTTAGCGCACACGCTCGATCTCGACGCCACAGCTTGCCAAGGGCAGGCCAACAGGCGCCCACGGCTTATCGAGCTTGATGCGCACACCAAGCAGCGAGGGATAACGGCGCAGCAGCATCTGGGCCGTACCTTCAGCTGCCGCCTCGATGAGCTTAAACGTATGCTCGCGCAGATAGCCATCGACATCGTGGCACACCGAGCCGTAGTCAATCGAGGCGTCCAAGTTATCGTGCTCTCCCGCTGCACGCAGGTCAGCATAGAGTACCAAGGACACGATGAATTTCTGGCCCAGCGCGTTCTCTTCGGGATACACGCCGTGGTTAGCAAAAACCTCAAGACCTTCAACGGTGATGCGGTCGGCATGGCGCAGATCGTCATAGTTCACGTGGGGCACCGCCGTTGCGGTGGATATTTCGCCCCTTCCACGGCGGGCGAGCTCGGCGCCTTCAGTCTTGGTTGCATTCTCGGGCAGTTTCTTGTTGCTCATCGCGATCGTCTCCTTCGTTTAGAACCCCGACCGCGTAAACTAACTACACGCGAATCGACAGGTTCTTTTTATCATCGCTCCAGTTGCAAGCATTGCGCGCGGGGCATGCAAAGCAGGCGCGCGACGCTTTGTCGGCTGCATAGAGCAGGCGCTCGAGCGGTTGGCTGTTCACGCGCAGCTTTCGATGGCCCAGAATGGCCGTCTTAATGGCTGCGGCATCGGCCGGCTCAAACGCTACGTCATCGGGCATACCGCCGAGAATCGCATCAGCGACGCGTTCGCTTGCAACATCATGGGATATACCCGATTCATACTGTTCATCTTTGCCGATATCGTGAAGAAGTGCCGTGGCGTAGATGACCTCGCGGTCAAATCCGAGCTGTTCCTCGAGATTCTTGATCCACATAATGCGAGCGACATCCAGCAGGTGGTCAATACCGTGGCGGCAGAAGATGCGCCCCGATTCCAACTGTGCAATGCTGCCCAGGTGCCGCCGGAACAGACCGTTGGCACAGATGTAATCAATGCGAGGCATGGCACCAAAAGGCGCCAGGCCCGAAGCCATAAAACCGCGACGCGGCGTTCCCTCGTCAGTATTCGATGTAAAGTCGTTGACGACTCTCATAGTTAGCGTCCCAGCATCCTAAAGAATCGCTCCTCGAGCGCCGGATCGGCCTCAAAGACGCCGCGACGAGCGAGCGTCACGGTCTTGGTGCCAGGCTTTTGCACGCCGCGCATGGTCATGCACATATGCTCAGCTTCCATGAGCACAATCGCTCCCTGGGGAGCGAGATACTCCATGAGGGCATCGGCAACTTGTGCGCACAACTGCTCCTGCAGCTGCAGACGACGGGCGTAGACCTCTACCGTGCGGGCAAGCTTAGAAAGCCCTGCGACACGGCCGTTGGGGATATAGCCAATGGCAGCCTTGCCGTAAAACGGCAGCAGATGATGCTCGCACAGCGAGTAAAACGTGATGTCGCGCTCGATAACCAAATCGTTCGAAGCGACGGCAAAGGTTTTGGACAGGTGCTCCTCGGCACTCTGGTCCATACCACCGGCGATCTCACCATACATACGGGCAACGCGCGCCGGGGTCTCCAGCAGGCCCTCACGAGTTGGGTCCTCGCCTATGCCCTCAAGCAACAGCTTAATGGCGGCCTCGACTTTTTCCTGATCGACCATCTGGGCCTCACTTTTCCGATTTTGCGTTCGCGCTATGGTACCACGCCCTTTGGCATCGGCCACAAGCTACATAGTATGGGTCGAATAGACCGGATCGTCCCGCCAAAGCTCCACAGCGTCGCAAAGCGCAACGCCCTCGCGCACAGCACGGGCGCGCGTGGCGTTCATATCAATCACGCGCTGATTGCTCGAGCCCCTAAAACGCAATGAGATATCGTACAGATCCTGAACAAACGGGCCATCCACCAACATATCGAGGCAGGCAAGGATACGGTCCGTCACCTCGGTATGGTGACGACCGCCCAGCATAAGCTCCTCGAGTACGTCACCGGTAAAGCACCAAATGGTCTTCCCCGACCCCACAGGATAAGCGGCACGAACACGCTCAATAAAATCAACGAGCCCCGCCTGGTTCTCGGGTTCCATGGGCTCCCCGCCCAGAATCGTCAGGCCATCAATAAAGGGATGATCGAGACTCTCGATGATTTTATCCTCGACGGCACGGTCGAACGGCTCACCCGCAGCAAAGTCCCACGCGACAGAGTTAAAGCAATTCTTGCAGCCACGACGGCACCCACTCACAAACAGAGAAGTACGGACACCTTCCCCATCAGCAATGTCGAAATACTTAATGTTCGCGTAGTTCATAGGTAACCTTCCTGGGGGTCTGGAGCATATCATCCCGTCCTCAAACATTCTCGGCCTTCGGCCTGCGAAACTGCGGGCGGGACGATATGTCCCGGCCTCATGCAAAGGGTAGCTCAATGAACGAAGCGAACATCGAGTATAGGGTTCGAGGTCTAATAAAAAATTTGTTGCAGCTCAACCGTCATCACAAGCAAAGCGCTGCTGCAAGTCAACTCATTTCCGCTAAGAACTTCGAGAAGTGAGCAGGCCGCATGCTGCATCTCAGCTACATCAACTTGGCCG
This sequence comes from Collinsella aerofaciens, assembly GCF_015670795.1. Taxonomy (GTDB): domain Bacteria; phylum Actinomycetota; class Coriobacteriia; order Coriobacteriales; family Coriobacteriaceae; genus Collinsella; species Collinsella aerofaciens_Q. Next base: position 3,071 of record NZ_JADPCJ010000014.1, on the reverse strand, counting down.
CCCCGTAGCGAGGCCGCGGACCTTTGCTCGATATGAGTTCCGCACGAACAGGAGGCGCCAGTGGCGCCTCCGTCGTGAGCCAGGACTGTCCGAAATAGCGAGTAAAGGTCCGCGGCCTCGCTACGGGGCGGCCTGGGGCAGTTATTAGAGATGCAGCACGCGGTCGCGGATCTCCTCGGTTCGACCCTGGTTCCAGAACTGGGTACCGATGTAGCCGCACGTACGACGAGCGACATTCATCTTCTCCTGATCGCGGTTGCCGCAGTTGGGGCACTCCCACACCAGCTTGCCGTCATCCTCGACAATCTTAATCTCACCGTCGTAGCCGCACACCTGGCAGTAATCGCTCTTGGTGTTAAGCTCGGCGTACATGATGTTGTCGTAGATGTACTGCATCACGCGAATGACAGCCTTAAGGTTGTCCTGCATGTTGGGAACCTCGACGTAGGAGATGGCGCCGCCCGGCGAAAGCTGCTGGAACATGCCCTCAAACTTAAGCTTATCGAAGGCGTCGATCTCCTCGGACACGTGGACGTGGTAGCTGTTGGTGATGTAGCCCTTGTCCGTCACGCCCGGGATGATGCCAAAACGACGCTGCAGGCACTTGGCGAACTTGTAGGTCGTCGACTCAAGCGGGGTACCGTACAGCGAGAAGTCAATATCGCTTTCGGCCTTCCACTCGGCGCACTTGTCGTTCATGCGCTGCATGACGGCCATGGCAAACGGCGTGCCCTCCTTCTCGGTGTGGCTGTGGCCCGTCATGTACTTGACGCACTCGTACAGGCCGGCATAACCCAGACTAATGGTGGAGTAACCGCCCACGAGCAGCTTGTCGATCGTCTCGCCCTTCTTCAGACGAGCGAGGGCGCCGTACTGCCACAGAATCGGTGCGGCGTCAGAAAGCGTACCCATCAGGCGCTCATGACGGCACAGCAGGGCACGGTGGCACAGCTCAAGGCGCTCGTCGAAGATCTTCCAGAACTTATCCATATCCTGATGCGAGCTCAGCGCGACATCGGGCAGGTTGATGGTCACGACGCCCTGGTTAAAGCGACCATAGTACTTGGGCTTGTTCGGGTCGTAGTTTAGCGCGTTGGCAACGTTGTTAAAGCCGTTGCCCGAGCGGTCGGGCGTCAAGAAGCTGCGGCAGCCCATGCAGGTATAGCAGTCGCCGTTACCCGCGGTCTCGCCCTTCGACAGCTTGAGCTCGCGCATCTTTTTCTCGGAGATGTAATCGGGCACCATACGCTTGGCAGTGCACTTGGCAGCCAGCTGGGTCAGGTAGAAGTACGGGGAATCCTCGTGAACGTTATCGTCCTCGAGTACATAGATAAGCTTGGGGAATGCCGGGGTGATCCATACGCCGGCCTCGTTCTTAACGCCCTCGTAGCGCTGGCGAAGCGTCTCCTCCACGATCATGGCAAGGTCGTGCTTCTCCTGAGGCGTACGGGCCTCGTTAAGATACATAAAGACCGTCACGAACGGCGCCTGGCCGTTGGTGGTCATAAGGGTCACGACCTGATACTGAATCGTCTGAACGCCGCGACGGATCTCGTCACGCAGGCGATCCTCAACAACCTCGCGGACCTTTTCGGGAGATGCGGAAACGCCGAGCTCCTCGAGCTCGCGGGCGACCTCGACGCGAATCTTTTGACGGCTCACCTCGACGAACGGGGCAAGATGGGTCAGCGAAATCGACTGGCCACCATACTGGGAGGAAGCAACCTGGGCGATGATCTGCGTCGCGATGTTGCAGGCGGTCGAGAAGCTGTGCGGCTTCTCAATCAGCGTACCCGAGATAACAGTACCGTTCTGGAGCATATCCTCCAGGTTCACCAGGTCGCAGTTATGCATGTGCTGGGCAAAGTAGTCCGAATCATGGAAGTGGATCAGACCCTCATTGTGAGCATCCACAATCTCCTGGGGCAGCAGCACACGCTGGGTCAGGTCCTTGGAGATCTCGCCGGCCATGTAGTCACGCTGAACGGAATTGACGGTCGGGTTCTTGTTGGAGTTCTCCTGCTTGACCTCTTCGTTGTTGCACTCAATCAGCGACAGAATCTTGTCGTCGGTCGTGTTCTTCTGGCGCTTCAGGCTCTGAACATAGCGATAGATGATGTAATGGCGAGCGACCTCGTAGCAGTCGAGACGCATGATCTCGTCCTCGACCAGATCCTGAATCTCCTCGACCGACACGGTGTGGCCCGCGTTCTCGCATGCCTCGGCGACGTTTTGTGCCGCGTAAACCACCTGGCGGTCGGTAAGACGAGAGCTCTCCTCGACCTCCAAGTTTGCGGCGCGGATGGCATTGACGATCTTATCGATGTCAAAGACAACCTCGGTGCCGCTGCGTTTGATGATCTTCATCCTCTTGCCTCTTTCGTATCGTAGCCTCATCGCGCTTCAGAGCCAAACGATACCTGGCAGGGCTTGCCCCTGTCTTGCGGCGCCGTCGCGCAATCTGTGTTCTCGATAAACCATAAGCCTCCATGCGGACATTCCCTGGAGCCGATCAAGCGGCTCAAGGACACGTTCAAAAGAGGCAGTTAAGGTCTTCGTTCTCTGTCCGCCATCTATCATACGACAAAGAGGCATCTATATCCTGTATTCTTTTTTTAGGTCAAACACAACATATAGTGTTTCAGCAGGTCAAAGCAATTAGTCATTTTGCAGACGCATTAAAAATGAGGGGTTCTTGGCAAGTCGGTAAAACGCTACCAACACGGCTACCTGCATGGCAGTTATAAAACCCCCTTAGTCAAGCCGCTGACAAATCCTACCAAAATCAAGTCGCTCACGCCAAAAGAATCCAAAAGATTATGCTTGACCAACATGTTGCGGTCACGATCGGCCAGGACGTATGCAATCTGCCGGCACCTCTACGGGATGCGAAGACCATCGCGTACAGACCTTGGATCAATATTTGGTGGCTTATATTGGCGGCGTGCTTGGTGGCAAAACAAAACAGCCCAGAGGATATAGCCTCTGAGCTGCGAACATTTGGTGGGCGTTAGAAGATTTGAACTTCTGACCTCTTCCGTGTCAGGGAAGCGCTCTCCCCCTGAGCTAAA
>NZ_JADPCJ010000013.1 GCF_015670795.1 Collinsella aerofaciens | reverse complement strand
ACGCCGTAGCGCGAGCCGTCCCCGAGCAGGCGCTCGAAGTTGGGAAGGTCGGTCGGGGTGGAGATGACCAGGATGTCCCGGATGCCCGCAAGCATGAGGGTGGACAGCGGGTAGTAGATCATGGGCTTGTCGTAGACCGGCAGCAGCTGCTTGGAGGTGACGAGCGTGAGCGGGTACAGACGCGTGCCCGAGCCACCCGCGAGGATGATGCCTTTCATAGGTTGGACCTCCAGAGTTGGGTGTACACAGATGATATAAGTATACGCGAGGCCGAACCTAGGTTGCAGAACTGCACAAAAGAAGGACGGAGAGAGCCAAGCATGCAGCCTCTTTGGTTCACGTCCTTACGGACCACAAGACTCCAACCATTGGACCATATTTGGTCCAATGCGCTGTTCAGTTAGCCATTGACACAAACACGCACTACAGGGTCGCGGACGAGCTGGATGAGGCGGTGGGCACATAACGGCGTGCGAGGTGACGGAGCGCCTCTACATCCACTCGTACCAAAACCTAGGAGACGGGGAGGTTGCTGGGGTCATTGAGCGAAGGGACGCCCTCTCGTCTCGAGGGACAGACCCCGAGGAGATATGGGCGAACTCGTTTGCCGCCGCGCTCCTCATGCCGGCACAGGTCGTAGCGAAACTCTGGGCGGGCAATTGTAGCATCGGTGAGATGACGGACATACTCGACGTATCCGTAACCGCCGTGGGCCATAGGGTGGAAAACCTTGGGCTGCGATAGCGCAGACCAGCGCGGAAGCAGGTCACCAAAAGGGACACAAGAGGCAATCGACCTCATGGGTTCGGCACAAAGGAGAGCAAACGTCTTCCCCATCGAAAGCGCCCATTTAGACGAGGTCAGGGTCGAATGCTCGAGCGAGGAGCGGGAACGGCGAGCCAAGGCGGCCCAGGCCGAGAGCGTGGTCAAGAGGATGGAGGCGGAGAACGACCTTCGGTCCGAACTCGGAAAGGCCGCGCTCAAGTGCGTCAAGTGGCAGCTGGTCGCATGCAACACCCTCGTCGTCGCGTACACCGCCCGTCTCATGTGGCTGCAGCGCGAAATCCCTACCGAGGTGATAATTTCCTGGATGGGCGCGACGACCGCCGAGATCATCGGAATACTCTGGGTGATAGCGAGGAGCCTGTTTCCGTTCCAGGACGAACACAGGTCCGCAGACCTGGAAAAGAGTGGCGGCGGCCGAATCGGCCACCCCAGGAGATAAGGGTCGCCCCAATGGCGGTTCTTTCTTTACGGAGGGGGCCGGGGGATTCGAACCCCCGGGCCTAGGACACACCTCGCACGTCACGTCAATCCGTTCGTTGGGCGCAGCCCCCGCCTAGGACCCTTGCAACCCCTCCAACAAACAAGACAACTTTCATAATAACCCCCTTGAAGTCAATGGACCCGAAATGAGCAACGACTAGGAAGCAGAGCGCCGCGAGGACAATAACCTGAACCTCAACAGCGACAGAAAGCGTGATGTACGTAGATGTCCTCTTCGATGTTAACACAGCGGAACGGAGCGTCTGACGAACTCATAGCGACACATCTAAGAATGCCAGAAATCACGGAACTCCTCTCTGCATTTATAGCGAGACATGAAGTGAATAAGTACAATGAGCAGTGTCCAACAAACGAAAGGCAAACAATGCGAGTCGAAACAACCGGAGTATGCAGAGGAAACTGGAAAATCTACCAGCAACTTAAAATAGAAGGCATCCATGAAGGCTCCAGCATAAAAGCTCAAGCGGCAACGGATGACGACCGCCGCTTACCTTTGTCTCTTCTAAAATTCAAGGACAATAACGGCGAATCGAACTCATACGTTCTTGTAATCCCCGACCCCGATACCCGAGCCATTAAAATTGAGTTTAACGAAATCGGCAAAGACGGTTGCAACCTGAGCAGCGACTCCCTTTCGCTCAATTGCAAGAACATCAAATGGGAGTCGCGTCTTAACTACAAAATTAAACCTGACATGTGCAGCAAACTCCGAAATTACGATGACGTTTCAGAGTTTGAGATGGCGACGATTGATTTTTGGCAGTGCATCGAAGATTCAAACGAGTATATCCTGAGGTGCACGGTTAGAACACCGTACCGCAATGACTCGCAAATCAAACTTCGCTGCCTCGACCGGTTCCTCAATGAGGTTGGGCTGAGCATAGTCAATTTCGGTTCAAATGTAACGAGCGTTGGATTTACATCCGAGAAAAAGCAACTTGAAACGCAGCTCTCGATCCGCATGCCAAAGGCGTTTGATCGTTACTATTTTATTATTGACGATCAAAATCACCCATCATTCAGTGCATTTGACTGCTTAACGCCTGATAAATTAGGCTTGCTTCTTGAGGAGACCAACTTCCTCTTTACCCATGCGCAGTTTGACCCTGAATACCCCGAATGGTTTACAGAGCATAAGGCAACCATTGGTGCACTGGAGAAGCAGAGAAAAATCGTCTTCAATAGCGCTCCGAAATTCAGCATCATTGTCCCTCTTTACAACACGCCCATTTCGTTTTTTAACGATATGGTCGAATCCGTAAAAAACCAGTCTTATGCAAACTGGGAGCTCCTCCTAGTTAATGCAAGCCCTGACAATCAGGAACTAAAGGCTCGCGTTGAGCAGGAGACAGCCCGCGACAACAGAATTAAGTCAATTATTCTTACCGAAAATAAGGGTATTTCCGAAAATACAAACGCAGGCGTTGCCGTAGCTTCGGGCGATTTCGTTAGCTTCTTTGACCATGACGACATCCTTGAACCGGATTTGTTGTTCTCGTATGCCGAGGCAATTGAAAACAATGATAACGTTGATCTTCTTTATTGCGATGAAGACAAACTCATGCCCGATGGAAAGCTGGCACAGCCGTTCTTTAAACCGGATTTCAATATCGATTTACTCAGAAATAATAACTATATATGCCACATGCTTACCATCCGTAAGTCCCTTCTTGACACGCTGCAACCGAATACGAAAGAGTTCGATGGGGCCCAGGATCACAATTTGACTCTCCGGGCCGTGGAAAAGGCTAGGAACGTCCACCATGTTGCAAAAGTTCTATATCACTGGCGCCTAAGCGAAACGTCAACCGCGGCAAATGCCGACAGCAAACCTTATGCCACCATTGCGGGTATTAAGGCGGTTCAGAATCACCTCGACAGACTTGGGCTCAATGCAAAAGTTGAACAAGCGCGTCGTCCCTTTACATATAAAGTAACCTACGCCGTACCAGATTCCCATCCGCTCGTTTCGATCATCATTCCGACCAAAGATCACGCTAATATCCTCGATAACTGCATTACGTCAATTATCGAGAAATCCACATACGACAATTACGAGCTTGTGATAATCGAAAATAACAGCACGGAAAATGCGACGTTCGAGTATTACGATAAGTTACAAGCCAAATACCCTGATATCGTTCGCCTTGTTACCTGGGAGCACGAATTTAACTTTTCCAAGCTCATGAACTTTGGAGTGGCCCGCGCCAAGGGAAATTATCTCTTGCTGCTGAATAACGACACCGAAGTGATTACGCCCAATTGGATTGAAACTATGCTTGGCATCTGCGCACGCGAGGATGTTGGCGCAGTTGGTGCAAAACTCTACTATCCCGACAACACCATTCAACACGCTGGCCTATGCGTCACGGGCGGCGTGGCAGGACATCTCTGCCAAAGCATGCCAAAAGACAACTGGGGCTATTTTGCACTCAACGATGCGCAGCAAGATTTCAGCGCCGTCACGGCGGCTTGCATCATGACCAAACGAAGCGAATACGAAAAAGTCGGAGGTTTCACCGAAGAGCTTCAAGTCGCATTTAATGATGTTGACTTTTGCCTAAAGCTTCGCGAGATTAACGATCTGATTGTATACACGCCCGAAGTCGAGCTGTATCATTACGAGTCAATTTCTAGAGGCGTTGAAAACAACACAAACAAGCAGATTCGCTTCCACAAAGAGGTTGCGTACATGAATTATCGCTGGGCAAACTACTATGTCGAAGGCGATCCATATATAAACCCGAATTTCACCGTGGGAGAACCTGGAAATCGCTATTACCACTTGTGAGATCTAAATGCAGCCTCACAATAGGTGCAAGCAATATCATTGCATATAGATAAGGGGGACGGGGCCTCCATTCCCCCGCCCCCCCCTTATTGCGGCGACATAATTGTGAGTTACTGATTCCTTTTTCTGTATTTAGAGAAAGGAATCTCATTGACTGAGTAATCGTCTTTCTCCGTACCACTTATAACGCGCTTCAGTACCGCCATTCAAAAACGTGAAAATTGCCCTTCAGTACCGCCAGCGGCGCGCTTGAGTACCGCGCCCCAGCGGTCCGCCGCCTATACACTCGAAACGCCATACCATTAGTCGAGAGAAAGGAACAGATTATGGCAAGAAGGTGATTTCCGACGTTGATGACCTGCAAGCTTTCTCTGGAAAAGTTGCCCCTCTATACGATATGCTTCTCTCAAACAGAAAAGAAATTGTCGCTCTCATCGAGCTTCGTGACACTCTGCTGTCTAAACTTATGTCAGGTGAATTCGATGTCTCTAGTGTTGAGCTTTAAGGATAATTTCAGGCGGTGCCGATGTACTCAGTAAATGGTGTCGACTTGCAGAGCAGTGAGCTTGAGGGGTTGAATCTGCTAGTTGCGGCTGAGGGGGAAGTGAGGGTAGCGGTTTTGTTGCCGAGAATCACCTTCATCTCACGGGCGAGAAGTACTGTTTCATCGAAAAGTATATTGAGCTCTACAACGGCCTACACGAAGCGGGCTTGATAAAAGGCCATGGTAGCGATGGTGGATTCCTCTTTGGGGGAGTCACTCAAAGAGGATTTGATTTCGTAGATGATTACGCCACCGTTGTTGCCCTGAACAAAGAGGAGAAAAGGTAGCAGAAGCTTCATGATTACAAAATTGCTGCATTCGGAATTATCGGAGGCTTATTGAGTGGTGCGCTCGAAAGCTGGATGGTTGAGGCACTCAAAAACATCCTTGCTCCATGCAGCTAAATGCCTAGTTTCTTATGTTGGAGGATGTAATGGATGACGAATTATTCGTAAGGACTATGATTGAGGTCTTGAAATTCGATAAAAAGTATTCAGGGAAAAAAGACGACTTATTGCCCATACTCAGAAGAGTCACGCTGAATAGAAAACCCCAATGGGGGTTTGTGCGGCATGGGCGCCCTAATCAGCGATACGAAGATATTGAGCTGCGCATACCCGTACCCCTTCTGAATGAAGCCAATAATCAATATGACGATTTGTACGACATAATCAATTACGTGTACGAAGAAAGCGATGAGTATGCTTTAGGAGAATTGACCCTTCGCCCAAAGATTATTCAATCCGAAGATGTTGAATACACGGAACATGATGTCGTGTTTACCAATATTCAAGAAGAAATTATCCAAGGTATCCGGGATGCGCGGTATTCCATCTGGGCTGCAGTGGCATGGCTGACCAATCGGGCCTTTATAAATGAGCTCAGAGCAAAAAGGCAGCAAGGCGTTTCCGTGAGATTGATTGTCTCAGACGAGGATGCCAATCGTCCTTACTATGGCCAGCTTAGTGGTTTTGATACCGTTCTCATCTCGCGTTCTGGTTGGCGTGAATGGAACCGTATGCACGATAAGTTTTGTATCATTGATTTTGAGTACGTAATGCATGGCTCATACAACTGGACAAAGACAGCAGAACATAATGATGAAACGCTAGCGACCGCCATCGATAGAGATTACGTAAAGAAATTCTCTGATGAATTTGTTCACCTTTACCGTAAAGGGAGAAAGTTGGATATGGCCTAACCGTTACTTGATAATGCAAAGGTAAATAATCATTTGTTGCTCATGGCAATAGAGATGCCGGATCTGAGCGCCTTGTCGAGTTTTGAGATTTCTGCTGTTCTCTATGGAAATGTTGAGACGTAACGAGAGGTGTGCAATATCTCGATTCATCCGATCGGTTGCGCGTCGTTTATTCTTGAGTAATAGACTTTCTCCGTTCCACCTGCAACGCGCTTCGGTAGTATCATCCAAAAATGTGAATATTGCCCTTCGGTACCGCCCGCGGCACGCTTGAGTGCCGCTCGCATCCGCGCACGCGTGTTTGTGTCAACGGTCAACTGAACACTGTGGCACGCCGCCCCAGAACTCGTACATGTGCACGTGGCAGCGCAGCCAGGTGCGCTCCCTCATGTCCAGCGTCGGCTCGAAGTAGGCCTTCTGGCTGAACGGGAGCACGCCGATGAACAGGTAGATCTTCGAGACCTCCCCGGTGACCGGGTTCACCAGCCCCCTGCCGACCGTCGGGCCGGACCAGTCGACCTCGCAGGACACGCCGGCCTTGTGCTCGATGCGCTTGGTCAGGTTGTTCGCCACGGTGTAGTCCCCGTAGCGCTCGCAGAACCTGGTGTAGCCCATGGCGACCATGTGCTCGCGCGAGCACTTCGACTTGTACTCGTCGTGCAGCAGGCGCAGGTTGACGCCGACCTTCGCCATCTCGGCGTGCACGTAGGACCAGTCGGGCTCCTCGAAGACGCTCTCGCGCGCGTTGCGGTCGGGGTAGAACAGCTCGTAGACCCGCTCGTCCCCCATACCCTTCACCTGGTCCCAGGTGATGCCGCGATCGTCCGCAATGTCGAACACCTCGCAGACGCTGCCCATGGACATGTGCCTGGTCTTGGCGATCGACCTCCTCGACATGCCCTGGTCGCGGAGCTCCATTATGAGCTTCGCCCTTATCTTCCTTGCCATGTGGTTTCTCCTTCCGTGGATCGGTTGCATGGCAAGCCGATTCTACGGGCGGAGGAGGGGCGATACGGAAATGGCGGAACGGGCGATACGGAAGGAGCGAAACGTCTGGATGGGAAGCGATACGGAAAGCGCGAAACAGGTGCTACTCAGAGCGAGCAATACTCACCGCCCGCGGCGCGCTTCAGTACCGCTCGCATACGCGCCCGCGCCCCACCGGTCCGCCGCCTATACGATCGAGACGCCATACCGGTAGTCGAGAGAAAGGAATGGATCATGGCGAGAAGGATACCGGCGAGGGAGGTGCCCAGGCTGAGGTCGTCGAACCTATCGCTCAACGCGATCGCCGCCGCGCTGCACGCGTCGAAAGCCAGCGTCTCCGTCGTGCTCAGGGCCGCGGCCGAGCACGACGTCGCCTGGGAGGAAGCGGAACGGATGAGCGCCGGGGAAGTGTACGCCCGCCTGTTCCCGGAGCGCGAGCAGCCGGGGCCGGTGTACCCGGACCCGGATTGGGACGCGGTCCACGCCGAGCTCGCGAAGGTCGGCGTCACGCTCAGGCTCCTGCACGGCGAGTACCGCGAGGAGTGCGCCGCGCGGGGCGAGGCGGCCACGTCCTACGACCGCTTCTGCAAGCGGTACAGGCAGTTCACGGTCAGCAGGAACGTCGTGAGCTGGGTCGGCCGCAAGGCGGGCAGGAACATGGAGGTCGACTGGTCCGGTCCGACCATGTCCCTCGTCGACCCGGCGACCGGCGTCGTCTCGAAGGTCTACCTGTTCGTCGCCTGCCTGCCCTTCAGCAGGTACAGCTACGTCGAGCCGGCCCTCGACATGAAGCAGGACACCTGGCTGCGCTGCCACGTCCACGCGTTCGAGTTCCTCGGAGGCGCCACCCCGTGCATCGCGCCCGACAACCTCAAGACCGGCGTCACCGCCCACCCGAGGGAGGGCGAGGTCGTGCTCAACGCCGCGTACGAGGACCTCGCCGCCCACTACGGGTCGGCGGTCATGCCGGCGAGGGTCCGCAGGCCCCGCGACAAGGCGACCCGGCGTCGTCGACCTCCTCGGTCAGCCACTAGTCTATAACCAGCAGCTCGCCGCGTGGCTGGCCACCAAACTACCAGATTACTATGAAATAATACGAACATGCTGCGGAGAAAAAGACCATAATTGACGTAAGAAGCAGCATAGTTATTCTTGTCGTGCTTTCTTCCTTTATCAATTTGCCTGAATTACTGATCTGTATGCCCCCTGTAGAAAAAGAAGGGGCAAGCAAGGCAGCGTATAGCAACAGCGGAGTAAGGTATCGTGCTTGACAACCTGCAATGGTATCCGATCCAACTGATGTAAAGCTCACATATAAAGCCGTGCAAACAAGAGCAATCGATGATGCGACTATAGTAAGAACCCACAACCTACCACACAGGCTCAATCCAAAAGTCTTCGTTTTTGGACTATCAATTAAAGATCCAACGACGAGAACCGTAAAGGGCAAGGCTGAGCTCCATTGCAACACAACCGGAAGAGAGACGCCCATATAAGAGAATGAAAGCGAGTACATATCGGAATTAACAGGGGAAATATAGCCCAATATGAAGTTGATGAGCGTGTATGCGTAATCCAACGGATGAGAGAGAATATACGCGATTTGACCTGACGCACTAACATCAGATCCCCCGCGGGCATCCCCTGCTTGCGCATCAGCGCTAAATAGCATTGGCAACACAAATGATAAAACCATTACGAGCCCGAAGGCGACTACGAAACCGATATAGCGTTTGTAAGCGGTGCGCGAGGAAAACTTGGCTCGGGGCATAAGAAGTAGCAGACCAATGACTGGAAAGTAAATTGCCTTTGGAGCAAGCCCTAGGAATAACGCAGTGACGATTTTTAGCAGGCTTTTGATTGTAAGTCGCTCGAGCGGACGGCTAATTTCTCTCACTACCAAAGCAGCTGCAAGCATGAGAAATGACGTCACAACAGGATCATACGAATAATTTGAAGCGAGAAAAATACTCGTCGGAAGAAGACCAATGAGCATCATGGACAACTTTTTAGTAGGGATAATACGGATGGCGAAAGCAACAACTACTGCATATGAAATAAGGTTGCCCATCTTACCAAACATGAAGCTCACCAAAATTGGAACATGGAATACGCGAGCTACCCACAGACCGATTGCCGATGGAACATACCCGAATGTGGAGACCGTAGTGAGGCTGCTTTTCGATATGGGCGATGCAAAACTTGCCTGCTCCATATATTCGCCCGACTGTTCAGCAGAAGCACCCGCTTCAGCGACCTCATCCACCGACTCGCGGAGCAATTCATGGTCTAAATTCACCGCAGCCCAGGGCTTGGTGACGAGTAGTTGATCCGCGTATGAATACTCCGAATGTCCTAGGTATGACAAACCGAGAGCCCTGTCGTAATGAATCTCGTCATCCCAAGAAATCGCGGTTACCGGAGGTGCTATGAAAACTAAGAAAGATCCCAATAGTAGGCAAGAGCTGAGAAAAAAAAGCTCGACCCTTCCCTTCTTCCAGAAATAAAAGAACGCACCAACGCCGACAAGGAACAAGCAAATCAACAGATAAGTTAAACGACCCGCAACTACACCGATTATCTTAGAGACAAAGTAACTAGGCACCAAGCAAATTATTGCGACAAAGAGGGTCATCAGCGTGACACCCGGAATAGAGTAGACAAACAGTTTGCCAATAGACCTTTGATACGAATGCCCTGAAGGCCCGATCTTGGGAACCGCGGCGTACGAATTGGAGACATGTACGATTATGCAGCCCGAAATAGCGACGAAAAAGATTAGAATACGTCGCTTGCTCCAATCTGATAACTCTAACGGGGTAGACAACGGCGCTCCCCAAAGCGTAAACACCTCAAGAAGAATGGCACCTATAGCGCTTAACCCAATGATACAAGCGAGCATCTTGGGAGAAGAAACGCCATATTTGGTCTGTTTCGGAGTCCTAAGAAAGAAATGATACGAATAAGCAATGAGTACAGCTCCGACAAACGCAGCCAGGGCATAGACAAAAGCCGCGGAAGGACGTAGCTTGATAAAGGCCAGCGACGCAGCAGATAAAACGCCGACGAGCAACGCGGCAATTACCCCAATATCCGCCTTACTCAGATCGGCCTTCCCAATAGTCATCTTTCTTTATCCTCCAAACCTCAAGCGGGGCTAAGGGCAGTTTCAGAGTTTTCCCCTCACTTGCTATTCTGCACTGGTTAGTATCGATACAGCATGCCTGGGCTCAATCGATTTCTCATCATCTGATGATACAGTGAGCCCTCTTGGCTATTTGCTCATTCTCAAGTTCTTGTTCCAAGATTAGCAACATCCCGCGCAATTTTGAACGGCGCCTTGCAAAGCATGCCCTAGACGCAATAAATAAGATGAGAATTACACATGAAGCGGAAAACCAAATAATCAGAGAGGCAATGGTGCTATCCGCAGAAATCTCACCATTGCCTCCCTTGTACCATTCTGAGAAGGCCCAGCCGATAGTAGCTCCCGGAAAACCCATGCCACTGACATAAGCGAAACGATCTCGCCGTCCCCATTTGCGGCATCAAGCAGTGCAAGCAGGATTCTTACTTACTGCGCCAAACCAAGCTCCATCTTTTGAGGAGCCTCGGATGTGCAGCTTGAACAAAAAGAAATTCTAACCAAACGCCTCCCGGAAACTTTCTTATCGTTGTTACTCATTTTGAGCTCATACTCCGCACAGCCCAAAATCCCAGAATCGCCGTGACATCGTTTATGCGAAAGCATATCCGGGATTTTTATATTTAATATCCCTAACACACTCCCCAACTCGCCTGCAGCGCTACGTATCTTCTTGATCGTCCAATCACTTCATAAGCGCAAGCTATTCAACGCGAGAATTCTCGCGGCGTTTCAGTTTGGGGATTTTTACCATGGTTGATTCGTCAGGAGATGACGAGTCTAGCACCGGGGCTGCGCCGCGAGGTGGAGTATAATCACTTTTCGTTGAACGTTTTGTCCGTGAAAGGCAAGTGCATGCAAAGCGATGATACTCAGACTCCGTCCCCGAAGCCGATTCTGTGGATGGTCATTCCTTGTTACAATGAGGAAGCTGTCTTGCCGGAAACATCTGGGACGTTTTTGTCTGAGCTCAGCGGATTGATTTCGGCCGAAATCGTAAGTGATAAAAGTAGCATTCTGTTTGTAGACGATGGGTCGAGTGATAGCACATGGACCATCATTGAAAGACTCTCAAACGACGATGCTCATTTCAGGGGAATATCACTGTCAAGAAATCGAGGTCATCAGAATGCCCTTCTTGCGGGGCTTATGGAAGCGCGTAAGTACTGTGACGTCTCCATTTCTTTGGATTGCGACGGGCAAGACGATATCTCGGCCGTATCTAAAATGATTGAAAAGTACCTGGACGGTAGTGACGTCGTATATGGCGTTAGAAACGACAGGTCTACCGATACGTTCTTTAAAAGGATGACTGCGGAGGCTTTCTACGGCATGATGAAAGAGATGGGGGTAGATACCGTCTTCAATCATGCAGATTATAGGCTCTTGAGCCTTGCCGCTCTGGATGGGTTGTCGGAATATGGAGAATCAAATCTGTTCTTGCGCGGAATGGTTCCGTTGATTGGGCTTCCCAGTTCAACCGTTGAGTACTCGCGCGCAGCTCGCGTTGCGGGTGACAGTCACTATCCCCTACGAAAGATGATCGCTCTCGCTGTTGACGGGATAACGAGCCTTTCGATTAAGCCTATCCACCTAATTAGCGCGGCGGGCGCTGTAATTGGCCTCGTTGGCCTATTGGGGACCTTTTGGGCGATCCTCTCTTATTTCTCTGGGGCGACGGTTTCGGGCTGGACGAGTACCATCTGTGTCATCTTGTTTATGGGTGGCACGCAACTCCTGAGCCTCGGTGTTATCGGCGAGTATGTGGGCAAGGCGTATCTTGAGACAAAGAGTCGCCCGCGCTATCTAATCGAAAAGAGAACGTATGAAAGCAACCGACGAAACCTAAGGGGCTAACGTGGTCGAATCTTGTCCTGCGACACGTGGAGTCGTTAAGATTCCGTGGTTTTTGCGTTTTGGCAGATGTGTCGCTTTGGCGTATTTCTCGCTTGCCCTGCTTGCCGTTGCTTTCCTTGCCCCGCGCCTGCCTTATGCCTGCAAAGGGGAGGAGGCATCCCTTTCTTTACCTAGTCTGGCTGTGGTTGTGATAGTGGGGCTCGTTGTCTCTGTGGCATTGGCTAAGAGACGGCCAAAGGCGAACGTGGACTTCCTTGGTCTTCAAATGTTTAGACGCGTTAGCATTTCATTGGCCGTGGTAGTTTTCGTGCTTCAAATCTGCCTAATCAATAGCATATATTTTGAGACAGGCTGGGATGTCGGTGTGCTGATGTCGGGGTTGTCCGATGAGGGAGCCACGCTGGATTATTTCTCGCGCTATCCCAACCAGCTGTTTTTGCTTTTTATCTTCAAGACTGTGGGCCACTTTTGCCAACTTATTGGATTCCAAAACGTATACCTCATGCTTGACGTGGTGGGAGCAGCGTGTGTTACTTTGGCTGTTGTTCTGACCTCCTTTGTTGTGGCGAGGCTGGCGGGTTTTGGTCCTGGGTACTATACGCTTGCGTTCGGTTGTTTGTACTTGAGCTTCTCTCCTTGGATTGCGGTTCCTTATTCAGATACGTATGGAACTATCTGCCCCGCGCTGGTCTTGTTTCTGTACAACAATACTGGCCGAAGCCCGTTACGCACATTCGGCATGCTCTTTTTCGGCGTGGTCGGATACTTTATTAAGCCTACGGCCATCTTCGTTGTTGTCTCAATTGTGCTTATAGAGGCTGCATGCGCGATAAGTCGTCGAAGGTTTGTCGTTGACGGGCAGTTGGATTGCTCTCAAATCAAATCGCTCTTTTTCCAATTCGCTGCGATCACATGTGCTCTTGTTCTCTCGTTTGGCGCCAACTCACTCGCAAGGGAGGCGGGTCCGGTGATTGACGCCGATAAATCCTTTTCGATGGCTCATTTCTTGATGATGGGATTTAATGACGAGACTTATGGGTGCTACTATGAAGACGACGTTATCTATTCCGCCTCATTTGGTAGCCAACAGGATAGATCACATGCAAATTTCGAAAAGTGGGCTGAGAGGTTAGAGTCTCTGGGTCCCCAGGGTGTTTTGAAGTTGATGGTCCAGAAGACTATTTCGAACTATTCGGACGGTACTTTTGCGTGGGCTGCTGAAGGAAACTTTTTTTTGAGTACTCCTCATTCTGACAACACGCTGTCAAAGTTCTTTGGAGAAGACGGCTCTTTCACGCTGTTCCAGGTTTTTGCCCAGCTTTGCTGGATGTTTGTCCTGGTCGGTATGTGTCTGAACTGGCTGAAGTTCCCTAGATCAAAGACGGAGTATGTGGTTTTATGTTCGGTGTTCTTGCTCAGCGTGTTTTTGATGCTGTTTGAGTGCAGGGCCAGGTATATGTTTCTCTATTCTCCATTTTTTATTGCGCTCGCGGTGCTTGGATGGAGAAACCTGATTGATGTGTTTGCGAAGCGATTCTCGGAAAACAGACTGTCTGGCCGAGAAAGACTCCGCGGGGTTTAACTTGCGGCGAGAAACCTCTTTCTAGACCAGTAGTTCTACATCATAACAACGGCTATGGCGGCAATCTTTAACTATTCTGTAGTCCAGGTTCGCCAAGTAGGTTCTAATCCACATGCAAATCTCATTGATGACCAGACCTGGTAGTGCAAGGGGTTGAATTGTCACTCTTGGATATTTAAATGAAGGCCGCATTTAGATGGTAGCTATCGAGGAGGGACCTGCCGGCATCCGTAGCGCATTGAATGCCGTGAACATGTCGTGCATGAAGCGAGGGTTAAGCTGTGGGTGAGCTTGTCGAGCACGGTCACGTGCACCCCGGGGTAGTTCTTCACTACGTAGTGCACGAAGCTGGACCCGATGAAGCCGCAGCCACCGATGACGATGATGTTGGTGGGTTCGAAGGGCATAAAGACTGGTGTCATGCTACTTGAGAGCGAGCTCTTCAACAAGTGCGTTCACGCGACGTCTGAGCTCTGCAATCTTTACCGTGTTGGAGAACTCTCGATAAAGAAGCAGCGCAATTGCATAGAGGAATACGAAGTTCGACGGGCTTTCGAAGCCAAGGGCCCCTGCGAGCCAGAAGGCAATCTGGGGAACGGCTGCAAACACGACAAAGCTCAAAGCAAAGAACAACCAGAACACGGAGTCGAGAACCTGTATCTGAGCCTTACGGAGCTTCTTCACTATCACGAACAAGATGGCAAATGCACCCAGAATGAGTACGACCCTTAAAACGCTAGACATATAATCACCTGAACCACTGAACGAAAAGAATGGAGATGCAAGCTCGCGCCATGTAAGCAATCGACTTGGAGATATTAAGATAGCTCTCCCCCGCCTGGCGTTCACGCATCTCAACTTGAACCTCGCTCACCTTCGCCCCCTTTTTTATAAGAAGCGAAATGCTCTCGGGCTCAGGGTTAAGCGAGTCGTCCTGCGCGAAGCGCTTAATCATTTCCTTGCTAAACATTCTCATTCCCGAGGTAGGGTCAGCTACGCGCTTTCCCGTAGTCAGCTTGATCATGACTGTAATAAGGCGTGAGCCAATCATTCGAGCGGAGATTTCCTTTTTCACGTGGAGGAAGCGTGAGCCAATTACGATATCAGCGTTTTCATTAATAGCGGTCTCGAGCATTTCATCGATATACTCAGGCATATGCTGACCGTCCGCATCAAACTGAAGGGCATAATCGTAGCCGTTGCGGAGCGCGTACTTCATGCCCGTCTGAAATCCAACGGTGAGGCCAGAATTGACTGGCAGTGTTACGTAGTTGTACCCACGATCGCGACAAATCCGCTCAGTTAAATCCTTGGAGCCGTCGTTTACTACGAGATAGTCAACACTTGGAGCGACACCTACCAGCTCGTCAACCGTGGCCTCGAGCGATTCTTCCTCATTATACGCTGGAATAATAACCAGCAATCGATGATGCTTATCCATACATCCACCTTACCTTTTATCTTCCGAAACGTAATCCAGGCATCACATACTATTTCCAGTAGCCTTTTAGCTGAATAACTAACACGGTTGCCATGAAGCCTATTCCACAAAGAGCAGAAATGAGACAGACATATGTAACACCATCCATCGAATACAGAGCAATTAAAGGTAAGGCGCAGAGAGAGGAAATTAGAGCAGCAACATTCCCAACAAAGGCACCCCGGAAGTTTCTGATAGCCATTAGCAAATCGTTTACAAACCACATATACCCCGTAAGCATCGCAAGCGCCACAAGCGGAGGAAGTAGATATGAAAAGCCAGACATCTTTTTCCCATACACAAGAACAAGAACCGGCTCACCTAAAACCATTACTCCAATAGCGCACACCAGCCCCAGAACAACGATCCCGACCGTCGCCTTTGTCAAAAGCGCATTGAAGCCTTTCCTGTCCCTAGCAGCAAAACTCTCCGAAAAATAGCCTAGAAGAGGATTGTAGATATAGGAGGCGCCCGTCTGAATAAGCGCAACAGGAGCAGCTGCGGCAGCATAAATGCCAAGAGCAGCCTCCCCTTGAACACCAACAAGGTATTGCCTTGGAATCGAAGATGCTGACGCCGCGGCAATGGACGCAAGAACGATGGGGAGACATCTCAAGGCCAGTCGAAGGCACTTTTTGAACGAGATGCTTGGGGCCAATGGGCCGAATTGAAGGGTCCTTGGCAAATCGTAGACAGCACCAACGAGGATCACGACAACGGTCATTGCAACTATCGCCGCCTCGAGCGATTCGCATAAGCCAAACACTACGGTAAAGGCAACAAGAGATAGAATCCCCTGAAAAGACAGAGACTTACCGATGTAATCCATTCGATGATGGCGCTGATCGCACGCGTGAAAGACGTCTACAACCAAGGAAATAGACTTGTAGACGGCATAGAGCAGAATAGCTGCAATCGCTCCCGATTCGCATGTAAACAGCGAATAGCCGGTGCACAGAGCGAGCGCGACTCCGCAAGTGAAAAACCGAAACGCCAGGTATTCACCCGTGGTATTCTCATTCTCAACATCTGAGACCTGGTACGTATACATGCGATACTGAGCGATAGGGGCAAAGATGTTGTAGATGGACATTGCCAAAGAGAAAACGCCGGATGCCTCGTAACCTGAACCAAGGCGAACGATCAGAATCGTAATCAGCCATTGGCAAGCAAGGTTAACGATGGAACCGAACGAGTTCCACAGCATATTCTCTTTAAGAGAGAGCTGCTTAACCTCACTCATCTACCGAACCAATGCTTCCCCGAGACTTTGCAGCCCCTTCTCCAGAACATCAGCAATTCGCTCACTCGCATGACCGTCACCATACGGGTTGCTGGCATGAGCCATGCGGGAATATGCTTCTTCATTCTCTAAGAGGTCGCAACATGTTGAGAAAATAGCATCTTCACTTGTGCCAACAAGCTTAAGCGTGCCCGCCGCAACGCCCTCAGGGCGCTCGGTCGTATCACGCATCACCAAAACCGGCTTACCCAAGCCCGGGGCCTCTTCCTGAATGCCGCCTGAATCGGTAAGAATCAAGTAGGAGCGGGCCATGAAATTATGAAAATCAACCACGTCTAGAGGATCAATTAGATGAATGCGGTCGCAGCCGTCCAACTCTTCATGAGCCGCCTTGCGAACGACAGGATTCAAATGTACAGGATAAACAGCGCGCACGTCATCATGCTTTTCAACAATTCTGCGAATAGCCCTGAACATGTGGTGCATGGGCTCGCCAAGATTCTCTCGACGATGAGCCGTAATCAAGATCAGGCGCCTATCTCCAACCCAATCAAGCTCGGGATGCGAATAATGATCGCGCACCGTCGTACGAAGCGCGTCAATGCCAGTATTTCCCGTCACGAAAATTCGACTGGAATCCCGATGCTCAGAAAGCAGGTTGTTGCGAGCTGCTTCAGTTGGAGCAAAGTGCCAAGCGGCAAGTATGCCGGTTGCCTGCCTATTAAATTCCTCGGGATACGGTGAGTGGATGTTGTATGTACGCAGACCCGCCTCGACATGGCCCACGGGAATGCCCTTGTAGAAGCATGCAAGTGCGGCGGCAAAGGACGTCGTCGTATCACCGTGAACAAGAACAACGTCGGGCTTGAGCTGATCCAGCACGCCGTCCAAGCCATTAAGAACAGCCGTGGTAACATCGAACAAAGTCTGTCTTTGTTTCATGACGTGCAAATCAAAATCGGGCACAACCCCAAACTCCTCAAGGACCACGTCGAGCATCTGGCGATGCTGGCCGGTAACGCAAACCTTCGCGTTAAGGCCAGATCGGTTCTTCAGCTCCTTTACGAGAGGACACATCTTGATTGCTTCGGGCCTTGTTCCAAATACCAACAGGACCGTCTTCTTCGACAAAGAGCTCATGCTGCACTCCATACTTCACTCAAGCCTATTTGCACAAACCAAACATTTTCAATAACGAACGGTACATAAATCCACAAAACGGAATGGCTTTTGCCCTTATTCCGACTGTGCTATGCATCAACTCTGAAACGTACAGGCGATATCCCTTCCAGTTCGTAATGAGCAGCCGATCAGTATTCTTCGTGTAGCCATCGGCAAGGTATTCGCACACGTAGAGAGGAAAGGCGTACCCACGAATTAGATATCCATCGTTGCTGAATCTATTAAAGACAACTGCTTCAGGAACAAACCTCTCATCTTCAAAAACCGGGAATCGGTACTTCCTCAACCGTTCCGTCACAAAGGCCTCGGCAAGGTCACCCGTAATCCCCTTCGATCGGCGATCAATTGACGAATAATCGATGTACGAACCCACATTGTCTTGCAGAATTCCTCCCGTAAGCTTGTTGCCCGGAAAAATACGAACTCCCGACAAGGCAATCAGGCGCTCGTTAGACATAACGGTTTCACAGTTCTCCCCAATACGCTCCAAGGCATCATCGGTTAGATAATCGTCGCTGTCTACCGGGAAAAACAAGGCTCCCTTCGCCTCATCAAGACCCTTATTCCATGCAACGTGCTTTCCGCTATTGACCTGGAAAAAATAGCGGATAGGAAATTTCACCTGACAATCTTGCTGCATCGCCTCGACGAGCTTTCGCGTATCATCCGTGCTTCCATCATCAACAATTATCCATTCGAAATCTCGAAAAGATTGTCTTTTCAGACTTTCGAATAGCTTGGGAAGGATATATGCGCGATTATAAGTCGGGGTAAAAACCGTTATAAGCATAGACGACCCGCTCACTTTAGCAACTGGACCCAACGCTTCCCAAATCCCTGGCAAACGGGATGAGGGAATTTGCAAAAGAAACCTTTTGCACCAGGCGATCACATGAATCCCTGTCGCATACCGCATTGTCCATTTTCAAAACGAGATCATCCACATCCCCGTTATACAGAAGTCCAACACCATGTCTATCAATCTCTTCGGCAATGTCGTAAACGTAAGGAGTAGTGATTACCGGCCTGTGCGCCGCGACGTATTCCAAGAACTTGTTAGGGTAAGCAAAGTGGTTCGTTGGAACGTCCTCTCTCAACATCACGAAGAAGTCCGCAGCACAGAACACGCTAGGGAGGTCAGATGGCTTGAAGCTATCGAATTCAACGTCGTCACAATCACCGATTGCGGCGCGTGCAGAAGTAACGTCACCAGACAAAACAAGTAGCTTTGCCCCACGCCTCTTCAGTATTTCGCGATACAACTCTGCAGTTTGCGGAAGGCATTGCCACGACGAAGCTCCGCCTGAGTAAACGAGCAGCCACTCGTTATCTTCTACACCGTACTTCCTCCTATAATCCTCTCGATACTTAAGCTCCTCCGCACGACCAAAGCTTGGCTTCGCCCCCGTCGCACACGGAACAATGTAGAACTGACCCTCTTTGCAGCCGCACTCTCGACAAAGGAAACTGCGATACGCTCGAGAAACACAAAAGATACGGTCGAACTTACGCAAATATTTGCGCTGCTCGTATCTCTCAACAAAAGCGGCGGCACGGTGGAATGAGCCAAGGAAGAGGGGCTCGTCGCGTGCAAGAAGGGAGCCGTCGCCGTAATAACCATGAACATCAGCACATACAAAAGCTCCCGACGCCTCGGCGGCGCGCTTCATCCGGTCGACATAACGAAACAGCCCCACGCCAGAAAGGATGATCGCCTTGTAGGAGCCACTCAAAACCTTTTTTTCCGCAGTGGTAATTAGCTCTTCATATCCCGACAGCAGCTGCATGGGATTCATAAAATCCCGCCGAACATAAACGCCGGGTCCAAAAGCTTCACCACCCTCAGAAACACCCAAGCGAACATTGCAAAGAGCCGCAACATCAGACTCAATGCCCCACCCATTCTTTAGAGCATCTGCTCTATTTTTAATCAGGCTAAACTCGCCGCCCGAGGTGGCAACATTCCTTGAGGTCACAATAAGAATATCGTGCATCACTATACCTTCTCATTCTCCTACTTCTGAAGAAAACAATATCCGAACGAGGAAACAAAACCGCGGCAAACCCCAGTCAACGGAAAAGCAACACCAACGTAATTGCTACGCACCAAGAAGTTCAACGAGCCTCTCTGCAGTATTGCCCCACGTACAATACTCTCGAACTCTACTCTGGACCAGCCGTCCCTTTCGCCGCGTCTCCGCTTTCGATGCGCACGCCACTCGTATTGCTTCGGCAATTTGGTCGGGAGCACAGCCATCCAACAAAAAACCGCAATCTTCCTCACCAAATACTTCGTCAACTCCGCCCACCAAGGGAATGATTGCCGGGGTGCCGCACGCCGAAGACTCGAGAAGGGTCGTACAAAAACCCTCTGATCTCGTAGGAAGACACAGCACGTCTGCGGCCTGAAGCAAGGACGACACATCCGCCGGACGCAAAGGACCAACATAGGAGACATTCTCAGGAGTAGAATCCATCAACTCACGCAGGGGACCATCACCCGCAACCACCAACTTTACGGGCGTTTCATTCAGTTGCTTCATAGCCGCAAGAAGGGAGTCGATACCCTTCTCGGGAATCAACCTTCCAACAAAACAGGCAAGAACAGAATCCGTCCCGACGCCCAATTCGGCACGAAAATCTCGATTTGAGGCATTGGAGCAATAAGCATCAACGTCAATCGCGTTAGGCAGGATATCAATGCCAGAAATACCAAATTGTCGAAGCCAATCCAGGCTTTTCTTAGAAACACCGCAAAACACTGGATGAAACCGCTTGGCAATCGAAGTAATTATGTGTTCATAGGCGCGAACGAACACATCCAATACTGCGTTTCCGAATGTAAGATACTGCGATCCATGGTCAAGAACGATGGGGGTAAGATGATGGCGCCTGGCGAACCGAAGCCCACAGATTGAATGGGGATAAAACCTCGTATTAACTAGGACGCCATCGAAGCACTCGCCATCAAGAGCCCTCAGCATGCTCCGATAAGCTCTTCCAAAACGCGAGACAGGGAACCTGCCACCAAGCAATGGAAAACACGGCAGTCTTACAACCTCAATACCATCGTCTGTTACCTCTCGAGACGGCAGCGAATCGCAATTACACGTGACCACGACCGGCTTATGGCCCATGCCAATGAGCGTAACTGCGAGGTTTCTGGTATAGGACTCAACACCGCCAATGTGAGGCAGATATTGAGCGGAAAAGATTGCTATTCTCAGCGCTTCAGCCATTGATTCTTTCTTACTCTCTCGTCATCTCTATCTCGCTCTAGAAAAGCCAGAACGAGCTTGAATCTTGGCATAAGAGCTCCCAATCTCTTAGCAAAAGATATAGTTTATGGTAGCAGACCGCCCTACAAACAAAAGGACGGAGCTCACGCTCCGTCCCTTTGCTACTTGACGGTCACGGGATTAGTCGTAAAACCGTTACCCAGATACTCGCTTGGTCGACGAGGGACATGGTCGGACCGGACCAGTCGACCTCCATGTTCCTGCCCGCCTTGCGGCCGACCCTGCTCACGACGTTCCTGCTGACCGTGAACTGCCTGTACCGCTTGCAGAAGCGGTCGTAGGACATCGCCGCCTCGCCCCGCGCGGCGCATCCTCGCGGTACTCGCCGTGCAGGAAACTGAGCGTGATGCCGACCTTCGACGCGTGCAGTGCAGAGGCGATCACGTTGAGCGACAGGTTCGACGACGTCAGCCTGAGCACCACCCTCGCCGGTATCCTTCTCGCCAAGATCAGTTCCTTTCTCTCGACTACCGGTATGGCGTCTCGAGCGTATAGGCGGCGAGCCGGTGGGTCGCGGGCGCGGATGTGAGCGGCACTAAAGCGCGCTACAGGTGGTACAGAGAAGGACGATTACTCATGTAGACCCATTACATGCACAAAACATCAAGGACAATTGCATTTAAGCCTTCGCCGTAACCTTTACCGGGAACGGCCCAACGTCCATTTAGGTCCGTCGTCTTGGGAGCACACCCACGGGAAACAAGATTAAAGCGTGGGTCAATACACGGATTATTCAAAGGTTCAGTTGTTGCGTACGCTTTTAAATGCTGCGCCTGAACCCTAAGCCCTTCTCTAACGGAAGAAAAAGTATATCCGGGATTTCCAGGACCGGTGGCTCCAACACCTCCAAAATTGCACTGATTTGCCTGGACCAAATTTCCGAATCTTAAATAGCCCGTCTCTTTCATGACTTGAGCATATAAAACTTCAGGACATACTCCCTCAAATGAGGCTTCTTCGTAAAGGATCTTACAAAACTCATCAATAGAGGCGCTGCCTTTGCTTTTATACACGCTTGTTGGATAAGTATGCTTCCCAACAGTCCTGCCGTAATGAACGGCAGCATCCTCGTAAGAAGTGAAAGACGAGGACATTATATAGCCCTCAAATCCAGTCATGCTCGAACCATTACGGTGCTCTTTCATCCCATATTCGAGATAGTGGAGATAATACTCTTTTAAATTACTTCCGTAAGCCTTCCTAAGATCGAGGTACCTCGTTCTATAACTATAAACGTCGAACGCCTCGGAGCCGCGGCGGCCCTCCGACATGCCGTAGTTGATGAAGTGCCGCAGGACGGCCGAGTCGTCGACCATAGTCACGCCGCCGTAGGTCGACTTGGTGAAGGCCTTCTCGACGTCGCCGTTGCGGGAGAGGTAGTACTCGGGGTCGTAGACGGGAGCGTAGTCCACGCCGCCCGCCTTGGTTGCGGCGCCCTTGAGCTTCGAGCAGCCGGTGGCGTGGCGCCCCTCCTTCTTGCCGTACATAAGGTAATGCGAGTAGTAGCTGGCGAGGTCGGTGCCGAAGGCGGCGCGGAGATCGGGGTACTCATTGTAGTAGCTCTGCACGTCGAACGCCTCGGAGCCGCGGCGGCCCTCCGACATGCCGTAGTTGATGAAGTGATCCAGGGCCTTATCTTTGCTTCCGTTTGCCCATTCGTTAACATCTGGATACTTATTGAGATAGTAGTCGGCATCGAAAACAGACGAATAATCAAGCCAAGAGGATTTGGGGAACTGCGCGATGATGGCATCCGCATCAGCTTCTCCAAGGCGTTTGCACCCGGCATCACTAAAGTACTTGTTCGCATCGCCCCAATTAGAGATAAATCCGTGCTCAATCAAAATACCGGGGATTCCAGCTTCACGAGCGCAACGAATAACAGCGAATTCGTCGCCTACCTGCATCTGAAAGACACCACGGTTTGTAAGTCCGAGAGCAACAAGATTGTTCTGAACCTTCTGGGCCAGCTCGTACGAAACCTGGGTATAGTCAGCCCCGTTCACGGTAGGCGAATATACCTCGGCGCCATGAGCTGCGGACGAACCTGAATTGATATGGAAACTGATATAGGCCTGGGCGCCCTGATTGACGCAACGCTGAACGCGGTAAAGGAAGTCGCTGCTACCGTAGCTGCCCGACTGCTCACGAGCGAGAATTACCTTAAATCCGTAATTCTCAAGCTTGGTCTTACACGCGCTAACAATCTTCCATGTTAGGTCGGCTTCACTCTTCCCATTGCCCTGAGCGCCGGGATCGGATCCACCGTGACCGGCATCAAGTGCAACCACGCGAACGTTTTTACGAGCCGAACGGGAATCGACGCTATAAGCCGCAATGTCACCATCACCTTCAGAACCGGAAAGCGCCTCTTCAATAGAGAAAGCCTCGACAGGATTGCCGTTCTCATCAGCATAGTAGACCGACAAATCATCGATATTGTCAACGCTATCAGATGAAGAAGACGAATTGACTACGTCAAAGCTGTAATCCTCAGAGGAGAGGTCCACTGAATAGATCGCGTTCGAATCCTTCACCTGATACGTAATACCGGTTAAAAAATACCGCGCTACCAACAAATCTTGTCCAAATGTAAAGCCCGCAGCATTCCCAGAGAAAGCCGAAGCTTCAACGGAGCGCTCTTCGCCAGAATTGCTGACGAATGATAGGGACGCAGAGGTCAAAACATCAGAATCAGATGCAGTTGCGAACGCCGCCTCTTGCATAGCACCCAAAGAAAGAGAGGGTTGCGAAATGTACAAGTATTGGAAAGAGGCATCGACACAAGAGGAATCGGAAGATTGAGCCGATTGAGCGGCCGATTCGACATCCGAATTACAAGAGCCTGCTTCGGCGGTCTTCTCAGTATCCTCACAAGAGTCGGCTTCGGCGGTCTTCTCAGTATCCTCACAAGAGTCGGCTTCGGCGGTCTTCTCAGTATCCTCGGAAACGAAATCCGAAAATGAAGAGGAGCTAGAGGTCTCGGCTTCATTATTAGAGAGCGAGGAAAACTCAAGTGCATAGGCCGACGAAACGGGAGCAAGGAAAGAAGAGGAAACCAGAACAGCGGTAACCAAATTAGCAACTGCGCAACGAACCTTTTTCATATATGCACTCCCAATAAATTAACGTAAATCTAAATTGTAGACTTTAACTAAAACAAAATAGAACTCGAATAATTCTAACTGAATTACTTGACCTGCCGTTAACCCATTTTCACCCTTACCCCATTATCGGAACCGAGCTGAGGAAGGCAGCGTAGGAGAATCGCGATTACGAATTTACGCACCGCTTAGGACTTGACCCAACAATGGCCTACTTCGGCAAAGAAACCCCTTCAATCTTGTCCCACAAAACATCAAACACCCTACCCGGATGCTTGAAAAACGCCCGATACAGAACCTGTCGAACCGCCTCGACGCAGGAAGCGGCAACATACACGCCGGTCACCACGAGCACCACCGACAGCAGTCCCCACGCTGGGTGGCAGTGGGAGAACACAAGCAAGTTCTTCCACAGCAGCTCCTGCATGTACGCGCTGTCCGTGGCAAGGTACACGCCAAACGACAACGTGGCCAAGTAATTGACAACAGGCCAATGCGCAGGTTGAGCGTTAAAGACAAACAAGCACACCGGAAGTGCGATCGTAAGCGACAAGAGGCTTGCGGGATTAGTCACCACCGATTCGTACACGTTGGAAGCGAAAGCGCTCAAAAGGAGCACATCCTTTTGAGCCACAAAGTAGCAAACATACACAGCAACGTACGAAAGAACGGGCAGCACCAAAACCCTCGCACCCGCCCCACCGCGATAATGCCACTTAAACCAACACGTCACGCACGCGATCACGACCGTCTGACCCGTCAGGGAGGAAACAAAGCCACCAATTGTCGAATACGGCACAACGGGCAAGACCCCATATAACACGACCAGCAGCATACAGAGCTCACCCAGTCGCCGGCTCGTCAAGGTACGCAACCCGTCGAACAGATAGGGCGCCACAAGAATCAGCAAAATATACACCGTAGGAAACCACCACAGAGAGGCGAGCGGAGCAAAGACGGCAGCCATTAGCTCTTCAGCTTGCAGACCATCCCCCGCCTTAAACACGCCGAAGTACAGGACGAGTGGCACACTATAAAAGAGCATTTGCCCCAGCAGGGTCCAAGCCCTTCGCAGCTGACCCTTAAGTGTCAGTTGCGCGTCGGCCAGGTACCACACCGTAATGATAAAAAACACGGCAACGGCAATACGCCCCGAAGGGTACAACACGCCATGCAGCACCATGCGTGCAACGGTCCCGGGGAAAACGGAAATAGGCTCAGCATTATGAATCACGAAATGATGAGCTACTATGAACCACATCGAGATGATGCGCAGAAGCTCAACCTTTGAATTGCGCTCTTTTGATCGTCCCAAACTCTCCCCCATCAACCGTGCAACTTTTATGAGTCGCCAACGTGTCCTGCATACCAACAATTTAGCCAATTACACCTGGAGGGCAAGTTGTGTCACGAAAAGAGGCGTAATTCCCTCCAGGGCCGTCGTCGGCCGTTATCCTACGCGACCTTACCGAGCTTGTCCATGAAGGCGGCCTTCAGCGCGGCAACGGTGGCGCCCCCGACGCGCTTGTGGCGGCACCACTCCGCGACGTTGCGCTCCAGGTGGACTGCTTCTGTCAAGGCTAAACTGAACACCGGGGACTGCAGCGGAAACCCCGGACTGTGTTCCTACGCTACAGGACCTAGGCTTCTTCGGAACTGCATCGGGCTCATATAGCCCAGGTCGCTCTTGCGGCGCTTGTCGCGGTACCAGAACAGATAGGCGTCCGGCATCTCCATGAACTCCCCCATGCCAGCATCGTCCCAGCCCCTTCCGTGGAAGGACTCCACCTTCAGCCTGCCGAAGAAGCCCTCCGCCCTTGAATTGTCGGGTGAGCACCCCTTCCTCGCCATCGAGCGCACGATGCCGTGCCCATCGCAGATGGCGATCCAACCGGGCCACCGGTAATGGCTGCCGCGGTCGGAGTGCACCCAGTGGTGCTCACCATACGCAAGCTGCGAGCAGGCCCGCAGGAGCGATGAGTTGGCAAGCACCGCGTTCGGGGGCGTGCCGATGGACCAGCCGACGGGCATTCCGTTGAAGCAATTGATCGCCGGCGAGAGGTGCACTTGCCGGCGGGGATGCGGAATTCCGTGATGCCTGTGACCCACAGCCCGTTTGGCTGGCCGCGAAGCGGTGTCTGCCCCTCTCGTCCAGGCAGGTGTTCCCAGGCGCCACGTAGACCTCGCCCACGTACGGGCTGTACCTGCGCCTCCTCCGCGGCGCGCAGGCGACCAGCCCCTTTGAATTGCCCATGGAAGGAGAAGACCTATGGGCATCAACTGGAGGGTCCGCACGAAGCCGCTGGCGTTCTGGCTGGGCATCGCGGGCGCGGCGGCGACACCGGTGCTCGCGTACCTGGGACTCGGCTACGAGGCCATTCCACGCGCATGGGCGGCCCGCGGCGCGACCGACCCAGCTCGGCACCCGGAGCGAACGCAAGTTCGGCGCGGGCGGCCCCCGACGGGTGAGCACGTGGCAGTGGTTGCTCCGCTGGGGGGGGCATAATAATGAACGGTTGGCCTGCGTCCCGTGGCGGTTGCTGCAAAGGCTCCGCTTGGGAACAGATGCAATATTGCGTCCGCACCTTCTGT
The DNA here is from genome assembly GCF_015670795.1 of Collinsella aerofaciens. Taxonomy (GTDB): domain Bacteria; phylum Actinomycetota; class Coriobacteriia; order Coriobacteriales; family Coriobacteriaceae; genus Collinsella; species Collinsella aerofaciens_Q. The sequence goes on along the minus strand of NZ_JADPCJ010000013.1, from coordinate 32,664 downwards.
TAGAATTGTTCACTAGTGTTTTATGCTGCGGTTTTCTGATCCGCCGGCATGGGCTAAGGGGTGTTTTTTGGCTGTACAGGGTAAATCAAAGGAGCGCGTTCAGGACGTTGGCGAGGTCTTCACCAACGAGTGCGAGGTGAACGCCATGCTTGACATGGTGAAATCCGAGACGGAGCGCATCGACTCCCGGTTCCTGGAGCCGCCGTACGACAACGGCAACTTCCTCGCTGAGGTGCTGCGACGCAAGCTTTCCGTGGTGGCCTCGCGCTACCGCAAGAGCGCGACCGACTGCATACACGGTGCCGTCGCGGCGAGAAAGGCTGGCGCAGAGAAGCCGAAAACCGCGGCCGACAGCGGCGCGGCCGGCGTCGAACAAGGCCCAGTTGAACGCACTGGGAGCCGGGTGCAAGGTGCGCCACAAGGCATGGGGCGCCGGCACCGTGACGAGGATAGACGGCGGCTCGATCTACGTGAGCATCGGGGGCAAGGAGCGGATGTTTCAGTTCCCGGGCGCGTTCGAGCAGGAGTTCTTGAGTTTATTGGGAGCATGCATGTCTGACAACGCAATAAACATACCGGGCAACGTGTCCTCCGATATGCAGAAAGAATCCTCCAAACCCCTTTTTACCTTGCAGAGGGGTGCAACAAGGCGTGAGGTAAACGCGGTAGAAGCCAGACATTTTGTTCAAGGCATTCTTTCCAGGTCGATTAACCTAGCCACGCTTATCGGCTCTGGCGCATCTACTCCGGCCATTCCCCTGATGGGTGAAACCTTCAGGAACTTGCGAGCGGACCTCAAGCTCAACGATCCCGATCTATCTATCCTTCTGGAAAGTCGGATAACTAAAATTGCCTGTCGAGATAACGAAGACCCTGCGAAGTACTCGAACATAGAGAACCTCCTCTCGTGGCTGAGTCAGCGCATCGAGGGCTCTCTAGATAGCGCCGATGACGACAAGAGGGTTTCCGATGCAGTTCGCAAGGCCTTTCTCGAGTCCGTCGACATCAAATACAGCGCGGAGCACTCCGACGTCCTTGATAGCTATCGTAAGTTTGTTCAGGGACTTGGCGTATCGCGACAGATCCTTGCGCGCGGTGGTCAAGCTGCCTTCGACGTCGTTAATCTCTTCACAACAAACTACGACCTATTTCATGAGATGGCCCTTGAATCGAGCGGCTACGCCTATGTGGACGGGTTCTCGAACGGGCTGATACCCACATTCAACCCGCGGGAATACCATCGCAGGCCGATTGACCTCGACGAGAGATTCAGGGATCACTACGAACCGGTGAACCCCTTCTTTCGCCTTTACAAGATGCACGGATCCATCAACTGGAGGATTTATGACGGAAACGTCGTAAGGATCCCCAGGTTTCCCGACATCACCGACGAGTACCAAGGCGACAGACAACTTATCGCCCCGATGACTTCCAAATACGCCTTGACCCAGGGCTCCCCCTATAGCGATATGTTCCGCGAGTTCGTAAATGCCCTCGCCGTCCCCAACACAGTCCTTCTGACTTGTGGATTCAGCTTCGCGGACTCTCACATATCAAACCTTATCAGCCAGGCTCTTGCGAGGCCCGATTTCACGCTCCTCGCCTTTATCGGCAACCCGGCAGAAGCAGATGTCGGTTCCCCTACACGTGTGTTCTACGATAAGGCAGGTGGCGCGAACACCTATTTCGTATATCCAAGTGAAAGGGAACTAGACCGCAAGCGCCCGCTATACTTCTCGGAATTTGCTGACTTTATCGGGCCCGAGATCACCTTCGGAGACGATGTGGCATCTGGATCTTTGGGGCTTGGTGACAAGAATGACTAATGAGGTTCCCAATCCGGGTTGGCTCATCGGTACCATCTGCTATATGGATCAGGAGAAGATAAGACTACGCGCATCACGTTCCGACTTTTCAGACCGGATGCTCGATGGCGAGCCAAGGCATCTAAACGGGCTCAATCAATATCTCTTTTCCTATCTCTCTATCTCGACAAAGATCATTTTTCGCGTGACTTCCGTAGAAGAGGCCGAGAGGCCGTATTCCGACCAGCCTTCGTCGAGGTTTAGCACGAGCTATATCTTCACCGCCGTCCCCATTGGAGAGATTGAAGGATCTTCCTACGTGCCCGGCGTAGTAGACCTCCCCATGGTCGGCTCCAATGTCTATGCCTGCGATGAATCAATCCTCAAGAGGGTCTTTTGCGTGCGGGAAGGAGTCGAGATTGGGTCCCTCGCTGGGTACGATTCAGTAAGACCCACTTTTGATATCGATTCCCTGTTCTCTGGTCATCTCGCTATTCTCGGTAATACCGGCTCGGGAAAGTCCTCAACCGCGCGGCTCCTGCTTGATAGGGCGGCATCGCTCTTAGATGCCGAGGACGCGCTCGATGCAGAGCCCCGATTCTTCGTCTTCGATCTGCACGGCGATTATGACTTTCTCACGCGCGGCGGTTACGGCTGCACGAGACGAATCGGCGCTGATGAGTACCACCTCGCGCCCGGAGAGTTGTCGATGGATGACTGGTCAGCTATTCTCGACCCCTCGCGACGCATCCAGAAACCTCTGCTTGAGAGGGCCGTGAGATACTCCCACCTCAACGAGGAGGGCAAGAAGAAGCTATTTGCTGCCTTTGCATATACCGCAATTCGGGACACGAGCATCGATAGCCACGCAGCGAGGAAGTTTCAGGTCTCAAAGTATTACCAGCCGATTGAGGGAGAACTTAACAAGATTCTCGAACGCGAGTCCGGACCTTTCTCTCGCCCTCAGACCGCTCATAACCTGTTAGTGTCTTTCAACCTGGAATACGGAAACATATCGAAAGATGTCGTCGAAGGGCTTGAGTCCCTTTTGAAGGAGTTCATCGAGGACGAATACATGTCCGATGGACTTCCCAATATCGAACGCATCTTATGTGAGTACGAAAAACCTAAAAGCGAGGTCTCAATCTCTGACGTCGTTGATGCGCTTGACTTCGTGTTCGACGAAGAAGAAGTGCGGGGCAACCGTCAGATAAGGTCGTATTCAGAGGGGCTGGTTACTCAGCTTAGAAACCTTAGGGAAAGGTATTCGCAAGACCCCTTCTCACTTGAGCGGGACGAGTCAATTGCTGCCCTCTTAAACAAGGGGCATGGCATTCTTGTGCTAGACGTATCTCAGATAATCGACGAGTCAGGATTGAAGTTGTTTTCCCACTACGTTGCGCGCACCCTCTTTCAGGCTAGCCTAGATGCAGGAAGAGGCTCCTCGACACCCATCTATCTCATTTTTGACGAGGCGCATCGCTATATCAGGGATGCAGACCTGACAGACGACTCAGTGTTCAATCGAATTGCACGGGAGGGCCGTAAGTTTGGCATTTACCTTACCGCCATCAGCCAAATCCCCAGTGAGCTTTCCCGCGTCGTGCTCTCTCAGACGGGAACCTTCATAATCCACCGCATTCAGAACTCTTACGACCTCGATTACGTTCGCCGCAATATCCCTTCCATATCAAATGGCCAGGTCATGCGCCTTCCCGCATTCGCCCCGGGAACCGCGACCGCGCTGGGAAGCTCCATTACGGTGCCCCTTGAACTACAGATAGACGATGACTTTGCCGACGAGACGCCAACGATCCGGATGATGAAGAGCAATCGGATTCGATAAAGCTATTTGTGGCCGGCCCGGAGAATGCCCGCAACGGAGACGTTGTGGGCATTTCCTTTTGCCCGCTCGGGGCACGGGAGTCATACGTGGGTGAGTAGGATGGTAAGCCGCAGGGCAGCAAGGGCAGCCGGAGGAGCCGCAGGAGCAGGCGCCGCAGGTAGAGGCGGTGTCGAACTACTGCGAGCTTCTCAACCGGCGGGACGCGCGCTACGCCTAGCAACAAGCCAGAACAAGCACAGTATTTTTCAGCGCACCATACACGCACTCGCTGCTAAGGTTCGGCCCCAGCCACGGATCACCCGTCAAGAAGAACTCCAGCCAGTGCTGCATAAACAGTGCCTGCTCGCGCTTCCAACGGCGCAGCTTTTCCTCGCTGGCCTCTTCCCTGCTGCGCGAAGTGAACTCGTAGTGGTGCAGCTCAGCATAAGGTGTAAAGATGGTGCGGTAGCCCCCATACGCGCAGGCAAAAATCCGCATCGTTAAAACCGACGGCAAACTTCTCGTCGCAGCCTTCAACCCGTTCATAAACGTCGCGACGGACCATCTGGCAGGCGCCCGTAACGGCGCTAAAGTTGCCCGGGTGCACGGCACGGGCAAGATATCCCTCGCGCTTTGCCGAAAAGTCCCAGTTGGCATGGGCAAGGGCGCCGCGCACGCCGACCACAATGCCAGCTAGCTGAACCAAATGGCCAGCAAAGTAGAGCTTGGCACCCACTAAAGCCCATTACTTGCTCAGGATGACCAGGAAGGTCAAGAGAAGTAGGAGAAGGATAATCCTATCCATCTGACTACCCCCTGCCTTGTAGAACCGCGGCCCGGAATACAGCTGGCTTCGGAGAACAAGGCAGAGGACGACACACCGCCGCGTCCAGCTAAAATTTAAACAGAAATACGTACGCATGTTCGCGTTTCGTGGTACACTGTATCTACCAGAATAAGACAGAGTGAAAGTCGCTTCGGAGGCCCCCAATGGTACGAAGCGCCGGCGCCGCGGATCCCTGCTGCCCCGACCCTGGCTTAGCCGGCGCACGCGACGCCGACTGACCGGCGGGATGCCGGTTGAAGCTACGCAATACCGGCATGTTGAAACCACTCGTCCTCCGGCGTGCGGATCATAGCATGTCGACTAAACCGAAGGGGCATACATCATGGACAATTCCAACGCAAGCCAGCAGATCGCTTTGTACGAGGACCCCGACCACGCAGTCCACCTTGACGTGCGCGTCGACGGCGATACGGTCTGGCTAACCCAGCAGCAGATGGCGACGTTGTTCGGGCGCGGAGTGCCGACTATCTCCAAGCACATTCATTCCGCAGCAAAGGAAGAGCTTGCCGGAATTCGAACTATTTCATTTTTTGAAATAGTTCGCTTAGAGGGAACAAGAACGGTCAAACGTCAGGTCGAGCACTACAACCTCGACATGATCATCTCGGTTGGCTACCGCGTGAAGTCTCAGCAGGGCGTGTACTTCCGCCGGTGGGCAAATGGCGTGCTCAAGCAGCATCTACTCCAGGGATACTCCATCAACCAAAAGAGACTCGAGGCGCTCGGAACGGTCTTCAAGGTCCTCGAGAGGTCGAGTACTCCGGAACTCTCCGGTGCGGCAGAAATTCTACAGAAGTACCTTCCGAGCCTGACTCTGCTCGATGAATACGACACGGGAAGGATGAAGGCGCCCCAGGGCAACGAGCCCAACTGGGAGCTCGGTTACACCGAAGCCCTCGAAGTCGTCCGCAGCCTACCGTTCTACTCGTCGTCCACCCTGTTCGGACGAGAGCGGGACAACCAGTTCGCCGGAATCATCAGCGCCCTCTATCAGGGCTTTGGCGACCAAGACCTATATCCCTCCGTTCAAGCAAAGGCCGCCAACCTTCTCTACCTCGTAGTGAAGGACCATCCATTCTTGGATGGCAACAAGCGCTCTGCAGCGGCGCTCTTCATTCACTTCCTCGACAAGAACGGGATGCTGCGCAACGGCGAAAGACTCCGCGTGGAGGGCAACGCGCTCGCGGCCATGACGCTCATGATTGCCCTCTCTGACCCAAGCGAGAAGGACTCCATGGTTACGCTGGTGGAGAATTTCATCGCGTAGCGCCTTCGCCCGAGCACCAGAATCGACGTTCCTTCATATAGCAGATGCAAACGAGGAAAGGGCCATCAAAGTAAGGCACCGTCATGGCGAGGGAGGTGCCGCAATGAGTCGTTCCATGAAAAGCCATATAAGCCTACAATTGTCATCAGATGTAGGCTTATATGGCTTTCGAGGGGAGGTCGGCATGGTGATCACCTACCGGGAGGCGCTGGCTGAACTCGGGAGCAGGTACCGCGTTCGCAAGGCGGTGTCGGAAGGGACGCTCCACCCCGTCGGCCGAGGGATGTACTCGACCAACCGGGACGAGGACGCCCTCGCCGTGATCGCGAAGCGCTACCCCGGGGGCATCCTGACCGGGCAGACCGCGCTCTACGCCCACGGGCTCGTGACCGCGCCCCCCGACCAGATCGACCTGGCCACGAAGCGCGGTGGGACCAAGATACGCGACGCCGCCGTGCGCCAGCACTTCATCCCGGAGGGATGGCTGGGCGTCGGGAGGTCGACCGTCTCGGTGGACGGGACCGAGCTTGCCGCTTACGACCCCGAGCGCATGCTCCTCGAGCTCATGCGCTCGCGCAACAAGCTGCCCTACGACCTCTACCGGGAGGCCGTCGCCTCGTTCCGCAGGCGGTCGGAGCGGCTGGACATATACAGGCTGCAGGACTACGCGGAGGCAATCCCGCACGGCGAGGCACACCTCGAGCGCGCCATGGAGGAGGTATTCTGATGGACCTGAACGAGATGAGGGCGCGCTACGAGCGCGAGGAGGGCTACTCCTGCCTCAACGCGACCGCGCGCGTCTGCCAGGACGTGATCCTCTCAAAGCTGGCGGCATCCAGCATGCGCGACCGAGTGACGGTCAAGGGAGGGGTCCTGATGTGCGCGCTGTCGGGGAGCGGGCGCCGCGCAACCCAGGACATAGACCTCGACTTCGTGCGGTACCCGATGAACGACGCCTCCATTCGCTCCTTTGTGTCCGCCCTCTCGAACCTCGGCGACGGCGTAACCGTCCGCATCGCCGGCGAGATAGAGGAGCTGTCGCAGCAGGACTACAAGGGCAGGCGCGTCAACCTCAAGGTCAGCGACGGGCGCAGCACGTTCGACACGAAGCTCGACCTGGGGGTCCACGCGAGCGCTGCGATGGAGCAGGACGAGCTGTGGTTCGACGTGGCACACCGGCAGGAGGGCGTCTGCCTGCTTGCGAACTCGAAAGAGCAGGTGTTCGCCGAGAAGCTCAAGTCCCTGCTGCGCCACGGCATCCGAACGGCCCCGGAAACTCGTTTCATGGAGCGTTTCATGGAAAATCCCCCCCCCCAATCTAGCAACGGTTCAGAGTCTACTAGATTGGGGGGACGCGAGCCAAGTCGACAAGGGCAGTTAACCGGCGGCTATTCATGCCTCGATTTAGAACCGCTCGAGAATCTCCGCGGCGTTCTCTCGCAGATAGATATCTAGGTCCGGCACGGCAAACTGCACGTAGCCCCTCTGCGGAGCTTGAATAACCTCTCTTTGAAGCAGCTTAGCCCTAATAGAGCTGACCTCATTGGTCTTTTTACCCATGCGTTTAGCAATCTCAGATGATTTGGACTGCTGCTTATCCTCGCACATGGCCAAAAGGTATTTGATATCGTTGAGTCCAAGTCCAGAAATCGCGGGCTCGTGAACAACATCGTGAAAACGAGCCTCTGCCAGCGCAATGCCTTCGGTGACGTCGCCCTCGCTCACAATGGCACTTTTGGCACGATGCAAGTTGGCGCGTTGCCAAATGGAGTAACCGACCAGTTGCACCAGATAGGCATAGCCCTTAGTGGCCTTAGCGGCTCTCGACAGAAGATCGTCCTCTATGGTCAAACCAGTCGCGACAAAGCTATCGCCCATAGAGAGCGCTACCTCCACCTGGTTGATAGGCGCCAGATCTTCGGAGAGGGCACGACGCAAGAACGTAAGCGCCTTGCCGTTAATAAGATCCATAACGCCGGCGGGTAAGCCGGCAAAGGCAAGTGCGATATCTACTTATATCGAATAATATCGAGCTGTATAAGCTTGTATAAACTTATCGCGGAAGTATCGAGCTTTCGTAATATGACTTAGTTAGTAGTCCACCATTGCTTTCTTCCAAGCTCATAGCGAAAGAAAGTTCAGGACTTCCTAAACCCATTGCCTTAGACCGAGAAATACTCACTCTCGGCAGATAGGTTTGGCCCCAACCACGGATCGCCATCGAGGAAGAACTCTGGCCAGCGCTGCATGAACAGCGCTTGCTCGCGCTTCCAGCGGCGCAGCTTTTTCTCGTTGGCCTCTTCCCTGCCGCGCGAGGTGAACTCGTAGTGATACAGCTCGGCATAGGGCGTATAGATGGTTCGATAGCCCGCCTCCCACACGCGCAGACAAAAGTCCGCGTCGTTAAAGCCGACGGCGAATTCCTCGTCGTAGCCTCCGACCCGCTCAAATACGTCGCGTCGGACCATCTGACAGGCACCCGTTACGGCGCTAAAGTTGCCCGGGCGCACAGCGCGGGCAAGATAGCCCTCGCGCTTTGCCGAGAAGTCCTGGTTGGCATGGGCAAGTGCGCCACGCACGCCAACCAAAATGCCGGCATGCTGCACCAGATGATCGGCAAAGTAGAGTTTGGCGCCCACCACGCCCGCATCGGGACGCTGCAGATAGCCCATCATCTCTTCGATAAAGTCGGGGCTTATGACCTCGGTATCGTTGTTGAGCAGCAGCAGATAGTCACCCTTGGCGTGCTTCACACCAAAATTGATGATCTGAGAGTAATTGAACTCGGCCGGCCAGTACACAACGCGCGCGATGCCCTTGCCTTCGGATGCTGCAGCCACGCGCTCTGGCAGGGTTTCGTAATACGCAAACGTCTCCGGGGCTTCACTGTTGTTCTCCACCAAGACGATCTCGTAATTGGTATACGTGGCCTTCTGGGCGATCGACATCACACAGGCATCGAGCGTCTCAACGTGGTCCTTGGTGGGAATCACAATGCTCACCAGCGGCGCAGACTCCGGCAGCGCATAGCGCATGCGATAGACAAACGGCGTCTCGGTCTCCTCGACTGTTCCGCAAATGTCCAGCGCGTTAAAGTGGCGCTGCAGCGCAAGGCGCCCAGCTTCAATAGCATACGGCTTGCTATCGGCAGAGCCATCGGCGGTCGATCCCGGATGCACGCGCCAGTGATACAGCACATGCGCAACATGCTCAAACCGCGCGTCCGCCGAAAGGCAGCGAAGCGTCAAGTCGTAGTCCTGGGCACCCGCAACGTCTTCCGGGGACGTGCCAATACGATCGATGAGCGCCTTCTCCACCATCAGGAAATGCGTCACGCAGTTATGGCTATAGAGCAGGTCGACGTTGAGCCGCGTCTTAAAGACCGGCTGGCCCCACTCCCCCGTTTTCTGGAACATGTCCTCGTCGCAGAACAGGACCTGGGGACGCTTGTCCTCGGCCGCCTTATTCAGCGCGGAAACATACTGGAATAACGCGTCCGGTTCCAGAATGTCGTCATGGTCCAAGAACGCGACGTAGTCGCCTGTCGCTCGCTCGATACCTGCGTTGGTGTTGAGCACAATACCGCCGTTGCCGGGAAGCTCGATGCGACGGATGCGCTCGTCGTTGGCGCCTGCCGCAAGGGCGGCCACCGCATCCCATTCAGGCGAGGCATCCATAAGGAGCAGTTCCCAGTTGTCATAACTCTGGGCTAGCACCGAGTCCAGCAGCTCGCGCAGGTATTCCCGATCAGTCTTGTAGCACGGCACCACAATACTCACGAGTGGTCTATAGGCAAAAGCCACCGAAGCGACACGCTGGCACGCCAGATCGCCCGGCTTTGCGCGATGTTGCTCAAACCAACGTCGATAAGCTGCGTCATCAGCGCGTGCATCCTTCATGCGGTTCCAGCTGTCGTCGACCATGCCGTTGTACAGGCGACCATCCATGGCGCAAAACCCGCTCTGGATCTGCTCTGTGGAATCGCTCACAATCGCGACAAAATCTCGTATATCTTGAGGCATCTCAACGCTCAGATACGTTTTATTGACACGGCATCCATCCTGCTGCGGCACATCGACCTGCGATTCGAACACATGCACGGTAGCATCGATGGCATTCATATGCGTATCGAAGATCTGAAGCTCAGGCGCGCACTGGGAGTCTCCCGCCCAGGTAACCTCATAGCGCCACACCGCGCCGGAGTCTGCCGGCAAATAGCGAATGGCATCGATCTCGTAGCGACCGCAGTGTTCGCCACGCTGCGCATCGCGGATAAGCGCACACAGCGCAGGCTTTGCTTTGTAGTTAATCTTGGATTCCAGCTTGGCCACGCGGCTATCGAGACAAATGGAGCCCAACCTTTGGCCATCGGATGCAAAAACGACATCCATCGACGAGCCATCCAAAAACGGAAGCACCAAGACGGCGAGCTCGCGCTCGTAATCGGAAACGGAAGGGCAAAGCGCCAGCACACGGCCATGATCGACCGGGAGCACCAGCGACAGCAAACAAGAACCGCTCGTAGTCGCATGGGCAAACGCCTGAGAGGCCTCCCGCTCAATAAGCGCGGCGACATCCTGACCGGCAAAACGAAGCAGCACAAAAAGACGGCCCTGGCTGCGGCAAAGTGCCAAACGCTTGATACTCATCTACACTTCTCGCTTTCCCAGGGCGTTCGCTGCCACGCGCTTGCAGGCACCCAGGCGCCCAAACCTCAAGACGTCGTAATCGAACATGAGCTTTTTGCACTCGCGGGCATTGGGGGCCTTGCTGGTAAGCGCCGCACGCACCATAACAGCAACAGAAGGAGCGCATTGTGCGAGCGCAGCAACGCTGCCCACGGTAGAGCCGGCGAGCGCCGTGGTAACGGCAGCAAACACCTTGCCGCAGTCCGAACCCAGCAACCTAAGCGCATCGTACAGCACCAGATCGCAGAGGAAGTACGCCAGGTCATCGGCATGCTGAGCATCGAGACCGTCGCGCCGCCAGTCAGCCAGCACCGCGGAGTAAATCTTCACGTGCTCCAGCAGACGTGTCTCGTCGTCGTAGCGCATGGTGTCCATGAGCGAACCCTTGCGCGCCACGCGGTAGTCATACAGCTTGTTCGAGATAAGCGCGGTCTTGTGCGAACGACCGTACACGGCAAAATCGAAGACCTGGTCCTCGCCGTACTTAACGGTTTCGTCGAACACGATCCCGTTGCCCAGCAAAAACTCACGCTTGCAGGCGGTGCGCCATGCAAAGGGGCGAGATGCTTCCTTAAACAGCAAGTCAGAGTTATAGCCTTCAAACGACACATCGCGCGGGCTCAGCACATAGTTAAGCCACGGATACCCCGCCTCCAGCGGATACGGGTTCGCGCCAAAGGTCAAAACGTCGCAGTCCTCGCGCTCAAAGACATCGACGATCACGCGGCATGCATCGGGCGTAAATCGGTCGTCGGAATCCAAAAACGCAACGATAGGCGCCGTGGACGCGGCGATGCCTGCATTACGCGCACTCGACAGGCCGCCGTTCTCCTTATCGACCAGCGTAAAGCGCGCGTCCTTTTCGCAATAGGCAGCCGCAATATCGCGCGAGCCGTCCGGCGAGCCATCGTTGACCAGCACGCCTTCCCAATCGGGCATGTCCTGCGCAAGCAGGGAGTCCAGGCACCAGGCCAGGCACTCCTCCACTTTATAGATGGGAACGACAACGGAAATCTTGGGGGTAGCCATAGTCACTCGCTCCTACTGTGCGGCCGGAACGTCATCGGGGTGCGGGTTGTCGCAGTAGGTGCACTGATACGTCAGCACACGCCAGACCAGCGGCAGGCCGCCAATCTTAAAGTAATGCTTAAACGTATTGAGCTTGCCCGGCTTCTTAAAGTCAAAGCGCGAATCGATATAGGCGCGGGGCGACTTGACCATCAGGCGCAAGTCGGTCTCGCCACGCGGATCAAACAGCGACAGATCAAAGCGACCGGCATCCCAGTCGGCCTTGAGCTCGGGCGAGGCCTTCTGCCAAAACTGCTCGCGCAGTTCATCGACCAGGCGCTCATCGTTCCAACGGTACGTATCGACCTTCATGCGCATTAAAATACCCTGAAGCTGAGCCTTAAGCTCGGGGCGTTCATCCAAAAAGCGCTGCATCTCGGCGTATTCGTCGCACACGCAAAATACCTTGTTGGGCGAATTAACGGAGCTCTTCTCGTTGTCTTGGCGATAGCACAAAATGGGGTCCGCGATAAACGCAGCACGCTCGGCGCATGCCCAGACCTTAAAGTTAAAACCCGCATCCTGATACGAGGCACCCGGCGTGGGAAGGAAGCGAATCTGATTGTCGTTGAGGAACGCGCGCCGATAGATAGCCGACCAAATGGAAGGTTTGCGGTAGAAGATGCCCGGGCGATCGACGGGGCGATACGCGGCGCCCGTCATATGCTCGTCGATAATCCCAAACAGCTCACGTCGCTCGCTGGGCGTGGACCAATACAGATAAAAGTCGCCCTTTACCGCATCGGCATGCTCAGCATCGGCCTTGGCGACCAGCTTTTGAAGCGAATCCTCAAACATAAAGTCGTCGGACTCAAGGATGCCCACGTACTCACCGCGCGCCATCTCCAGGCCACGGTTCATCGAGTCGCCGTAGCCGCTGTTGGCCTTGTCGATCATCTTTACACGGGGGTCGTGCTCCATGTACTCGCGGATGATATCCGGCGAGCTATCGGTGGAGCCGTCGTTGATGCAGATGATCTCGATGTCATTGAGCGTCTGCGCCACGGCGGAATCGAGGCACACGCGCAGATAGCGCTCGACATTGCAAATGGGGACAAGCAGCGAAACTTTAGGGGTATCAGAGTTCTGCAAGAGAACCTCCCGTTGAATAGCGTGTAACAGGGTTATTTTAGCAGCCGAGTTGCGGCGGGCGGCAGCGCTTGGAATTATAGAAAGCGCTCCAGGCAGGCTTTGAGACCGCGAGTCGAAAGATAGAACAGCGTGGCGTCTGCCATCGAAACGCCCGAGGTCGCCGCAACGAGCTTGTGGGCAACACGGCGAACGGCACCCTTAGCAGGCATATCCGCCCACTCCGTTCCCAAAAACGTCGTGAGGTCCATGTTGACGCGAGCCGCCACGCGATGGAAGTCATCGGCATCCAAGCGCGCCAGATCGAACACAATTAGGTCCAAAAACCAAGTTATCAGCTCGCCGGGACACAGGTCCAAAAGACCATAGGCCGCCCAGTCTTCCAAGACCTCCTCGAGCATCTTCATGTGGGCGTCAAGCTTTTTGGCGCGCGCCTCGGCACTGTTGAACTCGTGCGTCGCCGATTCGCTCTCCATCACGTAGTGGTAGAACTTGTCAGGCATGACGACGGTCCTGCGGGCAAGCGCATAAGCCGCAAATTGGAAGACGACGTCCTCGCCCAAAGCCAAACCGGGGGCGAAGCGAATGCCTTCGCGATTGAGCAGCTCGCGCGAAAAAGCCGCACGGCAGGCATAGGGCTGCGCATTCGAATGGAACAGCAGTTGAGGATCGCGGGCGCCGAAGGTACCAGCTTTGGGGCTCATGAGTTGCTGGACGCGTTTGGGGGCAGCATCGGCAGGTTTACAGACGCCGCCAAAAACGGCGGCCTCGGCATCCGCAGACTCCATGGCATGCAGCACGCGCTCGACCGTCTGGGCATCGATGTAATCGTCGGCGTCCACAAAAAAGACGGTCTCGCCCTCGGCGACATCGATACCGGCATTTCGAGCACACGAGACACCCGCGTTTTCCTGGTCAATCACCAGTACGCGATCGTCGGCCTGCGCAATCTGGAGCAACACGTTCAACGAATCATCAGTCGAACCGTCGTTGACGCAGACAACCTGAATCGAACGCTCAGACTGGGCCAACAGCGAATCGAGGCATCGCTGAATGGAGCGCGCAGAGTTGTAAACGGGGACGACAATGGTAGCTTTAGGACACGAGGCCTCTCCCATGCCGACCTACCCCCTCAGCGATTCGATGAGGAAAGCGGCGACCACGCCTGGGCCTCCAACCGAGGCGTAATACTTAGCACGCCCCAAGGCACCATCCGTCGCAAAGCTCGGATGTTCGTCAACCCAGCCCTCAGGATCTTTGAGGATGGCAGCGAGGTTCGCGCGCTTCCACGGCTTGAGGTCGTCAAGCGAAAACTCCCCCGCGTCCAAGGCCGCCTGAAATTCCTTGGCCATCTGAACCAGGAACTCCTTATAGAACTTAGGCGCCAGGCGCACGTAGTTCCACATGTACGAATCGTACTTAATGAGCTGATTGAACATGAGCATGCGCGCGACGTCATCACTTGCGTGGTCGCGGGCATAATCCTCTCGAATCCAACGCTCAATCTCGGCATACTCGGTATTGACGCAAAAGACCTTAGCCGAAGAATTGACCGAGGAATTCTCGTTGTCCTGGCGATACGACAACACGGCATCATGCAGATAAACAGCCTTATCTGCGCACGCGATCACCTTAAAGGCGAATGACGTGTCCTGAAAGGATGCCCCCGGAGTCGGCAGGAACTTAATGCCGTTGCGCTCAAGAAAATCGCGACGGTACACGGCCGACCAAATCGACGGCTTTTGCTTAAAGAACTGTGTCGTATCGCTCGGGTGCACCGGCTTGCCGCAATCCCGAGGTCTAAACATCTCGTGTAGCGAACGGCGCTCCTCGGGCTTAGACCAGTAGAAATCAAAGTTCGCCTTCGCAAAGTCGGCATTATTGGTATCGGCGGCCGAGACAAGCTTTTCGAGTGCGTCGGACGCCATAAAGTCATCGGACTCCAAGATACCAACGTACTTGCCACGCGCCATCTCCAGACCGTGGTTCATCGAGTCGCCGTAGCCGCTGTTGGCTTTGTCAATCATCTTGACGCGCCCATCGCGCTCCATATACTCGCGGATAATCGCCGGCGAGTTGTCGGTCGACCCGTCGTTAATGCAAATGATCTCAATATCCTTGAGCGTCTGCGCCAGGGCGGAATCGAGACACTCGCGCAGGTAGCGCTGAACATTGTAAATGGGAATAAGCAGCGACAGAACAGGGCTGCCAGAGGCGTTAGTAGACAAATGTGCTCCTTAGGAAATACCTGTCGTTTCATGGTATCAAAGGGTCAGCGTGCCAGCGGGCGTTTATATAATCTATGGAGCCTCTTGCGGGCAAAGCAGCCCCACGTCATGCGGCGGGCCCATGGCAGGTTCCTGCGTTTTATTCAAAGCTTGCCGCTAAGGTGCGCCGAGCCTTTACAATAGGACAGTCCCAAGGACGTATTCGATAGCTTCCGTGCAGCGCTCGCCCGCCGCGCGTGAAAGGATATATTGCCCCATGCCTTCAACCCTTCCCGCTCCCATCGATAAGCTCGCCATCGTCGTCGTTACGTACAAGCGCCAGGAACTCCTGGCCAACTTGTTCGACTCTATGACCGAGCTCACGGCAACGCCCTGGCGCATCGTGATTGTCGATAACGAGAATTCGCGCGAGACCGAGGCCATGTGCACCGCATTCAACGAGCGCCTGGCCAACCTGTGGGGCATCGACACCGAGCAGCCCGACGCGCAGGGCGGCACCGACCGTGTCATCTACGCCCCGCAGCTCGAAAACGGCGGCGGTGCGGGCGGCTTCTCCGCCGGCACCAAATGCGCCTACGACCTGGGCGCCCAGTGGTTCTGGGTGATGGACGACGACGTGCTCGTCATCCCCGAAGGCATCGAGCGTCTTGCCAAGTGGACCGACCGCTACGATGTCATCCAGGGTTCGCGCCTGGACTTTGACGGCGGCGCTTTCTTTTGGCAGTACCAGCTCATCCTTTCGCTCGGCATCCCTAACCCCATCGCCAAGTGGGATCTGGGTCCCGAGGGCTACCGCGCCATGAACCAGCTGTGCTTTGAGGGCGGCATGTTCTCGCGCCGCGTGGTCGACAAGATTGGCCTGCCCGACGCGCGCTTCTTTATCTACGGCGACGATGCCTGCTATGGCTACGTGGCCAGCCAGCACTTCCCCGCCGCCGTTGTTGCCGACGTGGTGCTCAAGCGCGCCCGCGCCGTCTCTAACTGGGACATCGCCGGCAAACGACAGCTCAACTCCACGAGCGACACCAACCGCTACTACATCATGCGCAACCGAGGCTTCCTCGCTCGCTATATGCAGATCTACGGTGACTACCACCCCATGCTGTTCCGCTTGGGCAATGCCGCAACCTTCTGCAAGGAATTCATTCGCCTGGCCGCGGTCGACAAATGCTTTAAGACCGGCATTCCGGCGCTGCGCCGCGGCATGAAGGATGCCCGCAAGATCATCAAGGATCCCGACTGGAAGCCCATGCCGCCCATGAAGGACGCGGAACAGTAAAGGGCTTTCGCCATCCCCTACAACCGTTGGCACACCACGGACACACGCTGCCCGTCAAAGCCAAAGCCCCAGCGCATCCGCCCGACGGCGGGGCGTGGCACGCGAATATCATCGATGCCGTTGCGCTCGATTTCGAGCAGCGCCTGAACCGCTAACAGTTCTAGGCCCAGGGCATCGACGCCAGGGTCGTACATCATGTTGATCGTTATCAGCGGGCGCTCGTCGAGTATGCCGAGCGTGTCGGCCACGTCAAACACCCGACCGGTGGGAATCACCTGGATATCCCAGCGATCCGAAACGCCACTTCGCTTGGAGCTGGGATTGCAATAGCCGGGCAGTCCAAAGCAGAGCCCCTGCAGCGCCAGATGATAGGCTGTCGGCATATCTGATTGGCCCACATCGATGCCCAGATCGCCGATAGCACAGCTCAAAGCTTGCTTTACAGCGTCCTCGTCTCCACGACACAGCCCGTCATGGAACGAGTCGATAACTCGAACGTCCTCAACGGCGCACTCAAACCATTCCAGAATTACAAGACGGAGCGCCTGACGTACTTCGTTGTTAGGCAGACGCAGGGAACGAAGGCGCACGCCGTCCTCCGAATGCCCCGTCATGTCCGTGGTAAGGAATCCAGACAGATACAGCGCAGTCCAGATATCTTCGGGCTTGGCGGCATCGGCCTCCTCGGCATGCACATGCACCGACGCCTCAATAAACCCATGCGGCTCAAGCAAATCGAACAATGCGGACAGGCGCATGAGATTCCAGTCACCGACGTATGCGCTCAGACGATCGGCGCAACCATACAGATCTGTCCGAACGGGCGCGACGCAACCGCGATGTGCGTAGTCCACCACACGCTCCGGGATCGAACAATAAAAACCACCAAACAGATAACCCTCGAGCCACTCACGCGCGTCATCCAGACAGCCGTTGCGACCGATGCGATCCAACAGTACCTGGACTTCGTCGTCCGAAAAACCGAACCATCGATCACACCAACTCGACAGCGGCGTCGCCGACCGATAGGAAACCCCACGTTGGGACAACGCAAACTCGGCAGGACCGGGGCGCTCGCCCATAAGGCACGTCAATCGCAACAAATCGCCGGCGTCGGCAATGGTGTCGAACAACATCCGGCTGAGCGACTCTAGGGAATCCATGCTACCGTAGTCCTTAGTGTCCAAACGCTTTGGACATACCGCGTCGTAGTCGTCTATCAGAAGAACAACCTGCTCATCGAAAGCTGTCTGGAGCAGCTTAATAAGCACGCCTAGCGCCGCATCGATCTCTCTATCGCTGGCCACCCCACGCGCCGCCCTCTCGATAAGACGAACCTCACGTCTTGACAGATCAGGCGCGGCAAGCAGCGGCAGCAATCGGGCGCACTCGTGCGCGACGGCGCTGCGAATAGCCGCCGCAGCATCAGCGTCGCGCCTCACAGCGACAGCTGAAAAGTCGAGCATGATGACCGGATAACACGCGTACTCATCACGATAGCGACCGCCGCCCGCCTGCCAAATCTGGGTGCAGACGAACGGGCTTCGATCCGGCCGCCGGTGATCAGGTCGTTCCAAATAGCATTTGAGCATCGACAAGTTCATGCTCTTGCCAAAACCCTTGGGTCGGCAGCAAAACGCGACGGATGCCTCACAATCCAACATATCGGCAATAAACATGGTCTTATCGACGAGTAAATACCGATTGATTGCATCGGAAAAGTCGTGAACATCAACCGGTAGAGCTGCGTTATCCGCATGATTGAGCAACCGCGCACCAAACGCATGAGTAAAACCACAATTCACCTGTTCAGACACCGTAAACCCTCCCTCTAACGCAGCACGATGCCTATTGTAACGAGCAGGCGGAGCGCAACAATATCGACCTGCAAAGGTTTCGGGCAACGGTAGCAACTGACGCCCCGAGGGGGCATAACAAATCGTTGCACAACAAAACGGGGCCCGATACATTCGCACCGGACCCCGTCCCGACTATTTAGTTATCTGGCAACTGAGAGCCTACTCCCCCGAGTCGTCCTCCCCAGAAGCCTTCTTCTGCTGATCGAGCTTATGCTTACCACTTACGATAGACGTAGCGCCCAGCGTGGCCAAGCTCGCGCTGGCAAGGCTCGCCATAACGATAAGGTCGCCCGTCTTGGGCATGTTACCGCCCGAAGTCTTAGTCGTTGTAGTGGTGGTTGTAGTGGTCACCGTCTTGGAGTCATTTTGCTCTTGGTTCTGGTTGTCGGTGTTGCCCTTACTGCTGTCCTCGCCCTGCTGCTTTCCGTCCTCGGTCTTGTCCTTGTTCTTGTCCTTCTCCTCAGATTCAGACTTCTTGTCCTCGTCCTTCTTCTGAGCGGACTTGTCGTCCTTCTCATCAGAGCTAGAACCCTTATCGGATTCAACCTTCTCGGAAGCCTTATCCTTGGAGTCGCCCTTTGCGGCTTCGGTCTTTTCCGTGGAAGCCTGATCAGAGTTGTCCTTGTTCTGGGCCGAGCCGTTATTGACGCCAGCCATCAGCGAAGAACCCAGCGTAGAACCAAGCTGCTCGGAGAAAGAAGGCTTCTTGTCCGGCGAAGCAACGGGAGCGTCCGGCGCCTTATTCGAGTCGTCCTTGGAAGCATCGGAATCAGGGGTTGCGTCAGAGCCAGAGCCGTTGTTAGAGCCGGTGTCAACGGACGAATCGCTCGAGCCGGTGGATGAGTTAGAGGTGTCAGCGTCGGTCGAACCAGAAGCGTCGCTGTCCGTATTGCCGGCAGAGCTTGAAGACGAATCGCCCGCAGCAGAGCCGTTCGAATTGGAGCCGTTCGAGGTAGAGCCGTCGTTGGTAGTGCCACCAGCAGAGCCATTACCGTCAGCATCGGTCGAGGGCGCATCCATCCTGTCATCGTTGGCATCGTCACTCGAGTCGTCATTCGAATCAGGTGTCGGCGAGGGCGCCGGTGTAGGCTCGGGCTGCACGGGCGTCGCAGCGGCAGCGGCCTCGTCCTCGGCGATATAAGCCAAGCAGTCCTTCAGCTCATTCTTATAACGGTTCTTCCAGCCCTCATGATACTGGGGCTGGCTCGAATACTTGGTGGCGACATTGTTGACCACGCTATTGGAGAGCGCCGTCACAAACTCACGGTCAGTCATATCATTAGAAAGATTCGCCCAGCGGAAGAAGTCCCTGCAGCCACCGGTGCCGCACATGTTGGTAATGCTCCACACCATGCCCTTGACGCAATCGGCACGGCCCGAAATATCAATACCAAGGCCGCTCTTGAGCCACGCCTCGGTCACCGCATAGTACGAGTTGTACGCATAGGCATCTTGAAGTGCTGAGAACTCAACAGGATCGGTGTTGTACGCACCTTGGAAGGCATCCTGAGCGATACGGGCCAACTCGGTGAGCTGGCCGTTCTCGTACATGGCATTGCTCGTGTTGGAGATCTCGCTGCCGCGATCAATCGCATCCTTGAGCATGCTGTATTTTTCAGGGTTGTAGTTGTAGGCCTGCTTCATAAACGGGATGAGCGACCAACGGCGGTCGAACTGGTAATAGCCCAGCGCGTTATAGCCGTCGCCATACGAAAAGCCCTGGTTATAGTTGCCATGGCTCTCATATTTGGTGAAGTACTTCATCTCGGGAGTCACGTTGACAAACGAGACACCCTGGACCGACCTCAGCACGCCCGAGAAAGACTGCTGGGTGTAGAGACCCTTATCGATATCGGTGGCATCCGAGGCAACGCCTGGCGTGGGCTCCTCGGCAGCGGCGGGTGCCGGCGCGGAAACGGCGCCAAACGAAAGCGCCAGCGTCAGGCCCGCGACAATCGCAGAATGCTTGGGCTGCATAAGATCCTCCCTGCATTGGTGTAGTTAAAGTTCAGTTTGCAAAGATAAAAATAAGTATTGCAGCTCGCCCGTTGTTGCACAACAACCCCTCGGTAAACGGCAACAACCCTCCGCGAAATCTTAAGGAATTGCGCTCAACCTACAGCTTAATGTCAAAGTTGATCTCGGGGACGGCGGCCAAGTCGGCCAACGTCACGCCGTCGACGTACTTTTCGATCACGTCGTCCAGACCGCGCCAGAACTTGACGGTCGAGCACAGATCGCTGCGGGCGCAACTGTTGTCGATGCCGTCGCACGCCACCGGAGCCGTGCTGCCCTCGACGGCGCGCAGGATGTCGCCGGCACGCACCTCGGCCGGGTCCTTGGCCATCATGTAGCCGCCGCCCTTGCCGCGCACGCTCTTAAGCAGGCCCGCCTTCATAAGCGGACGAACCAGCTGCTCCAGATACTTTTGCGAGATATGCTCGCGGTCGGCAACCTCGCGCAGGGCAATCTTGCCCTCGGCGTCGCCCAGCGCCGCGATATAGATCATCAGTCGGAGGGCATAGCGGCCCTTAGAAGAAATGAGCATACCTACCCTCCCATCGTTACTGGGACAAAACCAGGCTTGTTTGCCCAAATCCTATGCACGCGGGGCAAACAAACCTGATTTTATGTCCCTCATCTAAAAAGTCGAGTGGATTAGTCGGGTTTTCCCTTGACTAACGCCGAACCCATAGTAACTTTATTCCGAGAAGATTCCTAGGGTTTAGTACACCTATGAGTACACCATATACAGAGAGGGACAGCATGAGCGCAAATCCGCTGCTTTCCATCGAAGGTCTGACCGCCTCCGTGGACGAGAAGACCATCCTCCACAACGTCAACCTCAACGTCGCCGCCGGCGAGACCCACGTTCTGATGGGACCCAACGGCGCCGGCAAGTCCACCCTCGGCCACCTGGTCATGGGCGACCCCGTTTACACGGTCAACGACGGCCGCATCGTCTTTGACGGCCAGGACATCACTGAGCTCACCACCGACAAGCGCTCGCGCGCCGGCCTGTTCCTAAGCTTCCAGGCCCCGGTCGAGATTCCGGGCGTGCCGCTGTCGAGCTTTTTGCGCGCCAGCATCGCCGGCCGCCCCGGCCTGGAGATGAAGGGCAAGGAGTTCCGCCGTCGCGTCAAGGAGCTCGCGGCCGAGCTCAACATGGATACCGCCTACTTCAACCGCGAGCTGGGCGTGGGCTTCTCGGGCGGCGAGAAAAAGAAGGTCGAAATGCTCCAGCTTCTGCTGCTGCAGCCCAAGCTGGCCATCCTGGACGAGACTGACTCCGGCCTGGACGTCGACGCCCTTTCCACCGTCAGTCATGGCATGGACGCCTACCGCAAGAGCTGCGACGGCTCCATGCTCATCATCACGCACAACACGCGCATCCTGGAGCACCTGAATGTCGACCGCGTCCACGTTATGGTCAAGGGCCACATCGTGCGCGAGGACGACGCCTCGCTGATCCCCTGGATCGACAAGAACGGCTTTGAGACCTTCGAGCGCGAGGCCGCCGAGCAGCGCGCCCAGGCCGAGGCCGCCGCTGCCGAGCAGCAGGCGTAAAGGGGCAACGCAATGAGCAAGAACCGCACCGAGGTCGCGGACATCGACCGCAGCCTCTACGACTTCACCTATAGCGAGGAGGGATTTGAGCGCCTCGACGCCGGCATCACGCCCGACATCGTGCGCGAGATCAGCGCCAAGAAGGACGAGCCGCAGTGGATGCTCGACCTGCGCTTAAAGTCCCTCGAGATTTTCAACCGCTTCCCGGATCCGACGTGGGGCCCCTCCATCGAGGGCTTGGACATGGACAACATCGTCACCTATGTCAAGCCCAACACCGACCAAAAGCACGACTGGGAGTCGGTGCCCGACGACATCAAGAACACCTTTGAGCGCCTGGGCATCCCCGAGGCCGAACGCAGCTACCTGGCAGGCGTCGGCGCGCAGTACGACTCCGAGCTCGTCTACCACAACATGCAGGACACCGCCTCCAAGATGGGCATCGTCTACTCTGGTATTGAGGAAGCCCTGCACGACCCGCAGTGGGAACCGCTCATCCACGAGAAGTTTATGACGCTCATCCCACCCACCGACCACAAATTTGCGGCCCTGCACGGCGCCGTATGGTCGGGCGGCTCGTTTGTCTACGTGCCCAAGGGCACCAAGTTGGACTTCCCGCTGCAGAGCTACTTCCGCCTTAACGCCAAGGGCGCCGGCCAGTTTGAGCACACGCTCATCATCGTCGAGGACGATGCCGACCTGCACTTTATCGAGGGTTGCTCCGCGCCCAAGTACAACGTGGCCAACCTCCACGCCGGCGCTGTCGAGCTTTTTGTGGGCAAGCGCGCGCACCTGCGCTACTCGACCATCGAGAACTGGTCCAAGAACATGTACAACCTCAACACCAAGCGTGCGCGCGTGGACGAGGACGGCGACATCGAGTGGATCAGTGGCTCCTTCGGCAGCCACGTGGGCTACCTCTACCCCATGAGCGTGCTCAACGGCCGCCGCGCCCGCTCGAGCTTTACCGGCATCACCTTTGCCGGCGCCGGCCAGAACCTAGATACCGGCTGCAAGGTCGTGCTCAACGCGCCCGATACCTCGGCAACCGTCGAGACCAAGGGCATCTCCAAGAGCGGCGGCATCCAGACCTTCCGCAGCTCCATCGTGGCCACGCCCAAGGCCGAGGGTTCCAAGGCAACCGTGAGCTGCCAGTCGCTCATGCTCGACGACCAGAGCCGCTCCGACACCATCCCCGCCATGGACATCCGCGCCAAGAATGTCGACATCGGCCACGAGGCCACCATCGGACGTATCGGCGACGACAAGGTGTTCTACCTGATGAGCCGCGGTATCTCGGAGGAAGAGGCCCGTACCATGATCGTCAACGGCTTTGCCAACCCGGTCTCCAAGGAGCTGCCGTTGGAGTACGCCGTCGAGATGAACAACCTGATCAAGCTCGAGATGGAAGGAGCGATCGGATAATGAACCAGACCACGAACACCGCTGCTACCACCCTTGAGCAGGTCAATGCGATGCCAGCTGCCACTTGGGGTTGGCTGAAGATGAATCAGACCAAGCTCGAGCTCTCTGACGAGCTTGCCGCCGCTCCCACCGGGGCCGTTGAGGTCGAGGGCTTGGACGAGCAGTTTACCGGCATGGCAGACGCGTTCGACGCCGCCATGGACGCCATGGCCGAGCGCTTCCCCGGGCGCCGCGCCTCCGCCCCCGGCGACGCCGCCGACCGCGCCCGCATCACGCCCGAGACCGAGCTCGACGTGCCCGCCACCTCCATCTACCAGGCCGGTGCCATCAAGCTCGAGGAGGAGCTCTCCCCTGCTGAGGCCTTTGAGACCGGCATGGGCGAGGCTGCTTACGCCTATCTGGTCGACCACGCCACCAAGCGCATCGTCATCGATGTGCCCACATACAAGCACGCCACGGTTACCGTGCACGTGAGCGGTGTCGATGCCGCCGCGGCCATCGCCGCCGTCGACGTCGTCGCTCGTCCCCAGTCGACGCTCGATCTGCAGGTCGCCCTAGACTCCCCCGTTACCGGCGAGGGTGTCGTGGGCTCCGTGCTACGCGTGTGCGCTCACGAGTACGCCACCGTCAACGTGACCTGCACGCAGACGCTCGACGATAGCTGGATCGCGCTCGACGACACCGGCCTGTTCCTGGACGAGGGCGCGCGCGTCAACGTGCAGCACACCGTCCTGGGTGCCGGCGCCAGCGCCACCGGCCTTGCCGGCGACCTGCTGGGCGATACCGCCAAGGTCACCATCGATACTGACTACCTGGGCGCCCGCGAGCAGGTGCGCGACTTTAACTACGAGCTGCGCCACCGCGGTCGCAAGACCGAGTGCGAGATCGACGCCAACGGCGTGCTGACCGGCACGTCCAAGAAGGTCTACCGCGGCACCATCGACCTCGTGCACGGTTGCAAGGGTGCAACCGGCACCGAGCGCGAGACGGTGCTTTTGGCCAACAAGGGCGTCGACAACAAGACCGTCCCCGTCATTCTCTGCGACGAGGACGACGTCGCCGGCAACCACGGAGCCACCATCGGCCACGTCCGCGACGAGCAGCTGTTCTATCTCGCCTGCCGCGGCCTTGACCAAAATGCCGCCGAGGACCTGTTCATCCGCGCCAAGCTGGAGGACGCCGCGCTTTCCGCGACCGACGAGCGCACCCGCGCCGCCGTCGTCCGCTTGGGCAACAACCTGATCGACAACTTTGAAGAGGAGCTCGCATGATCGACACCGAGCACGTTAAATGCGATACCTGCACTGCCCCCGAGCCCATGGAGCTCGACGCCAGCGACGAGGCTTCGCGCGGCTGGCCCACCGTAGACATCGAGACCAACCCCTACAAGGCGCAGTTCCCGCTCTTCCAGCAGCACCCCGAGATCGCCTTCCTCGATAGCGCCGCCACCGCGCAGCGCCCTGCCTGTGTGCTCGACGCCGAGCGCGACTTCTATCAGCGCATGAACGCCAACCCCCTGCGCGGCCTGTACTCGCTGTCCGTCGAGGCAACCGACGCCATCGCGAAGGTCCGCCAGCAGATCGCCGACCTCATCGGCGCCTCACAGGCCAACGAGGTCGTCTTCACCCGCAACACGAGCGAGTCGCTCAACCTGGTCGCCAAGAGCTTTGCACCCACGGTGCTCGAGCCCGGTGACGAGGTCGTCATCACCATCATGGAGCACCACTCCAACCTGATTCCGTGGCAGCAGGTCTGCCGCGAGACCGGCGCCAAGCTCGTCTACCTCTACCCCACCAAGACCGGTCAACTCACCACCGAGGAGGTTCTGTCCAAGGTGGGCCCCAAGACCAAAATCTTGGCCGTGGGTCAGGTGTCTAACGTGCTGGGCGTCGAGAACCCGGTCAAGAATCTCGGCAAGCTCGTGCACAAGTACGGCGGCTATCTGGTCGTCGACGGCGCGCAGTCGCTGCCGCACATGCCGGTCGATGTGGCCGATCTGGGCGCCGATTTCTTTGCCTTTAGCGCGCACAAGGCCATGGGCCCCATGGGCATCGGCGTGCTGTGGGGCAAGATGGACCTGCTCAACGCCATGCCGCCCATGCTCACCGGCGGCGAAATGATCGACTCTGTCACCGAGCAGGAAGCCGTCTGGGCGCCCGTCCCCGAGAAGTTCGAGGCCGGCACGCAGGACGCCGCCGGCATCTTCGCCACGGGCGCCGCCCTTGATTACCTGGTCAACACGGTGGGTTACGAGAACATCCAGGCCCGCGAGCAGGCACTCGTCCACTACCTGATGGGCGAGCTCATGCAGCTCGACTTTGTCCAGATCATCGGCTCCATCTATTGGGACAACCACCACGGCGTTGTGAGCTTTAACGTCAAGGGCATCCACCCGCACGACGTCGCGAGCATCATGGACATGGACGGCGTCTGCATTCGCGCCGGCCACCACTGTGCACAGCCGCTGCTCACCTGGCTGGGCGTCGAGAACCTCGCCTGCTGCCGCGCCAGCGTGGCCTTCTACAACGACAAGGCCGACATCGACAAGTTCATCGCCGGCCTACATCACGTTTGGAGCACGTTCAATGGGTAATCTGTACACCTCCACCACATTTATGGAGCACAACTCGCACCCCGACTATAAGTACGAGATGGATGCTCCCACGCACGAGCACGACGGCATCAACCCCAGCTGCGGCGACGAGCTCACCTTGCAGCTGCGCGTCGAGAACGGCGTGATCGAGGAGGCCTCCTTTACCGGCCACGGCTGCGCCATCAGTCAGGCCAGTGCCGACATCATGGCCGACCTCATCACCGGCGAGACCGTCGAGGAAGCTCACCGCCTGGCAGAGCTCTTCCTCGCCATGATCCGCGGCGAGCAGCTCTCCGAGGAGGACCTGGAAGACCTGGACGAGGCCGCCCAGCTCCAGGACATCTCGCACATGCCCGCCCGCGTCAAATGCGCCGAGCTCGCCTGGCGCACCCTCGACGGCATGCTCGAGGGGCAAAATAATCAGTAGTATTTATCCCAAATCTTAAGAATTTCGTTGGCCGAATCGCTTGACTAAGAGCGGTTCGGCCATTTTTCTTTTCTGCCTTTATTTCGATCCCTCGACCTGCGCGTCCACCTGAGCATAAGCGCGCACGATACGAGAGACGGTACTTTTGCCAATCCCGGTATACCGCTCAATCTGGCGCACCGTAAAGCCGGCATTGTTCAATCCAACAATAACGGTATCGCGCTGCGCCGGCGGTTCAGTTTTAACCCCATTGAGCGGAACCCCGAGGCTCTTCGCCAACTTGTCGGCAAAGGCGTGGCGTTCCCACTCTGTATCTTTCATATCGCACAGCGCCGGCTCGCTGCCGTCGGGCGTCGAAAGCGAATAGGCAATAAAGCCCTCGGCAGAACCAAAAAGTTCAAGCACGCAAGAAGGATCAGAAAATCCCCTCGCGGCATCGGCCGCATCACAGTCGTAAGAGCGTAGATGTTCCGCAAAGCTGCTCCAGGGATAACGCTCAATGAGACCGATGCCCGCCTCCTGCGGATCGGCGTGTACGGAGCGAATAGCCTCCATCACCTGCCAGTCGGTATCGAGCGAGCGCCGGTCAAAACGGTTCTGGAACAGATGCCCTGTGCGCCCCGTGCGTTTATTGAACCGCCGCGCGTACGTCAAAAGCAACCGGTGCATCGCCGCGCTCATCCTGTCCTCGTAATCTGTAAGCACCAAATGCACGTGATTGCCCATAAGGCACCAGGCGATAACCGTCACACCCTCCTCGCAGCAGCACTCGCGCATCAGCTCCAAAAACTCCCACCGGTCTTCATCGCCCTCAAAGATGAGCTGCCTGCCCGTACCGCGGGCACAGACATGGTAAAAGCCGGTAACCGTTCTCCAAACGCGCTGCATGGCGCTCCCTTCGCCGGGATCTGCTTGCCATCCAATACAGCACGATTGAAGCGTGCCATCAAAACATTCACGCAAAACAATACACTCGCGCGGCCAAAGGCAGAAATCAGGCGGCGAACGGCACCGTTGCAACAGGTCAACCCCCGCAATGCTTACAAGAGCTGACCAATAGCTTGCCCAAGACGGACCCCCTCTACGGAAGTTCGCGACCACAGAACATAGAGTTAAACCGTTTCAATTAAAACTTCCGGACTTCTCGCTACGAAAACTGAGCCGTTCGCCGAATATTCCGTGCATTTCGCGGTATTATAGGGGCTGCATGTCATGTCCCTTTCGAAGGGTCGCCCGGCAATCGCCAGCCACGACCCCCAGACGGGACGCCAACACGATAGAGAGGAGAGGCATGCAGTACTCACAGGAAGTGGAGAACATGTGCCCCGTTGCCAAGGGTGCATACCACGGCCCCGCACCCATCCCCGAGGAGGGCAAGTGGGTCCAGGCTAAGGAGATTACCGACATCTCCGGTCTTACGCACGGTGTGGGTTGGTGCGCACCTCAGCAGGGCGCCTGCAAGCTCACGCTGAACGTCAAGGACGGCATCATCGAGGAGGCCCTCGTTGAGACCATCGGCTGCTCGGGCATGACCCACTCTGCCGCCATGGCTTCCGAGATCCTTCCCGGTAAGACCATCCTCGAGGCCCTCAACACCGACCTCGTCTGCGACGCCATCAACGTTGCTATGCGCGAGATCTTCCTGCAGATCGTTTACGGCCGCAGCCAGACCGCGTTCTCCGAGGGCGGCCTGCCCGTGGGCGCCTCCCTCGACGACCTCGGCAAGGGCCTTCGCTCCCAGGTCGGCACCATGTTCGGCACCAAGGCCAAGGGCGCCCGTTACCTCGAGCTCGCTCAGGGCTACGTCACCCGCATGGCTCTCAACGACAAGAACGAGATCATCGCGTTCGAGTTCCTGAACCTCGGTAAGTTCACCGACGCCGTTAAGGCCGGCAAGACCCCCGAGGAGGCCATCGCTGGCGCTATGGGCCACTATGGTCAGTGGGAGAACGCTGCCAAGTACATCGACCCGCGCACCGACGAGGAGACTCACTCCGTCGCCAGCGTGTTCCCGGTTCACGAGTAGAAAGGGAGGGAAATAACTATGACTGTTACGTTCGAAGGTTACGAGCGCCGCGCTGACAAGATCAACAAGTGCCTCGCCGACAACGGCATCGCCTCCCTCGAGGAAGCTCTGCAGATCTGCACCGACAAGGGCTTCAACCCGCGTGAGATCGTCAACAACACCCAGTCCATCGCCTTCCAGAACGCCGAGTGGGCCTACACCCTCGGTTGCGCTCTCGCTGTCAAGCGTGGCGCCAAGTCCGCTTCTGAGGCTGCCGCCATCATCGGCGAGGGCATCCAGGCCTTCACCGTTCCCGGCTCCGTCGCCGAGGACCGCAAGGTCGGTCTGGGCCACGGCAACCTGGGCGCTATGCTGCTCTCCGACGACACCGAGTGCTTCGCCTTCCTGGCCGGTCACGAGTCCTTCGCTGCCGCTGAGGGTGCTATCGGCCTGGCTCTGAACGCCAACAAGGCTCGCAAGAAGCCGCTGCGCGTCATCCTCAACGGTCTGGGCAAGGACGCTGCTCAGATCATCGCCCGCATCAACGGCTTCACCTACGTGAAGACCCAGTTCGACTACTTCACGGGCGAGCTCAAGGTCGTCGAGACCATCCCCTACTCCGATGGTCCCCGCGCCGCCGTCAACTGCTACGGCGCCGACGACGTCCGCGAGGGCGTTGCCATCATGTGGCACGAGAACGTCGACATCTCGATCACCGGTAACTCCACCAACCCCACGCGCTTCCAGCACCCCGTCGCTGGCACCTACAAGAAGGAGCGCCTCGAGGCTGGCAAGAAGTACTTCTCCGTCGCTTCTGGTGGCGGCACTGGCCGTACCCTGCACCCGGACAACATGGGCGCCGGCCCTGCCTCTTACGGCATGACCGACACCATGGGCCGCATGCACTCCGACGCCCAGTTCGCCGGTTCTTCCTCCGTGCCTGCGCACGTCGACATGATGGGTCTCATCGGCATGGGCAACAACCCCATGGTCGGTGCCACCGTCGCCTGCGCTGTCGCCGTCGAAGAGGCCCTCAAGGCCTAATCGCGCCCGCGCGATGCTCAGATAGTTGAGCTTTGGAGCCGCTACCCACCTGGGTAGCGGCTCTTTTTGTTTGCGCTGGCGCAGGGTATCTAATGCCGATATATCAGCTGGGGCGAAATACGAGATGTGAAGAGATGGAGCGTCAGAGCGTCCATGACGCCCACCTGCCATATTTGCCCTTTACCGATTTGACGGGTCTTTGCGGCCCCATTGCCGATCACCCGTGCGACAATGCGCCGGACGAGAAAGGAATCCGATGGAATCGACTGATGTACTGGTAATTGGATCTGGCATTGCGGGCCTTTGTGCCGCCATCGAAGCGGCACGCACGGGTGCAACCGTCACTGTGGCAAGCGCCGGCAAGACCATGAGTGGATCGAGCTTCTTCCCGGGTACCTGGGGCCTCGGCCTCATCGGTCCCGTCGACGAAGACGACGAGCAGGACCTCATCGACACCATCCAGACCGTCGGCGGCGGTGTCGCCGACCCCGAACTCGTCCAAACGTTCGTCCACGGCATTCCCCAAGCGATTGACTGGCTCGAGCAAGACCTGGGCGTTGAGCTCCAGCGTCCGCAAAGCGCCAAGAGTGCTCAACAAAAGCAATTTATCCCCTGCTTTGACCACAAGACGCGCATGTGGCGCGGCCTCACCCGCAAGCCCCTTGAGGACGCTCTGACGACCTGGATCGAGTCGCTCGGCATTCGCCTGCTCCCCCGCCATGAGCTTATCGACCTTGTTGAGGACACGAACGGCAGAATAACCGGAACCGTACTCTACGACCTTACCGAAAATCGAATCGTGCCCTTTGCTGCCAAGGCCACGATCATCGCAGCCGGTGGCACAGGCGGCCTGTTCGAGCGCAGCCTTACGTCGGCTGATGTGCTCAGCTCCTCGCAGGCCATCGCACTGGCGCACGGCGCAACACTTACTAATATAGAGTTCATGCAGATGATGCCCGGCTTCATCGAGCCCAGGCGTAACTTGGTCTTCAACGAGAAAACCTGGCGCTACGTGCATGTAGACCAGCCGGTAGATATTGCCGACGACAAGCTGAACGACCTGCTCGAGCAGCGCTCTGGATATGGTCCCTTCACGTCACGCTTGGCCTCCCGCGCTATCGATCTCGTCATCGATCAGGCAGGTGTCGAAGGCCTGGCACTCCACTACGACTTCCCCCGCGAGGATGTCCCAGAGTTTGTGCAGACCTTTGCCACCTGGCTGCAAGACGAGCACGGCATCGCGCCGACCGACGAGATGCGCGTTGCGATGTATGCCCACGCCGCTAACGGCGGCATCAAGATCGATAAGACCGCGCACACGGGCGTTGAGGGCCTCTACGCTTGCGGCGAGGCGACAGGCGGCATGCACGGCGCCGACCGCATTGGTGGCTTGTCAAGCGCCAACGGCATCGTGTTCGGGCGCGTCGCGGGCGCATCGGCAGCCCTTGCAGCGCAGAAGGAGCCTGAGGCAGCCCTGAAGGCGGATATCACCCTCCCCCAGTACGGCATTGCCACAACAGATGCCGAACGCCTGACACACAGCCTTAGGCACACGATGAGCACCTATTGCATGATCAACAGGACCGAAACAGGCCTATCCGAGGCCCTGCAACAGCTTGAAAGCCTGCAAGACGAAGCCACGGCTCTAAATAAGCCACATGCCAACGACAGCGAAATCACTGCCCTCGCCCGCCTGCAATCGCAGATTCGACTAGCACAGGAAATGGTCAAAGCCATGCGCAAGCGAACCGAAAGTCTCGGGTCGCACTATCGAGCGGATTAAACCGGACACCTATCTAAAGCAGAACACAACCAATCGATATCCATGGGCCCCGTGAGCTCGAAGCAGCACGGGGCCCATTCGTGTCCGCACGACAGCGTATCCTTATTCTGAATACAGAGCGGGCAAAGCCCGCATAGAAAATAGACCAGCGAGGAGGAGATATGGACAGTAGAGATATCGAGAAGTGGCGTATCGAACTTGATAGCTACGCCAATGTGGAAGACGGCGTTGAGTATTGGCTCGCACGCGATTTAATGGAACCCATGGGGTACACTCGATGGGAGAACTTCGCCGAAGTTGTTAAGAGGGCAAAAGTCTCATGCGAAACAAACAAAACTCCAGTTGATTCCCATTTTCGTGACACCACGAAAATGGTAACTGCCGGTGTCGCCGCTCGCGCGGTTAAAGACTACAAACTTACGCGCTATGCATGCTATTTAATCGCGCAGAACGGAGATTCAAACAAGCCAGAGATCGCGCTCGCCCAGGCATACTTTGCCGTGCAGACGCGCCGCCAAGAGCTCATAGAGCAGCGCTTCGCAGAGATTCAGCGCTTGCAGGCGCGTCACTCGCTATCCGATTCAGAGAAACAGCTCTCGGGTATTGCGTTCAAACGCGGCGTGGACTCCAAAGGATTCGCGATCATCAAGTCGAAGGGCGATGAGGCGTTATTCGGCGGCAGAAGCACGGCGGAAATGAAGCAGCAGCTCGGCGTACCCAAGAGCGCGGCATTGGCGGACAGGTTAGCCGATGTCCTCATCAAAGCAAAGGACCTTACGAACTCGATGACGGCCTTCAACGCCGAGGAACACGACCTGTACGGCCTGGACCAGATCAAGCAAGAGCACGTCGAGAACAACACAAGCGTGCGTGGCAGCCTCATCGACCGCGGAATTGTCCCCGAGAACCTACCGCCTGCCGAGGATACAAAAAAGCTCGAGCGTCGCGTGAAGACAGACGAGAAGAAACTCAAGGAGGGTACTGACGGTTTTACCGATCCCCAGGGTAGGCTCGATCTGTGAAAGCGGCTGTGCCCTTTCGGGTTCGACCCCATGCGAGGTCAACAAAAAAGCGACCAGCCTGAGCCAGTCGCTTTAACGATCTTTGGGTGGGCCGTCAGGGGGTCAGCCTGCTGCGCAGGCGGTCGCTGCGGCGCTTTGCGCCTTGCGCGCTGCGCTGGCAAATGCTTACGCATTTCCTCAGCTCCGCGCCCCAACGGGTTCGACCCCATGCGAGGTCAACAAAAAAGCGACCAGCCTGAGCCAGTCGCTTTAACGATCTTTGGGTGGGCCGTCAGGGGGTCAGCCTGCTGCGCAGGCGGTCGCTGCGGCGCTTTGCGCCTTGCGCGCTGCGCTGGCAAATGCTTACGCATTTCCTCAGCTCCGCGCCCCAACGGGTTCGACCCCATGCGAGGTCAACAAAAAAGCGACCAGCCTGAGCCAGTCGCTTTAACGATCTTTGGGTGGGCCGTCAGGGGGTCGAACCCTGGACCTTGGGATTAAGAGTCTTGAACGTGATGTTATGGAGTGCCTTGTAGCAGCAAAATCGCAGGTAGTTATGTTTCCACACGCTCTCACCGCACTGAAACTGCATTGCAGAACGGATATTGACGGATATCTGGCAATGCATAAAGCCCCTCCCCGGCAGTGTGAACTGCACCCCAAAACTTGGACGGCTTAAATAAAAACTACGCCGCAAGGGACTGTCTCCGGAACTCCTCCGGGGTCAGTCCCTTCAGTTTAACCTGGCGCCTCCTCGTGTTCCAATGGACCACGAAGTCGTCGAGGTCCGCCTTGAAGGACTCGAAGTCCGGCCACGTCCTTCCGCGGAAGAACTCGTCCTTGATGTGGCCGAACACCTGCTCC
>NZ_JADPCJ010000012.1 GCF_015670795.1 Collinsella aerofaciens | reverse complement strand
GGGTATCGGGTTCCCACATTCATCCGCACATGTGCGGATGAATGTGGGAGGTGTTCGGATAAAGTTGATAATCAAGGCGTTTGAAAAACCATCCCGCCAATGCTTTATCTGTATAGCTCAAATGAGCCGAGCTGCTAGAATATCGAACTGTATGGATAACTATCATTCAACCGTTATGGGAGGATACGTGAACCGCACCAAAATCGCGCAGCTCTATGCCGATGCCGAGTCGCTCGGCGGCCAGACCGTCACCGTCGCCGGCTGGGTCAAGTCCGTCCGCGACATGAAGAACTTTGGCTTTGTTACGCTCAACGACGGCAGCTGCTTCCGCGACCTGCAGGTCGTCATGAACCGCGAGGCACTCGACAACTACGACGAGATCGCCCATCAAAACGTCTCGGCCGCACTCATTTGCACCGGCACCGTCAAGCTGACCCCCGATGCGCCCCAGCCTTTCGAGCTTTCTGCCACCTCCATCGAGGTCGAGGGCACGAGCGCCCCGGATTACCCGCTGCAGAAGAAGCGCGCAACCGTCGAGTTCCTGCGCACCCAGCAGCACCTGCGCCCGCGCACCAACCTGTTCCGCGCCGTGTTCCGCATCCGCTCTGTCGCGGCTGCCGCCATCCACCGCTTCTTCCAGGAGCAGGGCTTTGTCTACGTCAACACCCCCATCATCACCACGAGTGACTGCGAGGGCGCCGGCGAGATGTTCCGCGTGACCACGCTCGACCCCAAAAATCCGCCCCTCACCGAGTCCGGCGAGGTCGACTGGAGCCAGGACTTCTTTGGCAAGCATGCAAGCCTCACCGTGTCCGGCCAGCTCAATGCCGAGAACTTTGCCATGGCCTTTGGCGACGTGTACACCTTTGGCCCCACCTTCCGCGCCGAGAACTCCAACACCACGCGCCACGCCGCCGAGTTTTGGATGATCGAGCCCGAGATGGCCTTTGCCGATCTTAACGACTACATGGATAACGCCGAGGGCATGCTCAAGTATGTCCTTAAGGACGTCATGGCAACCTGCCCCGACGAGCTCAATATGCTCAACAAGTTTGTGGACAAGGGTCTGCTCGAGCGCCTGGACCATGTCGCCAACTCCGACTTCGCCCGCGTCACCTATACCGAGGCCGTCGAAATCCTGGAGCAGGCAGTCGCTGCTGGCCACCAGTTTGATTACCCCGTCAGCTGGGGCATCGACCTGCAGACCGAGCACGAGCGCTTCCTGACCGAAGAGCACTTTAAGCGACCGACTTTTGTGACCGACTACCCGGCCGAGATCAAGGCGTTCTACATGCGCATGAACGAGGACGGCAAGACCGTCGCCGCCGCCGACTGCCTGGTGCCCGGTATCGGCGAGATTATCGGCGGCTCCCAGCGCGAGGAGCGCCTGGATCTGCTCGAGGCCCGCATCAAGGACCTGGGCATGAATCCCGAGCAGTACAAGTACTACCTTGACCTGCGCCGCTACGGTTCCTGCAAGCACGCCGGCTACGGTCTGGGCTTCGAGCGCTTGGTCATGTATCTGACCGGCGTGGGCAACATCCGCGACGTCCTGCCGCACCCACGCACCGTGGGCAACGCCGACTTCTAATCGTCGGACGCTAGCTCGCGTCGCCACACGCCAACGCTCATCGCACAAGCGCCTCTCGACATCGGTCGAGAGACGCTTTTTTTCAACAGCATCCGTCAAGCTTTTGGCAAGTTTTTGGTCAGTTGAGCAGGGCTGTTGAAAACTCGACCCGCCGTTTGCCGACGACTACCGACCGCCCAGAGCGCCCTGCGCCCCTGGGAAAGCCCCACGTCCTAGGCTCCATACCGTCGCCACCCAAAACGGAAAGGACGTGGGCACCATGACCGAAGCCGCTGTTGAAACCTACGACACCACGACTAGAGGCGCCGCCTCGATGGCAGCCTATCGCGCCGTTCGCATCCTGCAACTATTAAGCGAAAACACCGGCGAGGACAAGGCCATGCTTTCCGATGAGTTGATCCGGCGCCTCGCCCATCCCGACGACCCCGCCCGCATGCCCATCTCGGCGGCGCGGCGCAGCATCTACACCGCCATCTCCGCGCTTCGCCATGCCGGATACGAAATTGAGTACAAACGCGGCGTGGGCTACAAACTTCTTACCCGCCCGCTCACCGATGAAGAGATCATCCGGCTCCACGGTATGGTCATGCGCAACCGCTCCACGCCTATCGCTATCCGCAAGAGCATGGCGCAGCACTTAGTTGCCATGGCGAGCGCCGACGTTCGCGGCTACCTCGATACACCCGAACCCGCTCCAAGCGCAGGCAGCAAGGCTACCAAGGCAACACGCACGCCCATCAAGCGCATCGACACGTGCGAGCTCGTCGAGCAGGCCATCGACCACGGAACCACGGTGAGTTTTGATATTTCGAGCGTCACGACACGTGGCGAAACCGAAGCAGCACGGATGACACTCCGTCCCTTTGCCATCAGACAGCGCGATGGCATCTCGTATCTGCTGGGAACGGTCTACGACGCCCGAGGCGCCGATGACACGTTGCGTACTGTAGAGATTGGCCGAATGAGAAACGTCAGCACGCGCCTGCTCGACGGCAAGAAGCTCTTCGCCGCCTTGGACGAGGACGACGCCTCCTCCGCCGCATAAGACCCTCCGCCGCCCATTCGACTACCCGTACCGCCCATCCGATTCTGTATTAAAAAACCCGCCAGGCTGTTGTAAAAATGGACATCAGCGCTACTATAGTTCCACTTGCACTTTGTCCCAGTGCAGTGTTTCCAGCCATTTTTATACTGGGGGTAATGATATGAAGGACATCACCATCAGCCGCAGGAGCCTTCTGGTCTCCGCCGGCCTGCTCGCGCTCGCCCCGCTCGCCGGATGCGGCGGCAACTCTGG
The DNA here is from genome assembly GCF_015670795.1 of Collinsella aerofaciens. GTDB lineage: Bacteria > Actinomycetota > Coriobacteriia > Coriobacteriales > Coriobacteriaceae > Collinsella > Collinsella aerofaciens_Q. Next base: position 58,745 of record NZ_JADPCJ010000012.1, on the reverse strand, counting down.
TTCCGGCTCTGCTGCCGCCGGTTCCGACTACACCATCGGCGTTCTGCAGCTCACCGAGCACTCCGCACTCGATGCCGCCAACGACGGCTTTGTCAAGGCCATCAAGGAGAGCGGCCTTAAGGTCAAGATCGACCAGAAGAACGCCCAGAACGACCAGTCCACGTGTAAGTCCATTGCCGACAAGTTTGTGGGCGACAACGTCAACCTGATTTATGCCATCGCAACGCCCGCCGCGCAGGCTGCCGCCGGCGCCACGGCCGATATCCCCATCGTGGGCTGCGCCATCACCGACTACGCCGCCTCCGGCCTGGTCCAGGACAACGACAAGCCCGGCACCAACGTCACGGGCGCTTCCGACCTCACCCCGGTCGCCGAGCAGCTCGAGATGATGCAGAAGGTCCTGCCCGACGTTAAAAAGGTCGGCCTGCTCTACTGCACCGCCGAGTCCAACTCCGACGTCCAGATCAAGGCCGCCAAGAAGGAGCTCGACAAGCTGGGCCTCGAGTACACTGACTTCACCGTCTCGAGCTCCAACGAGATTCAGTCCGTCGTCGAGTCTGCCGTGGGCAAGGTCGACGCGCTGTACTCCCCCACCGACAACACCATCGCCGCGGGTGCCTCGCAGGTCGGCCAGATCTGCAAGGAAAACAAGCTTCCCTTCGTGACTGGCGAGGAGGGTATGTGCATGGCCGGCGGCCTGTTCACCCTCTCCATCAATTACGAGGACCTGGGCTACGCCGCGGGCGAGATGGCCGTTAAGATCCTGAAGGGCGAGGCCAAGCCCGAAGACATGCCGATCAAGCACCTCTCGAGCAAGGACCTGGTCGTCGTCAAGAACGACGAAATGGCCGAGGCCCTGGGCATCGACCTTTCCGCTCTGGACGCGTAATGCCATACGCGGCATGCGTCTAGAGCCCGTGCTCGCGCTTTAGCCGCGTTATTCAATATCTGAGCCACAGGGGCGGGCGCTGTAGACCGGCGTTCGCCCTGCTTGTTTCGGATGAGTCAAAACATCCGGCCGCAGCTCTTTTATGCATTGTTACCGCTATCATGGTGACTCACGTGTCCACCCTATCCTAGGAGGTATGAAGCATGCTCATTGCATTGCAGGGCGCCGTTTCGCAGGGCGTCCTCTGGGGCATTATGGTGCTTGGCGTGTTTATCACGTTCCGCCTGCTCGACATTCCCGATATGACCTGCGACGGCAGCTTTGCCCTCGGCGGCTGCGTCTGCGCTGTGCTCATCGTCAATAACAACGTCGACCCGCTGCTCGCCGTGCTGGCCGGTATGTGCGCCGGCGCCATCGCGGGTGCCGTCACGGGCATTTTGACCACCGTCTTTGAGATTCCCGCGATCCTCGCCGGAATCCTCACCCAGATCAGCCTGTGGTCCATTAACCTGCGTATCATGGGCAAGTCCAATACGCCCATTCTTGCCAAGGGCACCGTGTTCTCGGCCGTCAGCAATATGACCGGTCTGCCGCAGTCCACCGTTGCCATCATCTTGGGCATCCTGCTCGCCGTGGCTATCGTTGCCATCCTGTATTGGTTCTTTGGCACCGAGATCGGCTCGGCGCTGCGCGCCACCGGCAACAACGAGTACATGATCCGCGCTCTGGGCGTCAACACCAACTCCACCAAGATGATCGCCCTCGTGCTCTCCAACGCCCTCATCGGCCTTTCGGGCGCGCTCATCTGCCAGAGCCAAAAGTATGCCGACATTGGTATGGGCACCGGTGCCATCGTTATCGGTCTTGCCGCCATTGTTATCGGTGAGGTGCTCGGCCGTCTGCTGCCCGGCGGCCTCACGCAGTTTAGCGTCCGTCTTGCCTCCGCCGTCTTTGGCTCCGTGGTGTACTTCCTTATCCGCGCCATCGTGCTGCAGTTGGGCATGGACGCCAACGACATGAAGCTGCTCTCCGCCGTAATTGTCGCTGTGGCCCTGTGCGTGCCCGTGGTTTGGGAGCGCTATAAGCTCCGCAGCTCCTACACGAAGGGAGATGAGGCAGATGCTTAAGCTCTCGCATGTCAAGAAGACCTTTAACAAGGGCACCGTCACCGAGAAGCGCGCGCTCACCGGCGTCGACCTCACCCTGAATGACGGCGACTTTGTAACCGTGATCGGCGGCAACGGCGCCGGCAAGTCCACGCTGCTCAACATGATCGCCGGCGTGTACCCGCTCGATTCGGGCGTTATCGAGCTCGACGGCACCGACATCTCGCGCCTGAGCGAGTCGCAGCGCGCCAAGTACCTGGGCCGCGTGTTTCAGGACCCCATGCGCGGTACCGCTGCCGACATGCAGATTGCCGAGAACTTGGCCCTCGCCAAGCGTCGCGGCCAGCGTCGCGGCCTTTCGTGGGGCGTCACCAAGGCCGAGAAAGATGAGTACGTTGAGCTGCTCAAGCGCCTGGACCTTGGTCTGGACACGCGTCTCAACGCCAAGGTCGGCCTGCTCTCGGGTGGCCAGCGCCAGGCACTCACCCTGCTAATGGCCACTCTCACCAGGCCGCGCCTGCTGCTGCTCGACGAGCACACTGCGGCCCTCGACCCCAAGACGGCCTCTAAGGTGCTCAACCTGACCGAGGAGATCGTCGACGAGAACCACCTGACCACGCTCATGGTCACGCATAACATGAACGACGCCATCCGTCTGGGCAACCGTCTGATCATGATGCACGAGGGCCATGTGATCTACGACGTGGCGGGCGATGAGAAGAAGTCGCTCACCGTAGCCGACCTGCTGCAGAAATTCGAGGAGGTCTCGGGTGGCGAGCTCGCCAACGACCGCATGCTGCTAAGCTAAACCTACCAAAAAGGGACAGGTTTATTTTGGCAGGTTTTATCTGCGCAAACGTCAAAACCGCCGCTAAGGGACAGGCGCCCTTGCGGCGGTTTTCGCATATTATGTCGATAATCCGATATTCAACCAGACATTCTGGCTAAGGACTAAGGAAGCTGCCATGAAAAGACTCCCCCGCCTTGCGTTAACCGCCGCGTTGTTTGTCGGCGCGCTCGCAGGCATCCCAAGCCTCGCTTTCGCGGGAAACCTGCCCGCCGCTATTGACGGCTCTGTGACCGTCATGCACACCAACGACATCCACGGCAGCTACAAGTACAGCTACAACGAAAGCAAGGGCACCGGCACTGTGGGCTTTGACGGACTGGCGGTTCTCTATAGCGCCCAAAGCAGCGCCCCCGATCTTTTGCTCGATGCGGGCGACACCTTCCACGGACAGTCCTTCGCCACCATGAGCGAGGGCAAGAGCATCGCCGAGCTCATGGACACCTTCTACGCCGACGGCTACGATGCGACCACGCCAGGCAACCACGACTGGAGCTACGGCGCGGACAAACTCCGCACCATGACCGGCTACAGCACCACCGACACGCCCTTCGCCATGCTCTGCGCGAACGCGAAGTCTACGAGCGGCGTATGGAGCTCGAGCTTCACGAAGACGCTCGATCGCACCTGGGAGGATAGCGAAGATCACTCCACATTCGACTACAAAATCAAGGTCGGCGTCGTCGGAGCCATGGATGAGTCGCTAGGTTCCTCGCTGCGCGCGGACCTGGTCGCGGGTACGTCGTTCTCGAGTGCCGCGAACGCCATCAATGCCGAGGCAGAGCAGCTGCGCAAGGAGGGCTGCGATGTTGTTGTGTGTATCGCGCACACGCTCGACGCAAAGACCTTTGCCACGCGGCTCCGTGGCGTCGATGCCCTTATCGCAGGCCACGAGCACATCAACCTTAACGAGAAGGTGACGGGAGCCGACGGCAAGACGATCCACATTGTCGAGGCGGGCAGCGCCTTTGCCGAGGTGGGGCTGCTTTCCATTCCGTACAAGTACGACACCAATGGCACCGAGTCGACCGACGATGACACGGCCACGGTCCCTGCAGACGGCAGCGACGAGAAGCTCTACACCGCCAAGAACGTCAACGACCTTTTGGCAGACCCCGACAAGGGCTCCGACTACCAAAACCGCCTTGAAGCCGTCCGCAACAAGATCAAGCCGCTCGACGAGGCCTTTGAAAACGAATCGAACAAGGTGCTCGGCACATCCACCACCAACTATTTCTACGGCGAGGACGCCGCAGGCACGCATGGTTGGGAAATGGTGCGCACCACCGATTTCCGCCCCAGCAAGGAGGGCGATACCACCAAGGCCCAGACCATCGGCCATGTGATTTGCGGCTCCTATCTTGCCCTGACGAGCGCGGACCTTGCCATCGAGAACGCTGGCGGCATCCGCGGCGGCATCGCGGCGGGCAACGTGACCGCCGGCAACGTCATCGCCATCTCGCCCTACGGCAACACCGTGGAGACCTGGACCATGACCGGCGCGGACTTCCTCGCAGCGCTCGAGCACTCGCTACAAATTAGCGACGATTGCAACGACAGCTACGAGCTTCAGCAGGCTTATGTGGCGGCCGGTCACACCGAGCAGGAGGCGCAAGACAAGTACAAGTGGCGCGATGACTCTGGCAGCGTTCTCTCCTTTGGCGGTATCAACGTGACGATTGATTGGACGCAGCCCGAAGGCAAGCGCATTGTGAGTGCCACACTCACCAAGGACGGCAGCACGCTCGACCCCGCCAAGACCTATACCGTCGCCACCAACAACTACATCATTACCAACACGACCGACTTTCCCACCTTTGCACACGCCACCAAGTACACCGAGTGGGGCACGTGCGAGGCGGCGCTGAGGGCGCTGATCGGGCAAGACAGCTGGGAGAGCAAGATGGCCGGGCTCGCCGGCACCATCAGCTTCGGCTCCGCAGCCGTGGACCCCACGCCCACACCGGCCCCGACGCCTAAGCCCTCGCCTAAAACGGACACGACGACCACGAAGGTCATCACCAAGAAGACGACCGGTAAGCTCGCCGCAACTGGAGACCGCACGTTGGCAATAGTTGGCGCGTGCCTTATCGGCGGCATCATCGTCATCATGCTCGGCATTATCCGGAAGCGTCGACGCTAAGCTACACCGCCGGGCCTTACAGCCCCGCCGCGTAAACCTTATATCGAGCACAGAAGCCCGTCCGAATTTGATCGGACGGGCTTCTTGGTGGGTATCATGGTTGGACGATCATAAGGAGGTTTTCCCTACATGGAATTGTTTGAGCCGATTCTTCATTTCTTTGAGCAACGGTGGGTCCACAACATCATCTGGGCCGTCATCTTGGCGATAGGCACCGCCGTCGCCGCCAAGGTCGTATCCAAGACCCTGAACCATCTGCTTAACCGAGACGATAACCCGCTTCCGGCATCGAGTATCTTCATCAACATCGCACGCGCCGTCATCTGGATGATTGGCGGCAGCTTTATCCTCGACAACTGCTTTGGCATTAACGCAAACGCGCTCGTCGCCGCTCTTGGCGTCGGCGGCATCGCCATCTCGCTCGGCTTTCAGGACACGCTGTCAAACCTTATCGGCGGCATGCAGGTGACCTTTATGGGCATCATCAAACCCGGCGACAATATCGAGGTCGGCGGCGTATCCGGCGTGGTCCAAGACATCACTTGGCGCCATACAACGATTGAGGATGCCTGTGGGCAGACCATCATCGTCCCCAACTCCAATATTTCCAAGAACACACTCGTGCATTTGATGCCCTTTGGGCGCGTGGCCGTCCCCGTCGCGGTGAAAGACCCCTCCAAATGGGCGTCTCTCGATGCGCTAGCAGACGAGCTCGTCAGCGCCACCAAAACGGCCGTTTCGCCAATCTCGGGCTTTGACAAGGAGCCCTACGTGCTCTTTAGCGAAATCGGCGACTTTGGCATCAAGGGCAAGATCATCTTTATCGTCAGCGACGACAGCACCACTTTTACGGCAGCCGACGCCTGCATTCGTGCCATCGCCCCCATCATTGTCTAAATCACCACAAAGGGGACAGGCATCGTTGTAGCGGTTTTCATTCGTGGTACCATGGTTCATATAGTTGTTTAAACGACTAAGGGAGCAACATCATGGAAGAGGCCTATCGTCAAGCACGCAAGCGCGGCGAGCAGGGACGCCGTCGCGCCATTAGCCAAAGCGAGCACCCGTACCTTACGGACCTCGACAGCCTCGTTGCCCAGCTCCCCTTAGGTCAGCGAGAGAATGTCGGCCTAAGGGATATTCCGCTCGAAATGGTCGTCGGCACGGTCACCAAAGGCCGCCAGTCCGCCTTTTCGTGTAACTTTATGCCCCTGCTTCCGTTTAGCACCGAGTTCGCCCGCAAGTGGTCCAACCTCTACGACATCCAGGTGACCGAGGGCTATCGCGACCCCGTCATCGTCACCGAGTTCATGCATCGGTTCTATGTCCAGGAAGGCAACAAACGCGTCAGTGTCCTCAAATTCCTAGACGCCCCGACGGTTTCGGCCAAGGTCACCCGTCTCTACCCCGGCACATGGGATTCCGTCGAAAGCCGCCTGTACGGTGAATTCTGCGCGTTTTGGCGCGTCTGCCCCCTATACGAGATCGAGTTCTCGCGTGAGGGAAGCTACGAAACGCTCGCCAAGATGCTCGGTCAGAACCTTATCGAAAAATGGCCGCAGAAAAAGGTCGACTACCTGCGCCACACCTTCCTGCTCTTTAAGCGCGCCTACCTTCGCGCAGGCGGCGACCACCTGGACATTACGCCTGCCGACGCCATGCTCGTGTACCTCAATGTGTACAACCAGGACCGCCTGCTGGATACGCCAACGGATATCGTCGTAAACCGCCTGTGCAAGATTTGGCGCGAGCTGGTCATCGCCGGCAAAAATGACGAGGACAAGGTTGATCTTGTCGAAGCACCGAGCGTCGATGAGGAAGAGTCGCCCGCCAAGTCCACCTCCGGCGTGCTCAACTTCTTTATGGGCAAGACCGTCTATTCGGCGGCCAACCCCCTGCGCATCGCCTTTATCCATGAGTTCCCCTGTGCGACGTCGAGCTGGGACAGCCTGCACGACCAAGGGCGTCAGTATCTCGATGAGCACTTTGACGGTATCGTGCACACCGAGGCGTTCGAGGACTGTCACGATCCGGACGTGTTCTACGCCGCCGTGGAAACGGCTGTCAAACATGGGGCAAACGTCATCTTCTCGACCTCGCACCGCCTGATGGAATACACGCTCAGGGCTGCCGTTGAGTATCCCCAGGTTCGGTTCCTCAACTGCTCTATCGGCCTTCCCCATCAAAGCGTCCGTTCGTACTTTGGCAAGATGTACGAGGCCAAGTTCCTCCTGGGCGCCCTTGCCGCCAGCATGGCGGACAACCACCGCATCGGCTACCACGCGTCGGTCTTCGCCTCGGGCGCGCTCAGCGAGATCAACGCCTTTGCGATTGGCGCCTCGCTGCTCGACCCCCGTGCGCAAATTATCCTGACTTGGGGCGATGTGCCCGCCGGAGGCCTTGCCGAGGCCATGTGCCGCGAAGGCGTGAGCGTCATGACCGGCGCCGATATGTCAAAGTCGCTGGAAGATCCCACCGCCTACGGGCTTCACCGCTTGGTCGATGGCAAGGTTACCGGCATCGCCATGCCCGTCTGGAACTGGGGGCGCTACTACGAGCTTATCGTGAAAAGCCTTCTTCACGGCACGTGGGACGAGACCAGCGACGACAACCAAGTGCGCGCTGTCAACTACTGGTATGGCATGAGCTCCGGCGTTATCGACATCCGTTACGCTCCGGGCCTACCCTACCAAACGCGCAAACTCGTGCAGTTGCTCCGCAACGGCATTGTTGAGGGATCCATCAACCCCTTTGGCGGCGAGCTCCACAGCCAGAACGGCGTGGTACAGATCGAAGGCTTCCCTCCGCTGCCGAGCACGCAGATTGTCGAGATGAATTGGCTGGCGGACAACGTGGTAGGCACCATTCCGCAACTCGACGATGAGCCGAAAGTCCACGCCCTATGAAAATCCTTGCCATAGCCGATACCGAAGAACGATGCCTATGGGAGTGCTTTCGCAAGGAGCGTTTTGAAGGTGTCGACCTGATTTTGTCCGCTGGCGATCTGGACCCGGATTATCTTGAGTTTTTGGTCACGGTCATCAACAAACCGCTCATCTACGTGCGCGGCAATCACGATGACCGCTACGCACGTCATGCACCGGGCGGCTGTATCTGCGTCGAAGACACCGTGTACGTGTATCGAGGCGTCCGCATTGCGGGGCTTGGCGGCTCCATGCGCTACCGAGATGGCGCCAACATGTACACCGAGCGCGAGATGGCCAAGCGCGTGCGCAAGCTGTCACACAAAGTGAAGATGGTCGGCGGCTGCGACATCCTGCTGACCCATGCGCCCGCCGCCGGCATGGGCGATCTGGATGATCTGCCACATCGAGGATTCGAATGCTTTAACACAGCGCTTGAGTCTTGGAGACCCGACTACATGGTGCACGGGCATGTGCACCAGAGCTACGGTCCCGATTTTCAGCGCGAGCGGCAACACGCGTGCGGGACGACGATTATCAACGCCTGCGGCTATACGCAGTTTGAGCTCGACGAAGCGCGCTACCCCATCCGTGGCTGGCAGGCAGCCTGGCTCAACTCGCAAACCATGCGCCGCGAGCTCAAACGCCACGAAGCCATCGAGCCCTCAACGGCCAGAACACCCTGGTAACCACCACAAAGAGGACACTGTCCCCTTTGTGGTGCTTTTGACGCGATAGCAAGAAACCCGGTCCTGCACGAGACAGAACCGGGTTTCTTTAGCAATGCTTGCTTTGCTCAGGCAGTAACTAGCAGTTACTCAGCCAGGAAGTCACGCTGGACAGCGGGATCGACCTTGACGCCAGGGCCCATGGTGGAAGACACGGAGATGGACTTGACGTACTTGCCCTTAGCAGAAGAGGGCTTGACGCGCAGAATCTCGGTGTACAGGGCAGCGTAGTTCTCGACGAGCTGCTGCTCAGAGAAGGACTTCTTGCCCAGGGGCACGTGGCAGATGCCGTAGCGGTCGGCGCGGTACTCAACGCGGCCAGCCTTGAGCTCGGAGACCATCTTGGCGACGTCCATGGTCACGGTGCCGAGCTTGGGGTTCGGCATGAGGCCACGGGGACCAAGGATCTTACCGATGCGGCCAACCTTGGCCATCATGTTCGGCGTAGCGATAGCGGCGTCGAAGTTGATCTCGCCCTTCTGAATCTGGGCGACGAGCTCGTCGGAACCGATGATGTCGGCGCCGGCAGCCTCAGCCTCACGGGCCTTCTCGCCCTCGGCGAAGACGGCAACACGAACGGTCTTGCCGGTGCCGTGGGGCAGGGAGATGGAACCACGGATGTTCTGGTCAGCCTTACGAGTATCGATGCCCAGACGGAAGTGAGCCTCGACGGTCTCGTCGAACTTGGCGGTGTCGAGCTCCTTGATGAGCTTGGCAGCCTGAAGGGGGGTGTAGAGCGTGGCGCGGTCGATCTTCTCGGCAGCGGCGTTATAGCTCTTACCATGCTTAGCCATGTGCATTACCTCCTGTGGTTAAACGGGCGTGAGCCCTCCCACATCGTATCGTGTGCCCTATTGCACACATTTAACGGGCGCCCCGGTCGGAGCACCCGCCGTTACCATAAGAAATCGCTACTCAGCGATGGTGACGCCCATGGAACGGGCGGTACCGGCGATGATCTTCTTGGCGGCGTCAATGTCGTTGGCATTGAGGTCCGGCATCTTGATCTCGGCGATCTTGGTGAGCTGCTCCTGGGAGAGCTGACCAACCTTGTCAGCCTGGGGCTTAGCGGAACCAGACTTGAGGTTCAGCTCCTTCTTGATAAGGTGAGCCGCCGGCGGGGTCTTGGTGATGAAGGAGAAGGACTTGTCCTCGTAGACAGAGATCTCAACGGGGATGATGTCACCCTTCTTGTCCTGCGTCTCGGCGTTAAAGGCCTGGCAGAACTGCATGATGTTCACGCCAGCAGCGCCCAGGGCGGGGCCGACGGGAGGAGCGGGGTTTGCTGCACCAGCAGGAATCTGGAGCTTAATGACGTTGGCAACCTTCTTCTCAGCCATGGTCATTCCTTTCGAATCACGAGTGTGAAGTACTTGCTATATCGTAAGCACGCACGTGTTAGAAGCACTCCTGAGATGAGCAGTCACAGAAGAAGCACGCTCGCGCGAACGGACGAAAACTTAAGCGATGACAGCGACCTGGTTAAAGTCGAGCTCGACCGGCGTCTCGCGGCCAAAGATCATCAGCGTGACCTTGAGCTTGCCAGCCTCGGTGTTAACCTCGGAGACCTTGCCATCAAAGTCGGTAAGCGGGCCATCGGTGACGCGGACGGACGTACCGACCTCAATATCAACCGAGGTGCGCTTGGGCGAATCGCCCTTACCGGGACGACGAGTCATCTTGTTGTACTCGTCGCGGGAAAGCGGAGCGGGCTTGCCGTTGCCGCCTAGGAAACCGGTGACGCCAGGCGTGTTACGAACACACGTCCAAGCATCGTCATCCATCTCCATGCGGACCAGGACATAACCCGGGAAGATCTTGGAATCCTTGGTCTCACGCTTGCCACCCTCTTTAATCTCGGTGACGCGCTCCATAGGAATCTCGATATCAAAGATACGGTCCTGCATGCCCATAGTCTCGATGCGATGCTCGAGATCGGACTTAACGCGGTTCTCGTATCCAGAGTAAGTGTGAACGACGTACCAACGCTTAGACATGGTTTAGCCCCTCAATCCAGAGAACAGAGCAAGAGCCTCGCCAAAGCCAGCATCGAGCAGAGCGATGACGACGCCGACGACGATCAGAGAAGCGCAAACAACAACCGAGTAGTTCACGAGCTCCTTCTTATCGGGCCACGTGACACGCTTCATCTCGGACTTGACCGAAGCGAAATACTTCTTGGTGCGGGCGAAGAAACCAGGCTTCTCGTTCTTCTTGGACTTCGCAGCCTTCTCGTTCTTCTTGGCAACGGCCTTCTTGGCCTCAACCTTGGAGTTGGCGGCAGCTTTGTTGGCAGGTGCCGGCTGCTGAGCCTTCTTCTTGTTCTTCTTGTTGGCCATTTGGGTTACCTCCGCGCAATGCGCTTATACATGAGTAAACCGTAAGCCCCCAAGTGGGAGCTTACGGAATAATGACTGGCACGCCAGGAAGGACTCGAACCCTCAACACTCGGTTTTGGAGACCGATGCTCTACCAATTGAACTACTGGCGTATGTGACTAGAGACTAGCGAGTCTCTTTGTGCAGCGTGTGGTGACGGCACCAGGGGCAATACTTCTTGATCTCCATACGATCAGGCATGGTCGACTTGTTCTTGGTGGTCGTATAGTTGCGGCGCTTGCACTCAGTGCACGCAAGAGTAACTAGAGTACGCATGTATCCTGAACCTTTCATTTCCGCCCCGTACGGGCACGAGTTGTTACTTTATCAGCTCCACGTAAGTGCTGTCAATGAAAACCTCGAGTCAATTGGTTCTCGGTGGATCCATTCATATTTGGAACACATCAATGAAGCCATCGAGAGCTAATCGACGGTGCATCCAGGACCATTATCGATCCTCTCGACACCAGCAACGGCTCAATATCCATTGCAGAAAAGAACCCGGCACCCATATAAGTGCCGGGTTCTCTAAGTCAGCTATATCAAAGAGCTAATTTACTCAATGATCGTGGAGACGATGCCCGAACCGACGGTGTGGCCACCCTCGCGGATAGCGAAGCGCAGGCCCTCCTCCATGGCGATCGGGTGGATGAGGTCGCCCTCGATGGTGATGTGGTCACCAGGCATAGCCATCTCGGTGCCCTCGGGGAGCTTGACCGTACCGGTAACGTCGGTGGTACGGAAGTAGAACTGAGGACGATAACCATCGAAGAACGGGGTGTGACGGCCGCCCTCCTCCTTGGTCAGAACGTAGATCTCACCGGTGAACTTGGTGTGCGGGGTAACCGAACCGGGCTTGCAGAGAACCTGGCCGCGCTCGATGTCCTCGCGCTTGATGCCGCGGAGCAGCAGACCGACGTTGTCGCCAGCCTCGCAGAAGTCCATGGACTTACGGAACATCTCGATACCGGTAACGACGGTGTTCTGGGTATCCTTGATGCCGACGATCTCGACGGGCTCGTTGAGCTTGAGCTCACCGCGCTCGACACGGCCGGTAGCAACGGTACCACGGCCGGAGATGGTCATAACGTCCTCAACGGCCATCAGGAACGGGAGGTCGTTGTTACGAGCAGGCGTCGGGATGTACTCGTCGACGGCCTTCATGAGCTCGCGGATAGCGTCCATCCACTTGGCGTCGCCCTCGAGAGCGCCCAGAGCGGAACCACGGATGACGGGGATGTCGTCGCCGGGGAAATCGTACTCGGAGAGGAGCTCACGGGTCTCCATCTCGACGAGGTCGATGAGCTCGTCATCGTCGACCATGTCGCACTTGTTCAGGAAGACGACGATGTAGGGAACGCCGACCTGACGGGCGAGCAGGATGTGCTCGCGGGTCTGAGCCATGGGGCCGTCGGTAGCGGCGATGACCAGGATAGCGCCGTCCATCTGAGCAGCACCGGAGATCATGTTCTTGACGTAGTCAGCGTGGCCCGGGCAGTCAACGTGAGCGTAGTGACGGGCAGCGGTCTCGTACTCAACGTGGGAGACGGAAATCGTAATGCCGCGCTCGCGCTCCTCGGGAGCCTTGTCGATGTTCTCGAACGCAGTGAAGTCAGCCTTGCAGCCCTCGGTCTCGGAGAGAACCTTGGTGATGGCAGCGGTCAGCGTGGTCTTGCCGTGGTCGACGTGACCAATGGTGCCGATGTTAACATGCGGCTTAGTGCGCTCAAACTTCTCTTTGGCCATAAAGCCCTCCTCTTAACAGGTCGTCCCCGGACGGGACTTTGCCTTTATACCATAGTGGCCTCTCAACATACTATTGAGAAGCCACCGTGTTACCTATGGTAGCGGTGACTGGATTCGAACCAGTGACGCCACGGGTATGAACCGTGTGCTCTAACCAACTGAGCTACACCGCCGGATGGAGCCTGCAACCAGACTTGAACTGGTGACCTCTTCGTTACCAACGAAGTGCTCTACCGACTGAGCTATACAGGCACTTGACGGGTGGGAGCTATAGGATTCGAACCTATGTAGGCAGAGCCAACGGGTTTACAGCCCGTCCCCATTAACCACTCGGGCAAACTCCCAATCGTTCAAGTATCCGCAGGTCCTTTGGTCTTTTGGACCGCCGCCCCCGCGAACGAAGAAGATAATACGATGCCACCTTGGGGGCTGTCAACGAAAACCTCTAGATACACGGTGCCGGGCGTATCTATATAGCCGTGACCTGCGGTTTTATTGAGTTTGGATATGAAGGACGGTGGTTTTGGATACTGAGGTGACGTTTCCCAAGGTAACACTTTGCTGTAGTGGAGTACACCTTCAGTATCGAACTTCGATACCAGCTTATTTGCACCTATATATAGGTCGAGATCGGGGCTTCCACGCCACGATCGAGCGTGGATTATCTCCCACTTTTAGCGCGGCTCTAAGGCCAAAGTGGCAGATTATCCACGTTCATTCTCCAGGCGAGAGAACTGTAAAGCCGCAACTACTCGGGCCAGGCCAAAGTAGACCCATAGAGCGGCTCCCCCTTGGTGCAGGGGTAGCGACTCAAGTAACACGACGATAGCAAGTCGAAAAAATAAGTCATGGCGTATTTCGAATAAACGCCGAGTCGGTCAATTCCGTTTCCCGCATTACCAAGACGATATACACGGTCAAAAGACCTCGATTTGTCATCGTTGCTAAACGCAGTAATTAGAATCTTCCTGCCCGAACGGCAATCAAGATACTCACGCGCCTGTGACGCAAATAGCCCGGAGACCGATACGAGAATTATCAATGACTGCGAAGCGTCTCCCATGTTTTTCAATTCCGCGACGTTAGCCCCAGCAACTATGCGAACTATCTTGCCCGCATAAAACATTTCCTGCTGAAATCGTACGAGATTGGCGCTCACATTATTGGTGCACCAGATTTCAACGTTTTTATGGCCATCAATTTCGTCGACAAGATGCTTAATAGCGATATCGGACACGCCGCTTTCAACCTCAGCGAACATCTCGATCATGCGAACGTCGAGCTCTGCCCTGTACTCCTCGTAGCCAAATTCCTCCTCTCGATGGCTTAAGTCGCTTGGAAAGACTGACTGAGTAAATGATTCTTTCAAATCGCTAAGAGACTGGTAGCCCAATCGATTGCAGAAACGACGAACAGCGGAACGAGTCACGAATGCATCGCGGGTTATTGCGGCAACATTGATTTCGCTCGAACGCCTAATGTGAGCGATGAGATATCGAGCGATGGCGGCATCGTTTGACCCAAACTCGCTGTTGATGATGGAGCTAATGCGATTGAGCACATCGAAGTCATTGATATTCACGTGATCCCTCTTTCCGCTCTCCTCGAAATCATGGTTCATTTATTGAATCAAACAGCTTTGGTCGTTCTCCTATGATTCAAATCAGTTGACGTCATCTTAATCATAATTCCGCCACACGTATCCACCGTGTTTTGAGTGATGGAAAGGGGATTCATGGGCAACGTGAACAACATGCCGTTTCTCTGGGGTTCCGCCACGGCGTCTTATCAGTGCGAGGGTGCCTGGAACGAAGACGGCAAAGGCCTTGGTGAGTGGGATTTCTTTAGCCACACAAGCAATAAGAACATCAACCATGTTGACGGTGATGTATCTTGCGACTTCTACCATCGCTATGAAGAAGATATCCGCATGATGAAAGAAGGCGGACAAAACACCTATCGCTTCTCTCTTTCATGGAGTCGAATCATCCCCACGGGTATCGGCGAAGTGAATGAAGAGGGTATCGATTTTTATAATCGGGTCATTGATTGCTGCCTCGAAAATGGCATAGAGCCCAACGTTACGCTGTTCCATTACGATCTGCCATTCACGCTTGCTTGCAAAGGCGGATGGCTGAACAACGACATGGCAGAGTGGTTCTGCAAATACGCCAAGATTTGCTTTGAGCGCTTTGGAGACCGCGTCAAAATCTGGGCTACCGTTAACGAGCCGCATTTCTACAGCTACTGCGTAAACATGTTGGGCAACTATCCCCCCAATCGATCGCTCGATGTTCAGTCGTACATGCAGTTTCAGTACAACCTGATGCGCGCAAGCGCACTCGCAGTCCGAGCATATCGTCAAATGGGCTACGACGGCATCATCGGCGCCGTCCACGATGGCGGCGTTGTCGAACTCGACCCGGCAACCGAGCACCCTGATGACGTATTTCGATACGCAGACTTTTTCGCCAATCGCATGATTCTGGCACCAGCGCTTCAGGGTCAACTGCCGCCAGAAATGGACGAAATCCTTGAAAAACTTGGCGTCTCGCTCTATCGATCCCCAAATGACGTAAAAGAATTCAGAGACGGTAAAGTCGATTTTATTGGACTCAACGTGTATTGCCGAGAGTATGTAACCGACTGGCACGGTGGAGAGCTTGCCGTTTCGGCGAACAATAAGGGCAGTTCGAGCAAAAGGGTCGAAGGAAAATGCATTGCGCCCTTGTTTGAAAGCGCCCGCGACAGCAATGTTCCCCGCAATAAATGGGGCCGCGAAATACTCCCAAGTTGCATGTATTCAACCATCATGGATGTCCACGAGCGCTATGACGCGCCCCGCATCTTTATTACGGAAAACGGACATGGCGCCTATGAGCAACCAGACACAGACGGAATGATCCACGATGATGACCGCATCGAGCTTCTGGGCCAGTTCATCGAGCACATGATGAGGGCTAAGCGCGACGGCGCGCGCGTTGAGGGTTACTACCTCTGGTCGACGATGGATCTGTATAGCTGGATCAACGGCTACGAAAAACGATACGGACTTGTCCATATCGACTTCGAGAACAATCTGGAGCGCACCCCCAAAAAGAGCTGGTATTGGTACCGAGACCTTATCTCGAAGTATCAGGAGCAGGAAGGTTAGGAGAAAGAGATGAAATATCAGGCAATGTCCGAAACAGTCCTAAAGGCTGTTGGCGGCAAAGAGAACATTACATCGGTAACTCATTGTGCGACACGCCTTCGCATCGACGCACGAGACACCTCGATCATCGATCTCCAGCTCGCCAAATCGGCCGATCAGGCGCTCGGGGCAGTAGTCAGCGGTGGCCAGCTTCAGGTGATCATCGGCCCAAACGTCACCGAGGCTTACAACGACTTCCTCGACTTCGCGGGAATCGAAGTCGGCGGTGGCACGGTTGCCGACGATGCCCAAACCGCCAAAGACCTTGCAGAAGGCATTAAAAGCGGTAACACCGCCATGGGCTTGATTGAGAAATTCGGGAACGTCTCTGCACAGGTATTCATGCCCATCGTCCCGGCGCTCATCGTTGGCGGACTCATTCTTTCGATCAAGAATCTCCTGGTCAATTATTGCGGATTAAGCACCGATAGCGGAACCGCCCAGGTCCTGTTGGCGATCTTTAGCGCTTCGTTTAGCTTCTTGCCCGTTTATCTTGGTTATCAGCTCGCAGCCGTCATGAAGATGCAGCCCATCATGGGCGCATTGCTGGGCGCGATCATGATCAGCTCGTCCATTAGCGGTGCCGAGGGTCTCGACTTTCTTGGTATCCCCATCCCGACGAACGACTATTCGAGTACGGTAGTGCCCATCGTACTGGGCGTTGTGTTCATGTACTTTGTCGACCGCAGCCTTCAGAAGATCATTCCCGACGTTACCAAACTGTTCTTGAAGCCGCTGCTCACCATGATCATCGTCGTGCCCGTCGAGCTGATTATCCTTGGCCCCGCCGGCAGCATGATGGGCTACGCGCTGAGTGATGCCGTCACGTGGCTTATGGACAACGTGGCATTTATCGCTACTCCGATCCTGGCAGCCCTTAACCCCTATTTCGTCATGCTCGGTCTCGATAAGGCTTACATCGCAATCGAAGTTACGAGCCTGGCGCAGCTCGGTTGGGCACCCATTATCTTTGGATTCATCTCGAACCTCTGCATTGGCGGCACGAGCCTCGCCCTGGCAACTGCCATGAAGGGAAACAAGGAGAAGAAGGGTATGGTCACCACGGTTGCCGTTACCGCACTCTGTGGCGTAACCGAGCCCGCGTTCTACGGTTGCCTCATCGAGCGTCCCCGCCTGCTTGTCGGCACGGCAATCGGCGCGCTCTGCGCTGGACTCCCTGCAGGCATCTTTGTCCTGAAAGAGTATGTTGCGGGAGCATGCCCCGGCCTTCTTTCGGCACTCATCTTTATCGCTCCCGATGGGTCCATGGGCAACTTCGTGCTGGCATGCGTTGTCGCCATCATCGCCATCGTCGTCTCTTTCATCGCTGCACGCGTAATCATCAAGAAGAACCCCAGCTATATTGAGTAGATGCCCGCTGTTTGCATTGGGGACATCCTCGGCAGACCATTAGCAAGAACCCAAGAAGTCCCTTAGGAGCTCGATTAATCCATTCGGATTCCTGAGGCACAAACGACCCCGATTCCACAATGAAATCGGGGTCGTTGTTTCTAAAGCCGTCGATAGACAATCGGTGTTTACCTTAGCTCCCTATCCAAGTTAATTATCCACGCTCGTTCTCCGGTCGGGAGATTTTCTTCGCTCGCGTGTCCAGAAATCCACGCTCGAGCAGGACATCCAGGTCCGCACCCGCCCTTGTCTCGATCTGTAACAGTAAGAGGCCTATTCCGCTTCTACATGTTACAGATCAAGATATTCCTAAAACACCCTAAGTTTCATCTCAATCTGTAACAGTTAGATGCCAAATATCGGTCTTGGTGTTACAGATTTAGACAAACTGGAGGACGAGACAAACCAAAAACGGGATGGGCGCTAACCCGATGGCGCACCACCTAAATAGAAACGGGCCCTGTCCCATATAGAGACAGAGCCCGAAACTCTCATGGAGCCAGTGACAGGAATCGAACCTGCAACCCACTGATTACAAATCAGTTGCGCTACCGTTGCGCCACACTGGCACACTTGGCGCTTTCGCGCGAAGCCAATTAAGAATAAAGGAATTGCCGACGAGGCGCAACAGGCCCTTCACCCGACCACATCTCAAAACTATTCGCCAGAACGAATAGTTTTAATTACAATTGGCTATATAAAACTATTCGTTCTGGCGAAGGGTTTCGCGATGTTGACTACCAAGGAAGCAGCCGAGCTGCTCGGCATCAGCCCGCGCAGGGTGCAGGAGCTCATTAAGAACGGCGCGCTGACCGCCCGCAAGGCTTCTGGCGTGTGGCTCATCGACAAAGACAGCGTAGACGCGCGACTCCGCTCCGCAACCAAAAGAGGGGGACGACCTCGTCGTGGGCATGGGAAAAGCGAAGTCGCATTTACCCTCATGAACCGCACGCACGAAGTAGCCCAACTGGTCTACAGCACATCGCGAAAAGACTTCACCCACATCGGCGCCGACGTCGATTACGCCCACGCCCCTATTGGAGTATTTGGCCCTAATAGCCCCATATCGCTCGACTCCTTCCGCATCTGGTGGCGCGGCCGCGGTATCCCGCTCGCACGCATTGGACTAGCCTCCCTGCTTGCAGAAGCCGCAGTCGATGTTCCCGATGAACTCGTCCAGCGAAATCTTGGCCTCTCCTTATCCGACCAGTATTGGATTAGGCCCCAAGACTCCGGTCTCGCGTGGGAAGATATCAATTTCTTCAATAATGCTTTTGACGACGTCTCTCTCAGCATCGCGCCCTTCGCCCCAGAGGGCAAGGCAGCTGCCGCAAAGCCCGATAACACCTCGGACGGCAATCTTCAAAAGTACTGGACATGCGAGGATGACCGTCGAATCCTCCACAAGGCAGGTGCACATCTAAGCCAGGAACCTTATAACGAGCTGGTGGCGACTGCACTTCACCGTCGCATCCTAAACGCTTGCGATTATGTGCCTTACTCGCTCGAGGGCACGGGCACTTCCGCCCTGAGCATATGCGATGTCTTCTTAACTGATGAAGAAGAGTATGTCCCTGCGTTCTATGTAAACCAGCATGCAAATGCAGACGAGCGACTAACCGATTACGAACGGTATGTAGCAAACTGCGAGGAGCTTGGAGCGACGGATATAAAAGACGCCCTTGACCGCATGATCGTATGCGATGACATCATTGCCAACTATGATCGCCATTGGCGCAACTTTGGCCTTGTGCGAAACGTAAACACGCTAGCCTGCAGACCTGCCCCTATCTTCGATTCGGGCTCATCACTCTGGTGCAACATATCACTAGAGGAGCTTAGGGCGGGAGAGCACAGTTTTACCAGCGCACAATTTCATTCAAGCCCCGCCAAACAAATGTTGCTCGTCGAGGACATGGGCTGGTTTGACGGCGACAAACTCGAGGGTTTCGTTGACGAGGCAATCGAAATCCTATCCAAAAACGACGCTCTTACAGCGAGACTGCCTTATCTAAAAGAGGCGCTAACATGGCGCCTCGAAAGAATGATCGACATCGCTGAATGGAGTTAGCGAGACAGCATCGCCCCGCCAACTCCCCTACCTCCCGCGCAGAGCTTTGAGCTTGGCCAGGGCCTCGGGGCTTAGACGGCTGCCCAGGGTCATCTTGATCTGCGGGGCCTCCTCGGCCTCGTGCACGTCGTTGTCGATCTGTTTGATCTCGTCCACCAGCATACGGCTCGAGATGCGCGTGACGCCCTTGCCCATGACGACGGCCTGGATCGTGCCGTCGCTCGATACCACGGAGCACGCGCGGCCTTCCTCGCGCGCCTCGATGCAGAGCTTTTGCACCACGGTATCGGCAGAAACGCCCGTCGGCGAAAACTCGATGCGCACGCCGCGGGCCGGCAGGTTGGGGCGCTCGTTGGAGATATTGCCCGCGCCGTCGAACACGATCACGGCCTCGTAGCGGCCCTGGGCAAAGGCGGCGACGTCGTTGATGAGGGCGGTGCGTGCCATATCGTGAACGTCGCTGGAATACGGATCGTCTGAATGGTCGTACACGAGCTTTTCGTAGCGCGGCGTGCAGTGGATCACGTTGTAGCCGTCGACCACCAGCAGCTCGGGCTTATTGGAGTGCACCGTCGAGACCGGGTCGGCGATGGCCTGCGCAAACGCATTGCCGCCCACGCCGTAGGTCGCGGCCGAAACAATCGGCTTGGCCGAGCCCTCGCCAAAGCGCTTGGCCTTGGACTTGGCACGGTTCTTTTTGGACATGCGCTACTCCTCCCCCATGAGCTCGCCGACGTTGCGGCGCAGCCACTCAAAGCACAGCGCCGTGGTCGCCTGGGCAACATTGAGGCTCTCGGTCATGCCGCGCTGGGGAAGCTTGGTCATAAAGTCGCATTTCTCGAGCACCAGGCGCGAGATGCCGTCGCCCTCGGAGCCCATGACGAGCGCCACGCGGCCCTCGAAGGGAGCATCCCAGCAGCTGCCCTCGGCGTGCTCGGAGGCGCCGCCCACCCAAAAGCCAGCGGCCTTGAGGTCGTCGAGTGCACGGGCGATATTGGGAACCTGCGCGATAGGCAGGTGCATGACGGCGCCGGCGGAAGTCTTGTAGCTGCCAACGGTCACGCCGGCAGCGCGCTTGTTGGCAATGATGACGCCCGCCGCGCCCACGACTTCGGCGGAGCGCACGATGGCACCAAAGTTGCCGTCGTCGGTCACATGGTCGAGCACAACGACAAGCGCCGGACCGTCGCCCGCGCGGTCGAGGATATCGGCAACATCAGCGTAAGGGAAGTTACCAACCTCGAGCGCAATGCCCTGGTGAGCGCCATGGCTCGACAGCGCATCGAGCTGCGCACGCGGCACATACTTAATGCGGACACCGGCGGCGTTGAGGTCATCGACCAGACGAGACAGGGCGGCATCGCGCTCCCCGCCCTCGGCGATGAGCGCACACTTGACGGGAAAGCCGGTACGCAGCGCCTCGGCGGCTGCACGACGACCTTCGATAAACTCGCCCTTGGGAGCCTGAACGTTGTCGCGGTTGCGATCGCGCTGCGGACGCGCAGCCTGGGCTTGGGAGCGCTCGCGCTGGCCCTTGGGAGCGGCAGCGCGGTCGTTGCGGCGAATCGGACGCGAGTCAGAAGCAGCCTGCTTGCCTCCACGCGGTGCACGCTTGCGATTGTCGGCCATAAAGCGACCTCCTAAATACATAACGAACAAGAATCGACCGTCCGAGCCACGGCACCTTGCCTTTCAATCGTCGGGCATGACCACCAGGTCTATGCCCTCCTCTTTCAAGGCAATCTGCCGCACCTCGAACGGTCAACAAATACTAGAGAGTCTTAATACGGGTGCCGGCGGTCGTATCCTCGATCGTCAGGCCCAGGTCCTTGAGCTGGTCGCGGATGGCGTCGGCCAGATCCCAGTTCTTGGCGGCGCGGGCCTCGGCGCGGGCCTCGAGAATCTTGGCAGCGGCCTCGTCCACGTCGTCACCCGTGTAGGCAACCAAACCGGCGGCAACGCCCAGCAGGCCCAGCGGCAACTCGACCTTGGGCTCGGGGAGCTCAACGCCAAGCGTATCGAGCAGCTCGGCCAGCGTGTCGGCGGCGGCAAGCGCGGCGGCCTTGTCGGCAGCGTCGCCCGCCTGCTCCAGGTACTGGTTGCACTCGGTCACAAAGCCAAAGACGGCACCCATGGCACCAGCGGTGTTAAAGTCGTCGTCCATGCACTCCTTAAAGGTGGCACGAGTCTCGGCGGCCTTGGCGGCAAACGCCTCGGCGGCAGCCGCATCGGCATCGGCCGTCGCATGGTTCGCGGCCCAGCGCAGGTTCTCGACCGTACCGGCGATACGCGTGAGCGAGTTCTCGGCACCCTCCAGGCGCTCCCAAGAAAAGTCGAGCGGCGAGCGATAGCTCGTCTGCAGCATCAGCAGGCGCAGGGCGGCAGCGGAGTGCTGTTCGAGGACCTCGGCCAGCGTAAAGAAGTTGCCGAGTGACTTGGACATCTTCTCGCCGTCAACCAGCAGCATGCCAGTGTGCATCCAGGTGTTGGAAAAACCCTGGTGCCAGGCGCAGGTGGCCTGGGCGCACTCGTTCTCGTGATGCGGGAAAGCAAGATCGGAGCCACCGCCGTGGATATCGATCGGGGTACCCAGGTAGCGATGCACCATGGCGGCGCACTCGGTGTGCCAACCGGGACGGCCCTCGCCCCAGGGGCTCGGCCAGCTGGGCTCGCCCGGCTTGGCGGCCTTCCACAGGGCAAAGTCGAGCGGGTCGTTCTTGTCCTCGTTCTCCTCGATGCGCGCGCCAACCATAAGGTCGTCGATGTTGCGGCCCGAGACCTGACCATAGTAGGGATCGCTGCGCACGGCAAAGTACACATCGCCGTTATCGGCTGCGTAAGCGTGGCCCTGCTCGATAAGCGTCTTGATCATGGCGATCATGGGGCCGATCTCCTTGGTGGCGCGGGGGCGCACATCGGGATCGAGCACGTTGGCGGCGCGCATGACGCCGATGAACTTGTCGGAGAACTCCGTCGCGACCTCGGCGGCAGTGCGGCCCTGCTCGTTGGCGCGCTTGATGATCTTGTCATCGACATCGGTGAGGTTCTGGGCGAACGTGACCTCGTAGCCGCTCGCGATGAGCCAGCGACGAATCACGTCAAAGCTGATGAACGTGCGGGCATTGCCGATGTGGATGTTGTCGTAGACCGTGGGGCCGCACACGTACATGCGGACCTTGCCGGACTCGATGGGCTGGAACTCTTCCTTTTTATGGGTAGCGCTGTTGTAGATACGCATTCGTTACTCCTTAACGGTTTTCTGTAGCAGGCAGACGGCCCAGGCGCCGACTCCCTCGCCCTGGCCTTCCCAACCGAGCTTTTCGGTCGTAGTGGCGGCGACGCCCACGTTTTCGACGTCAACGCCCAAGGCATGGGCGAGGTTGGCGCGCATGGCATCGCGGTGCGGGGTGATCTTAGGCTGCTGGCAGGCAATGGTGCAATCGGCATCGACAAACTCGAAGCCCAGCTCGCGCGCATAGTCCATCACGCGAGCGAGCAGCACCATCGAGTCGGCGCCCTCATAGGCGGGATCGGTGTCGGGGAATAGCTTGCCGATGTCTCCCCCGCGGCAGGCGCCCAGAATGGCGTCGGCCAAGGCGTGCGCGAGCACATCGGCATCCGAGTGGCCCAGCAGGCCGCGCTCGTAGGGAATGTCGACCCCGCCGATGATACATCGACGCCCCTCCACCAGACGGTGGACGTCGTAGCCATGGCCAATGCGCAGGTTACTGAACATGGGGAAGGTCCTCTCCCTCGGCCATACGGCCAAGCAGAATCGCGGTTACGGGACGCAGATCCTCGGGCACCGTCACCTTAAGGTTATCGCGCGGGCTCTGGACACAGCGGACGCGCCCGCCCATGCGCTCGACCAGCGATGAATCGTCGGTCCCGATAAAGCCCTCGGCGATAGCAGCGGCATGGGCACGCTTCATGGCGTCGACGCTAAAGATCTGCGGCGTCTGCGCAGCCCAATAGAGCTCGCGCGGCGGCGTCTCGACGATATTATCGCCGTCGACGATCTTGAGCGTGTCGATCGCGGGCTGACCGCACACGACACCGTCGAGGGCGCGGTCGCTCACGAGCACGTCGATAGCGTGATCGATCGCCTCGGTAGTAATGAGCGGACGAGCGCCGTCGTGGATGGCAACGTATTCAAAGCCCGCCGGAGCCGCATGCACGCCGGCACGGGTGGAATCCTGACGGGTATCGCCGGCATCGGCAAAGCTGATGGGCGTGTCATAGTCAAACGGGTCAATGGCCAGGCGGCGCATCTCGGCACGGCGCTCGGCAGGACACACCACCACGATGTGGCCGACCTTGTCGCTACGATCGAACGCGCAGATGGACCAGCTCATGAGTGGACGGCCCGCCACGTTAACGAGCTGCTTGCCACCGGGGTTACCAAAGCGCTGGCCGCTGCCGCCGGCAACGACCACGGCGCATACGGGCGCCATTATGCGTTCCCCTGTTTGGTGCCCTTCATGCGGTACAGCGAGTCCGCAAGAATGGCAGGGTTGTTAACACCAAAGTCGCCCAGGCGCTCCGGATCCTCGCTGATGTCATCCATGAGCTCCTGCAGCGAGCCGTACTCGTCGACGATCTTCTCGGCCACGCCGTCGCGCACGACGGACACGCGCGAAAGCGTGCGCAGGCCCAGCGGTGTCATGACGGAGTCCTCGTCCAGGTCGTCATAGCCCAGAACTGCCGCCACGTGCTGCGGGTCAGACAGGTCCTTAGGCGTCATGCGACTCAGCTCGGCGCGAATCTTCTCGGCGTTGGCCTCAGAGGAATCGCTTGCGTAGTCGCGGATCATCAAGTCGTATTCGGTATCCATGCTGGAGCCCGCGAGCTGCTCAAGCTGCATCTGCACGAGCTTGCCCTGGTTACCCAGCTTGACGATGCAATCCTTAAGCTCGGTCTTTGCCTGTTGCATGATCTCGAAACTCGAGAAAATGCCGGTGATGTCGGCGAGCGTGACGTAGTCGTCGAGCTCGAGGGCCGTCAGGCGCAGCAAGGAGCGGTCGAGCGACTGACGGGTGGTCTGGAGCGTGGCGACGAGCTGGTTGACCGAGCTCATGATGGTGGTGACGGGCTGGATCTCGTAGCTCTTGCCGTGAACGTACACGTTAACGACGGCGCGACGGGCCGAGACCGAGATCACGATGGCATCGGTGAGCACCGACATGCGAGCGGCAGTACGGTGACGCATGCCCGTCTCACTCGTGGCAAGCGAGGGATCGGGATTGAGGTGGAAGTTGGCGCGCAGGATCTGGGTGAGGTCGCCATCGATAACGATGGCGCCGTCCATCTTGGAAAGCTCGAACAGACGGTTCGAAGTAAACGAAATGTTGAGCGGGAAGCCGTCGTTACCGGCAGCGAGCACGTTTTCGGTGTCGCCGACGCAGATAAGGGCGCCCAGGTGACCGGCGATGATCATGTCGAGGGCGGTGCGGATCGGCTGACCAGGTGCCGTCAGGCGGATGGCCTGTTCCATACGCTTTTGCAGCTCGTTCTTATCCAAGGCATCGCTCCCATCGTATACGCTCCATAAACGCTAAATAGTTTCTCACGGTTTGTCCCTGCGGCGCTTGCGAAATCCGATGCTTACAGAATGAGCGAACACAGCTGAGAGCCCAACCCAAATCAGCTGTTCATGTGGCAGCATCGGGATTCGCATAAATGAGGGAGTAGTCGCGTGACCGGATTCGCCTCCGGTGGCGCGGTAAGTCAACACACTGGCCGATGCGGCCTGGCTTGCCTTAATGAACGAGACTCGTGGCTGTGCGCACAACGCGTACGCCACGGGTCTTTTTTGTTACTCCCCCAAGAGGTACACGCGGGCCCGCCCGCAGAGAGGGAGCCAGACTATGGGACTCGCAGAGCTCGTATTGCTCGCTATCGGCCTTTCGATGGACGCCTTTGCCGTATCCATCTGCAAGGGCCTTGGCATGAAGAAGATCAACCTTAAGGTCGCCGTAGTGCTCGGCTTGTTCTTTGGCGGCTTTCAGGCCGGCATGCCCGTAATCGGATGGGCGCTCGGCAGTCAATTCATGGGCATCATCGGACCCATCGACCATTGGATCGCCTTTATCCTGCTCGCCTTCATCGGCGGCAAAATGCTGTGGGAAGCCTTTACCGAGGACGAGGATGAAGGCGACGGCAAGGATGCCGAAAAGATTGACCTGGGCGAGTACCTGATCCTCGCCATCGCCACCTCGATTGACGCCCTGGCCGTGGGCATCTCGTTCGCCGCGCTTTCCGTCGACATCGTTCCCGCCGTGTCGCTCATAGGCATCACGACCTTCATCTTCTCCGTTGCCGGCGTGGCGATTGGCCGCATCTTTGGCGCGCGCTACGAAAAGCCCGCCACCATCGTGGGCGGCGTTGTGCTCATCCTCATCGGCCTCAAGATTTTGCTGGAGCACCTAGGGATTTTAGTGCTGTAAAACACCCTTCAAAACTAAACGTCCGTATAAGGCCTCATGCAGAGTTTTGCATGAGGCCTTTTCATGCAGACTTTTGCATGTCATACTAGGATGCAAAAGCCTGCACGTTAGGAGATAGCCGTGGATACCCTTCCCATCACCACACCACGCCAAGCTGGCATCTACGTGCGCCAGGCACGCGAGACTCAGGGTCTCACCCGTGCCACCCTCGCCAAAAAGGCCGGTGTTTCGGAGCGCCTGCTCGCATCGCTCGAGCTGGGAGATGCCACGGGCATTCGGCTCGACAAGCTGTTGACCGTCTTTAACGCACTCGGCATAGGTCTCTTTGCGCAAAGCGATAACGACTCCATCGCATCACCCTCCGAACATCCGATGACGATAGCGGACCTCCCTATCGCGAACTCGAATGCCCTGCCAAAGCCAAGCGTAGGCAGACGACCCGCTCGACAAGGAACGCCAGCTTTCTATGGTGCCTTGCTGGCCCAAATCGCAGCCGAGCAAGGCCTTTCCAGCACTTCAGACCTCTCCTTTGGCTGTAAGGTTGTGAAATAAATGGCAGAAATGGAGCTTGCGACCCTCATTTGTGGCGAAATCGCCGGCACTCTCCGCCAAGACGAGCATGGACTCTGCAGCTTTGCATACGCCCCAACCTATCGCGGAGCACCGTTATCGCTAACAATGCCGCTTTCCAATCGCACGTATGGCCATAGCATCGTCCGCCCGTTCCTATTTGGCCTTTTGCCCGACAGTCAAGAGCAGCGTCGCGCTATTGCCACCGAGCATGATGTTGCATCCAACAACCCCGTCGCCCTCTTGTGCCATATCGGTCTAGACTGCGCGGGGGCCGTTCAGTTTTGTCGAGCCGATCAATTAGACGCCGCCCGCGGCAGGGTCTCGGCATACCGCCCGCTTACCAATTCTCAAATCGCTCACAAGCTCAAAGCAATTCGCGATGACGAAAGAGAGACATGGATGGGCTCCAACGAAAGCTGGTCCCTGGGCGGCAATCAAGGCAAATTTGCACTAGCTTGGCATGATGGCCAATGGTGCGAATGTCTAGGGTCATCCCCCACTACCCATATCTTCAAAAATGGTGTCGTTGGGTTCAAACATCAGGCCTTAAACGAATTCGTCTGCATGAAAACGGCTCGGCGTGTTGGCATTCCAACTGCCAACGTCTCCTATTACACATTTGAAGACGAAGCCGCGCTCGTCGTTGAACGGTACGACAGAATGGTCAATAGCAGCGGAAATATCGAAAGGCTGCATCAGGAGGACTTTTGCCAGGCGCTCGGTGTATTGCCAATCCAGAAATACACCGCCGACGGAGGACCAACTACACGAGACATCCAAGAACGACTGATTAACACAGTCCCCCACCACATGAATCTTGTGCTTTTTACCTATATGTTGTTCTATAACGCCATTATCGGAGCGCCTGACGCACACGCTAAAAACTACTCGCTCATCCTTGGCAAAGGCACAAACGCGGCGCTCGCACCCATGTACGATGTCGCATCGGGGCTGGCATACGAGCGCATGCGCCGCCGGGCGCGCCTTGCCATGAGCGTTGGCGGCGAAAATCGTGTGGGGCGCATCGGTCCAGGCGCTATCCGCCGATACCACGGTATGGGCGACCCCGCGCTGGAGGCGGCACTCACCGATGCCGGGCTATCCGAGAAGTTTTGCTTTGCGACCATGATGGACCTCGCCTACGAGGTGCCCATTTGCATGGAAGAGGTCATGGACGAATACGCCGACCTGCCCGGCATGGCGGACCTGCGCGAGCATATGCTCGGCCCCGTCCGCGAAAACTGCCAGCGCACCCTCGACCTCATCAAGGCAGAAATGGACTAGGTGGCCTTAATTTCGCAATTATCAAACAAAAGAGAGGGGACACCCGTCGCAAAAGACCGGGTGCCCCCTCTCATAATGTCATTTGCAATCCGCTAGCACGTGGCTCGGACTGCTGCTAGCGCAACCTTTACGCAGCGAGGCGCTTGAGGACGTCGATGAGCAGCTCGTAGAAGCGCTCGGCAGAAGCGAGCTCCATGCTCTCGTCCGGGGTATGGACATCGGAGAGCGTCGGGCCCACGGCGATGGCGTCCAGGCCGTGCAGAGCCTCGGCAAACAGGCCGCACTCAAGGCCGGCGTGAATGGACTCGATGCGCAGCTCGGAGCCAAAGAGCTCTCGATAGCTCTCGACAAAGACTTCGCGGACCGGCGAATGCTCGGCATAGCTCCAGCCGGGATACTCGAACTCAAACTTGGCGTCGAAGCCCAGGACATCGGCAAGCGTCTGCAGGCGGTCCTTGAACTCGTTCTGCAGCGAGGTGATCGAGGAGCGCGGGGACAGCATAATCTTGACCTCGTCATCGGAGGTGGCGACCACGCCGATGTTGGAGGAAACCTCGACGGAGCCGTCGGTGGCGACGTTGCGGCGAATCACGCCGTTAGGGGCAAGACGCAGGGCGCGGATGAGGGCAAGCGCGGACTTCTCGTCCATGGCCTCGACCTCGGCGTCGTCGGCAATCTCGACGGTGCAGGTAAAGCCGGGGTCGAAGACCTCGAGCTCGGCAGTGACGTCGGCGATGATGCCCTTTGCGATCTGGGCCGCGGCCTCGGCGGCAGCGTGATCGGCATAGACCAGAACGGCCTTGCACTCACGGTTGATGGCGTTGTCCTTGGTGCCGCCGTTGAAGCTGACGATGGCGGGCTCGCCGGCGACCATCAGGCGGTCGATGATGCGGGCCATGATGAGGTTTCCGTTGCCGCGCTCCAGGTTGATATCACTGCCGGAGTGGCCGCCCAACAGACCGGAAATGTCGAGCGTGAGGGTGCTACCGGTCTTGTGCTCGCGCACGATGGGGCAGGTGTAGGTAACGACGACGCCGCCGGCGCAGCTGACGGTGGCAACGCCCTCCTCCTCGGAGTCAAGGTTGATCATGGTGCGGGCGCTAATCTGGGACTTGTCGAGCGTCTCGGCGCCGACCAGGCCAGTCTCCTCGTCGGTGGTGAACACGCACTCGAGGGCCGGATGGGTAATCGAATCGTCGTTGAGCACGGTAAGCATAAGCGCGACGGCAATACCGTTGTCGGCGCCCAGAGTGGTGCCGTTAGCGGTGAGGACGCCGTCCTTGACGACCAGGTCGATACCATCGGTCGTAAAGTCGTGCTCAACGGAGCCCAACTTGTCGCACACCATATCGATGTGGCCCTGCAGCATCACGGTCGGGGCATTCTCGGCACCGGCAGATGCGGGCTTGCGAATGATGACGTTGTAGACCTCGTCCTGGTACACATCGAGACCGCGCTCCTTGGCAAACGCAACCAGGAAATCGCTGATGCCCTTCTCGTTGCCAGACCCACGGGGGATCGCGCTGACCTCCTCAAAGAAATGGAACAGCTGGGCGGGCTCGTAGCCGGTAATCTTGTAGTCCATGGTGCCTCCTTGGCGCAACTGGTTAGACAGTAAGACATGCGACTTGTATATTCCCAGACTTTGCGTGCATAAACCAGTCGAAAACGCCGAGCGCCCTCGCATCATCGGCTAACGGTGGACCGTATAGCGTAACGGTCACAACTTCCGCAGCTCTACAAATCGAGGCGCCCTTTCCGGAGCGCCTCGATTGCGCGTATCAAATTGTCGCCACGCCCTACAGCGCGCCGGAACCGGCTTGCATCATGCCGCCGGGGCCCGAGGTCACGCCGCCGCTCACGGGCGCGGCGTTGCCGGTGTGCGGTGCCGCCGGGGCGGTATCGCCACCGAGCGTGCCCGCCGGACGCGGTGCCGGGATCTCGCCCGTGCCGTGGCTAAAGACAAACTTGCCATCGGCCACGTCGCATAGGACGGTATCGCCCTCGCCCCACTCGCCGGCCAGAAGCTCCTCGGACAGCGGGTCCTCGATGAGCTTTTGAATAGCACGGCGCAGCGGACGCGCACCGTTGGTGAGGTCGGTACCCTCGGCCACGATCTTGTCGTACGCCGCATCGGTGAGCTTGATGTTCATGCCGTTGGCAATCAAACGCTGACGTAGGTCGTCCACCAGCAGGTGCGCGATCTTGGTGAGATTCTCGCCCGAGAGCTTCTGGAACACCACAATGTCGTCGATGCGGTTGAGCAGCTCGGGGCGGAACAGGCGCTTGAGCTCGCCCATCGCGCGACCGCGGATCTCGCTCGACGTGAGACCCTGCTCGCCGGTAGTGCCAAAGCCAACGCTCGCATCCTGCGCAATCTCGCGGGCGCCCACGTTGGACGTCATGATGATCACGGTGTTGCGGAAGTCGACCGTCTTGCCCTGGCTATCGGTCAGGCGACCCTCCTCCAGCACCTGCAACAAAATGTTGAAGATGTCGGGGTGCGCCTTCTCGATCTCGTCGAACAGCACGACCGAGTACGGGTGACGACGAACGGCCTTGGTAAGCTGACCGCCCTCGTCGTGGCCCACGTAACCCGGAGGGCTACCGATAAGCTTGGAGACCTCGAACTCGCTGCCGAACTCCGACATGTCGAAGCTGATGAGCGCGTCCTTACTGCCAAAGAGGTACTCGGCGAGCGTCTTGGCGAGCTCGGTCTTGCCTGTGCCGGTGGGACCCAGGAAGATAAAGCTGCCACCGGGACGACGCGGATCCTTGAGCGGCGAGCGGCTGCGGCGCACGGCCTTGGCAACGGCCTCGACGGCCTCGTCCTGACCGATGATGCGCGTCTTGAGCACGCTTTCGGTCTGCAGCAGGCGGCGGCTCTCGCTCTCGGTGAGCGAGGAAACCGGCACGCCAGAGGTCACGGACACGATGTCGGCAATCTGACTCACGTCGATGGTGAGCGGGCTGGCGTCGAGCTCGGCGGTCCAGGCGGCCTTAGCCTCGGCAAGCTCAATCTCGGCGGCCTTCTGCTGCTCGGTGATCTCGGCGGCCTTGTTCATGTCGTCGCTCTCGGTGGCCTCCTGCGCGGCGGCCTTAAGCTCCTCTATGCGATGCTCGGCCTCACGCACCGGCTCGGGCGCGCGATTCGCGGCGATGCGAGCGCGGGCACCGGCCTCGTCGATAAGGTCGATGGCCTTATCGGGCAGGAAGCGATCCTGGATGTAGCGGTTGGAAAGGTTCGCGGCGGCCTCGATAGCACCCTGCGTATAGCGCACATGGTGGTGCTCCTCGTAGCGCGGCTTGAGCGCGGTCAGGATCTTGACTGTGTCCTCGACGCTCGGCTCCTCGACATCGATGGTCTGGAAGCGACGCTCGAAGGCCGGGTCCTTGGTGAGGTACTTGCGGAACTCCTCGGCCGTGGTGGCGCCAATAATCTGAAAGGCACCGCGCGCAAGTACGGGCTTGAGCATGGAGCTCGCGTCGATGGAGCCCTCGGCAGAACCGGCACCGATGATGGTATGCATCTCGTCAATAAACAGGATAACGTCGTCAGCTTCGGTGGCCTCCTGGATCACGTTCTTGAGGCGCTCCTCGAACTCACCGCGATACTTGGCACCCGCAACGAGACCCGGCAGGTCGAGCGTCCAGATATTCTGGTTCATGAGGTTCTCGGGCACGTTGCCAGCTGCAATCTGCTGAGCCAGACCCTCGACGATGGCCGTCTTGCCCACGCCGGGGTCGCCCAAGATAAGCGGATTGTTCTTGGTGCGACGCGAAAGGATCTCCATCATACGCTGGACTTCCTTTTCGCGACCAATTACAGGGTCGAGCTCGCCGTCGCGCGCCTTCTGCGTAAGGTTGGTGGCGAACTGCTTGAGCGTGTCGGTGCCGCTCCCCTTTTGCTGCGACGCGTCCGAGCCGCTAAAGAACGGCAGGCCCGCACCGGGACGCCCGGCACCGGCGCCGGCGAGCGGACGCTTCTTATCCTGGTCCTTGGCAGTGAGTTTCTCGATAGCCTTTTTGATGGAGGCGGACGACACACCTAGACGCATGAGGATGTCCATGGCCATGCCGTTGCCCTCTTCGACGATGCCGATCAGCAAGTGCTCGGTCGACACGTAGGTCTGGTTGTTCTCGCGCGCCACGCGGAATGAACGCTCCATCACGCTAATGACGAGCGGCGTAAAGGCGAGCTTAGCGGCCTCGGTCTCCTCACTGGGCTCGGGAACGGTGGTCTGGACCTCTTTGAGGGTGTCCATGATGTCGTCGTAGGAGATATCGAGCGAGCGCAGCGCCTCGGCGGCAATGCCCTCGTCCTCCTTGGCAAGCGCGAGCAGCAGATGCTCGGTACCCACCTTATTTGAATGAAGATCGAGCGCCTCCTGCTTGGCCATGGACATGACCTTGCGCGCTCGATCGGTAAATCTATCTAACATGCTCGTTTCCTTACATGAGTTCATCGAAATCAAAACGCCCGCCCGTCGGCGGCGCTTTTGTCTCTTTACCCACAGGTTGTCTATGTTAACAGCTGGAGGAATATCTATAAACCCGGCTCACATGAATGCAGGTTATGACCGCATCGCGGGACTCACCGCGCGATGCGCGACAGGCGCCCCGCAAGAGAAACCCTAGGTGTCTTTCACCACGTCGGGACTCGTCGCACGCGATGCGCGATAGGCATCGGCCTCCTTGGAGACGTGTTCGAGCAGCTCGGATGTATCGACGCCCTCGACTTGCGCGACCGTTTCCACCGTCTGCATGGCGACCGCCCTCAGGTACGCGCACGCGCTGTCCCCCAGCTGCTCGAGGTCTATCTCCTCGCCGCCCTCCCGGGCAAAGCCGACCGCCATCACAAAGCCCATGATGCCCGAGACCAGAAAGCCCACCGCAAAGCTCGAATCTGCCTTGAGCTCTTCTCCGTCGGGGTGGACGATCTCTCTCACGCGGTCGATGATGATCGTATGGATGCCCTGCACGACCTGCTCGGCGGCACCCGCCCTCATGGTGATGACGATGCGCCGCAGCAGGCAGCGGACGTCGCGCCGGTCGAACGCCGAAAGGTCGCCCTCGCTCGAAAAATGCCAGAGGGCATCGGTGATGAGCTCGTTATCCTGCAGCAGCTGGGCTATGGCGATGGCGACGAGTTCATCGAAATCGTGAAAATAGTAGTAAAACGTTCCGCGATTGCACTGGGCGGCGCGGGTCACCTCGCCAACCGACAGCTCGAAGATGCTGTTGTTCTCGATGAGCTCCCAAAACGCCTCGATGATACGGGTGCGTGCATCGGGCGCATCGGCGTCCTTACGCGGTCTCGCCATGCGCCTCACCGCACCCCTGCGCCTTGGCGTTCATGATGAGCATCTGAAGACGGTTCTCCACGTTGGCGAAGCTCACGTCGGGATCGTAGTCGAGCGGCAGGAACTGCGCCGTGGGATACTGCTCCTTGAGCGCATGGATGAGCCCACGCCCCACGACATGGTTGGGCAGACACCCGAACGGCTGCAGGATCACGAAGTTGCGGCAGCCGCGCTTGGCGTGCTCGAGGATCTCCGCCGGAATCAGCACGCCCTCGCCCGCATCGAACGTATGGTGCAGGATCTTATCGCTCGCGCGCACGAGCTCGGGCATGCGCGTCGGCGGCTCGTAGAGCGGGCTCGCCGCGCCCAGGCGGTCGCAACGGTCGTGCGCGAGCTCGAACAGGTTGTCCGCCGTGGCGTACCAGGCCTTTTCGGGCAGCGACAGGTCGACGTGGAACTCGCGCGACTGCGCATGCTTGTAGAAATAGGTCTTGCGGATCACGTCGGTCATGCGCGCCTCGATGACCTCGAGCCCGTTGTCCTCGAGGTAGCGCTCGATCTCGTGGTTGGCGCCGAGATGGAAATTGAGCAGGTACTCGCCCACGATGAGAACGGTCGGATGCGGGTTCGAGCGGTCGTACGGAACGGCGTCCATGATCGCAAGCGCGCGTTTGAAGCCCGTCGCCTGGCCTCTCAGCCCGGAGCGCTCCATGCCCTCGATAACCTCATCGAGCGCGCGGTCGAACGCAGCGTCCGCCGCGCCCTTCTCGAGCTCGTAGGGACGGATGCGCCTAAGCATGGCCTCGAGGGCATCGATCATGGGAAGACCGTAGGCGATCTGGATGCTCGGGCCAAGGCCGAGCTTGAAGCCCGGATGCGCATTGTGGGCATCGACGTCGTCGTTGGTGAGCACCGGGACATAGTCGTATCCCGCGTCGTCGAGCGCGCGGCGCAGCAGGGGCATGTAGTGCGTCAGGCGGCAGTCGCCGATATACTTGCCAGTCACCACGGCGACGTCGTGCGGGTCGTACTTACCGCTCTCGAGTGCCGCGAGCGCCTCGCCGATCACGATTTGCGCGGGGAAGCAGATGTCGTTGTGCACATAGCGTTTGCCCAGGCGGATGGCATCCTCGCGCCCGATATCAAGGGCCTCGGCGCGCACGCCCTGATTGCGCATCGCCGCGGTCATGAGCCTGCAGAACGCATGGGAGGTGTTGGGGACCAGCGCGATCTTGTCGTGCCGGTCGCGCTTGGTGTACTTGACCTTATACGGGTCGTCGAGCGGATGGACCGCGTGCACCCGGGCGCCCTCGGCACGCTCCTCCGCGCGACGACGGTTGACCGACTCGATAAACGAACGCACGCGAATGCCCATGGGACCGGCGACGTCGCTCTCATCGAGCTTGATCATCATCGGAACCTTGGAGCCCATCTCGCCCATCATGCGCGCGATCTCGTCGGTGAGATACGCATCGTGGCCGCAGCCGAAGCTGCCCATCTGCACGAGCTCGAGCTCGGGCGTCGATGCGACGATGACCGCGCACGACAGCATGCGCGCATGGTAGTTGTTCACGATGTCGATGCGGCTGTTGGAAAGATCGACGTTGCAGACCCCCGGCACCGCATCGGGCGTCAGCACGGGGATGCCGCGCTCAGAGAAGAGCTTGGGCAGCCCGTGGTTGACCAGCGGGTCGTTGTGGTACGGGCGCGAAGCGATCACCACCGCGTAGCCGCCGTCCTCGTGCACGTTCTCGAGCACCTGCCTGCCGCGCAGCTGCAGCTGGTTCTCAAACGTCTCCTGCGCGCGGTCCGCCTGCTCGGTCGCCTTGGCAACCAGGTCGGCATCGATATCGAAGGTCTCCTTGCACCACGCCTTGAGCTGGCGGTTTCGGTCGCCCTCGTCGTACCAGTGGAACAGCGGCGTATCGAACGGAACGCCGAAACGCTCCTCCGGGTTATCGGAATTGCGCATCACGTAGGGGTATCCCTTTACGACGGCGCACATCCACTCGCTGGTAGAGGCGGTGTTTTCGGTGGGCACCGTCGTGATGATGGGCATGAAGATGCGGTCGACGCCGGCGTCGACGAGATTGCGGATGTGCCCGTGGACGAGCTTGGCCGGGAAGCACACGGTGTCGGATGTGACGTGCGCCAGACCGCGCTCGTACATCGCCTTGGTGCTGCGTCCCGAGACGCGCACCTTAAAGCCGAGCGTGCTGAAGAACGTCGACCAGAACGGCATGGTGTCCCAGAACTCGAGCACACGGGGAATGCCGATCGTGACATCGCGCCCCCCGCTGACGGGAACCGTGGGGTACGACTCGAACAGCAGCTTCTCGCGGTCGACAAAGAGATTGGGGGCAGCCGCGGTCCGGTCGCGCCCCGTGCCGGGTGCCTGTGCCTCGCAAGCACCCTGCGGACGCAGCTCCTCCGCCGCGGGAACCTCGCGCACGAGCTCATCCCATGAGATGGCGCCGCCGCGCGGGCAGCGATTGCCCGTGACGTAAAGCGAGCCGTCGCCAAATGCCACGACCGCGCGCTGGCAGCGGTTGTTGCACCGACGGCAGGTAACGCCGCCGAACTCGCGATGCTCGAAGCGCTCCACGGCATCGAGCCCGATAAACGACGTGCCGGCGTCGCCCTTGCGGCATTCCTCGCGCGCGAGCAGGGCGATACCGATAGCGCCCATCAGCCCCGGGTGGGGCGCACGCGTGACGGATTTGCCCAGATACTGCTCGAATGCGCGCAGCACCGCGTCGTTTCGGAACGTGCCGCCCTGGACGACGACTTTGTCGCCCAGACGGTTGAGATTTGAAACGCGAATGACCTTGGTGAACACGTTCTCGATAATCGAACGGCAGAGACCGGCCATGATGTCGCCCGGACCCTTACCGCGCCGCTGCTCGGAAACGACGCTGCTGTTCATGAACACCGTGCAGCGGCTGCCGAGAACGGCGGGGGCTTTGGACGAAAATGCCTCGGTCGCGATATCCTCAACGGCTATTCCGAGGTTTTTGGCAAAACCCTCGAGGAACGAGCCGCAGCCCGCAGAGCACGCCTCGTTGACGACGATATCGGTCAGCACGCCGTGGTTGAGCCAGATGGCCTTCATATCCTGTCCGCCGATGTCGAGCACGAAGGTCGCATCGGGAACGCATGCGCACGCGGCGCGGGCGTGCGCGACCGTCTCGACCGTATGGTAGTCGGCGTGGAACGCGCGCGCGAAAAGCTCCTCGCCGTATCCCGTGGTGCCCACGGCATCGATCGCAAGCGTGACTCCCGCTGTCTCCCAGCGGTTCTTCAAGCTGACAAGACCCTGTTGGGCGACGTCGAGCGGTCTGCCGTTATTAGACGCGTAGAACGAATCGACAAGCTCACCCGCCTCATCGACCAGGGCGAACTTGGTCGTCGTGCTCCCCGAATCGATACCGAGCGCCACACGCACCGTCTCTCCGGGCGCATACGCATCCGGACCCTTTGCCGGCGTCTCTTTGCCATGGCGTGCCGTAAAATCCGCCTGCTCGGCAGGTGTGGCAAAAAAGGGCTGGGCAAGACGTCCCTCCCCGCTTGCGGGCGCGACCGTCTCGAGCTTATCCAGCCGGACAAAAGCGTCGGGAAGGTCGATCGGTTGGGACGATGCGAACATGTCGGTCAGCGACAGGGCGGCACCGCGCGCGACCATGATCTGCGGATCGCGCGGGACGATAACCTGATCGTCCGATAGATTCAGTTGCTCCCGGAACACGCGGACCAGTGTGGGGTTGTAGGCGAGCGTACCGCCCTCGAAGATTACCGGCGGCTCGATGTCGATACCCTGGGCCAGACCGCCGATCGTTTGGCGGGCGACCGCGTGAAGCGCCGAAAGCGCCAGGTCGGTGGTAGGAATGCCCTCGTTGAGCAGCGGCTGGATATCGGTCTTTGCGTACACGCCGCAGCGGCCCGAGACCTCGTGGACGGTCGTTCCCCGGCTTGCGAGCTGCTCGAACTCGCCCGATTCGGTGCCGACCCCCATGAGCTTTGCCATCTCGTCGATAAATGCACCGGTACCGCCTGCGCACGAGCCGTTCATGCGCATGTCGGCAACCTCGATGTCTCCCTTATCGTTGGTGCGGAAGAAGATCATCTTGGCGTCTTGGCCGCCCAGCTCGATGGCGCAGCGCGTCTGCGGATAGAACCTGCTGATCGCGAGCGCGTTGGCGACCACCTCCTGAACGTACGAGGCGCCCAGCGCGGTCGCGATATCGCGCGCACCCGAGCCGGTCACCGCAACGCGCAGTGACTCATGGGGAAAGCGCTCGGCGAGCTCGCCGAGCATGGCGCGCACGCTCGCTGTCTGACACGCCCCGTGGCGGCGATATCCCCACCACGCCTCGGTCATATCCTCGTGCATCGCGTAAACTTTGGTCGTCGTCGACCCTACGTCCAGTCCTACTAGCAACGCCATAATGCTCCGTCTCTCGCATTTTTCCTGCTAGAGATATACCACTCTACGTAATACAACAGACTGTTGTATTTAAACTCCGTATAAATAGCGGCTGCCGAAACGCTTCAGCAGCCGCCGAATGCACCAACAGATTGTTCTGCGCGCTAGCACGTCGGGCAACGGAGCAGCACGGGCCCTCCTGTCATGCGCACCGCTCGCGCCCGCGATGTCGCCGAGCGAGCTATCCACGCTTAGGGCTCCAACCAAGCAAGTCGCCCGCGCTCAGCAGATCCCTAAGCGAGCTACTCGCACTCAGGAGCCATAGCCTGCTCCAAGAGCTCGGCATGCTCCTCCTCGAAAACCGTCCCCACAGGGAAGGCGCGACGGAAGACGAAGCGGGAAATCGGACCGGCTACCAAAAGGTTCCACGGCAGCGCCATCACAAAATTATGCGGGATGTTGATCATCCAGATCGCGGGCACGGAATACAGGTTCGCAAGGATGCCGCCGGGCATGTGCGTCAGACCCTCGCAGGCACCGTACAGCGACATGATGATAACCATGGGGACGACCATGCAGGAGCTGACGGCGAGCGTCATGGCAAGTGGCGAGCTCTTGCCCGGCGTGACCAAGTACTTAAAGGCGAAACCCTTGGCGAGCGGGCTGGCGACGAACCAGTCGCAGCACATGGCAAAAATGTAGGCAACGGGGAAGCCGAGCCACGCAGCGGCAACGACCTCGCCGTTGATGGCCCCGTGCTGCAGGGCAACGTTGTAGATGCTCATCCAGAGCACCATGCAAAAGCACATGATAAAGGTGAACAGCAGGCTCTCTCGTTTGTTGATAGGCATAAAGGGCAGATTCCTCTCTGTGTTGTACCGCGGCGCCACGCAACAAAAACGGGCGGGCAAGATGGAGCTGTTGGAACTTCATCTCGCCCGCCCGTGGTACGCGCGTCTGCGACTACTTATGTGGTGGAACCAGCCTAGCACGAAACGCATGCGCTTCGTAAGCGTTGAGTTTATGAAGATGCAGGGCACCGATAATCCCCCGACCCCATAAGTTGCGGTGGAATACGGACTGTTTTGACCCTTTAAGCAGCAATTCAGTCCCTATTTCACCGCAACTCATTTGGTGCAAAGTAACCTGTCTCCCTTGCACCAATTAGCTGGTGTGGCGCCAGCGAGGGTCGGTGAGCGTACGCGCCACACCCAGGCCAACGGGCAAAAACGCCACGATGAGCACTGCGCGCACAAACCAGCCGAGCATATTGACCGTGTCGAAGGTGCACATGTAATACATCGAGCGATACAGATACAAACCCGGCACCATAATGACAATCGAAGGCACCGTGAGAGCGATACGCGGGTAGGTGAGCTTGACTTCGGCCAAGCTTGCCAGCAGACCCGATACCAGCGCGCCGATAAACGCTGCTGCCTCGGGAGGCATTCCCGTGCTGAGGCCCAGGAAGGGAATCATCGTCGGCGCATCGACAAGGGTCAGACGCAGGGTATTGGACACGGCGCCGATCAGCCCAGCTGCCGCGGCCATCTTTACCGGGCTGTTGAACATCACCGAG
This sequence comes from Collinsella aerofaciens, assembly GCF_015670795.1. Classification (GTDB taxonomy): domain Bacteria; phylum Actinomycetota; class Coriobacteriia; order Coriobacteriales; family Coriobacteriaceae; genus Collinsella; species Collinsella aerofaciens_Q. The sequence continues at coordinate 19,702 of NZ_JADPCJ010000012.1, read as the reverse complement.
AAGCCGAATACGCCAACGAAGCTCATCACCACGCGCAGGAGCGTAAGAGCAAGCGGCGAAAGGCCGAGCGGCGCAAAGTCGTCCGGCGCCAGGCCAACACACTCGGCAACCATCCAACCTACGAGCGTCGCCATCACAATAATCGATACGGCATATGACAGGCGCTCGATACCACTTCGCATGTCGAGCTTAGCGATGTCGAGGCCTGCCGTAATGAGCGGAAAGCCGGGAATCACAAAGAGCATGGCGCCGATATAGCCTTCTTGGTGCGACATTGCCCCCGGTACGACCTGGCCAAGGCCGAGCAATGCCAGCAGATACGAAACGCAAGCGAGCGCAACGCCGGTCGTCAGCGCGCTGAACTGACCAAGGCCTTGCTTGAGAATATGGGAGCGGGCAAAGTTGCCGACACCCGCGCCCACAAACGCGCAGGCCATCTCGATAGGGCCGCCGCCGAGCAAAAAGACGAAGGCGCCGCAAGCACAAGCTGCCGCAAGGCCCTGTTGCCAGGGAGAGTAATCGGGTTTTGAACTCTCAACGGTCTTGAGCATCTCGTGATACTCGTGTACCGTGAAGCGACGACCATAGGTCTCAATTTCCTTGAGGAAACTCTCCATCATCCAAATGCGATGGGTATTGACTCCCGTTGTGGGCAGGCTGACAACCTCGTTAAAGCAGTGGCCATCTTCGATGCAAGTGCACTCAAACGACAGAAGACTCAGGTCGACGTGAATCGTGACGCCGAGTACGGCAGCAACACGATTCATGGTATCGCGCACACGCCAGGCACCTGTTCCGCTTGCCAGCATAAGCATGCCAGTGCGGCAGATGATGGATGACTTATCGGTGAGTGGCGCATCGACGGCAAGCTCATCGCCTGCCGTCACGATCTGGTGCCAGTCAGTTTTCATATGGAGCGCGCCGGCACGAACGCCGTGGTGCATGGGGGCTCTCGAAAGCAGCGAGTCAAGGCGCGAAGGCTGTGAGGGCTCCGCCGATTCGCCCTCGTCCTCGTCGGGCTCTTCATCGACCAGATCAAAGGAATCAAGCGGCGCTGGCTCGCGACGGTCGATCAGCTCCTCGTCCTCATCATCAAAGTAATTGAACTGATCGAGCATGTCCTCTTCGATTGAACGCTCGCTCGCGTCGTCCATATAGACGCTCCCTTCCTACCGACTAACCCCCATCCTAGGCAGCAACGGCTAAAGGAAACATAAAAGAGACGGCTGTCATGCATGGAAGGCGCAAACCCCCAATGCGTCGGTAGATCCCCAACGACTAGGACTGTCCCCAAGTGCCGGCAGAAAAGGAACGTCCCTAAGTGCCAACCAAGTCAACGCCGCAGGTAGAGGACGGACAGCGAGCGACGTCCAGGGCGAACAAGTTGGCATGAAAAAGGCAAGGCATAGACCTTCTGGTCATGCCTTGCCTTTTGAATGACAAATTGTCGCCCTGGGCGGCGCGCAGCGTCAACTGGTTACGCGGGTTGGTAAACCCGCGTAACCCCCTAGTACATCTTTGCGCCGGCGGGAATGGAGGCGTCGAGCTGGATCAGGTTGAGGCGCTCCTCGCCCTCCTCCTCGTGGACAGCGCTGATCAGCATGCCGCAGCTGGGAATACCCATCATCTTGCGCGGAGGCAGGTTGGTGATGGCGAGCAAGGTCTTGCCAACCAGGTCCTCGGGCTCGTAATAAGCGTGAATACCGGAGAGGATGGTGCGGTCGGTGCCGGTGCCGTCGTCGAGCGTAAAGTTCAGCAGCTTCTTGGACTTCTTGACGGCCTCGCATGCCTTGACCTTCACAGCACGGAAGTCGCTCTTGGAGAAGGTATCAAAGTCGACGAACTCCTCAAACAGCGGCTCGACGGCAATCTTGGAATAATCAACCGTGGGCTTGAGCGGCTTGACGAAGGGACTCGCGGTGTTGCCGGCCTCGGCAGCCTTGGCAGCAGCGGCACCGGACTGGAAACCCTTCTCGGGCTTCATGTGCGGGAACAGCAGCACGTCGCGGATAGAAGCCTGGTTGGTGAGCAGCATGACCACGCGGTCGATACCAATGCCAATGCCGCCCGCGGGAGGCATACCGTACTCGAGGGCGCGCACGTAGTCCTCGTCATACTCCATAGCCTCATCGTCGCCGCCGGCCTTCTCGGCCATCTGGGCAGCAAAGCGCTCAGCCTGGTCGACCGGGTCGTTGAGCTCGGAGAATGCGTTGGCGTACTCGTGGCCGGCGATGACCAGCTCAAAGCGGTGAGTCAAACGCGGGTCGTCCTCAAAACGCTTAGCGAGCGGGCTGACCTCGATGGGGTAATCGCACACGAAGGTCGGGTTGACGATGGTGTCCTCGCCCAGCTCATCGTAAATCTCGGCGATGATCTTGCCGGCAGTCCACTCGGGCTTGATCTCCAGGCCCTTCTCGCGCGCGGCGGCAGCAAGCTCCTCGACCGGCGTGTCGATGGTGACCTGCTTGCCGAGCACGTCGGAGACGATGTCGGTCATGGGACGGCTGGCCCACTCACCAGAAAGGTCAATGGTCTGGCCCTGGTACTCGATGACCTCGGGGTTACCGATGGCCTTGTTAGCCGCCTTAATGACGCCCTGGGCGAGCGCCTTCATGCCCTCGAGGTCGGAGAAGGCACGGTAGGCCTCCATCGTGGTGAACTCGGGGTTGTGGGTAAGGTCCATGCCCTCGTTACGGAAGATGCGGCCGATCTCGAACACGCGCTCAAAACCACCGACGATGCAGCGCTTGAGGTGCAGCTCGGTGGCAATACGCAGGTAGCACTCCTGATCGAGCGCGTTGAAGTGGGTAATGAACGGCTTGGCCGTGGCACCACCCTGGATGGTCTGCAGGATGGGGGTCTCGACCTCCATGTAGCCGTCGGACTCCATAAAGCGACGGAAGGTGGAGAGAATCTGCGAACGCTTACGGAAGGTCTCGCGAACGTCGTCGTTGGCGATCAGGTCAACATAGCGCTGGCGATAGCGGGTCTCCTTGTCGGAAAGACCGTGGAACTTCTCGGGCAGTGGACGAACGGCCTTGGAAAGCAGGGTCGCGCTCTTAGGGGCAACGGAAAGCTGGCCGCGCTGGGTGCGCACGACCACGCCGGTCACGCCCAGGATGTCGCCCAGGTCGAGGGCCTTGAGCGTATTCCAGGCAGCCTCGTCCATGTCGTTGATGCGGCAGAACAGCTGAATCTCGGCAGTCGCATCGCGCACGACGATGAACATTATCTTGCCCTGGCCGCGCTTGGCGACCACGCGGCCGGCGATCTTCACGACGTCCTCGGTGTCCTCGCCATCGGCAAGCTCGGCGTACTTAGTCTCGATATCGGCGACGTAGTCCTCAAGCTCAGAGTGCTCGGGATAGGGGTTCTGGCCCGCCTCGAACAGGGCGGCGCGCTTGGCCAGGCGGGTGGCGCGCTCGTCGTTGAGCGTCGATGCCTGATCGGCGGCGTTCTGGTTCTCTGCCATAAGTTAGCTCCTCAAACTAAAACGCTCCCCAGGATTCGGTCCCAGGGAGCGAAAACATACCTTTACGCGGGACCGTGGTCTAGCGTGCGATCTTGGCGATGGTGTAGACGCGAGTCTTGCCGGAAGGCGTAACGACCTCGACGGAGTCGCCCTCGCCGTGACCGATGATGGCGTGACCGACCGGAGACTCGTTGGAAATCTTGTGCTCGAGCGAGTTGGTCTCGGTGGTACCGACGAGCGTGACTTCCATGACCTCGCCGTTGGGATCAATCAGCGAAACGGTGGAACCGATGGAGACGGTCAGGTCGCCCGTGGTGGCAGCAACCTGAGCGTTGGCGAGGATGGCCTGGATCTCGGCGATACGAGCGGCGTTCTGGGCCTGCTTGTCCTTAGCGGCGTCGTACTCGGAGTTCTCCGAAAGGTCGCCGAACGCGCGGGCTTCCTTGATGTCCTCGACGATCTCCTTGGCGTAATCGCCCTCACGCCAGGCGAGCTCCTCGACGAGCTTCTGGCGGCCCTCAGCGGTCAGTACGATCTGGCTTGCGTCCATACGGATATCTCCCCAACTCTGATCAAACAATCAACTGTCAACAAAACGAAAAAGACCGGCTAGCCTGCGGGCAAGCCGGTCAGGTGCTCACCCCAAAGGGATGGGACTACTCTGCGTCCGCGTCGCTGTCCTCTGCCTGCTTCTTCTTGGCAGCAGCGAGCTTGGCCTCGAGCTCAGCGATCTCCTTGTCCTCCTCGGACTGCTCGACCACGACCTCCTCGGCCTGCTTGGTCTCGGCCTTATCGTCGCCCTCCATACCCTCACGGATATTCTTGACGGTAGAGCCGAGGGACTTGCCGAGCTTCGGCAGGTTCTTGGGACCGAAGATAATCAGGACAACGACGAGAATAATGATGAGCTCAGGAGCCCTCAGTCCAAACATGTAGACCTCCACAATACAGCGAGACAAGCTCGAATGAGTATACCGCGGGTATCGCGGTATCACAACACTAGCTAAAAAAAGGGACCGCAAGAAGCGGTCCCTCCTCATGCTCTGGTCGGGTTGACTGGATTTGAACCAGCGACCCCTGCGTCCCGAACGCAGTGCTCTACCAAACTGAGCCACAACCCGTTAGCTCAACTATAGTAACAAAGATTTCCGTCGTGTGCCAGAGAAATTTTTATTTCTTTGGCGCGTCGATTTGAACCGTGTTGGGAATAAGCTCAGTCGCGCAGGCCCACCAGCCATTTTGCTGGGCAGCATCGGCAAGCCTTTCGACCGTGGCAGCGGTGTCGCAAATGGCAAACGAGCAGGCACCCGATCCGCACACATCTACAGCAACGGTTCCGTCCTGTTTACGCAGCCAGTCGAGGACCGTTTGAATCTGCGGCTCCATCTGTGCGGAAATGACACCCAGGTTGTTATGGATGAGCGCATATGCCGTCTCGGCATCACCAGCACGCAAGGCAGAAGCTATCGCGCCGGGCTTGTCCGCAGGCACCGGGGCCTCGTCAAAACGTCGATAGGCTTCAATTGTCGAAACGCTCGCCTCCCGCGGCTTGACCAGCACAACGGGCGTCGCGGGCAGCGCGGAGTATTCAGTTGCCAGCACGTCTCCCCCACCTACGTAAAACGCAGGGCTCGCGTGCAAAAAGAACGGGACATCGGCACCAATGCCCCGCGCAATGTCATCGAGCGCGGGGTCGGTGCGATCAATGCCCCAGAGCTCCGCCAAGGCGACAATGACCGCGGCCGCATCCGTCGAGGGGCCGCCCAAGCCGGCGCACAATGGAATGCGCTTCTCAATCGTCACGCAGATGTTTGCCTCGCGACCATAATGCTCGGCCATAGCAACCGCAGCCCGATACGCCGTATTCTTTTGCATGGGAAAATCTGATGCCGGAACCGTCTGGACGGTCAGCGCCTGCGCCGGCGTGACCGTCACGGTATCGGAAAGACCGACGGCCGCCATCAGGGAATCGACCCTGTGATAGCCGCGGTCATCGCGCTCGGTATGAACCCCCAGGTAGAGGTTAATCTTTGCCGGCGCGGAAAGAGTCAGGGACCGATCGGTCACCGTTAATGCTCCTCGAGCTGATTGCCGAGCGGGGTAAAGATATGCTCGCCGCTCTCGGGGTCGAACAGCTCGACCTGACCGGTGAGCACATCGATATACTGGTAGGACTGACGCGACTTGCGGCCACGACGCTCGTCAACCTCGACAATGAAGACGGCCGGGTGGACGCTCTTGATGGTGCCCATGCGCTCGACGACGCGGGTACGGCCCATGTTGGCCTTAACCTTGACGCGATCGCCCACCATATCGGTCAGCTTCTCGTGGATGTCGTCGACGTGATTGACTTCCATCTCTTCCATGAACAGGGCCTCCAGAAGGTGCAATTCAAAAAGGGGATAATACCCCTAAGATAGACAAAACTCTAATACTATAGCACCCTGTTGTGGCCATACGCAAGTAGCTAAAAAAGCCCGGTCTCGAATACGTACCAGACGACAATCTCGCATGACCAGTTGTTACGCGGTTTGGTAAAACCGCGTAACCTAAAGGTTATCGGTGTCCAAGACGATGGTGAATGGGCCGTCGTTGACCAAGTCGACTTTCATATCGGCGCCAAAAATGCCGTGCGCCACGTGTTCGACATCTTGGCGAACGAGCGTCAGGAAGTACTCGTAGAGCTCGTTGGCAACATCGGGCGCGCCGGCATCCGTAAACGATGGGCGGCGACCGTGGCGGCAGTCAGCGAACAGCGTGAACTGCGACACCACGAGCACCTCACCGTCGACATCGGCAAGCGCCAAGTTGGTCTTGCCGTTCTCGTCCTCGTTGATGCGCAGCCCGCGGAGCTTGCCCCACAGCTTATCGGCCTCGGCACGCGTATCGCCATGGCCCACACCCAGCAGCACCAGGTAGCCGCGTCCAATGCGGCCCACGCACTCGCCGTCGACCGTCACGCCGGCGTTGAGTACGCGCTGCACCACCGCACGCACGGCCTACTCCTCGCCCGTCAGTTTGGCGGATAGGTGCTCGAGCGCATGGAATCGATGGCTGATGGCGTTCTTCTCGTCCGCCGTCAGCTCGGCCATGGTCTTGCCCGGCGTGTCGACCGGCAGGAACAGCGGGTCGTAGCCAAAGCCGTGATCGCCGCGGCCCTCGTGCGCGATAACGCCCTCGCAGGCGCCCTCACCATAGGTGACCAGACCATCCGTGTCGATGAGCGCGACGACACTCATAAAACGCGCGGTGCGATCCTCGTCTGCCACGCCTTCCAAGTTAACGAGCAGCTTGGCGTTGTTGGCGGCATCGTCGCCATGCACGCCCGCATAGCGCGCGCTATACACGCCCGGCTCGCCGTCCAGGGCATCAACGACCAAGCCCGAATCGTCGGCAATGGCCATGAGCCCCGTCTCCTCGACGGCAGCCTGCGCCTTGATGATGGCGTTCTCCAAAAACGTCGTGCCGTTTTCCTCGGGGTCCTCAAAATCGCCCAGCTGGCCGAGCGCCACAAAGCGCACCTCGGGCATGACCTTGCCCAAAATGGCCTCGATCTCGGTGAGCTTATGAGCGTTTCCGGTTGCCACGACGATGGTCGCCGCCGGGTCGAGGGTGTCGATGTCGATCTTCTCAAGTGCCATAACTGGCCTCCTTGTCTCTATAGCAATGCCGCGCCGAGGGCGACGAGGGCCTCTGCCTCTCCCCTCTCAATCAACGGAAGTCTTGTGTCTAGACGTCTCCGCAGATGAAACCTACCAAAATAAACCTGTCCCTTTTTGGCAGGTTAGGCGAGGGCTTGGCGCTGGAGCTCGATGAGCTCGGCGATGCCTTTGTCGCCCAGGTCGAGCAGGGCGTTGAGGCGTTTGCGGTCAAAGGGCGCCTGCTCGCCGGTGCCCTGGAGCTCGATCATCTCACCGGTTTCGGTAGCGACGAGGTTCATGTCGACCTCGGCATGGCTGTCCTCGGAATAATCGAGGTCAAGCAGCGTATTGCCGTCGACAACGCCCATGGAGATGGCAGCCACCTGGCCGATAAGCGGGATGCGCTCGATCTTTCCCGCCTCGACCCACATGGCGAGGGCGTCGTGCAGCGCCACCCAGGCGCCGGTGATGCTCGCTGTACGCGTGCCGCCATCGGCCTGAATCACATCGCAGTCGACGGTGACGGTGTACTCGCCGAGCGCCTTCATGTTGACGACGGTACGCAGGCTGCGGCCAATGAGGCGCTCGATCTCCATGGAGCGACCCTTGCGGTTGGCGTGCTCGCGTTTGCAACGTTTGCCGGTCGACGCCGGCAGCATGGCGTATTCCGCGGTCACCCAGCCGGCCTTAGCTCCCTTTCGCCAGCCCGGCACGCCCTCCTCGATAGTGGCGGCGCACAGCACGCGCGTGTCGCCGAACTCGGCCAAACACGAGCCGTGGGCGTGCTTCATGACGCTACGGGTGAGCTTAACGGGGCGCAACTCGTTGGCGGCGCGACCGTTAGCGCGGTTGACCTGCATGTACTCCATAGAAATATCCTTTCGGCAAAAGATGTGGCGAAGGCCTTGACGGCTGCCTTACATCTATTTCAGCTCATCGATATCGATATGTTCGATGCTCTTGAGCGGCTGACCAAAGATAAAGCTGCCCGCCACCGCAAACTCGGCAATGTTATCGGCCGTCGTGGCAAAACGATGCTGCGGCTCGGCGGCGTCGCCCGCCAGCTGCTCGCGGCGCGTGAGGATATCGGTCAGCTCGCGTGTGGTCTCCTCGGCGGAACTCACGACGCGCACCCCAGGCCCCAGCGCATGGCGGATAGGTCCCACCAACAGCGGAAAATGCGTACAGCCGAGCACCACGGTATCGATACCGTGGTCGCGCAGCGGCTCAACCGTGGCACCCACCAGCGCGCGAACGGCTGGCGTATCAAAAATATCCTCGTTCTCGAGCCACTGCTCCTGCAGATGCGCGCCCGAGGCGAGCTCGTGCTCGACGACCTCGACAAAGCTCGAAGCCGGGCAGCCATACACATCGACACCAGCATCCAAATCCTGGATGGCGCGCGTGTAGGCGCCCGAGCGAATGGTGAGATTGGTGGCGAGCACGCCCACGCGACGCGTACGCGTGCTGTTGATGGCGGCGCGCGCGCCCGGGGCGATCACGCCGATCACGGGAACGTCGAGCACTTGCTGAGCCAAACGCAAGGCCGCGGCGGTCGCCGTGTTGCAGGCGATGACCATGATCTTAACGTCGTGCCTCGATAGCCAGCGGCCCGCCTGCAGCGCAAACGAGCGCACTTCATCCTCGGTGCGCGTGCCGTAGGGGCAGCGCTTGGTGTCACCAAAGTAGTAGACGGACTCGTGCGGCAACGCCGTCGCAATCGCGCGCGCAACCGTCAGACCGCCCAAACCAGAATCGAACACGCCAATCGGGCGCGTGTCGCCTGCCGGATTCTCGATATCGGACATTACCTCACCAGTCTCTCTCGAAAAGACATGTCCACGTGCGGCGACGCCGCGCTACGAACGCGCCGCGACCAGCAGCTCTACCGTCGCCGCCCAACCGTCGACAATTTTGCCGCGCGTAACGAAAGCGTTCTCGCAGGCAGCCAGGAACTCGGGCGCGCCGGCGCTCGTCAGGCCATTCTCGACCAGGCAGAACGTGCCCACGTGATCGGCCATGTAGAAATCGGACTCGGAATCGCCGAGCGCCAACGTCTCCTCGCGCTCGATCCCTAGGTGCTCGCAGAAGCGCGCAATAGCGACGCCCTTGTTGAGGCCCGCGGGGTTGATGTTGAATGCGCGACCGTCCTCGACGCGATCGAGCTCGAGCGTCGTCGGCTTGGACAGGTGAGTCAGATGGCCGTTGCAAGCCCAGATCAGACCGCAGCCGGCCTCGTCCAGGATGGCCTGAACCTCATCGTCGGGCACATCGCCGCGCATGCCGACGGTGACCTCACGGTACTTGTAGCCGGTCGACATGTCGTTGTGATACTCGATCTTGTGCGGCCAGCGGGCGAGGATCTTCTCGCACACGCCGGTCTGCTCGATCACCTGGTGCGGCGTGAGGCCGCAAGAGGAGTCGTAGGGCATGTCGCCGGTCAGATACTCCCAATCGTTGGCTTTGAGGTCGTACATGACCAGGCCGCCCATCTCGCCGATGTAGGAGTTGAGGCCGAGCACGCGCGCATCCTCGTGGATCATGGTACGGTTGCGGCCCGAGGTGGGAACCACCTGAATACCAGCGCGAGCGAGCGCCACGACGGCCTCGACGAGTTTGGTCGAGGGGTTGCCGTCGTTGTCGCGCAGCACGCACGAGCCGGGTGCGAGCATCGTGGCATCCAGGTCGGTAAAGACGTACTTGACCTTGGCCAAGCGCTCGCGCATCTCGCCCGAAAGCTCAGCGACGGTCGGCAGGGTATTGTGGGACATGGTTACTCCGTTTACGTAGAAGGGTTTGGACTTGGACGGCATGTTTTGATTGAGGGAACACGCTTATGGCGACAGCGCACTCAGGGCGCCGCCGCCATCATGGTTCATTAGTCAAACTGGGTAACATCGATCAGGCGATTGGCCAGCGAAAGGTCGCTCTCGATGGGCACGAACTCGTCGCCCACGTGCATGAGCTCCTCGTCACCCTTTGCCAGCAGCAAGACAATGGTGGGAGCATCGGGGTTGACGTACTCCTCGCGCGCCGCCTTGAACGCCGCATGCACAGCGGCTTCGCGGTCGAGGATGATCTTGTTCGGCGTATCGCCGGGAACATGCTCGGCAAGCTCGCGACAGACCTTCATCGGGTCCTCGTGAGCCGGGTCCTCATTGGCAAAGATCATCAGGTCGGAATACGGTGCGGCCTCGCGCGGAAGCTGCTCGCGGCGCTCCTGCGCCTTGCCGCCGGCAGCGCCAAACACCGCAATGACCGGACTAGCGGGAAACGCGCGCTTGACCGACGAGAAAAGCGAGCGGAACGAAAGCTGGTTGTGCGCGTAGTCGACGACACAAATCACGCGGCCGTCCTTCGACTCCACGACCTCCATACGGCCCGGCACACGCAGTTTTGAGAGGCCCTTCTTGATGGCATCGATACCGATGCCGATCTCGCGCGCAGCGGCGATAGCGACCAGCGCGTTCTCCACGTTAAAGTCGCCCGCGATACCCAGCAGGACCTTCTCCCCCGCCTCGGACTCGTCGGCACACAAGCCATGCAAGTTGAACTCGATGCTAAAGCCGACCATGCGTACGTCGCTCGCCCACAGACTTGCCTCGGGATGCTCGACGCCAACGGTCACCAAGCGCTCGGCCGTCGACGCTGCCTCTAGCACACGGTCAACCTCTTCGGTGCCTAGATTCACCACGGCGGTCTTTGCCTGGTCAAAGATCCTGAGTTTGCTCTCAAAATAATCCTCAAACGTGGGGTGTTCGATCGGCGAGATGTGGTCGCGGCCGATGTTGAGGAAGCACGCCACGTCAAACGGCAGATTCTCGACGCGTTGGTACTTGAGCGCCTGGCTCGAAACCTCCATGACCATGGACTGGCGACCGGACGTGCGGCAGTTGGCGATATGGCGCCAGACCTCGGGGGCCTCGGGCGTAGTATTGGTGCTCTCGTAGCACTCGATGCCATCGTCGGTACTCACCGAGCCGATCATGCCGCAGGACTCGCCCGCCGCTTTGATAATCGACTGGAGCATAAAAGCGGCCGTGGTCTTTCCCTTGGTACCGGTGATACCCACGATCTTGACGTCGTGGTCGGGACGGTCGTAGACCTCCGGCGGCAACAGGGCCATGGCCGTGCGAACGCTATCAACAACCAGCATCGCAGCACCGCTCTCCTGCGCCAGCGGCTCCAGAGACTCGACCAGTGACTCCTCGCACACAAATGCGACGGCGCCCGCATCGAGCGCCATGCTCAAAAACGCGGGCTTAAAGGCAGCACCTTTGCAGAAGAACACGTCACCTGCCGAGACCGCGCGCGAATCAAACGAGCAGCCGGTCACGGCACGCTCGTCAACCTGCTCTGATGCGCGCAGCTCGCCGCACACATCGAGAAGCTTGGCAAGCGTATCGACCGTGGTCACGGTCGCGGAATCCGAATGGTGCATCTTTCACCTTTCTCAGCCATTTGGCAGGGACGGTTTTATAGTAACTGAAACGCACCCACGCAAAAACGGCTCCCGGAGGAGCCGTTACGCGCAGGCGTTCGTCAGCCGAGGCTAGGCAGCCTGAACAGCGGGCTGGTCCTCGTCGATAAAGAAGCGCTTGTACCACACCAAGAACACGAGCGGCGTATAGATCTTGCGCTGGAAATCGCCCTTGCCCGCAAAGTGCAGATCGAGCAGGTGCATGAGTTCGTCGGTATCGAAGAACTCGCTTGCCCACGGCGCGGTGAAGTACTCCTTGACATAGTCGTACCACTTTTGCTCGCGCAGCCAGTAGACAATCGGCACCGGGAAGCCCACCTTGGGACGGGTGGCCCACTCATCGGGCAGCGACTTGTTGGCAGCGTGGCGGAGTACCTGTTTGTTGCCGTTCTCGTTGATGCGGTAGCGGTCGGGAATGTGCTCGGCGAACTCCATGACTTTGCGGTCCAGGAAGGGCACGCGCAGCTCCAGTGAGTGTGCCATGCACATCTTGTCGGCCTTGAGCAGAATGTCGCCCGGGAGCCACATGTTCATGTCCAGGTACTGCTTCTTGACCAGCTCGGGCTGACCCTTCACGCGCGCATAGATGGGAGCGGCAAGCTCGAAGGCACCATCGCCGGTGTTGTACTCGGGCTTGAGCACGTCGTCGACCTCGCGCTCCGGCCATACCAGAGCCTGTCCCAGGAACGACTTCTCGGGGATCTCGGCACCCTTGACCAGGAAGTTATGTCCCTTGAAGTACGGCATATGCAGCGCCAGGTTACCGAGCGCGCGACGGACGGGCAGCGGCACCATCTTTTTGTACTTGCGCACCGGGACCGTATCCTCGTAGTAGGCGTAGCCGCCAAAGAGTTCGTCGGCGCCTTCGCCCGAAAGCACCACGGTGACGTCCTTGCGGGCCATCTCGGCCAAGAACCACAGCGGCACGGAAGACAGGTTGGACTGCGGCTCGTCCATGTGATACTGGATGTCCTCGAGCGCACCGAAGAACTCGTCGGCGGTAATCATCTTGCGAACGTTTTCGACGCCGAGCTTATCGGAAAGCTCCTTGGCGTAGTTGGTCTCGTTGAAGTTCTTGTAGTCAAAGCCCACCGAGAAGGTCTTGTCGGGCATGAGGCAAGCGGCGATGTAGCTGGAGTCGACGCCACCGGAGAGGAACGACGCGACCTTGACGTCGGCGATGCGATGGGCCTCGACGCTCTCGTGCACGACCTCGTCCAGCTCATCGACATACTCTTCGAACGGCTTCTCGACGGCAGAGTAATCGCAATCCCAGTAACGCTCGATGTTCATCTTGCCGGTCGGGATATCGACGGTAAAGTAGTGCGCCGGCGGCAGCTTGTAGACACCCTCGAAGAAGGTCTCCTCGGTTGCCGAATACTGCAGCGTCATGTACGGACGCAGAGCCTTTTTGTTGACCGCCTTGTGGAAGTGCGGGTAGTCCAGGAAGCTCTTGATCTCGGAACCAAAGAGCACGCCCGGAGCGCCGTCGCCCGCATCGGCCATGGGATAGTAGTAGAGCGGCTTGATGCCAAAGATGTCGCGGGCGCCAAAAAGCTTGTTCTTCTTTTTGTCCCAGATGACGAAGGCGTACATACCGCGCAGGCGATCGAGAACGGCCTCGCCCCACTCCTCGTAGCCGTGCAGGAGGCTCTCGGTGTCGGCGCCGCAGTGGAACTTGTAGCCCTTGGCCTCGAGCTCGGAACGGAGTTCTTGGAAGTTGTAGATCTCGCCGTTAAAGACAATGACGACGCTGCCGTCCTCGTTGGCCATGGGCTGAGCGCCGGCCTCGGTCAGGTCGAGGATCGACAGGCGGCGGAAGCCCAGGGCAACGCGGCCGTCGATAAACTGACCGCCCATGTCGGGACCGCGATGGACGATGCGGTCCATCATCTTGGTGAGCACCTCGGATTGGTTATCCGTCCCACCGACAAAACCGACAAAACCGCACATATACTATCCCCTCTGCTGTTGCTGGGCATCAAATCGAATCAGTAGCTTTTGAGTATACCCGAGGGCGTAAAGAGGGGCGGAATGTTCAGGCAATCTCAACTGAATCAGCTCCGCTGTGACACGCGCGAGTTACCTTTAATGGATATGAGGTGAATGGGGCGATTGTTTTGCTATACTCTCTCCGCACGGGCGATTGGCGCAACGGTTAGCGCAGGTGCTTTACACGCACAAGGCTGGGGGTTCGAATCCCTCATCGCCCACCACTGATTTGATAGGCTCCCAGCAATGGGAGCCTTTCTTTTTTGGGCCCAGCGCATGGGATTCGAACCCGCCAGGGTGCGGAGCTGAGGAAACGCGCAAGCGTTTTCCAGCGCAGCACGCGAGGGCCGCAGGCCCGAAGCGAGAGCGGGCGGCGAAGCCGCACGCGACATCCCTCATCGCCCACCACTGAATTGGAAACGGTCCTCGCAAGGGGACCGTTTTGTTTGCGCCCATTTCATGGGATTCGAACCCGCAAGGGTGCGGAGCTGAGGAAACGCGAAGCGTTTTCCAGCGCAGCACGCGAGGAGCGAAGCGACGAAGCGGATGCGGGCGGCGGAGCCGCACGCGGACATCCCTCATCGCCCACCACTGATTTGATAGGCCTCCAGCGATGGAGGCCTTTCCTTTTTCATGCCCAGCGCATGGGATTCGAACCCGCCAGCACGTCTGTCACAAAGGCCGTGGCCAAATAATGGCAAAAATGAGTACTGCTACTTTGTTTGCAACATATAAAAAGATAGTATTTGCTTAAGTTACGCAGCATATGTCCATTATTAGGACTAACAGTTGGATCAAAATCGTGCATTCATCGCCATTTCGACTTGCCATCTGGCCTTATTAGTCCAAAATTGCTGCTACCAAATCGGTAACACTACTCATATTTGATGTTATTTGACCAGCAGGTCTCCCTGCCTTAGCGAATCTAAGGCAAAACGGGCTCCAGACCGCTGAATCATGCCACATAGGACACGCCCGCAGTCCGGAACCCGGTCCAAATTGAGGTATTGCGCTGCGTTAGCCCAAAACGTCCGACAGAATCTCGACCAAACTGTCCACGTCGGCTTCCTCGCAGACGAGCGGCGGCAAGAAACGCAGCGTATGGGCACCCGTAGCGTTAATCACGGCACCGGCGGGCAGCGCGCGGGCAACAATATCATGCGCATCGCCCGCAGCATCATCCAAATCACAGCCGAGCATCAAGCCGCGGCCACGCACCTCCGTCACGTGCGGCAGCTTAGCGAGCTTTGCCTCCATATAGGCACCCACCTTGGCAGCATGGTCGGCATAATCGCCGCGCACAAGCGCGGAGAGCGTCGCGGCGCACGCCGCGACGGCCAAGCAGCTACCGCCAAAGGTCGAGCCGTGGTCGCCCGGCTTAAACACGTCGGCAATCTCCTTCTTTGCCACGACGGCACCCATGGGCACGCCATCGGCAATGCCCTTGGCAAGGCTCATGATGTCGGGCTCCACGCCATAGGTTTGGAATGCAAACGGCTTGCCGGAGCGGAAGATGCCGCACTGGACCTCGTCGGCGATAAGCACGGCGCCCACTTCGTGTGCCAGGTCGCGCGCTGCCGCCATAAACTCCTCGGTCATGGGGTGCACGCCACTCTCACCCTGGATCGGCTCGAGCATCACGGCACAAATCTCGCTCCCCAGCTGCTTAAAGATCGCACGCAGCTCGTCCACATCGTTGGGCGTGCAGGCCACAAAGCCACCCGGCAGCGGGCGGAAGCTGTCCTGCAGCCAATCCTGCATGGTAGCGGCAATGGTCTCGAGCGTACGGCCGTGGAAGCCGCCGCGCATGCACACGATGGTGTTGCCGCCATTACCGGCACGCTTGGCGTACAGGCGCGCGAGCTTCATCGAGCCCTCGTTGGCCTCGGCGCCAGAGTTGGCAAAGAAGGTCTCCCAAACCTGCTCATCCGCAGCCGGGGCACCAAGAGCAGCTGCCGTGGTCTCATCGCCGGCGACAATGGCATCGGCAAGCACGCGCGCACCATCTACGTCGTCGTTAGCAAGCTTGGACAGCAGCGCCGCGACCTGTCCGCGCTGCTCAATGTAGAAGTAATTGGAGACATGCATGAGCTTTTTGGTCTGTGCCTCGAGCGCCGAGAGCACAGCCGGGTCGCCATGACCTAGGCTGCACACGCCGATGCCGGCAAGAAAGTCGAGGTACTCACGGCCATCGTCGCCGGTGAGCTTCATGCCGTGACCCTCGACAAACTCGACCGGAGAGCGGCCAAAGGTATGCATAACGTAATGGGATTCAAGCGATTGCTGAGCTGCAAGTGACATGGGATGCCTTTCGTTGGGCGCCAGACGGCGCGGGGCTATGGGTGCAGGAATTGGGCGGCTGCGGGTCAGCTAGACCGTCTGAAGCTTCTCGACCTCGTCAAGGTTTTCGGTCAGACGCGCAGCAAACGTCGAAAGCGGATGCGGATGCGTATCGAACTCGTAAGCCGTCTCGGTGGAATGGATCACGGTGCCGACGCCGGCATCGGTCAGCAGCTCCAGGAGCAGCGAATGCGGCGTAGTACCGTTAATGATGTGGGCACGAAATACGCCGCCGGTAAGCGCATCGACGGCCGCGCGCAGCTTGGGAATCATGCCCTTATCGACCTCGCCGCCGTAGAGCATTTCGTTAACCTCGTCGAGCGTTAGGTTGGAGATAAGCGAGTCCTTGTCGCTAAAGTCCTTGTACAGGCCATCGACATCGGTCAAAAAGATCGCCTTATGCGCGTGGAGCGCCGCGGCAACGGCACCGGCGGCGGTGTCGGCGTTGATGTTGAAGAAACCGCCGTCCTCCCCCGCCGCGACGGTAGCGATGACGGGGATGTACTCGCTATCGAGTAAGCGCTCGATATAGTCGGTGTTGACGTGCGTCACTTTGCCCACGCGACCGAGCTCGGGGTCGAGCGGCTCGGCGATGAGCGTGCCGGCATCGCTGCCCGACACGCCCACGGCCAGGTTGCCGTGGTGGTTGATGGCAGCAACCAGCTCCTGGTTAACCTTGCCGCCCAGCACCTCGCGCACGATATCCATAGTCGCCGGCGTGGTCACGCGCTGGCCGTTCTTAAACTCGACGGGAATATCGTAATGGCTCAGCGCCTCGTTGATAGCCTTGCCGCCGCCGTGCACGATGACGGGGCGCATACCGATGATCTTGAGCAAAACGATGTCGCTCATCACGTCGCGGCGCAGCTGCTCATCAACCATGGCGGCTCCGCCATATTTGATAACAACCGTCTTGCCGGTCAGGTTCTTAATCCACGGCAGCGCTTCGAACAGCAGCTGCGCGGTTGCTTCGTTGGATTCGCTCGAACGACAATCGCGTGCGAATTTCATAATCTGCCTCGTCTTTCGTATCGTTATCGCGCCGTGCTCCGCTGTCCGCAATCGCGGCAAGATGCGCAGCGTGCCCGGAATCTAGGAACGGTAGTCGCCGTTGATGGAGATGTACTCATGCGTGAGGTCGCAGGTCCACACGGTCGTTGCCGCGTCGCCTGCGCCCAGGTCGGCCGAGATCAAGATCTCGGGCGCCTCGAAACGTCGTAGAGCCTCGTCCTCATCAAAGGGAACAGTCAGACCGTCGCGACAGACAGGCATGCCCATCATGTCGATGGAAACGTCTTCCTGATTAAACTTCACGCCGCACTTGCCAAGCGCCATAGCAACACGGCCCCAGTTGCAGTCGTGGCCGGCGATGCAGGTCTTAACGAGCGGCGAGTTGGCAACGGCACGGGCGGCGATATCGGCTTCCTCGTCGTTCACGGCGCCGGTAACGTTGACCGTAACAAGCTTGGATGCGCCCTCACCATCGGCGGCGATATTGCGCGCCAGGCTCTCGCACACCTCGTGCACGGCAAATGCCAACTCGCCAAAGGCATCGGAGCCCTCGACGATAGGCTCGGCATCTGCGGCAGCGGCGCCGGAGGCAAGCATGATGCAGGTGTCGTTGGTCGAGGTGTCGGAATCGACCGTTACCTTGTTAAAGGTCTGCTTGACGGTCGAGAGCAGCAGGGCATGAAGTGCCGCAGGCTCGACGGGGGCATCGGTGGTGATAACTGCAATCATGGTGGCCATGTTGGGCATGATCATGCCCGAGCCCTTGCACATTCCGCCTACCGTATAGACATTGCCCGCATGACCCGCGGCCTCACTGACGTAGGACACGGCGTACTCCTTGGAGTGCGTGTCGGTCGTCATGATGGCGCGAGCGGCATCGGCGCCACCGTGGGCTGAGAGCGCCTCGTAGGCAGCAGGAATGGCGGTCTCAAACGTGTCGATCGGCAGAATCTGGCCAATCACACCCGTGGAGGCAACCAGAATCTGCTGGGGCTCACAGCCGATAACCTGCGATGCGATGTTGCAGGTCTCGCGCGCGCAGGCAAGGCCGGTCTCGCCCGTGGCGGCGTTCGCGTTGCCGGAGTTGATTGAAACACCAGCGATGATACCGTAGCCCTTGTCCGCACCGCCCAGGTTGGCACGGCTCACCTGCACGGGCGCCGCGCAAAAGCGATTGGTGGTAAACACGCCAGCACCGGGACAGGGTTTATCGGGCACGACGAGCGCGTAATCCAGACGCTCAGGGTTCTTGCGGAACCCAGCATGGATGCCCGTGGCCTTAAAGCCGGCCGCTGCCGTAACGCCACCCTCGACGGCGCGAATCTTGATATCAAACAGCTCGGTATTCATCGTCTTTATGACTCCTTATGTCAAACAAAAAACGGACATCGGTTGGTGCGCCATGCCAGTCGTGATCATGAGACCAGCTTAAGAGTGGCGCCCCACTCGATGCCCGACTACCAAATCGTTAACAATCGAATGTGCTACACCGGGCACGCCACTGTGGGCAAGCCTCGTCGCTCGTCAAAGCCAAAGACGATATTGGCACACTGGACCGCTTGGCCCGCAGCGCCCTTGCACAGATTGTCGATGGCGCCCGTCGCCACCAGCACGCCCGCGCGCTTGTTGAGCGCGAGGCCAATCTGGGCGGCGTTGGTTCCGACGACCGAAGCCGTCTTGGGCTGCTGGCCGGCGTCGAGCACACGCACAAAGGTGCGTCCAGCGTAGAACTGCTTGTAATAGTCGACAACGTCCTCAAGGGTCAAGGTATCGATAGCCTGCGGCGTAAGCGGCATCGTCACCGTGGAGAGCAGGCCGCGCTTGAGCGGTGCCAGATGCGGGGTAAAGACGACGCGATCGGTTAAGCCAAGGATTTGCTCAATCTCGGGCGTATGACGATGTTTACCCACGCCATAGGCTTCCAGGTTCTCGTCCGCGCTGCAAAAGTGGGTGCGGGCGTTGCAGGACTTACCGGCACCCGTCACGCCGCTAATGGCATCGACGATTACGGGGCCGCTCTGGGCAACCCAGTCGGCGCGCACGGCAGGCGCGGCAGCGAGGCTCGTTGCGGTGGGATAGCAGCCGGCGCAGGCGACCAACACGGGCCTGCCAGCGGCATGGCTGGAAGCAGCGGTCTCCAAGTCCTGGCAGAACAGCTCGGGCAGGCCGAAAGCACGCGTCTTGAGCAGCTCGGGACTCGTGTGCTCGGCGGCATACCATGCCTCAAAGACGGACGCGTCGTTCAGACGGTAGTCGGCCGAAAGATCAAAGCAGGAGACGCCCGATGCAAGCAGCGCGGGCACCTGTGCCATGGCAGCCGTGTGCGGCACGGCAAGAAAAACCGCATCGCAGCTCTTGAGCTCGGGGGCGTCATGCGTGGTGAAAACCAGATCGCTCACGCCAGCAAAGCTCGGATACACCGCGGACAGCGGCTGGCCGGCATCGGCGTTGGACGTAATGGCAACAAGTTCAAACTCGGGATGGCCGAGCACGAGGCGAATGAGCTCGGCTCCGGCATATCCAGCCGCGCCGACGATTCCAACCTTCAAAGACATATCAGACTCCTTGTCTGCGATTTATGCACCGATGCGCATTTCGCAGCGGTCGTTATGAAGTGGGTTGAAACTTTAGCACCAAAAGATGCATGAATACGTAAATGGCTTGCATATTCATGCATTGAAACATTCCCGACACATTCGCTTGAAGGAATTGACAAATGGAGCGGGCCCCGTATTGACCGGCGCTCCTAACGGCGCCGGGCAATAC
>NZ_JADPCJ010000011.1 GCF_015670795.1 Collinsella aerofaciens | reverse complement strand
GGCGCGATGTGCCGGGAGGGCGCGGAATAGACATAGCCCCCGTCCCGGCGAGCCGGGCGGCCTTCGGGGATACCCCCTATTTCGCTGTGCGCGCGGAGCCCTCCGCATGCGCCTCGACAGACTTGGGGAACCCCGCCGAAGGAATGGAGTGCGGGCCGGCAGAACGGTATCCGCGGATATGAGACTGAGCCGAAGGCGTCGATGACATGCCGGGGGCGGACCGGGACGGGTTAACGGCAGGCCCCGCCGACCGATTGCAAGCGGTCGGCGGGGCCATTGTGGCTCTTGACAGCGGATTGGGTCATATGAGCGAGCGCCCACCAGAGCGAACAAATTGACATGAAAAGAGGACGGCATAGACCTTCTGGTCATGCCGTCCTCTTTGAATGACAAGTTGTCGCTCTGGTGGGCGCGCAGCGTCAACTAGTTACGCGGTTCGTAGAACCGCGTAACCCCTAGAAGCGGTTGCCGCGGAAGCCGCCGCCGTTGCGGCCGCCACGATCGCCGCCGCGACCGCCGCGGTCGTTACCGCGGTTGCCGCCGAAGCCGCCACGGTTGCCGCCGCGATCGCCATAGCCACCACGGTTGCCGCCAAAGCCGCCGCGACCGCCACGGTCGCCGCCACGGTCACCAAAGCCGCCACGGCCGCCACGATCGCCACCGCGACCGCCACGGTCACCGCCACGGCCACCGCGATCGCCAAAGCCGCCGCGACCGCCACGGTCGCCGCCACGGCCACCGCGATCGTCACGGCCGCCGCGAGGACCGCGGTCCTCGTCCAGGCCCATGGCGACGAGCGGAGCGATGACCTTATCGAGAGCGGCCATCAGCTCGGTGGCCTCCTCGTAAGAAAGCTCGGGCAGGAGCTTCTCCTTCTTGTTGGCAAGCTCGACCAGGCCCTCAGCGGCATCCTCGGCAGCGAAGACAACGATCTTGCGCATATCGCCCTCGGCGTCGTCGATGCGGCCGACCAGATCGGCAGCCTCGGCCTCGGCCATCAGACCATCGAGCTCACGAAGGCGCATGCCCAGCAGGTCGGACATTTCCTTCTGCTCCATCTTGGGCTTGAGGTCAAGAAGCTTGATGGCGCGCTCGATGTTCGCCATGCGCTCGGCCTTGGCCTCCTCCTCCTTGGAAATAGCAAAGCGACGGCTACGCAGCAGGCGGGCGGCCTTCTGCATCTTGTCCATCAGCTCTTCGTCATCGTAATCAACGGCGGCCTCGACAACCTCGGCCTCCTCCTCGGCGGAAACCTCGTCAGCAGCCTCAACCTCGGCAGCTTCGGTCTCCACGGTCTCGACTGCCTCAACCTCGGCAGCCACGGTCTCGTTCTCGGTCTCGTTCATGATCTCTTCGTTCTCGGACATGAGACTCCTTCTTGGCCCTCTCGGGCATCATCGCCCCATTCGCGGGGCCCGTCGCGCACTCTTTGCGCTTTAAACATTCATGCCTCTCGGCAAAACGTCCATTAGTTTATGGTGTCGCCATCCAATCTAGCTGCAGAATCTATGTGCACACATTAATGCGACATGTGTGACTCGCGACGAGCGTACACCAGCGACGCCACGAACCCGACCACGGCAATTACAGCCGCCACACGCACGGCAGCTGCAAATCCAATCGCCTGGGCAACGTCCGTCGCAGCGCCAGCGGTGCCGGCGGTCGCCGCAGAACTCGAGAGCAGACCGATAAACAGCGACGGGCCAAACGACGCGGCAATCATATTCCACGTGTTAAGCAATGCCGTTCCGTGAGGATGTTCAGCGGCAGGCAGCGTCTCCAAGCCGGCCGTTTGCGAGGGGCTCAGCACCAAACCGACTCCGGCATACACCACAACGGTCAGCGCCACGACGACGCCGATGTTCATGCTTGCCGCCGTCATCGAGATTGCAGTCTGCCCCACGGCAATCAGGGCAAAGCCGACCGGCAACAGCGGCCATGCGCCACGGGCGTCCATCACGCGTCCGCCCACAATCGAGGTCACGGCGTTGCAGGCAATCGCCGGCAAAATGAGCAGGCCCGCAACAAGTGCGGTCATGCCGTAGGCACCTTCAAAATAGAGCGGCAACAAAACACTCATCGAGAACGTCGTCATCATCGACACCACCACAAGCAGGCACGCAGGCCAAAAGCGAACGCTCGCCATGGGACGCACGTTAAGCACCGGATGCTCAAGTTTGAGCTGGCGGGCCGCAAACAGGCCGAGCAGCACAAGGGCGGCGAAGAGCGTCACGATGCCGGCAATCAGATTGGTCGAGAACTCGCCTACGGAATACACAAATGCCGTAATGCCGGCAGCGAGCAAAACAACCGACAGAATATCAAGCGTGGCGTTCGAGCGCTCTCCGACATTCTGAACAAGCTTTACGCCCGCCGCAGCGACCACAATGCCGCCCACCAGCGGCACTACGAACACCGCCCTCCAGCCAAACAACGTGCACATAAGACCGCTGATCACAGGTCCAAACGCCGGCCCCAGCGTAATGCAGGCACCGCCCAGGCTCAGATACAGACCGAGCTTCTCGCGCGGGGCGCAAGACAACACCACGTTCATCATGAGCGGGAACAAGATGCCCGATCCCGCAGCCTGCAAAATACGGCTTGGCAGCAAAACGCTAAACGACGGAGCGACCAGGCACAGGATTTCGCCGGCGACCATGCATCCGCATGCGAAAAACAGCAGTTTACGCGTCGAGAAACGGCCGGACAGGAAGGCCATGATGGCCGTAAAGATCGACGTCACGATCATGTAGCCCGAGACGAGCCACTGTGCCGTGGTGGCACTCACCGAAAAGGCTGCCATAATGTCGTGCAACGCCACGTTAATGATGTTCTCGTTAAACGCGGCAACAAAGGCTGCAATATACATTACGACGAGAATCGCCGCAGTGGCCGATGGCGTTACTTGAACTTGTTGCTGAGATTTGCTCCCCATGCATTTCCTTCCTCTTGGAACGACAGTCGCATCGCCCCAGAGGAACAGTCCAGGGCGAAAATGAGCCCTAGACTTACGCCAGACGCCGTACACGACGAATCTGGCAACATGGTCCAACGTCGAAAGATTGTAACGCGGACGCACAGCTTTCCTTCCGCGCTATTATTAAAAGTCCACGAAAGCATAAGACATGAGGAGCCCGCCATGATTAAACCCATCATGAAATCCGAGTTCTTTTTGCGTCTGCCTTCCGAAGACGCGGGACCCGACGATGCCGCAACCGGGCAGGATCTCCTGGATACACTCCACGAGCATGAGCGCGAGTGCGTGGGCCTCGCCGCCAACATGATCGGCGTGCGCAAACGCATCTTCTGCGTAAAGGACGGCAACAGGACACTCCTGATGTACAACCCTCAAATTCTTGAGCAGGTCAATGCCTATCAGACGAGCGAAGGATGCCTCTCGCTGATCGGCGAGCGTCCCTGTACCCGCTATCGTCGCATTAAGGTGGAGTATTTGGACGAGAACTTCGTTCACCGCATCAAAAACTTCTCGGGCTACACCGCCGAAATCATCCAGCACGAAATCGACCACTGCAACGGCGTCGTGGTTTAGGCCACCCGCCAAAATGAGGGTACCGGAGGCCTCCCTATGGATATCAGCCGCTTTGGCGAATTCGCCATCTTAGCGCAGTCACGCACGTTTCTTGATGCGGCGGAACTGCTTTTCATGTCGCAATCAACCCTCTCCAAGCACATCATGGCAATGGAGCACGAACTCGGCTGCAAGCTCATCGATCGAAGCCAGCGCCACGTAACACTCACCGCGCAAGGTGAAGCGCTCCTCCCCTATGCGCAAAAAATTGCGACGCTTCAGCATCGCTATCTTGCCGCCATTCAAATAGGTGCAGGTGAGCCGCTCGAGCACCTCACCGTAGGTTCTATCCCCATTATGGCCCCTTATGGGATTACGGACGCCGTCATCGATTTTCAGCAGGCGAACCCCTCATATTCTGTCGAGCTCATCGAGGGCGAGGGCGACACACTCAAGCGCATGCTCCTACACGAGGACATTGACCTGGCCTTCATCCGTGACAGCGGCGCCATCGAGCCGGAGTTCAAAAAGATTCCCTTTACGACCGACCGGCTCGTGGCCGTCCTTCCGCTCGACCATCCACTCGCCGAACGTGACACCGTCGAGATAGACGACCTTATCGACGAGAATTTCCTCATGCTTCCCCAAGGCTCGTTCGTAAGCGAGCTCGTCCTTTCCATTTGCCGCGAAGCTGGATTTGGCCCACGTGTTACGTTCACCGGCAAACGAGCCGAGAACATCATCTCTCTTGTCGCACGCGGCGCCGGTGTCTCATTCCTCATGCGCAAGCCGGCGGAATCGCTTGCCAGCGGAAAGGTAGCCCTGGTGCCGCTTGAGCCCGCGGCGACCTCCGAGGTCAGGCTCTACCTCAAGCGGAACGCCGCGCACTCGCAGGCGGTCGTCTCGTTCATCGGCTTCCTCCCCTACCGTCAGCTCCTGCAGGGCGACCGTACGTCTTCCACCGTGGCACGCCCGTCATAATCCCCGCTGCTCCACAACCGCAGACCTGTGTCCGCAAACACGATGACAGCGGCACAAAACACAAATATGCCTCGGGCGGCACGTCGCCGTCCGAGGCATATTTAATCAAAGTGCGCAGAAAGACTAGTCCACCGAGATGTTGAGTGCCTTACCGCCCTCGTCCTTCTTGGTACCGATCACCATAGCGGCGACAAGAGCCAGAACGAAAGCGACCACACCGGAGATGACAAGGCCGATAAAGCCCGTGTCGATGCCGGCAGGGTTAATAAAGCTCGGGAAACCGAGCGGGCCGGAGGCACCGAAGGCATAGAGCTTGGCACCCATGAGGCCGGCAATGGCGCCGCCTACACCAGCGGAAATAAAGGTTGCCCACATAAGGCGCTTACGCGGCAGCAAGATGGCGTAAAGCGCAGGCTCGTTGACACCGAAAATCGAAGAGACAAGGGCGGGAATGTTGACGGCAGCATTTTCCTCGGAGTCCTTGGTTCGGATGATCATGCCAAGCACAGCGCCGGCGATGGCACAACCGCCTGCATACACGAGCGGGTTAATGAGGTCATAGCCGTAGGTTGCGACATCGAGGAACCACAGCGGGATGATACCCCAGTGCAGGCCGAACATGACGAGCAGGCTCCAGAACGTGCCGATGACAAAGCCGGCGATGGCGGGTTGGAAGTTGATGAGCATCAGAATGATCTGGGCAACGATGTTGGAGAGGACCGTCATGACCGGACCGACCACAAGCAGGCCAAGGATGCCGCAAATGAGGAGCGTTAGGATGTTGGAGAAGAACGAGCTCACAAGCGCGGGCAGCGCGTTAGAAAGGGCCTTGTGCACCTTGGAGGCAATCCAGACGATAAAGATCGCAGGCAGAATCGTCGATGAGTAATTCTGCATGATCAGCGGGATGCCAAAAATATCACCGTAGACATTGGACTCGAAGACCGTGCCGGCGCCGAGCGTGTAGAGCGGATCTCCGCCCATAAGGGCAACGAGCGTCGGGTAGACGAGGATACCGCCGAGCGCCATTCCCATAACGGGCTTAAGTCCGAACTTCTTGGCCGACGTCCAGCCAATGATTAGCGGAAAGTAATAGAAGACCGAATCTCCGATTGCCGAGAGCGTCACATACGTATTGCTGTCCTTGGCAAGCCAACCGGCAACCGTGCAGAGCGCGAGCATCGACTTGATAAAGCCACCGGCCATAAGCACGCCAAGAACCGGTTGCAGAATCTCGGAGATGATGGCCAGCAGACGCGAGAATGGATCGCCCTTTTTGACGTCGTCGCCTTCATCGATATCGAGTGCGGGTTTGGAGTCGAACCCGCCAATCTGAACAAGGTCGTTGTAGACGGCCTCGACAGTGGCACCAATCACGACCTGATACTGTCCGCCGGCCTGGATGACGTCAACGACGCCCTTCGTCGCCTTAAGCTCATTGGTCTGGGCGAGCGATTCATCCTTGAGGTGGAAGCGGAGACGCGTAATGCAGTGGCTCACGTCTAACACATTGTCTCGACCACCGACCTTTGTGATGATTTCATCGCAAAGCTTCTGGTATTTCATGGAATTCTCCTTTTTCTGAGCGGGGTATAGCATCGATTTCATGCCTCCGTAGTCGACGTGGGAGGGCAAGGAACCCGCTTCCCCCTTTGAAATCCGCGGACGCACGTACGCCCGGGATGCGAAACGGCAGAGAAGATGGAAGATGCCGATCACATGGCGGCGAGCCTCATTGGCCCATGTCACGCAATCAGGTCTACAAACGCGAATCTGCTGCGCCGAGAAGTCTCGTCGTCTGGCAGAACTTGTCACACAGACGTTCCGGTTCGCCCTGGGGAATCTGAGTACGCTCGGTCTCAAAGGAGAGGCCGTACTCGCGTGCCGGAAGGAAATACTCGAAATAGCCGTTGGTGTAACCACAAACTATTCCCTCGACCGGGCATTCGCGCTTCATGCGAATACCCAAGTCGCTGCCGAGCTCACTCGGGAACACAAAGAGATGCAGGCCGCCCAAACTGATGACGGCACACTTAAGCGTGAGCGAAAAGTCGTCATGGGCAACGGTGTGATAGAACGTCTGAGGCTCGATGCGGTCGAGAACGACCTCGCGATCGAGCTTGATCTGGGAAATCGCCTCGGCAAGACCGGTCGAAACGCGCTCGACCTCGGGAATGCCGCGTCCCTGGCGAAAATTGCGGTCGCTACAGTCGCCAGCAGCACCGACGACCATGGCCGGATAGTAACCAAGACTCTGAGCGAGCTTTTTGCCGGTAAGACCGGCGAGTTCGCTCGTGAGCTCCGTGCAGTCGGGTCCGACGCAAGCGGAATGCACCGCCCAGTTCACAAAGCCCGCAAATGGCTTGCCTTCGGTATCGAAGAACGATACGACAATGACCTCATTGTCGGCGAGTTCACCTGGGATGATGCGGTTGTCGTAGAAACCGGTGATGACCTGCTTGCCCAAGCGACAAATCGCGGGCTGTGCGTTGGCGCGGCACTCCTCAAAGCATTGGCAAATGGTATCGAGGAACCAGCGGTAGTAGTTCTCGTCGAATTTTCCCGTCCACCAGCTGCGGTGGTAAGCGACGATTGAAGTATGGTCGTGCGTCGCCGAGAGCAAAACGCAGTCACGGTCGATTCCATAGCGCTCGGCGAGCATTGTCTTGACTTCCTCGGCCATGCTTTCCTCGAACTCGAGGACATCGGCATTAAAAAGAAACACTTCACGTTCGCCTTGCTGGAAGAGGATGGCGTTGGCGAAGACGTCATCATGGACGCCCGTCGCAGGTTCAAGACGGTTGGGAAGATTGCGGTAGCCAATCAGGTAGATGTCGCCCTGTGGGGTAATTTTGCGGCGCGCGTGTCCAATGTTCATGCACGTTCTCCTTCTGTGTCACGCCGCATTCAAGGCGGCAATGATGATTTCGACGAGGCGCTCATGGGATCCGGCGGCAAAACCGGAGTTCATAGCCTCATAGGTGATTTTTTCGTACGCGTCGGGAGCCGGTAGGTACTTCTGTCCGCCGTTGACGAGCGTGGCAAAGAACACAGAGCCGGACCGGGCGGCGCGCACAGTGGCGCCGAATGCACTCGAGACCTCGGGTTGTACGCCGACAAGCTCGACGTTTCCCAGCCGGAGCAGATAGACCCTCGTGCGCTGCTCGCCAGCGGCATGAAACTCATACGTTCGGTGCGGAGCCAAAGAGTGAAAATCGGCGCGTGTCTGAGCGGGCAGGAGAACGTCGACCGTGCGGGCATCAATGCCGGTAGCGTCATCCTCACGCGCCATGCGAGCGGCTTCGATCAAAGCATTGCCCAAGGCCTGCCCCTGCTGGTGCAGCATGCGGTATCCGTCCTCATGGGCATCGACCGTCTGCTTAACGCCGGCCGCATCGAACATGACGTTCATGGCGCGCTCCGCCGGACCTTGGTCGCCCGCGGCGCCTGGCAGCAACAGGGCAACGCCGCCCAGCTCGCGCTCGAGTGACATGGCGGCAAAACCAAAGAGGTCTCCGCTCGCCATGCGCCTCCCCTCGGAGTCGCGCGACCCGTCGAGCACGGAGGACTGAACGTCCGCCGTCGCGAGCACGGCAACATACTCGCCCCCGGCATCCCTTATGGCGAGTACGGGCATCGTGTGGTCGGCAAACCCCCTGGGATTCGAGCCCAACCACCAGCCGGCAGGCGTCTCAATGTCGCGATTAACGTTCACGGGGCATTCGCCCTCCACAGTGGCGAGCGTGGCAGAGTGAATGCCCGCAACAGCGCGCTCGACAGCCGTGCGGGCGGCAGCGACGAGCGCTGCGCGATAGCGCTCGTTGCAATTGCGGGTAGCATCGTCGGCAAGATGCCCGGAAGTGCGGACGTGAGGCATGGAAAACGTGTGGGTAGGAACCACCCAAGAATAAGCACCGCTGCAATTGGCGGCATCCTCAACAACCTCACGCAGATCGGCGAGTAGAGCCGGAGCGATCGAGGTGACCTCAAGCGAAAGGACGCAGGCGCGTCGCCCCGTCCCCTCGATGATAAGGGCACGGGCGAAGACCTCATGACGGAGTTCGTCGAAACCGTCGAACGGCAACACGTTCCCAAGATCGATGGCCACACGAGCGGCCCCAGCCCTCATCTCTCCTTCGCCCATGGCAGATACTCCCCTCTGATTGCCGCTCACTCGACACCGTACAGTTGCTGCGCCGTACCGCCAAGCACAAGGTCGCTGTCTGTATCGCTCAGATTTGCAGCGCGAACGCAGGCGACACCCTCGGTGAGCCACTCGCGTTTGACGGGATAGCTCGTGCCAAAAACAATATGGTCTGCACCCAGCACGTCAACCGCGCAGGCGAGGAGTGTCTTGCCCCAAGGCTGGGCATGGGACATGTCGAAATAGATGTTGTTCTCGAGGTGCCTGGAAACGGTCTCGGTATCGACCTGAAAACGGCCAGAAGCATCAGGGCGCTTGGGACCATGAGGCAGCAGCATCTCCTTGAACGCAAAGTATGCGCCGCCGAGCATGGAGTGGACCATCTTGATATTGGGATAGCGCTCAAAGAAATCACCAAAGATCTCTCGGCCGATCGCCGTAGTTTGGTCGACGCAGCGGCCATAAGAGCGGCGAAGGTTGTCGTACGCGAGAAGCGACTCGTTCTCGACCGGCACGGGAACATGGTGCACGTAAACGGTGACATGGCGTTCGTTCAGGTGCTCGAAAAAGCTCGAGAAGACCTGGTCGTCGAGATAGCGCTTGCCGTAGTGAGCGCAGAGCTGCACGCCCGCAAAACCATCGTCGAGCCTGCGGTCGAGCTCCTCCAAATTCGCTTTGGTGCCAAAGGGCGGCACGGCGACAAGCGGAATCAGACGGCCATTTGACGCCTTCGCGTCAGCAGCCATACCGTCGTTGAAACGCCGGCACATCTCGAGCGACATCCACTCGTGGCAGCCGGGGAGCTTGAGGATCGCCTTGTCGACCCCCGCCTCATCCATATCGGCCAAGCGCTTCTCGAGGGTGTAGTCGCCCTCAATGTAGTTAAGACCCGGAGAACCGGCGGGCATCTCGATCACGATCTGTCGTTTGCCGGCGGAATTCATGGTCAGATAGCCTTCGGTGTCATAGGCGCGGGGTACCTCGGCCAAAAACTGTTCGCAGAGCGTCTCGTCATGAAAGATGTGCTCGTCGAACCAGTAGGAATTTGCATCGATAATCATTGGTTGGAACCGCCTTTCATCTTGTTGAAAACATTCTAGAAAAGCAGGTACCCGGACATCAATTCCAGCTTAAGCCCACTGTATTCCATTTTGGAATATAACTTACCGCTCACACGCGAACCTCGCCCGCTCAACGAGACAAGTGCTAACAGCACGGGCTTAGACAGAAAACGGTCGGCCCGCATCCGTTGCGGGCCGACCGTTTCATTACAGGCTACCTTTGCCGTTACGCCTGGCGGTAATGATCGAAGAAGTCGGCGAGGTCTTCGAGCG
The DNA here is from genome assembly GCF_015670795.1 of Collinsella aerofaciens. Lineage (GTDB taxonomy): Bacteria > Actinomycetota > Coriobacteriia > Coriobacteriales > Coriobacteriaceae > Collinsella > Collinsella aerofaciens_Q. The sequence goes on along the minus strand of NZ_JADPCJ010000011.1, from coordinate 55,241 downwards.
ACTCTTTGAGCACTTCCATGCGCGGCAGGTACACGATGCGGAAGTGGTCGGGCTCGGCCCAGTTAAAGCCGCCGCCGCGCGTGATCAGGATTTTCTTCTCGTGCAGCAGGTCGAGGGCGAACTGCTCGTCATCGGTGATGTTGAACTTCTTCACATCCATCTTGGGGAAGATGTAGAACGCCGCGCGCGGCTTAACCACCGAGATGCCGTCAATCTTGTTGAGCGCCTCATACACAAAGTTGCGCTGCTCGTAGACACGGCCGCCGGGACGGATGTAGTCGTTAACGGACTGATGACCACCGAGTGCCGTCTGAACGATCGACTGAGCCGGCACGTTGGAGCACAGGCGCATGTTGGAGAGCATGTTGATACCCATGATGAAGTCGCTCATGCAGCGCTGGTTGCCCGAAAGCACCATCCAGCCAATACGATAGCCCGCAATCATGTGCGACTTGGAAAGGCCACTAAAGGTGACGCAGGGCAGGTCGGGGGCGAGCGAGGCAATCGAGACGTGCTCGTAGCCGTCCATGCACAGGCGGTCGTAGATCTCATCGGCAAAGATCATCAGCTGATGCCTGCGTGCAACCTCGACGATGCCCTCGAGCACCTCGCGCGGATAGACGGAACCCGTGGGGTTGTTGGGGTTGATGATGACGAGGGCCTTGGTCGCGCTCGTGATCTTGGACTCCATATCCTCCAGGTCGGGATACCAATCCGCTTGCTCATCGCACAGATAGTGTACGGGATGACCGCCGGCAAGGGTTGCGCACGCCGTCCAGAGCGGATAGTCGGGGCTGGGGATCAGAATCTCGTCGCCATTGTCGAGCAGCGCGTTCATCGAAAGCTGAATGAGCTCGGACACGCCGTTGCCCGTGTAGATATGCTCCATCTGAACGTTGGGCAGGCCCTTGATCTGCGAATACTGCATAATCGCCTTGCGCGCGGAGAACAGGCCACGCGAGTTGGAATAGCCTTCGCAGTCGGGCAGCTGCTGGCGCATGTCCTTGATGACCTCATCGGGCGTGCGGAAACCGAAGGGCGCCGGGTTACCGATATTGAGCTTGAGGATGCGCTCGCCCTCGTCCTCCATACGGGCGGCCTCGTCGACGACGGGACCGCGCACGTCATACAGGACGTTATCGAGCTTGGTGGACTTAGAAAAAGTACGCATGGTGGTGCTCCTTGCAATTTGAGCTGAGGGATGGGGTTCGGGCTTGGAATCGTTGCGGGGTGATGATGCCTCGCCTTGATCGGCGTCGCCGGCAAGCAGCCAGGTAACATCGACCTCCAAAATACGGGCGAGCAGCTCAGCCACATCGCGCCGCGGGGTCGTCTTGCCGCTCACATATTGGCTCATCTGACTCTTGCCGAGTTTTTTGCCGAGCATCTCCGATGCGCGGATCACGTCCGACTGGCGAACGTCGCGATCGGACATAGTCTGTCGCAGGCGATCGCTAAACGTCTCTTGGGCCACTAGAACCTCCTTGCTGGCAAAGTTCAATTTATAGAATACGAATTGAACCAAGGTTCAATTTAGGCAGCAGTATAACGCGGCACCTCATTCGAAAGTTCAATTTCATAAGAAAATGCACCGGACTCTGAGATTTGCCCAAAGTGGGCAATGACGCGCACACGTTTAGAGGTATTCGAGGAAACGGGCGGCGGCAAGCGAAACATCGGCCGTTCGATATATCGCATTGATCTTCCGATGAGGATGTCCCTCGAGCGGACGCACGGCAACATCGAACTGACAGCGACGCAAGATGAGCGCGGGAAGAATGCTAACGCCCAGGCCGTCCTCGACCATAGCCATAATCGCATAGTCATCCCAAGTCGACAGCTTAGAGCGCACCGCCAGGCCCGCGCGGCGAAACAGCGGCGTAATCTCGTCGTCGCTACCGCGTTCCAGCAGGATAAACTGCTCGTTGGCCAAATCGGCAAGGGAAACGACCTCCGCGGTGGCAAGCGAGGAGTCCGCTGGCACCACGGCCATCAGCTCGTCTTGCACCAACGGTCGCGACGCCATGCCGGCGCCGCGTGGCTCGCGCGGAATAAAGCCCAGGTCGCAGCGACCTTCCGCCACCCATTGTTCAATCTCTGAGTAATCGCCCATCAGCAACTCATAATCGACGTCCGGATGATCGGCGCGAAAGCGCGCGATCACCGGCGGCAGCACGTGGGTCGCCACGCTCGAAAACGTACCGATGCAGATTTTGCCGCGCATGAGCCCGCGCATCTCATCCACCCGTCGCTGCAAGCGAGTGAATTCCTCGCATAACGCCTCGACTGCCGGCATGACCTGCCGCCCGTCGGCAGAAAGCACCACGCCCTCGCGACTTCTATCGAGCACTTTAAAGCCCCAGTCGGCCTCGAGATCGGCCACCATACGGCTCACGCCCGACTGCGAATAGCTCAGGCGCTCGGCAGCACGCGTAAAGCTTCCGGCGCGCACCGTCTCCAGCAGCACCTGCATCTTTTGAATATTCGTTTCCACGGCACCCCTCCACCTTTGCATGAGTTTTTGTCATGTTATCTATGCATTATATTCGCTTTTCTTCTAAAGCCAGTTCGCCCATAGTGAACATGCTCGGATATAGAGGGGATGGAAGCGCATGAACAACGGGCTGTTTACGTACTTAGCAGCATTGCTATTGTTTGGCTCCAACGGCATCATCGCCTCTGCCATCGCGTTGCCGAGCTCCGATATCGTGCTACTGCGCACGTTTTTGGGCACCCTCTCGCTTGTCACCATTCTCGCCATCACCCAACGCCATAAGTTGCAGGCGCCATCTCGCCTCCGCGAAGCCGCAGCACTCCTTCTCTCGGGAGCCGCGCTGGGCGCCAGCTGGATTTTTCTGTTCCGCGCCTACCAGACGATCGGCGTCGGCGTATCCTCGCTGCTGTACTACTGTGGCCCCATCATCGTTATGGCGCTCTCCCCACTCATCTTTGGTGAAAAACTGACCGGCGGCAAAATCGCCGGGTTTATCGCCGTCGCCTGCGGTGCTTTTCTCATTGCAGCACAAGGTCTAGGCGGCAATATGCCCATTGCGGGTATTGTCTGCGGTATCGCCTCGGCATTTTGCTATGCGCTGATGGTCATCGCTAGCAAGGGTGCGCCACACATCGAAGGCCTCGAGAACTCCACGCTCCAGGTGAGCGCCGCCTTTGTGACCGCGCTGGTCCTCACGCTCATCACGCAGGGCGCCCCCTCATTCCTGTCCGCCGGCGTCGCCGCCAGTATTGATTGGCGCGCCGTCGTCATGCTCAGCGTCATCAACACCGGCATCGGTTGCCTGCTCTACTTTAGCGCCGTCGCCAAGCTGCCCGTCCAGACCGTCGCGGTCGTCGGCTACCTCGAGCCGCTTTCGGCCGTCGTGTTCTCGGCCGTCCTTTTGGGCGAAGCCATAACACCGGTCCGCCTGATGGGTGCCGCGCTTATCATCGGCGGCGCGATTTTTTGCGAACTCGCCGGCAAACGCGCAAACGCCAAGGCTGGCATCGCCCAGACAGTACGTGCTTAAAAGCCCCTGCTTTGAAATGCTACCTGCGTAGATAAATAATCCCCAGCTGAGGATTATTGTCTAAAATAACCCGATGTGCCAAACTGCTCTTGTATGTATAAAGACGGCATAAAGTTTTTTGTCCTAGACAGATAACCGGATGTCTAAGGGAGTCCTCGTGGCACACAATAAACTGGAGGCAAACCTCCAAGACCAGCGCGGGCAAGGCGGGCACGGAGCCATCCCCCTCTCCGCTGGCATGCTGCTCGTAACGCTCGGCGTCGTCTATGGCGACATCGGCACGAGCCCCATGTACACCATGAAATCAATCGTCGCCAACAACGGCGGCATCGGTACCGTCAGCGAGGACATGATCCTGGGCGCGCTTTCGCTCGTCATCTGGACCATGACGCTCGTGACCACGGTCAAGTACGTAGTAATCGCCATGAAGGCCGACAACCACAACGAAGGCGGCATCTTCGCCCTGTTCAGCCTCGTACGCAAGGTGGCACCATGGCTGATTCTGCCCGCCATGATCGGCGGTGCGGCACTGCTTGCCGACGGCATCCTCACCCCCGCCGTCACGGTCACCACAGCCATCGAGGGTCTGCGCACCATCGAATGGGGCCATGCGCTGCTGGGCGACGGCCAGACCAACGTCATCATCATCACAATCATCATTATCTGCGGCCTATTTGCCATGCAGCGCGCCGGCACCTCGTCAATCGGCAAGCTCTTCGGCCCGCTCATGACGCTGTGGTTCCTGTTCCTGGCAGGCGCCGGTCTGTTCAACATGCTCGGCAACCTGTCCATCTTGCGCGCGCTCAACCCCATCCGCGGCATTATGTTCCTGTTCTCGCCCATCAACCATTCGGGCATTATGGTGCTCGGCTTTGTCTTCCTGTCGACAACCGGTGCCGAGGCACTCTACTCGGACATGGGCCACGTGGGCAAGGCAAACATCTATGCATCCTGGCCATTTGTTAAGGCGGCCCTTATCCTCAACTATCTGGGTCAGGGAGCTTGGCTACTCGCCAATAACTCCAACCCCCAGATGCTCGCGATGGATATCGTTAACCCGTTCTATATGATGCTTCCCGAGCCCCTGCGCCCCTTTGCCATTGTGCTTTCGGCCGTGGCGGCCATCATCGCCTCGCAGGCGCTCATCACCGGCTCGTTCTCGCTGGTATCCGAGGCAACGCGCCTCAACCTTATGCCGCACCTGCGCATCCACTACCCCAGCGACACCAAGGGTCAGCTCTATATTCCGCTCGTCAACAACATCATGTGGGTCGGCTGCATCTTCATCGTGCTGCTGTTCCAGAACTCCGAGCGCATGGAAAGCGCCTATGGCCTCGCCATCACCGTGACCATGCTCATGACCACCACGCTGCTGACGAGCTATATCGCCGGCATCCTCAAGCACAAGCTGGGCGCCTGCATCTTTGCCCTGCTCTTTGGTGCCATTGAGTTGTGCTTCTTCGCTTCGTGCCTCACCATGTTCTTTGACGGCGGCTACGTCATGATCTTCCTGGCCGCACTGCTGTTCGGCCTTATGTATGTGTGGCGTCGCGGCACTGCCATCGAGCGCACGCAGACGATTCTGCTGCCCGTCTCCAAGTACATCGACCAGCTCAACCGCCTGCGCAATGACGAGACCTACCCCGTGCTCGCCGACAATCTGGTGTTCCTCACCAACAGCCCCGACCCGCTCACGCTCGACCGCGACGTGCTCTATTCCATCTTGGACAAGCATCCCAAGCGCGCCAAGGCATATTGGTTCATCAACGTACACGTTACCGACGAGCCCTATACGCACGAGTATTCCGTTGAGACCTTTGGCACAGACTTCCTGTTCCGCGTGCGCTTGGACCTGGGCTTTAAGGTCAATCAGCGCATCAACGCCTACCTGCGCCAGATCGTTGGCGACCTGATGGCCTCGGGTGAGTTGCCGCCGCAGCACCACACCTACTCCATCTACGAGACGCGCGGCAACGTGGGCGACTTCCGTTTTTGCATGCTGCGCAAGATGCTTGCCCCCGAAACGGACATCAACCGCAATGACCACCGCGTGATGGCCATCAAGTACGCCGTCCGCCGCGCTTGCGGAAGCCCGGCGCGCTGGTACGGTCTCGAGAACTCTGCCATCATCATCGAGTACGTGCCGCTGTTTGCCCGCATGCGCCCGGCCGTTAAGCTCGTGCGCACCCAGGTGCCGCTCGAGGTTCAGATTGAAGAGGCCGAGGAAATGGAAGTCGACATCTTCTCGGACGACTTGGTCAACGGCAACGAGGCCGGTAGGGACATGAACGTCGATCCCACCGAGCTGCTCGAGAGCGTCGCCGATACGCCCGAGCAACAGCAACTCGACGGACTCGAGAGCACCCAGCTCAACGACGCCAACTTCTAACACGCCACCAGCCATTGACGACAACGGCTCCGCATCTCATAAAAGGTGCGGAGCCGTTTTATGTCGCAACGGACCGGTGAGCTACGAACGACGCGGCTCGGGAACCACGAGCCTATCGGGGCTCGCGCCCTCGGCATCCATCAGGCTCACGTAGCGAATCGACGGATCCCCATACATCGCGTAGTAATAATTGCCCGTGCGCGCGCTAAAGCATCCGGTGTAGATAGTCTTCTCGAACTTGCCATCGCCCATCCTGGACGCTCCCTCGATCATCACCACGCCCTCGAGCGAGCGGAACATGCGAACGACGTTTTCGGTCTCGCTCTCCTTTTGCGGGTAATTGGCATTGAGGTACGCCGCCTTTACAAAACGGCTCGGCGAATAGCAATCGCCCGGAATGCCGCGCATGCCGGCACCGGCTCCATAGGGCTTAAGCTCGGCGCCACGCCATGTCGCTGTCTGCGGAAAATCGCTTGTGGCGGTGATATAGGTGCGCAGGTTTTCCATGTGCCACGGGAAGGTCGGCTGGTTGGCAAGGGTGTCGACCGGATCGTCGTATACATGCAGGCCGTCAGCCATCATCTCGACCACGATGCTGCGCTGGCTGTCGCCGATAATCCAATGGAGCAGCGACACGCCCAGCCCCTCTCCGGCAGATTTGGCGACAATCACCGTGTCGCGCAGCGCGGCCTCGACCTCATCAACCGTCGAGAACGTCGCTGCCACCCACAGGGGAAACTCATAGGCCGCGATATTGGTCTTGCCGTCGACAGGGTCCTCGGCATACTCGGCATAACCCGGGAAATTGAGACCCGCCACGGCGAGGCCCGCATCGTTGCCGCAATCGAAGAACATAGGGTAGTTCTTGTAATCGATGCACATACCGATCACCGCGTGCGCCGCTGTCGCGTCGTCGATAAACGAATACGGAATGTGAAACCCGCGCGGCATCACGCGAACCTGTTGGCCGTAGTCAAAGCTCCAGTCGAGATTGCGGCCCAGATACATGTGGCCAGAATTATCGGTAAATCGAATACTCGTACACATAGCGCCTCCTAGCTTTACGTTCTTGCTAATTTCATTGTCTCCAAACAAAAAGGCGCTAAACACAAAAGCCCGGACATGACAACAATGTCATGCCCGGGCTATTCAAGCAGGATAAACTCAACCAAGTTAACCCCGCAGGTCGTCTAAGGGGTCAAAGTGCCGCAGATTGCCACGAAAGAGGAGCGAAGCGTGCTTAAGGTACGCGAGCGACGATTGAGCGGCAAGGTGCGGTGCTTTGGTCCCCTTAGACCAACTTTCCAAGACAGTGATCGATCATATGCTGGATCATCTGCGCCTCAAAGCCCGCGTAGTCGCGGCGGCACTCCTTCATCTTGCCGTCGACAATCTGATCAAAGGCAACCTTGCACTTGATATAGCGCGTGGACTTGGTGACCCCCTCGTGCGTCAGGCAGCTCTCCTCCATCTTGCTGGCGCCCAGGCCAAACACCAGACGGGGGTTGTAGAGCACGTGGGGCTCGCCGGCATCGTCCAGGTAGACGCAAACCTTCTTGGTAACGCCAATCTGGTTAGCGGCAAGGCAGCCGGCATCGTCGAGCGACTTGATGGTATCGATCAGATCCTGAGCAACCGACTCGTCCTCGACGGTCGCAACCTCGCAACGCTGGGACAGGATAGCCTCGTCGTGGCAAAGCTCTTTAATCATACGTTCCTCCATAGGGGTCGTTGTAACCGCTTAAGTATACGGTACCCACACATTTTCATGCGAAAAATACCGTCCGTCTGCTACAAAGCGCCGAACATCAACATGCGAGGAACAACAGCGTCGTAAAGGGGCTATAGTGGGAGCGTTCGTGTCAATCGGCCTAAACTCGGGGCCGAACAAGGAAAGGGTATGCATGGACGAACTTTTTCACGTCAGTGAGCGCAAGTCCACAATCGGGACCGAACTTCGCGCTGGACTGACAACATTCCTGGCGATGGCCTACATCATCGCCGTCAACCCCGCGGTGCTCTCGGGCGCTGGCATCGATGCGGGAGCGCTCGCCTGCGCCACCTGCCTGGGCGCCGGCATCATGACCATCTGCATGGGCATCTTCGCCAACCGCCCGCTCGCCTGCGCGTCGGGCTTAGGCGTCAACGCGATGATCGCTGGAATCACCACCACCGTCTGCGGCGGTGACTGGCACGTGGCCATGAGCGTCATCTTCCTTGAGGGCGTCGTCATCTTGCTGCTCGTGCTTTGTGGCCTGCGCGAGGCCATCATGGACGCCATCCCGGTTGTCCTGCGTCACGCCATCTCGGTGGGTCTGGGCCTGTTCATCGCCATGATTGGCCTGTGCGATGCCGGCATTATCACCGCTGGCGCCGGTACACTCGTCGGTCTGGGCGACATCACCTCCCCCACCTTCATCGTCGGCATCATCTCCATCCTGGTGACGGTCGCCCTCGCCTGCCGCAACGTCCCCGGCTCGCTGCTCATCGGCATCGTCGTCGCCGTCATCGCCGGTATCCCCCTAGGTGTGACCCAGGCTCCGACCGGCATCATCGCCCCGCTCGACTTCTCGAGCATCGGTGGCCCTATCGCCGACGCCGGCGGCGTGCCCGCCATCGTCAAGGTCCTTACCGACCCCGCGCTCCTCGTCATCTCGTTCTCGCTGCTCATGAGTGACTTCTTCGACACCATGGGCACCGCGATGGCCGTGGCCAAGCAGGGCGAGTTCCTCACCGACGACGGCAACGTCGAGAATATCAAGGAGATCTTGATCGTCGACTCCGCCGCCGCTGCTGTGGGCGGTTTCATGGGCGTCTCCTCCATCACCACCTTCGTCGAGTCCACCTCTGGCGCTGCCGACGGTGGCCGCACGGGTCTCACCTCCGTCACCACCGGCGTGCTGTTCATTCTCGCCGCGTTCTTCTCCCCCATCGTCACCATCGTTTCCAGCGCCGCCACCTGCGGTGCTCTGGTCTACGTCGGCTACCTCATGATGAGCGAGGCCTCCGAGATCGACTGGTCCGACGTGTCGCAGGGTTTCCCGGCGTTCATGATTGTCGCCGGCGTGCCCTTCACCTACTCCATCTCTGCCGGCATTGGCCTGGGCTTTATCGCCTACGTGGTCGTCGCGCTCTTTAAGGGCGAGGCCTCCAAGATCAAGCCGCTCATGTGGATCGCAGCCCTCGCCTTCCTCGTCTACTTCTTCGTGGCGTAACGGCATAGTCTGCTAAAGCAAAACAACAAGGCGCGGAATCGCATCGAGCGGCTCCGCGCCTTTCTTTTAGCGTCTGCCCCCGTGTCAGCGTGCGACAATTGAGGCTGTCAATATCACAACACCGAGAGAAGCCTGCCTTGGAAGCGCATCATAAGCAGATAACCGTTTATTCAGAGTGTGCGGAAGGCGCGCCCGTCATCTATCTCCCCGTGATTATGGGCAACGGTAGTGAAGTCTACGAGCGCTGCCGAGAGCTCGACTGCCCGCTGTTCACCCTTGTCGCCATTGGAGGACTCGATTGGAATCGCGAGCTGAGCCCCTGGGAATGCGACGGAACTATACGAGATGCCGAGCCCTTTGGCGGACAGGCTGCTGGTTTTCTTGACGAGTTGTTGAAGCAGATAATCCCCCAGGCCGAATCATCGCTCCCGCAACCGCCCGCCTGGCGCGGCGTTGCCGGCTACTCGTTGGCGGGTCTTTTTGCACTGTGGGCACTTTGGCAAACAGATGTCTTTGAGCGCGTGGCGAGTGCATCGGGGTCGCTGTGGTTCCCCGGCTTTATCGACTACGCGCGCGAGCGCACGATGACGGCTACGCCCGACGCCGCCTATCTGTCGCTCGGTAAAAAGGAAACCAAGACGCCCAACCGCATGATGCGGCACGTACTCGACGATACGCGCGCGATGGAAAAGCTGTTTATCGAGCGCGACATCCCAACAACGCTGGAGCTCAACCCCGGCAATCATTTTGCCCAAACTGACCTGCGCATGGCGCGCGGCATCCACTGGATACTGACGCATTAAAAATGGCGTCCACGCGCACATACGCATGGACGCCATTTTTAATTTGGCTGAACGCAGCTACTATTCAGTAGTCTCCTCAAGCTCGGAAGTATCGAACTCAAAGTCATTACCGGGCAGGATGGCGTTGAGCACAATGCCCACCAGCGAGCCCACGGCAAGGCCCGAAAGCGAAATCGTCACGCCGCCCAGCTCCAGCACGATGGCACCGGCGGTACTGTAGGCAATGCCGAGCGAAAGCACGAGCACCAAAGCCGCAACCAGCACATTGCGGTTGTTCTGGAAATCAACCTGGTTTTCGATAAGGTTGCGAACGCCCACGGCACTGATCATGCCGTAGAGCACGAGCGACACGCCGCCGATTACACACGCCGGCATGGCGGCGATCACGGCAGCAAACTTGGGGCAGAACGAAAGCACGATGGCGCAGCAGGCGGCAATGCGAATCACGCGCGGGTCGAACACGCGCGTCAGGGCAAGCACGCCAGTGTTCTCGCCATACGTCGTATTGGCGGGGGCGCCAAAGAGCGATGCCAAGATGGTCGCCAGGCCATCGCCGAGCAGGGTACGGTGCAGACCGGGATCGGCAATGTAATTGCGTTCGCAGGTAGAGCCAATGGCGGAGATATCGCCAATGTGCTCAATCATGGTCGCAAAGGCCAGCGGCATGATGGTGATGATGGCCGTCGTGGCAAGACCGCTATCGAGCCGCGGTCCAAAGAGCGCAAACACGGTGTTGTCCCACACGACGGGCAAGCCAACCCAGGGGGCGGCTGCGACGCCAGAGAAGTCGACCTCACCCAACGCGGCCGCAACGGCATAGCTCACCACGACGCCCAGCAGAATCGGCACGATCTTAACCATGCCGCGGCCCCAAATATTGCAGATGACGATCACGGCCACAGCGACAACGGCAACAAGCCAGTTGGTCTGGCAGTTGGCGATAGCAGAGCTTGCCAAGATCAGGCCGATGGAAATGACGATGGGGCCGGTCACCACCGGCGGGAAGAAGTGCATGACACGCTTGGCGCCAAATGCGCGGAACAGCGCTGCCAGCACCGGATAGAGCAGGCCGGCGCAGACAACGCCCAGGCAAGCGTAGGGCAAAAGCTCGGCCTCGCCGTTGGGCGCAACGGCGGCATAACCCGCGATAAAGGCAAACGACGAGCCCAGGAACGCGGGCACCTTACCGCGCGATAGAAAATGAAACAGCAGCGTGCCGATGCCGGCGAACAGAAGCGTCGTCGAAACGGAAAGGCCGGTGAGCACGGGCACGAGCACCGTGGCTCCGAACATCGCAAACATGTGTTGCAAACCCAACACAAACATGCGCGGGCGGCCGAGCGACGATGCATCGTAGATGGCATCGGTGACGGCGGGCGTCGAAGACCGGGACATGAGAGTCCTTTCAAAAAATGGAAGGGCGATCAGGCATATCGGATAACCTGCCCGAACGATACGATCCGAACCATTGTACGCGATACGCAATGCCTCGCACGCGCCGCCACCTGCAAACGCTAGCGTTACTTCCAAACGCGCTCGGCAATGCGCTTGACCAGCGCGATCTTCGCCCATTGCTCGTCCTCGGTCAGCTTGTTGCCAATCTCGCAGCTGGCAAAGCCGCACTGGGGCGACAGGTACAGATTCTCGAGCGGCACGTACTTAGCGGCTTCGCGGATGCGCTCGACGATAACATCCTCGTTCTCGAGCTCTGCCGCCTTGGTGGTTACCAAGCCCAGCACGACCTTCTTGCCGGGAGCGACGTACTTGAGTGGCTCAAAGCCGCCGGCGCGCGGCGTGTCGAACTCCAGATAGAACGCATCGACATTCTCATGTGCGAACAGATACGGAGCGATAGGGTCGTAGCCGCCTTCAAAAGCGTAGGTGGAGTGGTAGTTGCCGCGGCACACGTGCGTGTTGATGACCAAATCGTCGGGCTTGCCCTCGATGGCGGCGTTGTTGAGCGCCACGCCCAGCTCGCTTACCTTTTGCAGGTCGACCGGGCTCATGCCGGTTTTGGCGACAAAATCGGTATCGCAGTAGATGCCCCAGGTGCAGTCATCAAACTGGATGTTGCGGCAGCCTGCTGCGTACAGGTCGGCGATCACCGTGCGATAAGCGGCTGCAATGGCGTCGGCAAGTTCCTCATCGGTCTTATAGACAGCGCGCAGGCTCTCCTGCTGGCCATCGCAGCGATCGAGCGTGACCTCAGAGAACGTCTGGATCGGCGCCGGAATGGTCTGGCGTGCGACCTGGCCCTCCTCCTCAAGCGCCTTGACGAACTTAAAATGCTCGACGAACGGGTGGTTCTCGCCGCTAATGGGACCGGTAACCACGGCGGTGTCGGCCGTCGTCTCCTCGTCATGGAACATATAACCCGTGCGTGAGGTGCGGCGCTCAATGCCGTTAAGGCCCCACATAAAATCGAGGTGCCAGTAGCTGCGGCGGAACTCGCCATCGGTGATCACCTGCAGGCCGGCGGCCTTCTGCTTGGCCACCAAATCGCGAATGGCATCGTCCTCGACGGCCTTAAGGCCGGAAGCGTCGAGTTTACCCGCGACATAGGCGGCACGGGCGTCCTTTACAGCCTGCGGACGAAGAAAGCTGCCGACGATATCGGCGCGAAACGGCGCGTTCGGTTGAATCGAAGTGCTCATAGATATCTCCCTTTGCATTGGTTGCTTTACTGGGACAGAGTATGAGCGCTCATATGACCATCGTAAAATATACGTTTATAACAGTTTGATATAGATGTTTCCTATATCAGTCTGGACTGTCATAAAGAGACTTGAACCGTGCGGAGCACAGCAGCCTAGATATGCTGACGAATCGCGTCGATATAGGCCCGACCGTAGCGCGTAAGCGTCGTGTTCTTGCGCGTGATGATGCCAATCTCCATGTACTCGTCCACGTCGAGCGGAATCGAGATAATGCCGGGGCCGTTGAGCTCGTGGCTGATCACGCCCGAGCATACCGTGTAGCCGTTGAGGCCCATGGCCAAATTGAACAACGTCGCACGGTCGCGCACGCGGATATTTTTGCGACGCTCGAACGTCGAGGTCAGCTCCTCGGAATAGTAAAACGAGTTGTAGCTGCCCTGCTCGTAGGACAGGAACGGGTAGTCTTCCAGATCCTCGAGCGTCACGCTGGAGCGGTCCGCCAGCGGATGGTCGGCGCAGACGAAGACATGCGGCGTGGCGCAGAAGAGTCCTTCGAACACGAGCTCGTTGGCCACCAGCATGCGCTCGATGACCTCGCGGTTGTGCTCGGACAGATATAGGATGCCCAGCTCGCTTTTCATGTGCGCGACATCCTCGATAATCTCGTGGGTCTGTTCCTCGCGCAGGGTAAAGTCGTAGCGCGCGGCATCGAACTCGCGGATCACGTCGACAAACGCGTTGACGGCAAAGGAATAATGCTGGCAGCTCACACTAAAGTGCGGCACCTGCTCGGATGCGCCCTTGTACTTGCCCTCGAGCAGGTCGGCCTGGTCGAGTACCTGGCGCGCATAGCCCAAGAAGGTCTCGCCTTCCTCGGACACAATGACGCCCTTGTTGGTGCGCTCAAAGATGTGCACACCCATCTCGTTTTCGAGATCGCGAATCGACGCGGTAATCGAAGGCTGCGACACAAAGAGCCGGCGCGAGGCCTCGGTGATGCTGCCGCATTCGGCAACTTTGACGACATATCTGAGCTGCTGAAGCTTCATAGCGCCCTCCCTAGACGTTCGTGACGTCGAAACCCGTCGTGCTCACTTGACGCATAAACGGCGGCATCTCCCCTGTTGCCGCACAGGCAGCAATCTGATGCAGAGCCCCGGCAACTGCATCGTCTGCTGCAGCGCCGATATGCCAGCGTGCGGCAGCCGTGACGGCCTCGTTGGCATTGGCGACTGCAACGGAGTTGGGAACGGCATCGATCATGGGCAGATCGTTATCGGAATCACCGAATACGGCCACCTCGTCGAGCGTCAGGTCCAAAGCGCGCGCCAGCTCCAGCGCGGCGCAACCCTTGTCCCAACCTGCTGGAAGGATGTCGAACAGGCGCACACGATTGTTGGGAAACACGAGTGAGAGCTCCGGTACCTCAGCGGCAACGCGCTCACGTAGCTCCGCGAGCTCCTCACGCGAGCGGGCGCTCCAGATATTCGCCTTGAACACCGGCGCGTCGTCGACAACGGGATGGCACGGAGCCTCTTCGCCTTTGAGCCATGCGTTGCCGCCCGACTCCATGGCGCGACGCACGCGCTCGGGGTCGCTCGTCACGCAATAGGCATCGTTATCCCAAAAGTCGTCACCCAGGCTGTAGACCTTTAGATAGGTATCGTCGGTCTCTTGCTCCAGATAGTCGGCCAAACGCATCAGAGCATCGTTGTCGATTGCGCGCGAGGCGACTACTTCGCCGCCGACAAAAATCACCTGGCCGTTACAGAACGCGCCAGTCGAAAAACACTCGGAACGATTTTTGAACATCCAGCCCATCGCGGACGGCTGGCGACCCGAAACCGGGCCAAAGTGCAGACCCGCCGCCTGCATGGCATGAATGCCCTCAATGGCGTAGTCGCTGGCGCCGTCATGCCCGGCCGGAATCAGCGTATCGTCCATATCGGTCAGCACAAGTTTGATCATGAGGTCCCCATTCGTATCGGTCCTACCTATTGTAACGACCTGCCAAAATAAACCTGTCCCATTTTGGCAGGTGCGTTAGTATAGGGAACAACAGATTCGATGCGGGAGTGCCGGCGGTGCAAACCACAAGGCTGAGAGGGCATGGGGCCCAATCCTTTGAACCTGTCAGTTAATGCTGGCGTAGGGAGCATGCCGCCTTTACAGGGGCGCTGTCTATGCACAGCGCCCCTTTTCTATGCCAAGGAGGCATGTGCAGTGATTGATTCGGAACAGCTTAAGCAACATATGGTCAAGGCCGTGGAGGAGATTCGCGCCACCAATCCAATGGCCGGCTCCATCACCAACACGGTGACGATTGACTTTGTCGCCAACGCGCAGCTCGCCGTGGGCGGTTCGGCCGCCATGGTCTATCTGCCCGACGAGGGCGAGGCGCTCGTTGCCGGCGGCGGCGCCATCTATCTCAACATGGGCACGCTCTTCCCCATCTACGAGCAGACAATTCCCCGCGCGGCCAAGGCGGCACACGACGCCGGCAAGCCCTGGGTGCTCGATCCGGTGGGCCTGGGCATCGGTAGCCTGCGCACCCAGTTGGTAAACGAACTCAAGCAGTACAAGCCCGCCATCGTGCGCGGCAACGCCTCCGAGATCATCGCGCTCGCCGGCCTGTGGGGTCTTGAGGGCGAGGCGGCCGATCTGAGCCGCGTGCGCGGTGTCGATACCACCGACACGGTAGACGCTGCCCGCGATGCCGCCGTGGCGCTCGCCCGCTACACCGGCGGCGCCGTTGTGGTCTCGGGCGAAGTCGACCTGATTACCGATGGCACAACCGTGGCCAAGTCCCACGGCGGCAGCCCGCTCATGTCCAAGATCACCGGTTGCGGCTGCTCGCAGGGCGGCGTGCTGGCCGTGTATGCCTGCGCCGCCGACCCGTTTACGGCAGCCATCTGCGGCACCGCGGTCTACAACGTTGCCGGCACGCGTGCCGCCGCTGTCGCCGACGCCCCGGCAAGCTTTAAGGTCGCCTTTATCGACGAGCTCTACCGCGCGAGCGCCCAGGACATCGCCAACAACCAGCTCGAGCTCGAGGAGGCGTAAGCCATGTCCGAGCCCGCAACCAATGCCGGAATGAACACGCTCATCGCCGTGGCCATCGCCCCGTGCGGCACCGGCGACGAGCTGTCCGCCGAGGTCGCCGAGGTCGTGCGCGTCATACGCGAGAGCGGCCTTCCCAACCGCACCACCTCGATGTTCACCGAGATCGAGGGCGACTGGGACGAGGTCATGCAGGTCGTGCGCGACGCAACCTTTGTGTTGGCGAGCAAGGGAATCCGCACCGAAGTCGTGCTCAAAGCCGATATTCGGCCCGGATTTACCGACACCATGACCGGCAAGCTCGAGCGCATGGAAGCACAGATCAAGAAGCAGGAGGAAGCACGATGAGCATCCGCGACAACCTTGATATCTCGGCCTATCTGGTACTCGGCCCCGAAAACACCCTCGGGCGCCCCGTGGGCGATGTGGTGGCCCAGGCGCTCGACGCAGGCTTTACCTGTATCCAGGTGCGCTCCAAGGTGGCAAGCGCCCGCGAGATCATTGCACTGACCGGCGACGCCGCGCAGGCAATCGCACAGGCTGGCAAGACCGGTCAGGTCGCCCTGTTAATCGACGACCGTCTGGACTGTGTACTCGCCGCGCGCGAGCAGGGCATTGCCGTCGACGGCGTGCACGTAGGCCAGAGCGACATTCCCGTCGAGGTCTGCCGCAAGCTGCTGGGCCCCGATGCCATTGTGGGCCTTTCGGCCCGTTGCGAGGAGATGCTCGAGTACGTCAAGACCGCCGACATGAGCCTGGTCGACTACCTGGGCATCGGCCCGCTCCACGAGACCGAGACCAAGCGCGACTGCGGACGCGCGGCCGACGGCTCTATCATCACCAAGAGCTTTGAGGACCTGGCCGCACTCCACGCGGCAAGCCCCGTGCCCATCGTGGTGGGCGGCGGCGTCAAGACGGCCGACCTGCCGCAGCTCAAGGCCACCGGCGTCGACGGCTTCTTTGTGGTGAGTGCCGTCTGCAGCACCGATGACCCCTACGCCGCGGCCAAGGAGCTCGTCGACACTTGGCAGCAGGCATAGGCATAAGCCGAGCAGCTGATCCGCAGCCTCACATCTTCAGCAATGGAAAGCGCATCCCAGTTTGGACCTCCATTCCGGGATGCGCTTTCCGCCGAGATGGCGGCAGCGGCCTCTACCCTGCCAGATATGTCTCCAGTGCCGGCAAGGTCGCCTCAGCATCGCGACGACCAATCTGATAGATGCGCTCGAGCTCATCGGGCTCGCGGCACAGCGACGGCACTTTCACCGATTCGCTCGGCCGCACCACAAAGATCTCGCCGGCGGCCTCACGACGTGCCAAATCATCGAGCGTGGCATTGTAGACCTCATGCCGATGCTCAAGCGCTGCGACAAACTCCGGATAGTGACGGAACACGCGACGCAGCATAGGCATCACGCTGTTGGGCCGCTTCACAAAGCCCGCCGGCTGCGTGAGCACCACGATATTGCGGTCATACCCCTGAGCAAACAGCCATGCACTGGGAATAGAATCAGCCACGCCGCCATCCAGGTACTTGCGGCCCTCAATGGCGACAGGACGCGTCGCCACGGGAATTGCCGACGACGCCCGGATCCACTCGATATCGCGCTCGTCGCCATACGGCAGGTCGTGGTAGACGGCCTTGCCCGTCTCGATATCGGTACACACGCACGTAAATCGCATGGGGCAGGCGCGATACGCCTCCAAGTCGATGGGATCGCGCTCGATAGGCACCTCGTGATAAGCAAAGTCGGCATTGAACATATCGCCGGTTCGCAGCCAGCTGGTCACGCTCGCATAGCGCTTGTCGGCGCAATAGGCCTTGTTATAGCGAATGGCGCGGCCGATCTGGCGCGATTTAAAGTTGTAGCCAAATGCCGCGCCCGCCGAGACGCCCACCATATGGTCGCAGGTCAAACCGTGCTCCATCCAAACGTCGAGCACGCCCGCCGTATACATACCGCGGTAGCCGCCTCCCTCGAGCGCCAGCCCCACCGTGCGCGTCATATTTGACTGTGCCATGCGACCATCTCCGTTCCTGCGTTTTAAACCGGGACAAGTATACCCGTCAACATATATCGTCCCAGTCGCATTTTTATCGAACATCGCATCGTCGCGCTACCGCCTGTCGAATAATAGCCGCCCACAGCATGTGCACCCATATCCCCGCACTCGAGGAAAGCGGCTTTATGGTGACGCTCGACAAGCACATTTGGCAGATTGTGCCCACCGACCGCGATCAAGGCCGCAGCACGCAAATCATTTCATCGATGCTCGAAATGGCGCAGTCGCTCCATCTGCCCGTCGTGGTTGAAGGCGTCGAGACAAATGAGCAGGCAAACATGCTACGACAAATGGGCGCCCGCTACGCTCAGGGCTTCCTCTACTACCGTCCCATGCCGGCGAAGGATTTTGAGGCATTGCTCGATGGTGGCAATAACAACTGATACGCTCGCGCGCAAAACGCCACCGCCGAGCGGGGGGATTTGCCTCCATTAGCCAACTTATATCCCCAATTCAAACCGAATTGGGGATATGCTACAAACCGCTGTTCCGTCCAAGGAGGGTATCCATCATGAACGAGTCATATCGCCTGGGCGAGCAATCGATTATTGCCTATCTTCAGCGACTTGCGAATGGCGTCTCGACCGCCGAACTCGATGTTGCCGCGCTGCCCGCTGGGCTACGCGCCGTTGGTGAGCAGCTGCAAAAGACGCATGCCATCCTGCAACAAGAGCGCCGGCTGCTTGAGAGCAACGCCCATATCGACCCGCTCACCAACTTGGGCAACCGCAACGGATTCGACCGTCACGTCGAGCAGCTCTGGCGCAAAGGCGACCCCTTTACCTGCGCCTATATTGACATCGACCATCTCAAACATTGCAATGATAGGTTTGGCCACGCCGAAGGCAATCGCTATATTCTGAGCATCTGCCGCACGCTCTCCGAAACCATGGAGCACGATGAGATGCTGTTCCGTATCGGTGGAGACGAGTTTGTGCTCATCTCGCCCTCCGCAAACGAGGCTGAACTCGAGCAGCGCTTGGAGCAGGTACGTGCCGGGCTGATCGAGGCGAGCTCAGGCGGCAAGGCGCCCATGATCGGCAGTTTTAGCTTTGGCTGCTCGCGCGTCGATCCACTTGCCGGCGACACGCGTCGCCAGATGACGATGGATGCCGATCGCAAGATGTATCGCTATAAGCTTATGCATCGTGTGCAGCAACCGAAAGACAATGATGCGCCGCAACGCCCAATCGTCGATCAGCTTCCCTGCAACGACCGAGTGTTTCAAGCGATCTCCATGAGCTCCGAGACGCGCTATCCGTTCATCCTTAACCTCGATACGGGAGAATCGCAATGGTCGGTCAACGCCGTGCGCGATTTTGACCTGCCTTCCCAGCACCCTTTTAACTCGGTCGATATGTGGCTTGCCCGCGTTCATCCCGAGGACCGCGACAACGTACGCGCCGAGCTCGATATGGTGATAAACGGCACATGGCACTTCCACTACATGCAGTACCGCGTGATGGATGCCCCCGGAAAATACGTGCTTTGCGACTGCACGGGCTACCGCTTGGACGGCACCGATACCGAGCCCAGCATGTATGTGGGCATTATCGTCAACCGAAGCCTAGCTGATACGACCGACTCGGTAACGGGCCTGGGCGATGTCCATGCCCTGGTCAACGCCATTGGCGAAATGCGTCGCGTGGCGCGCGAGGCAGGCTTTATTGCCATTAAGGTCGACGATATCGCCGAAGTCAATGCCCGCTTTGGATTCGATGCAGGCGACCGCGTGCTCGCCGAAAGCGCCGCCTGCCTCACGGATTGCTCGCGCGGCAAGGGTCGCCTGTTCCGCTCGACGGGGCCGACATTCGTGGCGATTTTCGACGACTTTGATCCCGAAGAGACCGACTCGATCGCAGACGAAATCGAGCGGTTCCTGGGTTCCCCCGTGCTCATCGGCTCGCTTGAATATCAGCCACCCATTCGTGTGGCGACGCTTCATCTGGACGCTGTCGATCGACAGCCCGTTTCCATTTTGAACGAGCTCAAAGCGTTGCTTAAAGAGGCACCGCAAGTACCGGGCACCAAGTTGGACTAGCGTCGTGGGGCGCGATGTGAAACACAAGCCGTTTCACATCGCGCCCCACGCCATCTACCCTCTCGTGCGATAATCCTCCGCAGAAGTCACCGACAGCAGAGGGAGTTTGTGATGAAGGTTCTTTTGGTCAATGGCAGCCCCAAGGCAAACGGCAACACCGCCCGCGCACTCGCCGAGGTCGCTGAGCAACTCAATGCCGAAGGCATTGATACCGAGGTGTTTCAGCTGGGCGCCAAGCCCATTCGCGATTGCATCGGTTGCGGCCAGTGTGGCAAACTTGGCGGTCGCTGCACCTTTGACGATGACGTGGTGAACGAGCTCATCGCTGCCGCCGAGCAGGCAGACGGCTTTGTCTTCGGCTCGCCCGTCTACTATGCGCACCCCAGCGGGCGCATCCTCTCGGCCCTCGATCGCGCCTTCTATGCCGGAGGCAAAGCCTTTGCACACAAGCCGGGCGCTGCCGTCGCCGTCGCCCGTCGCGGCGGTACATCGACCACCTTCGATGTGCTCAACAAGTACTTCACCATCAACCAGATGCCCGTGGTCGCCTCCACGTACTGGAACAACGTGTTTGGCCGCGTGCCCGGCGACGCCGATGGGGATGCCGAGGGCCTTGCCACCATGCGAAACATCGGCAAAAACATGGCCTGGCTCCTGCGCTGTATCGAGGCAGGACAGGCCGCCGGCATCAACGCACCCGAGGCAGATCGCGCAACGACCAACTTCATCAGGTAGAACGGCGGAACAAATACATGAACGTGCAGATTTTTGGCACCAAGAAGTCCTTCGACACCAAGAAGGCGCAGCGTTATTTTAAGGAGCGCCGCATTAAGGTGCAGTTTATCGACCTTAAGGAAAAGGAGATGAGCAAGGGCGAGCTCACGAGCGTGATGCAAGCGGTCGGCGGCATCGACAAGCTGCTCAACCCCAAAGCCAAGGACGAGGAAACGCTCGCGCTCATCCAGCACCTTACCCCCAGTCAGCGCTTCGACAAGCTGCTCGAGAACCAGCAGGTCTTGGCCGAACCCATCGTGCGCAACGGCAAAAAGGCCACCGTCGGTTATTGCCCCGATGTATGGGGAGCCTGGGAGTAGCTTGTGTTATTTGCCGGCGCGTGGGTATAAGAGCAGGCGTTTGGCATAAGATTCAACTGTAAGCCATGTCTAACAAAGGAGGGCACATGCCCAACAAACCCGTGAAGATCATCATGCTTACCGGATACCTCGGTGCCGGCAAGACCACGCTGCTCAACCACATCCTCGCTAACGACGGCGGTATCCGCGCCGCCGTGATCGTCAACGATATCGGCGAGATCAATGTGGACGCCAGCCTTATCGCCGACGGCGGCCTTTCCGAGACCGACGACCTCATCCCGCTCACCAACGGCTGCATCTGCTGCACGCTTTCGGATGACCTGGCCAACCAGCTGCAGGGCATCGCCGATTCGGGCAACTTCGATTACATCATCATCGAGGCCTCGGGCATTTGCGAGCCCATCCCCATCGCCTACACCATCTCGAGCTTCTGCGACGAGGCCAAGGTGGGCGGCGAGCCTAAGCTCGCGCTCGACAACATCGTGGCCGTGGTCGACTGCGCCCGCATGTACGACGAGTTCAACGGCGGTCGCGACCTACTGGCCGAGGATATCGACGAGGACGACATCGAGAGCCTGCTCATCCAGCAGATCGAGTTCTGCTCCACGCTCATCCTCAACAAGACCGATACCGTGACGCCCGAGCAGATCGCCGAGCTCAAGGCCATCGTGCGCAGCCTGCAGAAGGACGCCGTAATTGTCGAGGCTCAAAACGGCGAGGTCCCCATGGAGGAGCTGCTCGACACCGACCGCTTCGACTTTATGCGCGCCTACAACTCCGCCGCCTGGATCGAGGCCATGGAGCATCCCGAGGAGCACGACGACCCCGAGGTGCTCGAGTACGACATCGAGACCTTTGTGTACTCGCGCCGCAAGCCGTTTGACCTGCAGAAGTTCACCGATTTTGTTGAGCAGGAGTGGCCCGACGAGGTCATTCGCGTCAAGGGTCCGCTGTGGCAGACCGGCGATCCGGACATGTGCTACATGTTTGAGCAGGCCGGCCACCAGATGCGCCTGATGGAGAACGGCCTGTTTGTCGACTCGGCGCCCGAAGGCGAGAAGCAGAAGATCATCGACGAGAACCCCGAGATCATGCAGATTTGGGACGACGAGACGGGCGACCGCATGACGAGTCTGTGCATCATCGGCCGTCACATGGACAAGGATGCGCTCATCGCTTCCCTCGATGCCTGCCTGACCGACTGGCACCGCGCCTAGGTTTATCCAAGCGGGCATTTTTCTGTCTACGTAACCGCCAAACCACCACGAAGGTTAACTTCGTGGTGGTTTTTCGTTCTGAGCCAAGGAGATTCATGTTCAACATTGTGCTGTATGCGCCCGAGATTCCGGCCAATACGGGCAATATCGGCCGCACCTGCGTGGTCACCGGCGCCCGCCTGCATCTGGTGGAGCCGCTGGGGTTTTCGCTCGACGACAAGACGGTACGTCGCGCCGGTCTGGGCTACTGGCAAAACTTGGACGTGACGACCTATGCCGGCTGGGAGGATTTCCTTGCGCGCAACGATCTCTCCCCCGCCGATGGTCGCCTGCATCTGCTGACCAAAAAGGCACGCCGCACCTATGCGCAAAGCACCTACCGCGATGGTGACTACTTGGTCTTTGGCAGCGAGAGCTCGGGCATTCCCGAGCCACTGCTTGCCGCGGCGCCCGAGCGTTGCGAGCGTATCCCCATGCTGCGCGATTGTGACTCACTCGATAACGCCGAGGCTTGGGAAGCCCACGAGGAATCGCTCGGACATACCGAGGACAGCCACGAGGCCATCCTTCAACAGGACATCTGCGGCAACTTCGTCAACCCGGACGACTACCGCATCAGCGCACTCAACCTCTCCAACAGCGCCGCCATCGTCCTCTACGAGGCCCTGCGCCAAACAGGCTTTCCGGGAATGTGACAAAGAGGCTGTCCCTTTGTCACATTCGGTTATAGGTAGCGACCGGTAATGCTCTTGGAGCAGGCTGCGATGTCGCCCGGCGTGCCGGCGCAGACGATTTGCCCGCCGGCATCGCCACCGCCCGGGCCCATGTCGATCACATAATCGGCGTTACGGATAAGGTCGAGGTCGTGCTCGATCACGACAACTGTGGCGCCCTTGGCAACGAGGCCGTCGAACACACTCAGCAACACCTGAACATCGAGCGGATGCAGGCCGATCGTGGGCTCGTCAAACACAAACGCGGCATCATCCTGCACGCGGCCCATCTCGCTCGCAAGCTTAAGACGCTGTGCCTCGCCGCCCGAGAGCGCCGGCGTGGGCTCACCGAGCGTGAGATAGCCCAAGCCCAGGTCGTGCAAGGTCTGCAAGCGCGCCTGAACCTTCTTGAGTCCCACCGTGGCGTCGAGGGCCTCGTCCACACTCATGTCCATGAGCTGCGGCAACGTAAGCAAGCTCCCGTCCTTGCCCTCGCGATGGATATGCGAAGCCGCATCCGCATAACGCGAGCCGCGACATGCCGGGCAGACGATCTCGACATCGGGCAAAAACTGCACGTCGAGCGATATCGAACCCGTGCCATCGCACGTAGGGCAACGCAAGGCGCCAGTGTTGTAGCTAAAGGCGCCCGCCTTGTAGCCGGCCGCCTTGGCCTCGGGCGTACGGGCGAAGGCGCGGCGCAGCTCATCATGGATGTCGGCATAAGTCGCCACCGTCGAGCGCACGTTGGCGCCGATGGGCGTAGCGTCAATCAGATTTGCGCGGGCAATGCCCTCGGCATCGACCCAACGCACGTGCCCCGGCAGGCGCTCGCCGGCTGCCTGCGCCTTGAGTGCCGGAATGAGCGTCTCGAGCACCAACGTCGTCTTACCCGAGCCCGAAACGCCCGTCACCGCAACCAAGCGACCGCGCGGGATATCGACTTCGAGTGGCTTGACGGTATGGATGGCATCGGTTGCCATGCGGATATGGCCCTGGTCGAACATCTCGTCGTCAGTCACCTGCGGACGCAAGCGCTTGGACTCTGCGCGCAAAAACGGGGCGATGCGGCTGCCCTGCGATTGTTCGACCTCGTCCACCGTACCAGCGGCGATCACATTACCGCCGCCCGCTCCGGCAACGGGGCCCATCTCGACCAGATAGTCGGCTTCCGCCAGTACGCGCGTGTCGTGGTCGACAACAACCACGGTGTTGCCGTCATCCACCAGATCGCGCATCACGCCCACCAAGCCGTCGACATTGGCAGGATGCAAGCCGATCGAAGGCTCGTCCAGCACATAAAGCACACCCGTCGATCGGTTGCGCACCACGCGGGCGAGCTGCACACGCTGGCGCTCACCCGTGGAGAGCGTGGCGCCGGCGCGATCGAGCGAAAGGTAATCGAGACCCAGGTCGACCAGACGACGGGCCGCACTCAAAAACGAATCGCAGATATCCGTCGCCATGGGCCGCATCTCGGCCGGCAAGGACGTAGGCACCCCGCGCACCCACTCAATCGCCTCACCCAGCGTCATGGCCGCTGCTTGCGCCAGATTGATACCGCGCACCTGGGGCTGGCGCGCAGCCTCGGAGAGACGCGTGCCGCCGCAATCGCGGCATGCTCCCTCGCGCAAAAAGCGCGCAACGCGTTTTAAGCCCTTATCGTCCTTGAC
Organism: Collinsella aerofaciens; assembly: GCF_015670795.1. GTDB lineage: Bacteria > Actinomycetota > Coriobacteriia > Coriobacteriales > Coriobacteriaceae > Collinsella > Collinsella aerofaciens_Q. Next base: position 30,791 of record NZ_JADPCJ010000011.1, on the reverse strand, counting down.
CTTGGCGAGCGCATTCTCGACGGTATAGACGGCGTTGTAATAGGTGAAGTCGAGCGGCGTGGCGCCCTCGCCGTTTTTGGGAACGTAGAGAATGTGCTTCTTAACCGCCGGACCATGAAACACGATGTCGCGCTCTTGAGGCGTGAGTTGGCTAAACGGCACGTCGGTGCGTACGCCCATCTCGCCTGCCACCTGCTTCATCAGATCCCACATGAGCGTGCCCCAGGGAAGGACTGCGCCCTCGTTGATGGTCTTTGACTCATCTGGCACCAGGCTCGCCTCGTCCACCTCGCGCATGACACCGGTGCCGCCACAGGTAGGGCACGCACCACCGCTGTTAAACGCAAGGTCCTCGGCGCTCGGCGCGTAGAACTCACGACCGCATGCAGGGCACGTGAGCGACAGGCCCGCAGCTACGTTAAGGCTCGGCTCCACACGCGCCCCGCAATGCGGGCACACGTGATGGGCGCAACGGCTAAAGAGCAGACGCAGGCTGTTGTTGAGCTCGGTCATGGTACCAAAGGTCGAGCGCACGCCCGGCACGCTGGGGCGTTGATGCAATGCGAGCGCCGCCGGCACGTGCAGAACCTCGTCCACCTGGGCGTGTTCGGCCTGCGTCAGACGACGGCGGGTATAGGTGCTGAGTGCCTCAAGATAGCGACGCGAGCCCTCGGCATAAAGAACCCCCAGCGCCAGCGAACTCTTGCCCGAGCCCGACACGCCGGCAATGCCCACAAGCCTTCCCAGTGGAATATCGATATCGATGTCTTTGAGGTTGTGCACGCGCGCGCCACGCACCTCGATAGCCTGCGGGCTCATCTTCTGTTCCGTCACCTTTATCACCCTACTCATGCCATAAAACTCGATCGCGGATGTACTCGCCCAGCATGGGCACGGTAAACCGGACGAGACCGTATCCGGCAGCCCCGATGACGCGCTCGCGAATCAGGCTTGCGCGATATTTACTCGCCCAGCTCTGGGTGCGATCGCAGCGCTCAATGACATCCGCCATGCGCGTCGGTTTGCCCTCGTCAACCGCCATGGCCTCGATAAAGAGGCGCTGTGGACTGCGCAGCCCGTAATACAGGGGCGCGTCGACCGCTTCGTAGAACTCGGAGACGGCATCCGTATGGCCAGCCTCGACATCGCACCTTTCGATGACCTGCGAGCCACGCCGGACGGCAGAGCGCCACATGTAATATCCCACCAGCTGAACCATATAGGGATGCCCCATGCTCTTGCGCGCCGCAAGGTCCGCCGTCCCCGCGTCCACGTAAAGACCAGCGTCCTTGACCGTCTGGATATACGAATCGCGCACCTTGGGCAAGGATATCGCCCCCAACGTACGCTGCTGGGCACGCCGTAAAAACGTTACGCTCGGCTCTTCGAGCAGATCGTCAACCATACTGGGTAAGCCGGCGAACACCAGCGCAAGGCCGCGCTGCTCGCTATCGGGCAAGCCCGTAGCATCCTGGTCTCCGAGCACCTGCTGATAGAGAACGGCAAGAGCCGCCAGTTCCTCGATAGACGCCGATTGCGCCTCGTCAATCGCAAACAGTATGCCCTTGCCTGGACCGAGCTTCTTGAGGCGCTCGTTGACCAGCCCTCGCAACGTTTCGCCCTTTGCCCGCGCCGCCTCGACCGACATCCGGCCAAACGACGGACCGAACTCCATTGACGTCACAACGGGCTTATTCGAGCGAAGCGCGTCGGCCAATCGGTCGCATAAGCCAAGCGAAGCGGAATCGGAGACAACCGCCCATCCGCGCTCATTGGCTAGACGTTGCAGCTCCCGCAGGAGAACCGTCTTGCCGCAGCCGCGATTTCCCGTAATGAGCATGAGCCTACCCGGCGCTCCGGCGCCGTTATCGAGCCCTTCCTCAAAATCCTCGATGACCGACTCGCGACCGATGAGTATCGGAGGCCGCTTGCCAGCCGTGGGCTTAAAGGGATTTGGATTCATGTCGGCCTCCTCAGATTGGCAAACCCTGGTAACAGTTATACCAACTTATACCGAGTTATACCAACAGGATGCGGCAAAGAGACTGACCCTCTATCACCTATGGCCGAAAAACTCGGCGTCCGCCGCTCGCCAGGGGCGGAAGGTGGCGGGATCGACCTTTACATGAGCTGCGGCGGGTACGTCGTACCATTTGACCGTGTAGCCGGTGCCGTGAGAGCAAAAGACCGAGTCGGGCGTGTTGGGCAGATCGGCCTCGGGCTCATAGGCGGCCGTCTCGATTACGCACTCGGCATCATGGCAAGGCGCATAGCCGGCGAACTCCAGGTACAGATGCCCACGACCACTCGTGTAGGCAGCCACCTCCAGCGCGTAATCCTGCACCTCAGATGCCGGCACGCGACCCACAAGCTTCGCCCGGTCTCCCGCCATCGTCGGCGGCTCGTACTCGGCACCCATGCGCGTGGCATCCGAGAGCGCCCGGCCCACGCACTCCCCCGGCACCTCGAGCTCAAAGCGATACCACGGCTCCAACAGCACCGCCGCGCCGGCCTCACGCGCCTGTATGAGCCCCTGGCGAATCGCGCGGTACGTGGCCTGGCGAAAATCGCCGCCCTCGGTGTGTTTGGCATGCGCGCGGCCACCCGTGAGCGTAATGCGCACATCGGTGATGGGCGAGCCGGTCAGCGCACCCAGATGATCGCGCTCCATGGCGTTGGTGAGCGCCAGACGCTGCCAGTTAAGATCGAGCTCGTCGGTCGAGGTCACGGTGCCAAACTGCACGCCCGAGCCCGCCGGCAACGGCTCCAGGCGCAGATGCACCTCGGCATAGTGGCGCAGTGGCTCAAAGTGGCCCACGCCCTCGACCGGCTGCGAAATAGTCTCCTTATAGAGAATGCCGCCAGACTCAAACGCAACCGAAAGGCCAAAACGATCGGCCAACACCCGCTGCACGATCTCGAGTTGCACGGCGCCCATCAACTGCAGGTGAATCTGCTCCAGATGCGTATTCCAGCTTACGCCGAGCATGGGATCTTCGTCCGCCAGCTCAGTCAATGCTTTGAACACCGTATGGACATCATGTTCGCCCGGAAGCACCGTATAGGTAAGGACTGGCGCAATGACGGGCGCATCGCCCGCAGGCTCCGCGCCCAGGGCGTCCCCTGGGCGAACGTGCGCAAGACCCGTCACGGCACAAATACCGCCAGCAGCAACTTCTTGGGCAAGCTCATACTTTTCGCCGTTATAGATGCGTACCTGATCGACCTTCTGTTCCCACGCCTCGGCACCGGAACGTCCGTCAATCATCTGCTTGGCATGCAGCGTGCCGCCGGTCACTTTAACCCACGCCAAGCGCTCGCCGCGATCTCCGCGGCTCACGCGGTAGACGCGCGCGGCAAACTCCGGGCGCCATGCCTGTTCGCGCATCAGCGCACATATGCCATCCAGCAGCTCGTCCACGCCTTGGTCCTTGAGCGCCGAGCCGGCAAAGCAGGGGAAAAGCTTGCGCTCGGCAACCATGCGCGACAGCGTTGCGACAGAAAGCTCGCCCGCTTCAAGAAACTCCTCGAGCGCCGCCTCGTCCAACGCAGCAGCGTCCTCCTGAACGGCGCCGCCCGCCAGCAGTTCGTTGGCATCCAGGCAGCCTTCGGAAAGGCGCTGCCCGAGCTGTGCCAGCAAAACATCGCGGCCGGGATTCTCCAAATCGATTTTGTTGATATAGATGAACGTCGGGATGTCATAGCGCGCAAGCAGGCGCCACAGGGTTTCGGTGTGCCCTTGCACGCCGTCGTTGGCGCCCACAACCACAATCGCGTAGTCCAGCGCGCGCAGCGTGCGCTCCGCCTCGGCAGAAAAATCGACATGCCCCGGCGCATCCACGAGCATGACGTGGGTATCGCCATGATCGAGTACGGCCTGCGACGAGAAGATCGTAATGCCGCGCTCGCGCTCGATCGCGTTAGTGTCCAGATGCGAATCGCCATCGTCCACGCGGCCGCGCTTGCGGATGCGACCCGCGTTGAACAGCATGGCTTCGGCCAACGTGGTCTTGCCGGCATCGACATGCGCCAAGATTCCAACGACCGCTTGCTTCGACATGGCTCTCCTCTTATTACGAGCCCATCGCATGCGGCAACGGGCGTTCACGCTCCACACTGGATGATACAATTTACGAGCCGGCGGGCGAAGCGGGCCCTATCCCCCGACCGAGCTCATCGCCCCGCGTTGCCGCGCGGCGATTTTCGTAGGTTCGCGCCTTGCGAAAGCCGGCACCTCCCCTTTTTGTCTGCCCTGGTTCATCTGGGACAGTAACAACGCGAGCCTCACAACAGCGAGGAACCACCATGAAAGCATTGCTCAACGAGTTCAAGGAATTCATTAATCGCGGCAACGTGATAGACATGGCCGTCGGCGTGATTATCGGCGGCGCATTCACTGCCATCGTGACCTCGCTTACCGACAACATCATCAACCCGCTTATCTCCGTGATTGCCGGCGGCAGCGCCACCGAGATCTCGGGGCTGGTGGTGCCGGGAACCAATATCGACTTTGGAGCGTTCATTAGCGCGTGCATCAACTTTTTAATTGTCGCTGCCATCGTCTTTGCCATCGTCAAGGCGTTTAACAAGGCGCAGGAGATTGGCGATAAGCTGGCCGGCACCACCGCTGAGGAAGCCGTGCCGGCGCCCGTCTGCCCCTATTGCCTGGAAGAGGTGCACGAGGGCGCGACCAAGTGCTGTCATTGTGGAAGCGAGCTGCCCAAGGAATAGTCGCGTAGGCGCAGCATTATCAACCACACGGCAAGCACCCCAGGCGCCGCAATCAACTAAATTTGCCCCCGTTTGGGCCATTTGTCGTTCGAGTGAATTGTTGCCGTGAGGCCCGGCTTTTACGCCTCACGCAGCCAATCGAACGCGACACGCGCCGTGCCGTCGGACACATAGACGATGCCGGCGCGCTTAAACCCGGCCTTGAGGCTCGCACCCTGCATGGGCAGGTTGTCCTGATGCGTGTCGATACGCAGGTGATCGGCACGCTCTTTGGCAAAGGCAAACATCGCGGCCGCGATACCGTGTACGGCGCCATCGGATGCCACACGGTGCAGCACGGCGTACGGAGTGTCGCTGCGCCATTGACCATCCTCAATTACGTCATAGCACTCGTCCGGGCCCGGTAAAAAGGCAAACGTCGCCACCACGCGGCCGTCGACTTCGCACACATAGCTACCACCGGCGGCGATATCGGCAGCCAGTTGCTCGGCAGAAGGCGTGCCCTCGGGCCATTGCGTGGCGTTGCCATGCGCGCGCATAAAGGCGCGGGCAGCGTCGTAGATAGCCATGACGGCGGGAATGTCGGTATCGAGGGTTTTTCTGATCATCACGCGGCGGCCTCACGTTTATTGGTATCACTTTGATTGAGCAATGATACCAGCGTTTGAAGAGGGGCGCGAAGCAGATGGGAAGCAAAAAGCGAGCCGCCTGGTCAAAGGCCAAAAGCGAGTTTTTGGGCGCTGCCACCGGCGGCGATATGAGCGACCTGTTTGCGCGCGAGGACGAGCGTCGCGACGCCTTGGACGCCGAGCGCGATGAGACTTGGCGCTACAAGTCGTGCGAGCGCAAAAACCGTTACGACACGCGCGCCGAGGCCGAGGCAGTTATGGCCGACTGCGAAAACCACGGGCGGCGTGGTTTGGCCTGCTACAAATGCGAATACTGCGGTGGATGGCACCTGACGTCGCACCCATGGAAATAGACGCCGCATCGGCACGGCGCTAGCGAAGCGCCGGTAATCGCACGCAAGTTACGGGCGCGACGGCACTAAAACATCGTAACGAACGGCCTTGCCCGCAAGTTGATAGCTCGGCTTAACGCCGGCAAGCAGCGGCCCCTTCACCGGTCGCTTGATAACCACCTTGCGCGGATGCACCGCAAGCGCAGCTTCGACCAGCGTCTCCTCATCGGCGCACGGCTGTTCCAGATGATGTAGGAGCTGGAACTTCTTTTTGACCGCCGCACTTTTAGTACGCTCGGGAAACATGGGGTCCAGATACACCACGTCGGGAGCCGCGAGCTCGTCCTGCCCGATCAGCTCAGCTGTATGGCGAAGGCCGGTAATACTGTCCTCGCCCGCATGTAAGCGCATGCGCGCCACGGCTGTCGCAAGCGCCGGATCATCCGCCGCGCGATCCAAAGCATCCTTGAGGAGTGCCGCGATCACGCAATCCTGCTCATACAGATCGACGGTAAAGCCCGCGGCCGCCAGCAGCAGCGAATCCTCGCCAAAGCCTGCCGTAGCGTCAATCGCCCATGGTCGCTCGATGCCCTTTGTGCGCGCAGCCTTCACCAACAGCTCTTGCTGCAGACGGCCCTGCTTGAGTCGCGGCAGCATGCGGCCAAAATCGGCACGCAGCTCCATCGTGCCGTCGGTGAGCGTGAGGCCCTCGGGCTTCCCGGTCAGCTCAAGCCCCGCGGCCCGAGCAACAGAAAAGGGATCGACGACGCCCATGGGTACTCCTTAGCAAGCAAAACGAATACGTGGGCGCCGTTCATGACGACACCCAACCGTCCGCTATTGTCCCACATGTGACATGGCCCACAGCATCCCAATGCAAAGCACCGCCATCAATCCCGTGCACACGGCAGCGATCACAGAATCACCCATGCGCCTTCCCAACGACCGCGGCTCATGCACTTGCCCTGCTCCGTACATCATGGCTCCTCCTTGAGACCAGCTCTTACCATGGACCCATCATCGCAGCGCCGCGCATACGCTGCCATCGATTTGACTTACGCCCAGCTTTCCTTTTTGAAAGGTTGGGTTTGGCTGCGCGGGCTCAATGCGCTTTCAAACGCATGCATCGCCGCGTTGAACTACAATGTGCTTCACCATATGTGCAGCACATTGGGTGCGCCAAGTTGGCGTACTCGTATCGAAAGGACCAGCCATGAGCTTCACTCGCAAGACTCTCAAAATCCTTGCTCTCATCTACTTTGTTTTGGGCATCGCCAGCCTCGTCACCGCCGGCGTCGGTATCGCCACGGGCGGTCTCGATTCCACGTACGGTTCGTACGCCACGCTCGCGGCGGTCGTGCTTATCGCCAAGGGCCTCGTCGACCTTGCCGCAGGCGTCGCCGGTATCAAGGGCGCCAACAAGCCTTCGCAGGTGGACGGCGCGTTTAAGCTCGGTATTGTTGCCGCGATCGCCACGCTTGCCCAAGCGGTGCTCACGCTTCCCGCGTTTGGCGGCGACGCCATCAACTTTGGCGCCTTTGTCATCGTGGTGTACGACCTGTTCTTTGTTCAGCAGGCACACGCCGTTAAGGCCGAGAACAAGGACCGCCTGTAGGCACCTGTCTCCCATAGCCCCTGCTATCAAGCAGCTAAAAAGGGCCGATCGCGCATCTCCGCGGTCGGCCCTTTACGTTTGCCCAGATAAAACCTACCAAAATAAACCTGTCCCTTTTTGGCAGGTTGTTAGCTGTGGCGGTACTCGGCGATGATGAAGTCGATGTCGGTTTGAAGGGTGTCCAAATTTGCCAGGCGCTCTTTGTCGACAGGGCGCGTGCGGTAGTAGTACGGCGTCATCTGGAACACCGCCTCAATGTCGGCCTGCGTCCGGAGCGTAATATTCGCAGACACCCGCTGCGTTCCGACTAACTCGAGCTCGGTGGTCTTCGGCAGCTTCTCATCGTTAAGGTACGGCGTGTCGTAGAGCACCTCCTTGAGCCCAAAGAGATGACGGGCGCCCGGCACCACGGTGTAGAGCGAGCCCTCTGGCGCCAGCACGCGGGCAAATTCGCGCTCGTTAAAGGGAGCAAAGAGTTCGGTCACCATATCGAAGGCGCCATCGGCCACGGGGATATCCTTCATGTTGGCCACGAAATAGGTCGCATCGCCGCGCTTGGCGGCCAGACGTACCATTTCTTTGCCCAGGTCAAAGCCATAAGCGTCCACGCCCGGCACCGCGCCCATGGCGCTGGTGTAGTAACCCTCGCCGCAGCATATATCGAGCAGCGTCATGGGGCCGCTCATAGACGCGGCACGCCCAGACACCTGTTTGCACACCAGCTCGACCATCGCATCGCGCAACGGCGCATAGTAACCGCGGTTCAGAAAGTCACGACGGCTGCGCGCCTGCGACTTAGGATCACCCATGGAGTCACCGCTCTTGGACGAGCGCAGCAGATATAGATAGCCCTCGCGCGCTCGGTCGAACCGGTGTCCGCCCGTGCACGCAGCACCGCGCTCGTCGTCCACCAACGGCTCATGGCAAACGGGACACAACAACATGGCAACTCCTTAGCGCGAACAACACAACGCCCACCATTGTCGCACGCCTTCCCCACCTAGTCATTGGGACGTTCTTGAACGACTAGTCGTTTAAGAACGTCCCCAACGACTAGCCGATTAGGAGTATCATCATCTGCGCAAATAAGCACGGAAAAGCATATTAGAGATTGAGAGCGTATGGCTGATACCGCATCTAAGCACATTGACATGACCACCGGTTCGCTGTGGCGCAATATTCCCCTGTTCGCCTTCCCCGTGGCCGCCACGAGCATCTTGGAGCAGCTGTCGAACCTCATCGCCACGGTCATCATCGGCAACTTCTCGGGCGACCAGGGAACCCTCGCCATGGCGGCGGTCGGCTCCAATGTTCCGCTTACCAGTCTTATGCTCAACCTGTTTATTGGCATGTCGCTTGGCTCCAACGTGGTCATCGCCAACGCTATCGGCCGCAACGATCAAAACATGGTCAAACGCGCCGTCCATACCTCGATTTTAATGGCGCTCGTGGGCTTTGTCGTCATCGCGCTGGGCGAGATCTTTGCCGAGCCCATGCTCACCGCGCTCAACGTTCCTGCCGAAACCATGCCGCTCGCTTCGCTCTACCTGCGCGTCTTTTTGCTCAGCCTGCCCTCGATCTTGCTCTACAACTTTGAGGCCGCGATCTTCCGCTCCGTCGGCATCACCCGCATGCCGCTGCAGGCGCTTGCCGTGTCCACCGTCCTCAACATTGGCTTGGACCTCATCTTTGTCCCCGTACTCCACTGGGGCGTCGCGGGCGTCGCCATCGCCACCGCCATCGCCTACACCGTCAGTGCCGCTACGCTCTTTATCCGCCTGCTCAAGACCGACTCCGTCGTCCGCGTCACCCCACGCGACCTGGCTATCGACCCCGTCGCCCTCAAGCGCATCGTCAAGATCGGTCTGCCCGCCGGCATCCAGAGCGCCGTCTTTGCCGTCGCCAACATCATCATCCAGTCTGCCATCAACAGCCTGGGCACCGAGGTCATGGCGGCATCGAGCGCCGCCATGAGCCTGGAGTACGTGTGCTACAACCTGCTCAACAGCTTTAGCCAGGCTTGTACCACCTTTGTGGGACAAAACCACGGTGCCCGCCAGATCGACCGCTGCACCAAAACACTCAAGGTCTGCCTGGTCGAAGGCGGTATCGTTGCACTCACCACGATTATCGTTATTGTCGGCCTGGGGCGCGAGATCTTGTCGCTGTTCAACAGCGATCCCAACATCGTCTCGATCGGCTATATCCGCGTGTGCTCGATCTTCCCTGCGTACGCCTTTAGCATGTTCTACGAAAACATGTCAGGCTACCTGCGCGGCTTTGGTATCTCGCTCACGCCCGCCCTCATCACCATGATCTGCGTCTGCGGCATCCGCTTCTATTGGGTGTTTTGCGTGTTCCCGCACTTCCGCACCTTTGCGAACATCATGATGGTCTACCCCATCAGCCTGGGCACCACGGCGTTCTTTATGGTCGTGGCGGTATTGCTCTGCCACCCCGCACGCACCTATCGTGCCACCCAAGCCAAAGCGACAGCCCGCTAAACACCGCACTCAACGCCACGCCAGTCATTAATTGACAATATGTGAGCTCATATAGTCGATAAAGCGCCTTGTGGCGATGGGCATGGTGTCCCAGCTGCGCCAAGCCGCCACCACGTCACGCGAGGGGGCGTGCACGATGGGACGTACGCGAATATCGGCCCGCATGCCCTCAACGGTGCGGCGATACAGCATACTCACGCCTAGACCTTCCTCCACCATCGCCATGATGGTATAGTCGTCGGTCACCTCACTCGTCACGTGCGGCGACAGCCCATGCGTTGCGAATGCATCGAGCACCAGACTCTGTTCGCCCTCATCCAGCAACACAAACGGCTCAGACGCCAGGTCGGCGAGTGTCACCTTTTCCTTTACCGTCAGCGGATGCGCGGCCGGCAACAATGCCACCAACTCGTCGTGATAGACGACGCGCTTCTCGAGCCCAGCGGTAAATCCGCGTGCCGTAAAACAAAAATCAACCACGCCATCGTGCACCCATTGAGCGTTGCGCGTGTAATCGCCCTGCTTGAGGGTGAAGCGTACGCCCGGGTGCAGCGCACCAAAGTCGCGGATCACGCGCGGCAACACGGTTCGACTCACGTTGGTAAACGTCGCAATGCGAATATCGGTCGACGAAAGCCCCAGCAGCTCCTGGCGTTTGCCCTCGAGCTCGGCCTCGGCAGTCACAATCTGGCGCAGGTACGGCAGATATTGTTTACCGTCGCGCGTAAGCGAAACGCCCTGCTTACCGCGCTCGATAAGCGTGGTAAGCAGCTCGCGCTCGAGCGCCTTGACGGCCTGGCTCACCGCACTTTGCGTATAGCCCAGCTCGTCCGCCGCACGTTTCAGACTGCCGCAATCGACCACCATACATACAATCTGATACCGCGATGCCATCGTGCCTCCACATCGATGTAGCCGTAAAACGTTTTGCCAGGGCTTTTCGCACCCGCTTTAGCATTTCTTAATCATACTGAAGATACATTCGCTTTACTACATCCAAATCTGGGAGCAGAATCCTTTGTGCGAAACCGTTCTGTAACAAAAGGAGTCCCATGGATCGCAAAAAAGCAATCGCGCTCTCATTTTCCGTTCCCGTCGCATGGGGCTTTTCGTATCCCCTCATGAAGATCGGTATGGACAGCATGAATGCCACGAGTATCGTCGCGCTACGCTGCATCATCGCCTTTGTGGCCTGCCTGCTGCTCTTCCACAAGCGCGCGTTCCGTATCAACCGCGACCTTATGGTCCGCGCCGCCATCATCGGCGCCATTATGGCAACCGAGCTCACCTGCATGTGCCTGGGCTCCAGCCTCACCTCCGCCTCCACTGCCGGCTTTTTGCAGAGCCTGACGGTCGTGATCGTGCCGTTTGCCAACGCCGCCCTGCTGCGCCGCGCCCCCGAACGCAAAGTGCTTGTCGGCACCGCCATCGTCACCTGCGGCATGCCGCTGCTCTCGGGCGCCGACTTTACCAGCCTGAATCCCGGCGCGATCATCATGCTGCTCTCCGCTTTTGTCTATGCCGGCCATATCATTGTGGCAAAGCGCTTTGTCGAAGATGTCAATCCGCTTGCTCTGGGTGTTTGGCAGCTGGGCTTTGGCGGCCTGTTCTCTGGCATCGCCGCATTCACCTTTGGCGGCTTCACGCTTCCCGGCACGCCTAACGAGATCGTCGTTGTCGTCGCGCTCGCACTCATCTGCTCTGCCTACGGCTTTATCACCCAGACGCTCGTGCAGCCCCACGTGCCCGCCGAGACCACCGGCTTCGCTTTCTCACTCGAGCCGGTCTGCTCTGCCGTCTTCTCCTTCTTCCTGGTCGGCGAGGTCCTAAGCCCCATCGCCTTCTTTGGCGCCGCTCTCATCCTCACCGGCGTCATGGTGGCAACCGTGCAGCTCCCGCGACTTCATGCGCATACTCACGACCATACCCGCATGGCAGGAACGCCCGAGCGGGCCTCGTAAGCGCCTCACCTTTTGTAGCCACGACACTAAGGTCTCCGGACGCCTTTACAATAGATGCCAACAGAGCATCTGCCATAAAGGAGCCCCATGGACACCGCAACTCGCGACCGCAACATAGCAACTTGGTTGGACGATGCGCCGCAACCGGTACGTGACGCTACGAACCAGCTGCTCGAGCGCATCGCCCTTTTGCGTGCCGAGCAAACCATCTACCCGGCACAAGACGACATCCTCAATGCCCTCGCCTACACGCCGGCCGACCAGGTCAAGGTTGTCATCTTGGGTCAAGACCCCTATCACGGGCCCAACCAGGCCATGGGGCTGTCGTTTTCGGTCCCCACGACGCAAACCAAGTTGCCGCCAAGCCTGCGCAACATCTACAAGGAACTCAAAGCCGATCTGGGTTGCCCCATTCCCGCCACGGGAGATCTAACACCATGGGCACAACAGGGCGTCCTGCTTCTCAACACCACGCTCACCGTGCGCGAGCATGCCGCCAACTCGCACGCCAAGCTGGGCTGGAGCACGCTCACCGACTACGTTATCGAACGCTGCTGCCAGCTGCCCCAACCGGTAGTCTTTTTGGCATGGGGCCGCTTTGCCCAGCAGATGGTCGAGGGCAAGCTCGTCACAACTGACGCGGGCAAGGCAACCGACAAGTTCTGTCTGGCCTCCACGCACCCCTCGCCGCTTTCGGCCAATCGTGCCACGGCAGAACTCCCCGCCTTTATGGGGTCGCGTCCCTTCTCGGCAGCCAATCGGCTACTCGAACAGCACGGCTCGACCCCCGTCAACTGGACTTGCCTCGGCTAAAAATCGATACATCAAAAACGCGCCCGACGGCTTTCCATCGGGCGCGTTTCCTATTCGGGCCAAATAAATTGCGTGCGGCCGGCCTCGCCGCCATCGATCAACAGACTCTGTCCGGTCATAAACCGGTTGGTCACGCCCACAAAGTAGATCCACTCGGCGATCTCTTGGGCGGTGGCCCAGCGTTTAAGCGGCGTGAGCTCCATAATCTGATTCCACAGGCGCTCGTCTTCCATCACGCAACGGTTGAGCGGCGTGATAACGCCGCCCGGGTCCACACTGTTGGCGATGGCCTGCGGCGCCAGGCGGTTTGCAAGGTTCTTGGTGTACGCGATAACGCCGCCCTTGCTGGCAGCATAGGCAGGAAACTCCGATCCCGTATGCCCGCTCGCCGACCCCACATTGACCACGGATTGGATAGCCGGCACCGGCTTGGCGGCAAGCCCCTCCCCCGCAAAGGCGTAGCGCTCGGTCACGTTGATGGTGCCATACAGGTTGGCGGCGATGTCATCGGCCGAATCCTGCGTACCGGCAACGTTTACGATCACCTGGGGTTCAAGGTCGCCTGGAAACGAGCCCGGCTCGCGGACATCAACGATCAGATGGCGGTAGCGCTCGTGTTCGACCGCCGCCGGCAGCAGATCAAAGCCCACAACCTCGTGGCCCTCGTCCAAAAAGCGCTGCACGCATGCAGCTCCGATACCGCCCGAAGCGCCCGTGATCAAAACCCGCATACTTGCTCCTTAGGCGGTTGCGTGGCGCTCGAGGTACTCGGAGCCCACATTCTCGCGCTCCCAGCCGCGCACAACCTTGTAGCCCACGGGGCTCAGGAAGACCTCGCACAGCAGCTCGGCGACAGCGCCGGTCAGCGAGCACATAAGGACCTGCACCCAGGTCCAACCAAAGAACGTGTGACTCACTACAATGGCAAAGACCAGGTTGTCGATAAACTGGCCAACACCCGTGGACACATAGGAGCGGAAGGCGAAGCTCGCAAAGTTATTCTTTTTGAGCATACGGCCGAGCGACTGGTTGAGCGTGGAGTTAACCACGGCAGAGACGAGCATTGCCAGCGAAGAGCCCAACACCACGTACCAGGTGCCGCCGATGGTGGCGTTAAGGGCAGTGTTAACCTCGATCATGCCCGTGTCGTAGTAGGCGCCCCACATACCGGGCGTGAGCGAGCATGCCCAAAAGCACAGGCTCACGGCCAGGTTGACCAGCAGTGCGAGGATAGAGATTTTGATGGATGCCTTGGCGCCAAAGCGCTTGCAGATCATGTCCTGGCACAAAAACGAAACCCAGCTCACCACAAAGCCGCAATCGAGTGCCAGATACGGCAGGCTGATGAGCTCTTTGTTGGCCAGCAGGTTCATCATGATGACACTCACGAAAAACAGCGAAACCGTTGCCGCGGGAATGCTCCGCAACAGGACCTTATAGTCCTCCATGACCTTCTTGATCATTATGTACTCCTTTGGTTTTAGGTTTAACGAGCAGGATATCGGACCCGAACTGCTCGGACGCCCCGGTCTTGAGACGACGGTGGGTATGATAGCCGCTCACACGGCATCAGGCAAGCAACCGGCGCGGCAGCCCCGCAGGGCCACCGCGCCGATGCGTTAAAACGCTACGTTGCCAAACTCCGACAGGATAAGGTCGGGGTTGTGGTCGGTTGCCCAGTCCACGTTCCACGGGCTCGTGAACAGCAGTAGCTTGCCGCCGCGCATGTCCTCGACGCGCAGCGTGTCGCGCGTGAGCGAAAGGCCCGGGATATCGATAGTGTCGGGGTCGTTCTGGATCCAGCGGATATCCGTATAGGGCAGCGGCTGGCGACGAACCTCAACACGGTACTCGGCCTTGAGGCGGCGCTCGAGCACCTCAAACTGCAGCACGCCGACCACGCCCACGATGACGCTCTCCATGCCGGCACCCAGTTCGCGGAAGATCTGGATGGCGCCCTCCTGGGCAAGCTCCTCCATACCCTTAACGAACTGCTTGCGCTTGAGCGTGTCGACCTGCGTAATGCGGGCAAACATCTCGGGGGCAAACGTCGGGATCTGCGGATACTGCACGTGGCGCTTGCCAGAGCACACGGTGTCACCGATGCTAAAGATACCCGGATCGAACAGGCCCACGATATCGCCCGCGTACGCCTCGTCCACGATGGCGCGGTCATCGGCCATCATCGAGGTACCCGTAGCGAGCTTAAGCTTGCGGTTGCCCTGCATGTGGAAGGCGTCCATGCCGCGCTCGAACTTGCCCGAGCAAATGCGCACAAAGGCGATGCGGTCGCGGTGGTTCTTGTCCATGTTGGCCTGGATCTTAAACACAAAGCCACTAAAGTCGTCGCGGCAGGGATCGACCGGTTCGCTGGTGAGCGTATCGGTATAGGCGCGCGGCGTCGGGGCCAGGCGCAGGAACTCCTTGAGGAAGGGCTCCACGCCAAAGTTGGTGAGCGCCGAGCCAAAGAACGCCGGGCTCAGCTTGCCGCAGGCCACGGCATCCAAGTCGAGCTCGTCGCCGGCGCCATCGAGCAGCTCGATGTCGTCCACCAGGTTCTTATGGTTCTCTTCGCCGATGAGCTCATCCATGGAAGGATCGCCCAACTCGGCCTCAACCTCGGCGACCTTCTTGGTGGCGTTGGCGTGACCGTCGCCCTCAAAGGCAATGACGTGACGGGTCTGACGATCGAACACGCCGCGGAAGTTGCGGCCGCTGCCGATTGGCCAATTCATGGGATACGTATTGATATCCAGGACGTTCTCGATCTCTTCCATGAGCTCAAACGGATCGCGAGCCTCGTGGTCGAGCTTGTTCACAAAGGTGAAGATGGGAATGTGACGCAGCGTACAAACCTTAAAGAGCTTTTTGGTCTGGGCCTCGACGCCCTTAGCGCCGTCGATGACCATGACAGCGGCGTCGGCGGCCATAAGCGTACGGTAGGTATCCTCCGAGAAGTCCTGGTGGCCGGGGGTATCGAGAATATTGACGCAGGCGCCGTTGTAGGTAAACTGCAGCACCGAGGAGGTAACGGAGATACCGCGCTCCTTCTCGATGTCCATCCAGTCCGAGACGGCATGCTTGGCCGAGCTCTTGCCCTTGACCGAGCCGGCGGTCTGGATGCTGCCGGTATAGAGCAGCAGCTTCTCGGTAAGTGTGGTCTTACCGGCGTCCGGGTGGCTGATGATCGCGAATGTGCGGCGCGACGAGATTTCATCCGACAGGCTTGCCATGCGGATCCTTTCTTGCATTGAGTGCATTACGTCGTTGTAACCGCATTATTGTAGCCGCGAAATCCCGCCATAGGGCACCTATCAGGACAAATTCATCAGTTGGGGCCAGGGTAGCCGGCCCAATCAGTATTTGCCTCTTGTATAACTGTATATAGTGTATATATACTGTGCTTACCGGTTATATACACGTGTAGCCCAACAGCTAAGGAGCCGCTGTGGACATCATCCTATCCAATTCGAGCGACAAGCCCATCTACGAGCAGATAACCTCGCAGGTCAAAGCCCAGATCCTTTCGGGTACGCTCGCTGCGGGAGCCAAACTCCCCAGCATCCGTGCACTCGCGAGCGATCTTGGCGTGAGCGTCATCACCACCAAGCGCGCCTACGCCGACCTGGAGCAGCTCGGGTTTATCTGCACCGTGCAGGGCAAGGGCTGTTTTGTCGCCGAGGGCAACCAGGAGCTTTTGCGCGAAAACCAGCTCTGCCATATCGAAGAGCTGCTTGCGAAAGCGGCAAGCCAAGCCGAAGCCTTGGGCGTCACGCGCGACAAACTGCACGAGATGCTCGACCTGGTAGCCCCCGAAACCATGCAGTAGTCATCTGCAAGAAAGGCTATACCATGCAAAACTTGCTTGAACTCAAAGGCATCTCACGCACCGTAAGCGACCGCTTTTCGCTGCGTGATATCACGCTCGCTGTGGAGCCCGGCCAGATCGTTGGCTTTGTGGGCGCAAATGGCGCCGGCAAAACGACGACCATTCGAGCCGCGCTCGGGCTTATCAAACTCGATGCCGGCGAGGTGCACCTGTTTGGGCAGCGCTGTGGCGCCGACGCACCCGATGAAGCGCAGCGCTGCTTGCGCACCCGTGTCGGCCTCGTGCTGGACACGTGTCCTTTCCCTTCCACGCTCAAGGTGACCGAAGTTGAGGCACTCGTAAGCCCGGCATACCCCACCTGGAGCCACGACACCTTCGCTAGCCTCATCGACCGGTTTGGCTTGAATCCCAAGGCAAAGGTCAAGGATCTCTCCCGCGGCATGGGCATGAAACTGCAGCTTGCCTGTGCACTCAGCCACAATGCCAAGCTGCTCGTTTTGGACGAAGCCACCGCGGGCCTCGATCCCATGGCACGCGAGGAACTGCTTGATGAGCTGCTTGCCTTTGTCGCCGACGGCCAGCACAGCGTGCTGCTCTCGAGCCACATTACGTCCGACCTCGATCGCACCGCTGATCGTGTCATTTGCATCGATAATGGCTCGATTATTTTTGACCTGCCGCGTGAGGATATTACCGACCGCGCTGGCATCGCCCACTGTACCCAAGCACAGGCCGCCGAGCTTATGGCTTGCGTCGAAGGCGCCCATGCCGTCCACCACGCCTATAGCGTGGACGTGCTCGTGCCCAACCGTCGCGAAACGCTCGAGGCCTTCCCCGAGATTCCCTGCGATCGGGCAACCATTGACGACTATCTACGCCTCACACTGAAAGGGGCTTCGAAATGAAACGCGCCTTTATGTCCGAGACCGCCATCATGCGCTCGTTTCTCCCGAGCATCGCGGGCGTCGGCCTGTTCATATTCGTCGTATTGACCCTTGCCAACGCGACAGACGGCGATTCCGGCATGAGCGCCGGCGCCTGTGCGGTCAGCGCAATGTCGCCCATCATAATCATGAACTCGCTAGCTGGCTACGATAACCAAAACGGCTGGGAGCGTTATCGAGCAACGTTGCCCTTCTCGCGCAAAGACATTATTTGCGCACGCTACCTGTGCATCGTTGTCTTCTCGGTCGTCATGGCATGCGCGGCTACGCTTCTGAACATCCTCGCCCTTCCGCTCTTCGATCCCATGGGCATCCCTTCGACATGCCAGACGATCTTTGAAATCGCAACCGCCTCGGCAGCATCGATGCTCATCTCCCTCATGATGGTGTTCTTGGCACAGCCGCTGTTCTTCCGATTTGGACACATGGAGGCACTGCGCCTATCCGTTGGCCTGTTTGCCCTACTCGGATGCCTTACCATGGCAGCGCTGAGCTCCTCCAACCCCATCAGCAACTGGCTTATGTCGATTGCCGGGGCGAATCCCGATCCTGCCGTCCTTGGCTGTCTGTGTGCAGGAATTGCCGTACTGGCGCTCGCACTATGCGCAATCAACTGCACCGTCAGCACCAAGGTTTATCGAGTACGCGATCTGTAGCCACGCGAGCCTCAATCCACGAAGGACGCGATCGCCGCCCCTCCCCGTAAATCCGTGACAAATGGCATATCCCCAGCGTGAGCCACCGTACTACTTGCGCAGCGGCTTGGGCAGCGGAATACCGGCAGCGATGACGGCGGCGATGATCATACAGACGATGCCTTTGAGTGGGAAGCACATGAGCAGCAGGCCCACGACCATGACCGGCTGACGCATGACCGCACCCATCGTCGATGCCGTGCAGACGGCGACGCAAAAGACCGGATCGGCGCCGGTGAGGATGGCCAGGCCATAGCCCAGGCTTACGCCCGAGAAGGTCACCGGGAAGAAGTGGCCGCCGCGCCAACCAAGGTTGATGAGGGCGGGGGTCAGCATGGCCTTGACAAGACCGGTCGCGATAAGCACGCCGGCGGGAATGGTCAGATAGGTTTCCATGAGCACGTCGGCCTGGGTCTCGCCGGCAAACATGGTGTAGGGCAGGACCGTGCCACAGATGGCGAGCGCCAGACCGGCCAGCATGGCCTTGACGACAGGACGCTCCCCTATTGCATGGGACAGTGCCTCGCTTGCATGCTCGGAGACAAAGTACAGCCAGCCGCAAACGGTGCCAACCAACGCCAGCGGAATGAGCCAGGTAAGTTCCAGGTTGCCTACCTCGGCGGACTCGAACCTGGGCATGCCCATGCCGCCGCCCACAAGCTGGCCAAGCAGCAGGTAAGTGCCCAGACCGCCGGCAATCGCAATGCCGTAGACCACCGTCTTTTGCGCCTTGGGCAGCTTGATGGTGATCTCGCCGGACACGGACTCATCGTCGGCGTCTTCGCCCTGGCCGTCGGCACTACCGGCAAGCGGCGCCACAAAGCCAAAGACGGGCGCGGTAAAGAGCGCCGTCAGGGCAGCCTGGGTACCCAGCAGCGTGAGCTCCCTAAACTCGGCGCCAAAGCGACGCATGCGGTCGCCGACCCAGCTGCACAGACCAGCGATAACGCCGGTCAGGCCGGCCTCCGGTCCAATGCTGCCGCCAAACAGCAGCGGCAGCAATGCCGCGAGCGAAAGCTTGCCCAGATTGTCGTACGGGTAGCGTCCATCGCGCTTTACCTTGGCCATCACCTGGTTGAGGTCATCGGTCTTGGTGCCCGTCGTCTTTTCGTACAGACCGATCAGCAGGCCGCCCAGCAGGCAGACGAAAAACGGGTATGGCAGAAAGCCAAACGGGCCGCTGGCAAGCTCGGGCGAAGCGACGCCCAGCGCGTGTGGAATCTCGGTCCATAGATAGTCGATGCCGTGCTCCATCGCAAAGAAGAACAGCCAGACTGCGGCACCTGCGAACGCACCGGTCACGGCAACGCTAACTAAAAACAGCGCGCGGTTTGTGGGTTTGGCAAGGTTATCCATCGGGTCCTCCCGCGGTCAAAGTCGACATAGATACGTTTTATTGTAGAGCGAGCGTTACCCGAACGAGCCAACCACCTGCGCCGCAAACGGCACCATTGGGAGCCATAGCGGGGCAGGCTCAAGACTTATCCGTTGATAATCGAGGCAATCTCGCGCAAATCGTCGGCAAAGTAGATGCCGTGCTGGCGCCTCGGGCTCGAAAGCCCCTTATCAATCATGTGCCCGAGCAACGCCTTGAGGTCGTTGTAGTAACCGTCCAGGTTATACAGGATGCACGGAGAGCTCAGGTGCCCCAACGACACCGCGGACATAACCTCGGCAATCTCCTCGAGCGTGCCCGTGCCGCCCGGAAATGCGATGAACGCATCGCCGAGCTCGATCATCTTGGCTTTGCGCTCGGCCATGTCGCTCGTCACGATAAGGTCGTCGATTCCGTCGTGTTGAAACTCTGCCTCGATAAAAAAGCTCGGCTCCACACCCGTCACATGTCCGCCTGCCTCGAGTACGCTATCGGCGAGCGCGCCCATCAGTCCCGATTTGGACCCGCCGTATACGAGCGCGTGTCCGTTGGCGCCAATCCAATTGCCCAGCTCCTGCACCGCGGGCAGAAACGCCGGGTCGTTGCCGACGCTCGCACCCAGGTACACCGTGATGTTCATATGCAATCCCCCTCGTCGTGACGCGCGGCACCCGTTCTATCGTTGCCGGCGACGGTATTCGCGCACGCGGCGCGACAAATCGGCGAGCTCATCGCGGTCGAGTTCTTCCAAATGCTCAAGATCGTCCATAAAGCGCGCCATGGTGTCCTTTTGGCGCAGTTTAATGAGCGTATTGCAGTAGTTCACCGCCACGCCCGTAAGCATGGCGATATAGAAGATACTGATGACGCTTAGGATAACGGTAATGCCGCGGGCAACCGGCGTTTCAGCGGGGATATCGCCAAAGCCGATCGTCGAGACCGTCTCAAAGCTAAACCAGAGACCATCGCCAAACGTGAGGGTCGTGGGCTCGGACAGCCAGACAGCCGTCGAGCAAAGCAGATAGAAAATAAGAAACAGGCCCGTGATGCGTGCAAAGCCAGCCTGTCGCAGCACATCGGCAAGCGTCCTGAGCTTTTTCATCGCGACCCCTTCCACGGACAACCAATCACGTTCGCTCGGTATTGTCCCACGCCTCCCCAGCAAACGGAACTAGTCATTGGGGACGTTCTTAAATGACTAGTCAAACAAGAACGTCCCCAATGACTAGTCGTTTAAGAACGTCCCCGATGACTGCCGGGCGGGAGCGTTTAGCGGTACAGCTGCCGACTGGGCAGGCTGAGCTGGTATCCTTATGCGGTATTGTCTCGATTCGTTAGGATTGCATGTGAGAGCTGCCACTGTCCTTCGTTCAGTTATATGTCGCGCCCTGGCCATTGTGCTTGCCGCGCTTGCCGCGCTGAGTCCCATCGCGCCTGTCCAGGCTTTTGCCGATGACTCTAGTCAGCCAGTCAAGACGGTCCGCGTCGGCTGGCTCGTCAACAACGAGGGCTTCCAGAACGGCACCCCCGGCGAGCGTCTCTCGGGATGGGGTTACGAGTACCTCCAGACCCTGTCGTACTACACGCCCGGCTGGCGGTACGAATACGTCTCCGGCACCTTCACCGAGCTTATGGACATGCTCGAGGCAGGCGAGATCGACCTCATGCCCAACATCTCCTACTCCGAGGAACGCGCCCAAAAGCTGCTCTTTTCCTCGAACCCTGAGGGCACCGAGCGCTACTACATCTACGCCAGGCCCGACCGTGACGACCTGGCCAAGGGTGACCCTCAAGCACTCCAGGGTCTCACCATCGGTTACAACTCCGGTGTTATGCAAACCATCGTCGGCCAGCAGTGGCTCGCCAACGAGGGAATCGCCTGCACATACAGGGAGTATGACGGAGGCTCCGTTCTCTTTGACGCGCTCGCAAACGGCGAGGTCGACGCCATCATCATGAACGACACCATTTCGTCGCCCGAGGCGTCGCCCATGTTCTACGTCGGTTCGAGCGACTACTACTTTGCCGTTCCCAAAAGCCGCCCCGACCTGATGGACAACATCAACTCCGCAATGGCGGCAATCAACCGCGTCAACCCCCGCTATAACGACGAGGTCAAATCGAACTATTCAGCGCAAAACAGCGGATCATCCTCGCTCACCGGCGATGAGCGCGCCTGGCTCAAGGCGAACAACAGCACCATCACGCTCGGCTACATTACGGGCAAACTCCCCTACTGCAACGAAGACGAAGACGGCAAAATGGAAGGCTCGCTCGCATCGCTTGCGACGACGTTGCACGATAAATTTGGCATTACGGTCAAAACCGTCGCCTTTGATAGCTACAAGATGATGTCAAAGGCCCTGTCAAAGGGAAGCATAGACGTCGCGCTGCCGGTATACCGAGATTACTGGTTTGCCGAGCAATCAGGCGTTGTGCAGTCGGTATCGTTGGGGACCATATCCCTCACCGCCATCCACACCGGCAGCAACCTGAACAAAGACCTTCAGAACATCGCCTGTACCAAATCATCGTTTGTCAACAAAAATGCACTTGAAAGCCTGTTCCCCACAGCGACCGTGACCGAATACCAATCCGACGATGAAGTGTTCGACGCCCTCAGGAAGGGAACGGCGCGCTGCGTCCTCGCTCCCAGCTCACGTGTAAAAACTATCAGCGACCGTCATGATCTCAAGGACTACGAGACGGTCGAGCTCCCTGATACCTGTGAGCTCTCGTGCTGGATTTCGCGCGGAAAGCCCGAGCTGCTGGGAATCATCAACAAGGGCATCATCAATGCCGGAGAATCGCTCTCCGCAAGCAATTTCTCCTCCACGTCGTACACGGCCCAGGAATCCGACACGCTTCAACTCCTTTATCGCAACCGCGCCGCCATTGCCGCCACCCTCATCGGTATATTGTCGGTCGGCATCGTCCTGCTCATCTGGGCGCTCATGCGCGCTCGAACCGAGCGCAAAAAAGCCGATGCCGCCAACGCCGCTAAGACGGCATTCCTCACGCGCATGAGCCACGACATCCGTACGCCGCTCAACGGCATCCTGGGCCTTATCGATATCGAGGAATTGAAGGAAGGCGATATCCAGGTCGCCCGCGAAAGCCGCGCCAAGGCTCGTGTTGCCGCCAATCACCTGCTCTCGCTGATTAACGACATCCTCGAGATGGGCAAAATCGAAGACCGCAAGATAACACTGGAACATGCGCCTTTTAACCTCAAAGAGCTCTGTGACAATACGCTGGTTCTGTGCAAGCTCCGCGCATCCGATAACGGCATCACCATGCAGGACAATAGTCTGCCATACGCCACGGGGCCATACATGGTCGGCAGTCCCACCCATATCCGACAGATCATGATCAACCTGTTAGACAACAGCATTAAGTACAACAAGCACGGCGGCTCCGTTACCTTTAGCTCAAAGACCAAGCCACTCGATAACGGGCGCGCGCTCTTTTGCTTTAGCGTTTCGGATACCGGCATTGGCATGACTCCCAAGTTTTTGAAGCATATCTATGAGCCGTTTGCCCAAGAAGGCGACGATGCGCGCAGCAAGTTCCAAGGAACCGGCATGGGCATGCCAATCGTCAAGTCGCTTATTGAACTGATGGGCGGCACCATCGAAGTCACCAGTGAGCTCCATGTGGGCACTTCGTTCTACGTGGAGATTCCGCTCGATATCGACAAGAACCCCCAGACGCGGGCGAATACGGTCGAGAGGGCGCTCGACTGCTCGCTCGCCGACATGAACGTGCTGCTCGCCGAAGACAACGAATTGAATGCCGAGATTGCCCAGGCGCTGCTAGAATCCGAGGGCGTCGTGGTCACCCGCGCCGCCAACGGCAACGAAGTCGTCGATCTGTACCTATCGCATCCCGCCGGCAGCTTCGACGCGATCCTGATGGACATTATGATGCCGGACATGGACGGCTACGAGGCAACCCGCGCGATTCGTCTGAGCGAGAAGGTCGATGCAGCCGATATCCCCATCATCGCGCTCACCGCCAACGCCTTTGCCGAAGACGCCCAGGCGGCACACGATGCCGGCATGAACGCCCATCTGTCCAAACCGCTCGACTTTAACAAGCTCAAAAACATACTCGCCCGCATCAAGAAAAACGGATCCATTTCGCTATAGTTTGTGCTCAACCACCACGCACGACCAGAAAGGAAGCCAACGATGTTTAGGCCCTTACGTCGAAAGAAACGCGCCGTCACCGACGAGGAAGCGCGCGAACTGCTCGCCACCTGCAAGCGCGGCGTCTTTGCCGTCAACGGCGACGATGGCTACCCGTACGCCATTCCCGTCAACTACTTCTTTGACACCGAGCACGACAAGATTTATTTCCATGGCGCCAAAGCCGGCCACAAGGTCGACGCACTCAAGCGCGATGACAAGGTCTGCTTTACCGTTTACGGCAACGAGTGGTACAAGGACGGTGACTGGGCTCCCTACGTTATGAGTACCGTGGTCTTTGGCCGCTGTCGCCTGGCGAATGACACCCCCGCGTTTATCGAGGATAAAGTCCGCCAGCTCGCGCTTAAGTACTACCCTTCTGCCGAGGAAGTCGAAGAGGAAATCGCCAAAGACATTAAGGGCGTCCAGCTCTACGAGATTTCGATTGAGCATCTTTGCGGCAAGCAGATTCAGGAAAAGTAAGTCCCTCAGCAGGTCTCGCAAATAGCAGTATGGCCCGGTTCCAACCAACCTTGGAACCGGGCCATATGCTTATGAAGCGTCGGCGGCTATGTGCGCCAGCGCCTCGACGAGCTCTTGCGAGCTCACAGGCTTGCTCAGGTGCGCGTTCATGCCCGCCTCGCGCGAAAGCCTGCGGTCGTCGGCAAAGGCGTTGGCACTCACGGCGATAATCGGCGTGGTCGCGGCATCCTCGCGATCGAGTGCTCGAATCTGGCGCGTGGCCTCAAGGCCGTCGATGCCAGGCATCATGATGTCCATCAACACCACGTCGTACTCGTGCGGTGCGCTCGCGGCAAACGCCTCAACGGCAGACTCGCCATCCTTAGCATGCGTCACGACGGCACCGGCACGGCTGAGCGTAAACTGCGCGATCTCGGCATTCAGATCGTTATCCTCTACGAGCAAAACGCGCAAGCCCTGGAGCGCATCGCCATCTCCCGCGTCCACGCGCACATCCTGAGGAATCTCGGAACGCTTGCATTTCTCGAACGGCAGGCGGATGGTAAACGTCGTCCCCTGCCCCAAGACACTCGTAAAGCTCATGGTTCCGCCCATAAGCTCGACCAGCTGTTTTGCGATAGGCGCGCCCAGGCCAGTTCCCGATGAGGCGCCTTCCACCTGCTGCTCCTCGCGGCAAAACGGCTCGTAGAGGTGCTGCTGGAACTCCTCGCTCATGCCAATACCGTTGTCGGCGATCGTGTATTCATAGACAGGGACGCCATCTACAGGCTCCATCTCGCGGCACACCAGGCGAACATAGCCGCCCTGGCGGTTGTACTTGACGGCATTGCCGGCAATATTGAGCAACAAGCGCTTGAGGTGTGTCACGCTCACCCGTGCATAGGGATGATCGAGCGCCTGCTGGTCGCAGATAATTGTCACCAGACGCTCCTCGGCCTGGCGCTCCAGAATATCGCGCACTTCACAGTTGAGTGCCACCAAATTTGTGGGTACGAGGTTCAGGTCGACCTGCCCGCTCTCCAGGCGACTCATATCGAGTGCCTCGTTGGCAAGGTCGAGCAGCAGTCCCGATGCCGTCCAGATTTTTGAGCGGCACTCAGTCTGCTTTTGCAGATCGTCCGCATTGGCATCGCCGACCTCGACCATGCCGCGAATGCCGTTGATAGGCGTGCGCAGATCGTGGCTCATGCGACGCAAAAACTCCGTCTTTGCCGAGTTGGCGGACGAGGCCTCACGCGCCGCCTTTGCCAGCTTGTCGCCATAGTCGCGCTCCTGCAGCAACAGGTCGGTCATGCGCTGGCGCTCGGCACGGCGACGCATCATCACAACAGCGGCTATTGCACCGCTGTAGAGCACCAGCACGCAGGCGACAACGGCGGCGACGATCTCGAAGTAATGCCGCGCCGAGGCATAGGTGTACACATAGAATTTGTGCGCTTTTCCAAATGTACCCAAATACCACTCGCCGTCGGCGTTAATCAATTTGACCTTACCGGCCAGGCATCGATCCTTAATACCGTCGACAATGAAGACATCCGTCGCGGGCAGATCGAATACGCCCAATACAGTGGGTTCAACGGCATTGGTCGCAACGACCTTGCCGTCGCTTTCGATCACGATATTGCCGCTATCGATGGTTTCATAGCCTTCGAGCAAGCTCTGCAGTTTGAGCGTATTGCTTGCAACCGCCTTCGCGCTCTGATGCCTTACCGCGACAACGATGCCCTCGCCATCCTGCCGAGCCACGCAACCAATGTCTGCAACCGAATCATCCGAAAGCGCAATGCGGGCGGTATAGGACTTAAGCGGATGGGTTGCCACCTCCAGCACGGGCGCCTCCTTGAGATACGTAGCGAGCGACTCGTAGCCCACATCGCCCGTCGAGGACTCGGACAACAAATTGCCCGATGCGTCCGTCACGATCAGCGCGCTCACGTTGAACTGGTCGGCGTATTGCTCCAGCATGGCGCTATCCACCGAACCGTCGCGCTCCATATCGCGGGCAGCCTCTCCGGCAATCTCCGTAACGCGAATCAGGTTTTTGGTCGTATAGGCGCTGTTGAATGCATCGTAGGAAAGGCTCTGCGTCGCCACGTAATCGACAACGTCGGCAAAGCGCTGCTCGGCTTGGGCCGTCGTGTAACCGTAGCTCATCATGCCGGCAGCAACCGAGAGCGCTATCCCCAGCAGAGCGACAAGGAGCCATGCCCCTGCCGAACGATTGGCCCGCTCCTGAGCGGCGTGGTCGGGCGCATCGATCATGACAGGCCCTCCATATTCAAAAATGGCGAAGGGTCATCAAAGTACTTTGACACCAGGCGTTCCATGGTGCCGTCGGCTAGCATTTCCTGGTAGGCATGGGTGAGCTTGACGTCGATGTCGCGCGTATCGTTGATATCGAAAGCGGTACCCAAACCAACCTCTAGCAGCGGTTCATCCAAAATGCGATACGTTACGCCGTAGTCTTTTTCGTAGGTGAGCAGCGAGGACTCATGTGCGGCGATAGCGTCGACCAGACCCTCGACGAGCGCCGGGTTCAGGTATGAACGGTCCGAGAAGCTGTAGAGCTCCTTGATCTGCGGAACGTTTTCATTTGTGCGATTGAGCAAAATGCCCTCGGGCTTGGTGGTGGACTGAACCGCCACGATCTTATCCTCAAGATCGGCAAGCGTGTAGATATCGCTCTGGGGATCGACCGCGACCACCTGGCGGCTCGCAAGGTACGGGCCGGCCCAACGATACTCGTTTTCGCGACCCGTCATACTAAAGCTGCCCATGACACAATCGAGCTCGCCGCTCGCCAGCAGCTCTCTCTTCTTTTCCCAGTCGATCAGCTGGTATTTTGGCTTATAACCAATGCGGGCCAAAGCCTCGGTCAATATCTCGACATCCAGGCCAACGATATCGCCGTACTCGTCGGTATACACAAACGGTGGATAGAGGTCGCTGCCGACGTTGAGCGTCTTGAGGTCGTCGTCCTTGACCCGCGAGGCGTCCGGACCTTTTGATGCAGACGTCGATGCTTCGTCATTCGACCCAGAACAGCCAGCTATCGCTACGACAAAAGCACTCGCCACTGCAAGCGCAACGAACAACGATATGGCAACCGAGCGACGGGGTCTTTTCATCGAGCTCCAGACGATCCTGTTTACAGACTGAAATGGTAAAAGATAATAGCAAACAAAACCACACGAGTGCCCAATGGTTACAGACGTTTTATCATGCGGGGCCTTCCAGCCGACTTGGCAGAAGGCCCCGCATGCAGTGCTCACTTACCGTGCATTAAAAACGTAGCGGTCCAGGCGGTCGCACGCTTCCCTTACGCGCGAAAGCGGCAGCGCCAGATTCACGCGAATGTGGCAGGATCCGTGGAACGGGCGGCCGTCCTGATAGCCAACGCCCACGCGCGCCCCCTCGTCGAGCAGCCACTGAATATCGCGGCCATGCTCGCGGCACCACTCGGTGCAGTCCAGAAACACCATGTACGTGCCCTGCGGACGCGAATAGGACACGCCCTCAAAATGCTCGTCCACGTAATCGCAGAAATACTCGATATTGCCGGCAAGCACCTGGTTGAGCTCGTCCACCCACTCGTAGCCCTGCGGCTGGTAGGCACCGATAAGCGCATGCATGGAGAGGACGTTCATCTCGTTGTAGTGGGTCTTGTTGGACACAGCGCACACGCGGTCGCGCAGCGTCTCGTTGTAGACAATGTGGTAGCTGCCGACCAGGCCCGCCAGGTTAAACGTCTTGCTCGGCGCATAGAGGGCAACCGTGCGCATGCGGGCATCCTCGCTCACCGACTGCGTCGGGATGTGCTTGTGCCCCGGCAGGATGATATCGGACCAAATCTCGTCCGAGATCACCACGCAATCGTGCTGGCGATAGATGTCCATGGCGCGCTCGATCTCGTCGCGCTCCCATACACGGCCGCAGGGATTGTGCGGCGAGCAGAACACCGCAGCATAAATGTTGTTTTGGGCGAGTTTGCACTCCATGTCCTCAAAGTCCATGCGCCACACGCCCTGGTCGTCAAGCTTAAGCGGACTGTGGACAATGCGATAGCCCGCGGCTTCGATGGACTTGGTAAAGCCAATGTAGGTGGGGCTATGGACCAGCACCGCATCGCCCGGCTGGACATACGCGCGCAACGTCGACACGACACCGCCCAGCACGCCGTTTTCGTAGCCGATATGTTCAGGGCGCAGGCCCTCGACGCCATTGCGGCGGCTCTGCCATTCGATGATGCGGTCGAAGTACTCGGCGCGCGGGTTAAAGTAGCCAAACATGGGATGCTGAGCGCGCTGAATGATGTGCTCCTGGACCGTGGGCACCGTGGCAAAATTCATGTCGGCCACCCACATGGGGATGCGGTCGAAGCCCTCGTCGGGTGCGTTCGGGGCCATACCGGGGATCTCACCCCAAGAGTCAACGGCGATGGAGTCCATGCCGTGGCGGTCGATAAGCGAGCTAAAGTCGTATTTCATGCTGAACTCCCGTGCAAAGTGATTGTTTTGGTAGGCGTTATTGTCCACCAGCACGGGCGATTTTGGCATGGGGTTTGGCGCTTAATTTGACGGGTGCGGACGAATGGCTCGTTAGTCTCGCGCGTCGTTGACGGCGACCACGGTTAGCTGGGTTTCGTCGACCGTAAACGATATGTCGAGTCCGGCGTAGGCCAGATGATAGACGCGGTTTGGATCGTGCTTGCTGCCCGCGCGGCGCGGATCTTGGCGTAGAACCTCGACCAAGCCAGAAATCTTTGCGGGCGGGACCGTATCCTGCAGAGCTTGCGGAAACTCAACATCGAGCTCTTGCCACGGAGCATCCTCAATCCAGCCGCCGGTCGCATCCGAGTGGCAATCCGCAAACGGGATGTAGGGCTTAATGTCGTAGATGGGCGTGCCGTCACGCAGGTCGGCCCCCAGCACATGGATGATGGGGCCATCGTCGGTGAACTCAACACGATCGAGCTTGACGCAGGTGAGACCGATGGGATTAGGGCGAAACGGGCTGCGCGTGGCAAAGACGCCCACACGCTCGGCTCCACCCAGGCGCGGCGGACGCACGGTCTTCGACCATTTTGCGTTGGTACCGGACCTGTCCTGCGTTTTGGCATCGGCGGCTATGTCCTTAGCCGTGCCGCCGGGCGTTCCGTTTTCGAAGCGCCACAGCAGCCACAGGTGAGAGAAGGAGTCCAGACCCTCAACCGCTGCATTGGAGGCAAATTCCGGCTCAAAAATGATGCGTCCCTGCAGATGAGGCGCCAAAAAGCTGTTGCGCGGAATGCCGAACTTCTGCGGCAGGTCGGTATGTATGTGTGCAATAGGTTCCATGCCGGTCATTGTACGGCATGGAGGCGTGGGGCGTTGCGCGCAATTCTTCGCCGCGGACTCCTGTCGTGCAACCAACGGTTGCTTGGAAGGGCGCCTGCCGCCGCGTATGCTTAAGCCATCAACCAGCAGAAAGGAGCCGCTATGGCCTTTGCAGAAAAGCTCATTGCCATCCGTCGCGCCCATCACCTTACCCAAGAGCAGCTCGCCGCCAAACTCTTTGTCACGCGCCAAGCCGTCAGCCGTTGGGAGCGCGACGAGGTCACCCCGGGCATCGACATGATGAAGCTCATCGCCGCCGTAACCGGCGAGCCCCTGTCTCACCTGCTCGAAATGCCCGAGCATTATTGCCAGAGCTGCGGCATGATACTCACGCCCGACGACTGCGGCACCGATGCCACGGGCGCCACGACCGACCATTACTGCAAGTGGTGCTACGACCACGGCAAGTACACCTACGACACCACCATGGAGGCGATGATCGAGGATTGCGCCCCGCGGCTGGCGCAAAACACCGGCATGTCGCTCGACGAAGCCGTCTCGCTCATGGGCGCCGTCCTGCCGCAACTGGAGCGCTGGCGCACCGTGCAGGAAAACGAGGAGCGCTACGGCGCCGAAGCGCGGGCACGCTATGGCGATGAGGCTATCGATGCAGCAAACGAAACGTTACTGGACATGGATCCACAGACATGGAACGACATGAAGGAACTTGAACGCGCTATTCTGGGCCAGCTCTCGATTGCCATGGGCGACGGCGAACCGGATGGAAGCGAGGCTCGCAAGCTTGTCGCGATGCACCGTCGATGGATTGGCCTTAACTGGGGACACGAGCCCCAAGACGAAGCATACCTGGGCCTCGCCCACGGCTATCTTGCCGATCAGCGCTTTATCGACTACTACGACAAGCCCTGCGGCACCGGAGCCACGACGTTTCTGGTTCAGGCAATCGAGTCGTCGCTGGCTCGCGCATAGACCGCGGCGGCTTTGGGTATTTCAATCGAAACCTCAACCGATTGGAGACCTATGGCTACTAATCACGAGCTCGTGCTCTACGTTATGACCGGCTGCCCGTATTGCTTAAAGGTCAAGCACTTTTTGGCCGATAACGGCGTGACCATTCCCGAGCGTAATATCTCGACCGATTCCGATGCCGAGCAGACACTCATCGCCGTCGGCGGAAAACGCCAGGTTCCCTGCCTATTCATCGACGGCAAGCCACTCTACGAATCGAGCGACATCATCGCGTGGGTGCAGGAGAACCTACTCTAGTGCAACACAGCCATTGGGTGTTCCTATAGTTTTGTCAACCGTCGGGGCTACTCCCGGTAGGGCACCCGGTCGCGCATCACGGCGTATA
>NZ_JADPCJ010000010.1 GCF_015670795.1 Collinsella aerofaciens | reverse complement strand
TCACCATTGTCGGCCTAATCCGCGGTCTTTCATGCAGCAGGGGCTCTCAATGTTTTTATGTCCTGCTCATATCGTCTCTGCCGGCAGTTAAGGAACGTCCCTAAGTGCCGGGTTTTGAGGAGGTTGGCATGCTCAATGCGATGATTTGGGCGCTTGCCTGTTTTGGTGTTGTTGCTGCCGATATTGCCCTGAGCATGGTTCTGTTTTCAGTTCTCGATGCCGTGTCGGTGCTGACGGGCTATCCGATCGACAATCTCGATATCCAATGGTTCCAGGCTGCCGCTCAGACGGCGTCATTTTTGATGGCGCTGCTGTGGTGGCGCTATCTGTGGCCCCGCTCCTTCATGGCGCGCCGGCAAGGCGAACGCCCACTCGGCGGGGGAGCAGGCGCGGCATGGAAGCGCATTGCCTGCGTTGTCGTGATCGGCCTATCCATGCAGGTGGTCATTAGCTACCTATGCGACGGCGTACTGTCGCTGCTGCCCGAGGTCGCGGCAGACTATAGCGAGCTCGTCGAGGAGACGGGCATGGGCGATACCAGCCTTCTTGCTGTCTTGACCACAGTGCTCGGCGCTCCGTTTTGCGAAGAGCTCCTGGTGCGCGGCATCATCTTTGAGTTTTCGCTGCGTGCGTTTAATCCACAGTGCCGTTCGTTCTGGAAGCGCCGGCGCCGCGCGAACGCGCAGGACGGCGCCATAGTGCCCTGGGCGGCCCCGAGTACCTGGGGCGTCGCCGCGGCAATCGTGCTGCAGGCGGCGGTCTTCGGCTTTATGCACATGAACTGGGTGCAGGGCTGCTACGCGGGCGCTGCCGGCCTCATTTTTGGTTGGGTACTCGTGACCACCGGAAAGCTTCGCTACACGATTCTGCTGCACTTTGCGTTTAATGCCGGGTCGTATCTCATGGGGCTGCTGTGGTTTGTGGGCACACCGCTCGACGTTGTGGTCACGGTTGGCATCGCCGGCTTTGTGCTGGTAGAGGCGATGCGCTCGCTGCTTCGATTGCGCATTCCCGTGTCGCGCGAAGCTGATCGGTCTGAGTAATAACGCCTTTAATTAGACCGATGCGTCCTGAACGCACCTGGCGTTTCGCCGAATGCTTCTTTAAATTTTGAGTAAAAGAATGACATGTTGGAGATGCCGACTTTTCGGGCTACATACTGCACGCTGCGCTCGGTGTTATTGAGAAGATATGCCGCCTCTGTGAGCTGCTGGTTGAGCTTGATTTGCGAAAACGTTTTGCCGGTTTTTTGCTTGATCAAGCTGCTGAGATAGCTGGTGCTATAACCCGTATCGCTCGCAATGCTTTCGAGTGTGCAGTCGCCGTAGCTTCGCTCAATATGATTCAGAATCGACACGATGCGTTCGTCCGACATGATCGCCTGGTTATCAGTTGCGGAGCGTCGGTACAGTCCTCGAATGAGAACAAGGAATAGGCTGACGGCGAGGTGCCTCATGAGTTCATTGGAATAGGCATCTTTAAAGTGATATTCGATAAAGAGCATCTCGATGAGGCGTCGCGCATGTCGGGCGTATTCCTCTGGAAGAATGAGATATTTTCGGGCCTCGCGGTTTTTGGACACAAAATCAAATAGAAGATTCGTTAATGGTGACGCGCCGGGTAGCTGGCTCAGGAACAACGAATCGAACATTTCTTTTTTGAAGACGATCGAAATGACGATATCATGCTCGCCCTTAACGTATGGAACGCTTCTGACTACGCCGGTGTTGCAAATGAGCACATCACCCTTTTTAAGGAGCAGTGACCGTCCGTTGACGATAAACGTGCAGACGCCGTCGTACACGTAGTTAAGCTCCATATCCCGATTGATATGAGGAGGAATATCGGTAAAGCGCGACTCCTTGATAAGGCCCACGGGGTTTTCGTCGAGAGTTTCTTTCCAATCAAACAGATAGACCTCTTCGCCGTTAATGGTTGTGGTTTCCACCCTGTTATATCGCGGGCTGAGCTCTCCCGGATGTGTGCGATGCCACTCTTCGGTCTCGGTATGCGTATAGAGCAGCTGTTTGAGATTCGAATCCATGGGGTGTTCCAAGGGTGAACGGTAGAATCGATGCCTTAAACGGTATTATATCTAAAAAAATGTTATAAACAAACGCTTTCTATGCGATATCTTATGCATCTTGTTCTTCCTAGTATTGGGTTATCCGCTGGAGCATCCGATCAAGGAGGGCAAATGAGTAAGTTAAAACATGGGTTTGACTCCGACTTTTTATGGGGCGGAGCCATATCGTGCTCGCAGGCCGATGGCGCCTGGAATGAGGGCGGAAAGGGAAAGTCGACGCAGGATTGTCGATGGCTGGATGGTACCTGGACTCATGACCAGATTGAGGACAAGCATCAAAACAACCCCTTCTGCCATGACGAACTAATGAACGCTCTCGCAGATGATGGTGTTGAGTTCTACCCGTTTAGGCGCGGTAACGACTTCTATCATCACTACCGTGAGGACATCGCGCTTTTTGCGGAGATGGGCCTCAAGCTGTTCCGCACTTCTATTTGCTGGAGCCGAATCTATCCTAACGGAGATGATCTTGAGCCTAACCGCGAAGGCATCGAGTGGTATCGAAGCATGCTGGGTGAGTGCAAAAAGCACGGCATTAAAACCTTCGTCACCATGCTCCACTATGACATCCCGGTAAATCTTGTCACCACATATGGGGGATGGAAGAATCGCAAGACGATTGATTTCTTCGCCCGCTATGTCGAGACAATCGTTACGGAATTGGGCGATCTGGTCGATTTCTGGCTGCCTTTTAACGAGTTCAATGCAGCGCGTTTTTCGCCTTGGGACGGGGTCTGTCTGGTCAAAGACGAAGAGGGGGAGAACTTCGATCGAGCCATCTTCCAGTGCCTGCACCACGAGTTCGTTGCCAATGCGCGTGCCGTCGAGATTGTCCATCGTCTTTCGCCCGATACTCCCGTTGGCGGCATGATCGCTCGATTCTGTACGTATCCCGCCACCTGCCGTCCCGAAGATAACATGCAGGCTATTCACGACGACCAGTATTCCAACTGGTTCTATACGGACGTGATGGCTCGTGGAAAATACCCCGCTTATATGAATCGCTATTTCGATGCGTGTGATATCGAGATTCAAATGGAACCGGGCGATGAAGAGCTCATCGCTCGCAACACGGTCGACTTCCTGGCCTTTTCGTACTACTTTTCCCAGGTATCCACCTGCGATCAGGGATGGGAGAAGACTGCGGGTAATCTGGTCATGGCAAACAAGAACCCTTATCTCGAGACGAGTGAGTGGGGCTGGCAGCTCGATCCCATTGGCCTGAGGGTTACCCTTAACCAGATGTATGACCGCTATGGGCTGCCTCTGTATATCGCCGAGAACGGCCTCGGTACATCTGATGTAGTCGAGGAGGATGGCAGCATCCACGACGAGTATCGAATCGATTATTTGCGCCAGCACATAAAGTGCCTTAAAGAAGCGG
The DNA here is from genome assembly GCF_015670795.1 of Collinsella aerofaciens. Classification (GTDB taxonomy): domain Bacteria; phylum Actinomycetota; class Coriobacteriia; order Coriobacteriales; family Coriobacteriaceae; genus Collinsella; species Collinsella aerofaciens_Q. Next base: position 63,200 of record NZ_JADPCJ010000010.1, on the reverse strand, counting down.
TGATCGATGGCGTTGACGTGCGCGGATACATGATCTGGGGATTCATTGACCTTGTTGCCTGCGGTCCTCTTACGATGGACAAGCGCTACGGGCTTATCTATGTCGATCTGGATAATTGCGGCAACGGCACTGCGGAGCGCTCGCGTAAAGACTCTTTCTATTGGTATCAGAAATGTATCGCCACTAATGGCGAGGATCTTGGGTAGGAGTGATTGTCGTGGCAGACAAGAAGGAACTGGCCGCTCGTGTCCTCGAGCTCGTGGGCGGCGCCGATAACGTTGTTATGGCAACGCACTGCATTACAAGGCTCAGATTCAACCTGAAGGACGATAGCAAGGCAGACCTGGAGGCCCTTAAGACGCTTGACGGCGCCTTGGGCGCGCAGGTTAAAGACGGACAGTGGCAAGTTATCATCGGCGCCAGCGTGGGGTCGGTATATGACGAATTGGAGCCCATGCTAGGTGACAGGATGGGTGGCGAGGTCTCCGCCGACGCCGAGCAGCCTGAGCTCCAAAAAGGTTCGGCTCGCGTATTCGATATCATCACCGGCATCTTTTCCGCTATCATTCCCGCACTGGTGGCGGGAGGCATCGTAAAGGGCATCCTGGCTGCTATCGCGGCTTTTGGAATCGACACGGGTGCCGGCGACTTTGCGATATTCAATATGATTTCGGATATCCCGTTCTACTTCTTGCCGTTTTTGCTGGCAATGTCTACAGCTGATAAGTTCCGGGTCAACCGTTCGCTTGCGCTTTGTGTTGCCGGATCGCTGATGTACCCGACCATTGTCAACGCTGTCGGTACGGGCGAGACGCCCCTTGCGCTGTTCGGTTTTGCGGTGCCGATTTTTAGCTACGCCGATTCCGTGTTCCCGGTTATCTTTGGCGTCATTGGCTTGTCTTTTGTATATCGTGCAATCGACAAAGTCGTGCCGGATCTTTTTAAGCTCGTTGTCGTTCCGGCGCTCTCCCTTGCTATCGTGATTCCCGTCAACCTGTTTGTGCTCGCTCCGATTGGTGCCTGGTGCGGTCTTGGTCTTGCCAACGGTATCGTTTGGCTATTCTCGACGTTAGGCCCCGTTGCCGGTTTTCTGCTGGGCTTCTTTATGCCGCTTATCGTGCTCTTCGGCATGCATCAGTCAACGAGCCCTATCCAGATTTCCAATATCGCAACGCTTGGGTATGACTATCTGCTCCCGATCTCTTTCTGTCATAACCTCGCCGAAAGCGGTGCGTCTTTTGGTGCAGCCCTGCGCATGACCGACGAAAAGCTCAAGTCCGCTGCAATGACGTGCGCCTTCTCAGCATTTATGGGAATTTCCGAGCCCGCCTTGTTTACCGTTCAGGTTCCTAACAGGACTCCGCTTATCGCTGCGATGATTGCGGATGGCATTGGCGGTGCGCTTACCGTTGTTCTCGGCGCAAAGTGCTTCGGCTTTGTTATGCCCGGCATTACCTCGTTGCCCGTTTATGCCGATCCAAGCGGCAATCCCATGAACCTGATCATGATTATCGTCTGCATCGCTTTGACTTGGGTTATCTCTGCGGCGCTCTCGTTTGCGCTCTATGGTCGTTTCGACAAAAAGTAACGACGTTTTGAGATAGACAATATTAATCGGCCGCTCGCCGGGGAATCGTTCTGCGACGCCCCAGCGAGCGGCATTTTATTGGTGGGGCGTGTCGTGTCGCCAACGGCGGCATGCCGCCTCGCCGCGCTAGTTGCGTCTGCCGCCTCCGTTGGCGCCCTGACGCCCCTGTGCCGCGCGATTGCGACCGGCAGTGTTCTGCGCGCGGGACATACCGCCGTGACCCTTGCTGCCCTTGGGCCCCTTGCCGGCGGCGCCACCGTGGGCCTTGCCGCCCTTCTTGCCGGTGCCATGCCCACCGCCGGCAGACGTCTCGCCCGGGCGTGGCGGCACGGGGCGAATCAGGCAATGCTTGGTATAGCCGATCAGATCACGACGCCCGGCCTTCTCTAGCGCCTCGCGCACCAGCTTGTAGTTCTCGGGCTTGCGATACTGGATGAGCGCGCGCTGCATGGCCTTCTCATGCGGGTCGCGCGCCACGTAGATCGGCTGCATGGTGCGCGGATCTACACCGGTGTAGTACATGCAGGTCGACATGGTGGACGGGGTGGGGTAGAAGTCCTGTACCTGCTCGGGCATGTAGCCCATGTCGCGCACGGCTTCGGCAAGGTCCACGGCTTCCTTCATGGTTGAACCAGGGTGGCTCGAGATCAGATACGGCACCACGTACTGCTTGAGTCCGTATTCGCGATTCAAGCGTTCAAATTTACGGCAGAATGCGTCGTAGACAGCTCGGCTCGGCTTGCCCATCACGGACAGCACCGCGTCGCTCACGTGCTCGGGCGCTACGCGCAGCTGGCCCGAGACATGGTGTTCCAGCAGCTCGCGTAAAAACTCGTCCGAGGCATCGGCCATGGTGTAGTCAAAACGGATGCCGCTGCGCACGAAGACCTTTTTGACGCCCGGCAGCTGGCGCAGGTCGCGCAACAGCTGCGTGTAGCCGCTTTCGTCGACCACCATGTTCTTGCACACGCTCGGCCACAGACAGCGCTTGTTCTTGCACACGCCGTGCTTGAGCTGCTTGTCGCAGGCGGGACGGCTAAAGTTGGCCGTCGGTCCGCCTACGTCGTTGATGTAGCCCTTAAACTCGGGATCGCGCGTGAGCAGCTCTGCCTCGCGCATGATCGAGTCGTGGCTGCGCATCTGCAACACGCGACCTTGGTGGAAGGTGAGGGCGCAAAACGAGCATTCACCAAAGCACCCGCGGTTGGAGCTGATTGAAAACTTGATCTCGGCAAAGGCCGGCACGCCGCCCGCGGCATCGTAGTCGGGATGCCAATCGCGTGCGTAGGGGAGCTCGGCCACCTCGTCCATCTCATCGGTCGTCAACGTCGCCGACGGCGGGTTCTGCACCACATAGACGCTGTTGGGATAGGGCTCTACCAGGCGATGTCCGGTGATGGGGTCCATATTCTGCTGTTGCACGTTAAAGCTGCGTGCGTAGTTGAGCTTGTCGGCGGTAAGGTCGTCCCAGCTGGGTAGCAGGTCGTAGTCGTAGACCTCGTCGAGCGAGCCTGTGCGGTAGACGGTGCCGTTGATATAGGTGATCTGATCGATGGGCAGCCCCGCGTCGAGCGCGTCGGCAATCTCGACAATCGCGTGCTCGCCCATGCCGTAGATGAGGATGTCGGCGCCCGAGTCGAGCAGCACCGAGCGCTTGAGCTTATCCTGCCAGTAGTCGTAGTGGGCCAGGCGGCGCAGGCTTGCCTCGATGCCGCCGATGATGATGGGGGCGTCCTTAAACGTCTGGCGGATGAGGTTGCCGTAGACCGTGACGGCTCGGTTGGGACGGCGCCCCTCCTCGCCACCGGGGGTATAGGCGTCGGTGTGGCGGCGGTGTTTGGTCACCGAATAGTGGTTGACCATGGAGTCCATGTTGCCGGCACTGACCAAAAAGCCCAGGCGCGGCTCGCCGAGCGCGGTAATGCTGGCGGGGTCGGTCCAGTCGGGCTGGCAGATGATGCCCACCTTGTAGCCGTGCGCGTCGAGTACGCGGCTGACGATGGCCATGCCAAAGCTGGGATGGTCCACGTAGGCGTCGCCGCAGATGTAGACAAAGTCGCACTGGTCCCAGCCACGCGCATCCATGTCGGCGCGGCTGACGGGGAGGAACTTATCGCGGCCCGGTCGCCAGGGGCGGGCGGGCGTCGCTTGGGAATGCTTGGTGCGGGCGACCGTGGCCTGCGCCTTACCGCCGCGCTTTTGCTGCTGGCCCTGTTTGCCCTGCTGACTGCGCTGGTTGTTCTGAGCGTGCTGAGGCTTTTTTGCCACGATCCCTCCCGGTGTTTGTATGCTGCACGTAATTGTAACCAGTCTTTTTGGGACGGGGCTAAAAAGACTGGGGGAGTACATGAGCTGGGGATCGGCGCGTCGATGCGGGGATCGTTTGTTTCCAGGCTGTGTATCTGCGCGTTGGAGAACCCGTCTCGCGCGCACGCCATGTTGTCAATGGGTTACAGTATGAACGGCGGCTATGTTTCCGCCAACGCACGAGAGAGTCGTCAACAAGGAGGATGCACGACGATGCAGCGTGCCAAACAGATATCGGAGTCTATTGAGCTGGGCATCATCTTGGCGCTCGCCGGTGGCTTTATGGACGTCTATTCGTACATTGGGCGCGATCATGTTTTCGCCAACGCGCAGACAGGCAACATCCTGCTCGTGGGCGTGAGCATCTCGGAGGGCAACTGGGCACTTGCGGGACGCTACTTCTTCCCCGTGGTGTCGTTTGCCGTGGGCATTATGCTTGCCGACCTGGTGCATGAGCGGTTTGGCAGCGTGATTCACTGGCGCCAGGTAACGGTGTTCTTTGAAGCCGTCATCTTGCTGGGCGTGAGCTTTATCCCGGGCGGCAATTTCAACCTGCTCGCCAACTGCCTCACCTCGTTTGCCTGCGGCATGCAGGTCGAGAGCTTCCGCAAGATCCACGGTCACGGCATCGCTACGACCATGTGCATCGGCAACTTGCGCAACGCGCTGCAAAACGTGGACGATTACATCATCACCCACAGGCGCGGCTTTTTGGAAAACGGCCTGCTGTACTTTGGCGTGATCTTTACCTTTGTGTTTGGCGCCGTGTTGGGCAACTGGTGTATTGAGCGCATGGGCCTGCACGCCATCGTCGTGGCGAGCTTGCTGCTGTTTGTCGCGTTTGCCGTCATGTTCATCGACCGCGAGCGCGACTTGCGCTTACGCTGGAAGGTTGCGGCCGAGGCTTGGAAAGAGGGCTGCCGAAAGTAACCGAATGCGGCAAAGGGGCTGTCCCTTTGCCGCAATATTTTTCATCGTCTGTTGAAACGCTTTAAATAGTTTGACGTTCTCACGCGTTTTTTGTTTCAAAAGCGTTAGGATGGGACTCATAGCGTGGGGCGTAATGGATGCCCCGCACACGATGGGAGGCTATCAATGGCTAATCGTTTCGTTCTCAATACCATCTCTTATCATGGTTCCGGCGCCATCAAGGAGATCCCCGGCGAGCTCCAGCGTCGCGGCTACAAGAAGATCTTCGTCTGCTCCGACCCCGATCTGGTCAAGTTTGGCGTTACCGCTAAGGTGACCGACGAGCTCGACGCCGCCGGCATCGCTTGGAGCCTCTACTCCGAGATCAAGCCCAACCCCACGATTCAGAACGTCAAGGACGGCGTCGAGGCCTTCAAGGCCGCCGAGGCTGACGCTATCGTGACCATCGGTGGCGGCTCCTCCATGGACACCGCCAAGGCCATCGGCATCATCATCAACAACCCCGAGTTCGCCGATGTCCGCAGCCTCGAGGGCGTTGCTCCCACTAAGAACCACGCCGTGTTCACCATCGCCGTGCCGACGACCGCCGGTACCGCTGCCGAGGTGACCATCAACTACGTCATCACCGACCCCGAGAAGGTCCGCAAGTTCGTGTGCGTCGACACCAACGACGCCCCCGAGGTTGCCGTCGTCGATCCTGACATGATGGCTTCCATGCCCGCCGGCCTGACCGCTTCCACTGGTATGGACGCTCTGACCCACGCCATCGAGGGCTACACCACCAAGGGTGCTTGGGAGCTCTCTGACATGTTCCACTTTGAGGCTATTAAGCTGATCAGCGAGAACCTGCGTGACTCCGTCGCCGAGGCCAAGTCCGGCCAGCCCGGCTCCGGCCGCGAGGGCATGGCCCTTGGCCAGTATGTCGCCGGCATGGGCTTCTCCAACGTTGGCCTGGGCATCGACCACGCAATGGCTCACACCCTGTCTGCTCACTACGACACCCCGCACGGCGTCGCTTGCGCCATGCTGCTGCCGATCGCCATGGAGTTCAACAAGCCGGTTTGCGCTGAGCGCCTGGCCAAGGTTGCCCTTGCCATGGGTGTTGACACCACGGGCATGAGCACCGACGAGGCTGCCGACGCCGCTATCGCCGCCGTCAAGCAGCTTTCCGCCGACGTGAATATCCCGCACGTCTGCGAGGCTATGAAGGCCGACGAGATCGAGGTTCTGGCCAAGGACGCCATGGCCGACGCCTGCTTCCCGGGTAACCCGCGCGAGGCAACGCTCGACGACGTCATCGAGCTCTTCAAGAAGATCTGCCCGGCTGCCTAACTTGGTTCGGCGGGCCCCGCCCGTTAGCCCCAGAATCGTCCTCGGACATGTCGGAGGCCCCGCTGCGCACTTCGTGCGGCGGGGCCTCCTTCTGTCCTGCGGAAAGATTCTGGGGCTAACGGGCAGGGGCCCGCCGGCTCGTTATCGTGGCGGGCGCTGCTCTGGGAAGCTCGACGGGTTGTCTCGCTAGGTAAATAACTGTGCGTGGTGGTATTGTTGCTGTGGGTTTAATTCGATATGAAAGGGTGACTTTGGTGTCCAAGATGGATTCTACGCTCTCCTATATTACTGACCAGCTGAAGGCGCTTACCTCGATTGCTTCGCCGACGGGCTATACCCGTGCGGCGACTGATTATCTGATGGAGACCCTGCGCGATATGGGGTTTGGGCCTGAGCGTTCTAATAAGGGTAACGTGCTCGTTGAACTTGGTGGCGAGGGTGAGCCGCTCGTACTGGCGAGCCATGTCGATACCCTGGGCGCCATGGTGCGCTCCATTAAGGACAATGGCCGCCTGCGTCCCACGACGCTTGGTGGGCATCAGTGGTCTACGGCCGATGGCGAGAACTGCACCGTTTATACGCGCGACGGCAATGTCTACACGGGCGTGGTCCTCAACACCGAGCCTTCGGCGCACGTGGCCGACGAGCCGGTCAAGACCATCGAGAAGAACATGGAGATCCTGCTCGACGAGAACGTCGACAGCAAGGACGACGTGCTTGAGCTGGGTATTCAGACCGGCGACATCATCGCTATGGATCCGCGTACCACGGTGACGGAGAGCGGCTACATTAAGAGCCGCTTCCTGGATGACAAGCTTTCGGCCGCCATTTTGCTGGGCTTGGCGCGTGCCGTCGCCGCTGGCGAGGTGACGCTTTCGCGTAAGGTTTCGCTGCTCTTTACCGTGTACGAGGAGGTCGGCCATGGCGGTGCCTTCGTGCCGGCCGACACGCGCGAGATGATCAGCGTTGACATGGGCTGCGTGGGCGACGACCTGGGCTGCACCGAGCGCATGGTGTCGATTTGCGCCAAGGATTCGGGTGGTCCGTACAACTACGACCTGGTGACCACGCTGTCCAATATCGCGCGCGAGCTTGAACTTGACTACGCCATCGACGTGTACCCGCACTACGGCTCGGACGTTGAGGCCACGCTCTCTGCCGGCTACGACATCCGTCACGGCCTGATCGGCCCCGGCGTGTATGCGAGCCACAACTACGAGCGCAGCCACATGGACGGCGTGCGCAACACCTACGAGCTCGTCCGCGCCTACGTACAGCGCTAGCGATGCAGCGGCCTCGGCTGATACGGCAGTACCGACCGAGGCCGTCCTCTCTAAGTTGCGGTGAAATAGGGACTGTTTGGCGGTTTTAAACGCTTAAACAGTCCCTATTTCACCGCAATTTATGAAGGGGATGGGGCTACTTAAGTGCGCCGGTCACCGTGCCGCCGCCGAGGACGATGTCGCCGTGGTAGACTACAACGGCCTGGCCGGGGGCGATGGCTCGCTGCGGCTCGTCAAAAGTCAGCAGCATTTGCCCGTCTTCGCCGCGCGTAAGGGTCGCTGCTTGGTCTTTCTGACGGTAACGGTACTTGACGCCCACGCGAATGCCGCCGGCATCGAGTTCTGCCTCCATGCGGTCGGCAGGGGCACTCCAGATCCAGTCGTTGGCCGTGAGCGCTGTGGCCGTTAGGTCCTCGGCCTCGCCCAGATGCACGGTGCTGCTGTCGGCGTCGACGCCCGTTACGTACACGGGATGCGCCATCGCGACGCCCAGGCCCTTGCGCTGGCCGATGGTGTAGCGCAGCGCACCGTTGTGGCGCCCGACCACGCTGCCGTCGCGCCACACAATGTCGCCCGGTGCAGCGGGATGTCCGCAGCGGCGCTCGATATAGCCCGCGTAGTCACCGTCTGGAATAAAGCAGATGTCCTCGCTTTCGGCCTTCTTGGCGTTGGTAAAGCCCTGCTCGGCGGCAATGCGGCGCACGTCGCGCTCTTTGTCCAGCCCAGCCAGCGGAAAGATCGTGTGCGCCAGGCGTTCCTGCGTAAGCGAATACAAAAAGTAACTCTGGTCCTTTTTGGGGTCCTCGCCGCGGTACAGCTGCCAGGTTCCGTCGGACGCCTGGCTCGTTTTGGCGTAGTGGCCCGTGGCGATGTAGTCGCAGCCCATATCCAGCGCCGCATCCAGCAATGCGCCAAACTTAATGTGGCGGTTGCAGATGATGCATGGGTTGGGCGTCAGCCCCTCCTGATAGGCGGTCACGAAGCGCTCGATAACGTTGCGGTCGAAGGCCTGCTGCAGGTCGAGCACATGGTGGGGCATCCCCAGGCACTCGGCGACAGCCTTTGCATCGGCGATGTCGCGGTCGACCTTACTCATGCCCGTGACGGGATCGGGCGCGGGGCAGGTGAGGCGCATGGTGGCGCCGACGCATTCGTAGCCCTGGCTTTTGAGCAGGTACGCGGTCACGCTAGAATCGACGCCGCCGCTCATGGCGACGAGCACGCGCTTGTTGTGCATGGGGAGGTTCTCCTTGGTGGCATGTGGCCAAAAAAGAAAAGCGGCGCGGGAGGCTGGTTCCGCGCCGCAGACATTGTAGCAAGTTCGGACGTCTCGTGGGACACCCTAACGAGATGGGCTCAGGCAGCCAGAAGAGAGGATAGGCCGGCATGCCATGGGCCTATCGACAAGTGACGGGCCCTTAGTCCTGGAACAGTGCCGTGGACAGGTAGCGCTCGCCGGTGTCGGCAAGCAGGGCCACGATGGTCTTGCCCTCGTTTTCGGGGCGCTTGGCCAGCTGCAGCGCGGCCCACACGGCGGCACCGGACGAAATGCCCACGAGCACACCCTCCTTGTGGCCCACGGCGCGGCCGGTGGCAAAGGCGTCGTCGTTCTCGACGGGGATGATCTCGTCGTAGACCCGGGTGTCGAGGACGTCGGGCACAAAGCCGGCGCCGATGCCCTGGATCTTGTGCGGGCCGGCCTGGCCCTTGGAGAGCACCGGGGAGGTGGCGGGCTCGACGGCGACGACCTTAATCTCGGGGTTCTGCTCCTTGAGGAACTCGCCCACGCCGGTCACGGTACCACCGGTGCCGACGCCGGCGACGAAGATGTCGACCTTGCCGTCGGTGTCGTCCCAGATCTCGGGGCCGGTCGTGGCCTTGTGGATGGCGGGGTTGGCGGGGTTCACAAACTGGCCGGCGATGATGCTGTTGGGAGTCTCCTTCTGCAGTTCCTCTGCCTTGGCGATAGCGCCCTTCATGCCCTTGGAGCCGTCGGTGAGCACGAGCTGCGCACCGTATGCCTGCATCAGCTTGCGGCGCTCGACGGACATGGTCTCGGGCATGGTGATGATCACCTTGTAGCCGCGGGCGGCCGCCACCGAGGCGATGCCGACGCCGGTGTTGCCGCTCGTGGGCTCGATGATGGTGTAGTCGCCGCCGCGCACGAGCTTGCCTGCCTTCTCGGCCTCGTCAATCATGTTCTTGGCGACGCGGTCTTTAACTGACCCGGCGGGGTTGAAGTATTCGAGTTTGACGAGCACACGAGCCTTGAGGTCCTCGTCGGCCTCAAAATGAGTGAGCTCCAGGAGCGGGGTGTGGCCGATAAGCTGATCGATGGACGTGTAAACCTTGCTCATGGTGAACCTCCAAAGTGTTCAAGTTGCTGGTTGCCGTGTGGTTTCACGGTGCGTGTAGCAGCTAAACCCATAAACCTTATAGGTTGTTCGTTTAGCTGTTGGGAAGCATACTAGACACTAAAGCCTAGTAATGCAATAGGAAATAGAAGATTATTACGAGCTGATTAACCATCTTGACCGGAACGGGTATTTTCAAAACCAATTTTTCGGCTAGAATTTCTACGGACTAAATGACCGAAAGGCAGCACTATACATGTTGGTTTCTACAAAGGGCAGATATGCCCTGCGCGTTATGGTCGATCTGGCCGAGCACCAGGCGGCCGGTCGCATCCCGCTCAAAGAGATCGCGGCGCGACAGGGGATTTCCGAGAAATATCTCGAGAACATCTTGGCTACGCTCGTGCGCGCCAACATGCTTTCGGGCATGCGCGGCAAGGGCGGCGGCTACGTGCTCACGCGCCCGCCCGAGCAGTACACGGTGGGCGAGATCCTGCGCCTGACCGAGGGCAGTCTGGCACCGGTTGCATGCCTGGATGGCGACTGCAAGGGCTGCTCACGCTCGGATGAGTGCCCCACGCTCGACGTGTGGAAGAACCTGGACAAGCTCATCAACGACTACCTCGACGGTGTGACACTCGATCAACTTGTCGCTCCCAACCATGGCTACGACTACGTCATCTAACCCACACCTGCCATTTGGGGACGGGGTAGAAATGGTAGATTCTCTCGCCCTTTGAGACTTGACAAATAAGAAGGCCGCCCATTTTTGCGATGGGCGGCCTTCGTTTTGGGCTGTTGAGACGGGCACGGCCGGAATGGCCGTTTTAGTCCTCGGCGATGCTGTCGAGGATGCTGCGCGTGATGGATACCAGGATACTGCCCATAAAGGCCGATCCAAAGCTGGCGATGGAGATGCCCGCGCCCAGCAGATTGACCGACAGGTAGCTGGCCAGCTCGAGCATAAAGCTGTTGACTACGAGCTGAAAAACACCAAGCGTAATAATAGTGAGCGGCAGTGAGATGACGGTCAGGAACGGTTTGACGAACGAATCGACAATGTTCAGGAACAGTCCCACAAAGGCAAAGCAGACCCAGGTCTCGGCAAAGCCGAAGGGTTGGATACCGGGGACGAGGAACGTGGCGATCGCGATGGCGATCGAGGTGAAGAGCCAGTTAAGCATAAAGCGCATGGCGTGAATCCTTTCTTGCGCCGGGATTGCTGGCGTCGCGTGAAGTGGCTTACGGCGGCGACCTGGATGGTTGCGCGGGCGCGCCGCGGTGTTTGGGCGCCCATTGTCTCAAATATTCGTGGAGCTTACGTGCGCATATGGTTTCTAAACGGCGTTCGTCCTGAAAAACGCGCCGCTGGCAGAGAGTCTTGTCGCTTTAGTTTGGTGGTGTGCTACACTGCTACGGGCAAAAGCCACAGGCGTTGCCCTATTGCATAGAACGGGTGAACGATGCCCGATGTCAGTATCAACTTCGATGCCTTTTGGCGGGTTTGGCGGTGATCGATGAATATCGAGAACATGTTTGACAAGCCTGATGTCAAGCAGCTGGTCCACGCATTTAGCCTTTTGGACGACGAGAAGGATATCCAAGCGTTTTTGACCGATATCTGCACGCCGCGCGAGATTTGCGACCTTTCTCAGCGTTTGCAGGTTGCGCGCTATTTGGACGAGGGCGAGCCTTATGTTGAGGTTCAGGCCCGTACCGGCGCTTCGTCCACCACGGTGAGCCGCGTTTCAAAGGCGCTGAACGGCGAGTACGGTGGCTACCGCAAGATCCTCATTAAGTTGGAGGATGGCGAGTAGGCCAGCGACAACATTGAATTACGAAGAACCGTCCCTCCGGGGGCGGTTTTTATATGCCTGCAATCGGCTGGTGCGTTGGGTTCAGGTTGCTTTGTACCAAAAGATGGAACTGCGGTGGCAATGTGTCCGCTTGGGCGGGTAGGATGGATGCATTGATTATTGCGAACGGTTTGAGCGGAGGACCATGCCTGTTCGAATCTATACCACCAATGCCGGCACGGATTTGAGCGATGCCGAGTCGGCGCTGCTTGCCGACCTTATTGCCCGTCACGGGCGTGCCGTGTTGCTGGCACCAACGTTTGCCGAGCTCGATCTGTGCCGTCATGATGCGGCGGAAGCCGGCATTTCGCTGGGTATCGACTACAAGACACCCGCATCGTGGCTTCGCTCGCTTTGGGAGCTTTTGGGCGACGGGCGCGGTTTCGTCGACAACCTGCAACGTCAGATGCTGTTTTCGGATATGATTGCCCGCCGCGACGATGCCGACCTGCAGCCGCTTTCGCGTAGCCAGGGCACGGTGCGCATGCTCGCGCGCATGGCCCGCGATGTGCTGCCGGGTGTGGCGGGGACGACGGCCGAGCGATGCGGTGGCAACAATTGCCAGCCTGAGCCAAAAAGCGATGCCGAGGCTCGTGTGTTTGAGCTTTTGCGTGCCTACGCGGGCGGTTTGGACCGTCGAGATATGGTCGAGCCCTGCGAGGCAGCCGACATTATGGCCGGTGCCCTGGCCGATAGCCTGCCGGCGTGCGCCCGCGCCGTATGCGTGCGCGGTACCACGTCGTTTACGCACGGTCTACTCGAGCTGCTGTCTGCCGTGGCGAACAATGGGGGAGAGGTCGTCGTGCTGCTTGCCCGCGAGCAGGCGGCGATGCGCGAGGAGCTTGCCACGGCATTTGATGCCCGCGGTGTGCTGTTTGAGATCGCGCCGCTGGGGGAGGACGCCGTCGCGTCTGATGTCGCTTGCGGGGCCGCCGCTCAGCCTGCCTTTATTGAGGTCGCCGGCCCCCATGCCCGTGCTCATGTCTATGCGGACGCCATCGATAAGTTGGTGAAAGCGCACAAGGAGTCCAAGGCCGATAAAGCTACTGCAACGCCCGCCGACCCCGTGCGCGTGCTCGTCGTTTCTGCCCGGGCACCCCAGCTGTTCGGCGAGCTCGCCGCCCGTTTGGCGGCGCGTCACATTGCGGCCGAGACGACTGAGTTCACGGCGTTTTCCCAGTCCATCGCGGGCAGGCAGTTTACGGCGCTCGCCAACCTGATCGAGCGTATGAAAGCCGCCGACGAGGGCACCGCTTCCAAGACTGAGTGGTGGCCCGCGCCGGAGCTTACCGACTGGATCTACAGTCCGCTTTCGGGCGCTGATGCCGTCAATGCCCGTACCTTCGATAAGAATATGCGTCTCTCGCGCAGCAAGACTACCGCGGGCGTCAAGAGCCTGCTGCAGAGCGTTCAGGGCCAGGTGAGGGGCGCGCACAAGGCGACGAGCGACGATAACTGGTTTAAGAACGTACCGTGTGTGGTCTCGGACGTGTTCCAGGCGCTGTGGCGTGACAAGCCCGTGACGGCGCTTAAGGCCATGCTTGCCGTTGCAGAGGCGCTGCCCGATCGCGCTCTAGGCGGTCTTGACGGCCAGGCCCGTCGTCAGGCAGAGACGGCTTTGCTGCGCCATGCCATCGACATCCTTATGAACGATGCTCGCGCGCTCGACGTGTCGCAGGCCGCGACCGTGCCGGTTCTCGACGGCGTTCGAACTAAGGTGGACAAGCGCAGCACCGCTTACGATTACGAGACCTACGAGGTCGATCGCACGCCACGGGCGCAAGTGCGCTTCGTGTCGCTTGCCGATGCGTCGGTTTTGCGTCCTGGCGGCTACGATGCCGTGCTGTTTGCCGATGTCGACCTGGACAGCTATCCGCTTTCGCACGAAGAGGGCCCGCTTGCCACATTGACGGCCGAGCTGCGCCGCGACGGCGTGTCTTTGGAGCCCGCCGCCCTGTTGCGCGTGCGCTTTGGCCGTGCGATGCAGGCGGCGAGCGGTCCGGTCGCGCTTGCCCGCGTGACACACGATCGCCAGGCGCGCGAGTGCTACCCGGCAGCCGTATGGACCGAGCTGCGGGCACATGCCGAGGCCGCTGGCGCTGCCAAGCCCACGTGCGTGGGCGAGGGCGATATCATCGCCGACTTTGATCCCGCGGCAGGTGAAGGCCTCAAGCGCGAGCGCGTGACCTGTGAAGCCCCTCAGCATCTGAGTGCCGAGGCCGTGCCGTATTTGGTCCTGCGCCGTCGCGATGGCGAGGGTGAGGACGCGCCGCTCGTGCCGCGTCTGACGTCCGCCTCGCAGATCGAGGCCTATTCTACCTGCCCACTGTGCTGGTTCGTGTCGTATCGCGTCAAGCCCCAGTCGATCGACGCGGGCTTTGGCAACATGGAGAAGGGCAACTTTGTCCACGACGTGCTGGAGCATCTGCATGCCCGTCTGCCCCAAGAGGGCATGGAGCGCGTGACGCCCGAGAATCTGCCGCGTGCACAGGAGCTGCTGCACGAGGTCTTTGACGAGACGTTGGCCGAGCACGCCGGCAAGCGCGGCACGGAGGGCCCGCTGGTGCCGCTCTCTGCGGTGGAGGAACGCCAGGTGGCCGAGATCTTGCCGCAGCTGGAGGGTGTGCTTGCCTACGAGTCCGAGGCACTTGCCCCCTTTGCCCCGCGCTACCTGGAGTTCGCCTTCAACGAGCTCAAGGTCGAGTATGCCGGTTGGCCGCTTGGCGGGCGCATCGACCGCGTGGACGTGGACGCCGAGAATCGTGCCGTGGTGATCGACTACAAGCATCGCACGGGCGTTGAGGAGTTTAAGCTCGCCGACCCCACGGTGCGTGACGAGGAATCGGGCACGGCGCCCATCGACGATCCGCGCTGGTTGCCACCACATACCCAGACGCTCATCTACGCCCAGGCCATGCGCCGAGCGCTGGATTTGGACACCCGCGCGGCGCTCTACTTTTCGACCAAGGGCGGCAAACCGGCGTTGCGAGGCGCAGCGAGTGCCGAGCTGCTCGAGGAGGAGCGTGGTGACGGTCGCATCCCGGGCCTTAAGAAAGGTTTCCCCGGCGAGGGTGGCAGCATGGACTTCGACGCCCTGCTCGATCGCGTGGAGACCGGCATCGCCGAGCGTCTGCGCGAGCTCGAGGCGGGCAACGTTGCCGCCGTCGACCCGACGTCGGCTCAGGCCGCGCATGCGCGCTGCTCGTATAACCACGAAGGAACGTTTGTAAGGAGGGACGTGTAGACCATGGATCTTTCGACTTTGATGCCGCAACAGCTGCAGATCGTCAAAACGCTCGACCGTCCGCTGTTTGTCTCGGCGGGCGCCGGTTCGGGCAAGACCTTTACCCTCACGCGCCGCATCGTCTACGCACTCTCTCCCGAATCCGGTCCGTTCGTTGAGCATCTGGACCAGGTGCTCGCTATTACCTTTACCAAAGATGCCGCGGCCGAGATTCGTGACCGCGTGCGCCGCGCGCTCATCGACGAGGGCATGGACGAGGAAGCACTGACCGTCGACGACGCGTGGATCTCGACCATTCACGGCATGTGCTCGCGTATCCTGCGCGCGCACGCGCTGGAGCTGGGCATCGATCCCGAGTTCACAGTGCTCACCGATACCGACGAGCTCATGGATCAGGCTGTCGAGCATGTGCTGGGTCGCGCAACGGCGCCCGATGCCGCCCCCGAGCTCGCGGCATCGCTCAAGGCCCTCTACGCCTGGTATCCCATGGCGGGCGAGGGCGGTTCCTTTGGCGCCGGTACGACCATCAAGGGTCTGGTGCGCGACCTGCTGGAGCTGTCGAGTCAGTTGCCGGGCGGTATGGACGACGTGCGCGTGGCGCGCGGCCAGGCCGATACCTCTGCACTCGCCGATGCCTATCGCGCGGCGCTGGGCGCAAGCAAGGCCGCGACCGAGAAGGCGCAGGTGGCGCTCGATGCCATCGACGCGTTCGAGGCGAGCGGCAAGACCATGGTCGATGCGGCGCGACTCATGATGTCGTGCACCATGCCGCGCGCGAGCAAGGCATTCCCCAAGGAGCAGGTCGAGCTGCTCAAGGCCGAGGCCGCCGATGCGTTTATCAATATCGTGCTTGCCTGCGGTGGCCCGGCGCTCGATGCGCTGGTGGGTCTGGCCCGTTCCGTCGAGGCCGAGTATCGCGCATTGAAGGCTGCCCAGTCCGCCCTCGATAATAACGACCTGCTGCGTATGGCCTACGAGGCCCTGCGCGATTACCCTGCCATCCGTGCTGCGTACGAGGGCCGCTTTAAGATGGTCATGATCGACGAGTTCCAGGACACCGACCAGATGCAGGTCGATTTGATTCGCTATCTGACGGGCGCGGGGGAGCGCGCGTTGTGCACCGTGGGCGATGCGCAGCAGTCGATCTACCGCTTCCGTGGCGCCGAGGTCGAGGTGTTCCGTCGTCAGGAGCGCAAGGTGGGCTCGTCTGCCGCGCCCGAGGCGACTGCCGTGGCCGATGCCCCTGCCGGCGAGCTCGTCAAACTCGTGCGCAACTTCCGCAGCCATGACGAGGTGCTGCGTTACGTGGCACGCGTCTTCGACGGCGATGACGGCGGCCTGATGCAGGGCTTTTTGGATCTTGAGGCGAGCGACGGCCGCAAGGACACGCTGGTGGCAGACGCTTCGCGTCGCCAGGCCCTCTTTGTTGCCGGCGGCAGTACGCAGGAACGCACGCAGGCCAAGGCCCGCGCGATCGCCGAGCGATTCCGCGCGCTTGCCGATGCCGGCCAGCCCCAGGGCGGCATGGTACTGCTACTGGGCCGCATGACCAACGCCGACGTCTACGCCCAGGCCTTCCGCGATCAGGGGCTCGACTGCGTGATCGCAGGCGGCTCGGTCTTTGCCCAGGCAGCCGAGGTGCAGACGGTGCGTGCCCTGGTCTGCGCGCTCGCCAATCCGGCCGATACGGCGCAGGGCCTTATGCCACTGCTCGCCTCGCCGATGTTTGCGCTCGGTGCCCAGGAGTTCCTGGCGCTGGCGACCAAGCTCGATAGCGAGACAGGGGAGACCTCGCGCCGGAATATCGACATGGGCATCATGAGCGATTTCGACGTGCCGGGTTTGCAAGACTTGCCGCTTGTGACGCGCGCCCGCGAGGTGCTGCGGTATGCGCTTCGTCGCGTGGGCCGCGATTCGTTCGCCGCCATCGCGCGCGACGTGGTCAACGCCTCCGGCTGGTTTGTGCGTCTGGGACAGCGCGGTCCCGAGGGCAAGGCCATTGCCGCCAACGTGCTCAAGGCGCTCGACGCCGTGGCTGAGGCTGAGGCCGAGTTCGGCAACTCGCCGCGTTCCATCGCGCTGGCCTTCGACCGCTTCTTGGCGGGCAAGGAAGCCCCGGGTGCCCTCAACGAGGAAGGCGACGGCGCGGTGCGCATCATGACGGTGCATGCCTCCAAGGGTCTGGAATATCCGGTCGTGGCGGTTGCCGAGTGCTTTGGCGTGCGTAAGTCCTCGGGTGCGGCACAGATGGGCCGCGTCGAGGGCGGAGCACAGGTCGTGGCACTGCCGGCACGCTTCGACGGCGTTAAGCTCGCCGACGGTACCTTTGTGAAGGGCGACGACGTCAAAAAGCAGTTTGAGCATGCGTTTAAGGGCAAGGGCACGTCGCTGTGGTTGCCGCCGGAGCTCATGGAGGATGTCTGCGCGACGGGTTCTCCCGCCGAGGCATTCGTTCGCCTGCGCAACGACGACCTGCAGCTTTCGCTCGAGGAGCGGGCTCGTCTGCTCTATGTCGCCATGACGCGTGCGCGCGAGCTGGTGATCTTGGCGATGGATACCGGCGTGAGCCGTGGCAAGCTGTGTGCGCCGACCTTCGATGTCGAGACGGATCTGACCTACGACGTGCTGCGCCGCATCCTGCCGACCGACAGTCTGGACATGCCGCAGCTCGATAGCGACCGTTTGGTGTTCGACAACTCCAAACCGGGCGACTACGAGCTCATTTCGCTCGCGGGCTTTACCTTTGGCGAGCAGGCGTTTGAGGCCAACGCTTCGTTGGATGCCGAAGGCAGGCTTGTTCGTGGCGATGCCGATACAGATGCTGCCGACGATTCGGCCAGTACAATCGTCCCCGGTCCTGCCGACCCCAAGCCCGATTCGTTTGAGCTTGTGTATCCCCGGGCAGTGGGCGTGCGCATGGGCATCTGTCCGTTTCCGGTGCGTGACTCGTATAGCTACTCGTCAATCGCCGCGGCGCTCCATGCCGAGACAGAAGACCGTGCCGCCGAGGCGCGTGTGCCCATGGACGAGTCCGGTGATGATGCGGAGTCGGATGGTTCCGAGATGACGGATGCAGACGTGGCCGCTGTTGAGCCCGCCGGCAACCCTATGGCGCTGGGCTCGGCGTTCCATGCCGCCTGCCAGTGGCTGATCGAGATGGGTTCCGATGCACTGCCCGCTGAGCGTGCCGATGCGCTGGCGCGCCTGTGGCGCCTGACGCCGGAGCAGCGCGAACGCTTCGACGTTGCCCTGGACCGCTGGCTCGAGTCGGCTGTTCGTGCCGACCTGCTCGCGTGGCCGTGCGTTCGTGCCGAAGTGCCGTTCTTCTCGCTGGGCTGCGAGGACGAGGACATCGCCCGCTACGGTGCATATGCCGAAGGCGCCATCGACGCTTTGGCGACCGACCCGGCCGATCCGTCACGCGCACTGGTCATCGATTACAAGACGGGTGGCACGTCGGATGAGACGCCGGACCAGCTGCTCGAGAAGCACGCCCTGCAGGCGCGCGTCTACGCCGACGTGTTGCACAAGGCGGGCTTTGAGACGGTGACGGTCAAGTTCGTTCGCGTGGAGCAGGCGAATCCAGCCATCTTCGTCGAACCCGCCGAACCTCAAGTAGTCACCTACAATCTCTAGCCCTCAGATAACTTGCGGTGGAATACGGACTGTTTTGGCCAGAAAATCCGCCAATCAGTCCGTATTTCACCGCAACTGAGAGAGGGGAGGGGTGGGTAGTGCTGCCTGATCGTTCTGATCGCTAAAACCCGTGTTGGTTTGGCTAGGTTCGGGTGCTGTCCGTGCCGTGGGGTAAAATCGTTCAGTCAGAACACGAACCCGCATCGGAGCTCATCACATGGCATTCGTCCATCTGCACAACCACACTGTCTTTTCCATGCTCGACGGCGCAACCCGTATCCAGGATATGGTCAACCGTGCCGTTGAGCTGGGCATGCCCGCCGTGGCCATTACCGACCACGGCTACATGTATGGCGTGCCCGACCTGGCGCTGGCCTGCGACGCCGTCAACCACAACACGCCCGAGTACAAAACCTGGAGCCACGACAAGGCCTTCCTGGAAAAGGACCGCCGCGACGAGCTGGTGGAGCCCGATCCCGAGGAAAACCCGCGCGAGCATGCCCAGTATGTGAAGGACATGGCCATGTGGGACGAGAAGGGCAACATCGACGAGCTCAAGCCGCCCCTGGTCATCAAGCCCATCTTTGGCTGCGAGGTCTACTTTACGCCGGACGAGACCCTTGCTCGCGACCACAAGCCCGAGCTCTACCACATGATCCTTCTGGCCAAGGACCAGGAGGGCTACGTCAACCTGATGCAGACGGTTTCCGAGGCCGCCGTGCAGGGCTTTTACTACAAGCCGCGCGTGACGCTCGACAACCTGCGCCGCCACGCCAAGGGCATGATCTGCACGAGCGCCTGCATCGCGGGCATCATCCCCAAGTACATCGACCGCGGTGACATGGAGGGCGCCATCAAGTGGGCCGAGACCTTCCGTGACACCTTCGAGCCCGGCGACTTCTACATCGAGATCCAGGAACACGGCATCACCACCGACAACGGCCTGACCGACGAGCAGATGGACCGCACGCTCATCGACATCGCCAAGCAGGTGGGCGTCAAGGTCATCGCCACCAACGACTTCCACTACCTGCGCCGCGAGGACGCGCCCGTGCAGGACGTCATCATGTGCATTGGCATGAACGCCAAGGTCGACGACCCTAACCGCATGCGCATGACCGGCTCGGAGTTTTACATGAAGACCGAGGAGGAGATGCGGGCGATGTTCCCGTATTGCCCCGAGGCCTGCGACAACACGCTCGAGATCGCCGACAAGTGCTACGTTGAGCTGGACTGGGACTCCATCATCCTGCCGCGCTTCCCGTTGCTCGATCCCGGCGAGACGCACGAGAGCCAGTTCCGCCGCGAGTGCGAGAAGGGCCTGCGCCAGCACTACGGTGACGACTGGGCCACGCGCGAGATCGGCGGCGTCAACATCAAAGAGCGCTTTGAGTACGAATACAAGGTCATCTGCGACAAGGGCTTTGCCGCCTACTTTTTGATCGTTGCCGAGTACGTGCAATGGGCCAAGGACAACGGCATCGGCGTCGGCCCCGGCCGTGGCTCGGCCGCCGGCGCTATCGTCGCCTACGCCATGAACATCACCGCGTTCGACCCGCTCGAGAACGGCCTGATGTTCGAGAGGTTCCTGTCCCCGCAGCGTACCGAGATGCCCGATATCGATATGGACTTCGACGATGAGCGGCGCCTCGAGGTCGTGGAGCACGTTCGCCAGCTCTACGGCCCCGAGAAGGTTACCCACGTCATCACCTACTCGACCATTAAGGCCAAGCAGGCCATCAACGACGCCGCGCGCGTCCTGGACTACCCGGTCTACATGGGCCAGCGCCTGTCCAAGATGGTCTCGAGCGACCCCAAGGTCAAGCTCAAGCAGGTGCTCGAAAAGCAACCCGGCAAAGAGGATCTGTTTAACCCCGACTTTGCCGAGGCCTATAAAAAGGACGACGACGCCCGCCGCATCATCGACACGGCGCTCTCGATCGAGGGCCTTACCCGTGGCGAGGGCGTGCACGCGTGCGCCGTTCTGATTTGCCGCGACCCCGTCAACGAGCACGTGCCCACCAAGCTCGATACCAAGGGCGGCGTCGAGATTACCCAGTACGAGGGCCATACCGTTGCCGACATGGGCCTGCTCAAGATGGACTTCCTGGGTCTGCGTACGCTGACGGTTATCTCCAAGGCCAAGGCCAACATCAAAAAGAACTTCGGCATCGACATCAAAGAGGAAGAGATTCCCTTTGACGACCCCGAGATCTTTAAGCTCATGGGCTCCGGCCACACCGCCGGCGTCTTCCAGGTCGAGTCCGCCGGCATGACGGCCACGATCAAGAACATGAAGCCCACCGAGTACAAGCACGTCGTGGCATTGATCGCTCTGTACCGCCCGGGACCGCTGGGCGCCGGCATGGTTTCGTCCTATATCAACCGTATGAACGGCAAGGAACCGGCTGTCTCCTACGACGACCGTCTGGACGACATCCTGGGCGAAACCTACGGCACCATGGTCTATCAGGAGCAGGTTATGCTCATCTCCGTCGAGATGTGCGGCTTCTCCAAGGGCGAATCGGACTCGCGTATCCGTAAGCCCGTGGCTAAGAAAAAGATCAAGCTGCTCACGTCGACGGTGCTCCACTGGGAGGATGGCTCGGACGAGACCACCTACGACCACTGGATGAACGGCGCTATCAAGAACAACTACACGCGCGAGGTCGCCCAGAAGATTTGGGACGATGTTCTTGAGTTCGCGTCCTACGCCTTTAACAAGTCGCACTCCGCCGGCTACGCCATCCTGGTTATGCAGACGGCGTGGCTCAAGGCGCACTATCCGCACGAGTACATGGCGGCCGTTCTGACGTCCTATACGGGCAAGACCGACAAGATCGTTCACTACGTCTCGGCGTGCCGTCACGACGGCATCCCCGTGCTGTCGCCAGATGTCAACGAGTCCGGTACTGAGTTCACGGCTACCAAGGAGGGCGTGCGCTTTGGTCTGGCCGGCATCCGCGGCGTGGGCACCGGCGTGGCGCAGGCGATTATCGCCGAGCGCGAGGCGGGCGGTCCGTTTAAGACGCTGCACGACTTTGTCGAGCGCGTGGACTCGAGCCAGGCCAACCGCCGTGTGATCGAATCGCTCATCAAGGCAGGCGCCTTCGACTCCACGGGGTATCCGCGTCGCCAGATGATGCACTTTGTGGATAAGAACAACCCTGAGAACATCATCGATGCCGCGGTGAAGCGCCAGAAGGATCGTGCGAGCGGCCAGACGTCGTTCTTCGACATGTTTGGTGATGTTGAGGGCTCGGGCTTTGAGGTGAGCGTGCCCGATCCGGATGGCCAGGAGTGGGACCGCCACCTTAAGTTGAGCCAGGAGAAGGAGGTTCTGGGCATCTATGTCTCGGACCACCCGCTGCGCCCGTTTGAGTATGCGCTGGCCAAGGCACGCGACTTCTCGTTCTCGCAGATCGACACTGGCTACGAAGTTCAGAATCCTACGGGCGGTACCATCAACCAGGAGATTCCCGAGGGCAAGGCGCTGTGGTGGGCCGGCATGGTCTCGAGCGTGTCCAAGCGCGTGACCAAAAACGGCGACCCCATGGGCATCGTGCAGCTCGAAGACATGGAAGGCGAGGCCACGGTCGTGGTGTTCCCCAAGACCTACAAGGAGGCCGAGGGGTATCTGTATGGCGAGGTCGATCCCGAGACCGGCGCGCAGCTGTCCGACGCGTTTGTGCGCATTAAGGGCAAGCTCGAGCGCTCGGACCGCGGCGACCAGATCATCGCGCAGGAGATTGTGCCGCTGGAGCTTAGCGAGGAGAAAAACAAGCCCAAGGTCTTTGAGGTCATGGTGCCCAACAGCCGATTTAGCCAGGGCAATATGGCGCGCCTGGCCACGGTGCTCACCACCAACCCGGGCGGCGACCGCGTGGAGATCTTTATTGAGCAAGTCGACGGGCGCGTGCTGCGTGCTGAGGTGCCGGCCAAGGTCAATGCACGCTCGATTCCGCTGCTGGCAGAGGCAAAGGCCATCGTCGGCAACCAAGGCCGCGTGACGGTTATCTAAGCTACCCCGGGTGAGATTGGAGGAAGTGATGGCGCAGGGGACGTTTGTGCAGGCGCTCCGGAAAGAGGCGGCGCTGAGTGGCACCTTTATGAAGGGGCGTTCGCTCATGCTCAACGGCGCCGTGCTGTCGATCGAGGACAGCGGCTCGCGCTTCTCCAAAAACGTGACGGTTGAGGGCTCGGTGCGCGGTTCGCGTGGCGACCTGTACAAGACGCACGTGGCGCTCGACATGGACGAGCACGAGGTGATCGACTACGACTGCGATTGCCCCGCTGCCTATCGCTACCCCGGCATGTGCAAGCACGCTATTGCCACGGCTCTGGCGTATTTGGATGCCAGCGGCGCCGAGCCCGTCGAAGGTTTGCGCACGCCGGTCCGCACGTTTGCGGCGCAGCCGAAACAGCCCGCGCGCAACGCGCCCAAAGCGCCGGCCGTCAATCCCAACTTTCCCTTTCCGGCGCCCGTCCCCACGAGTCCCAGCCTCATGGCGGCGCTCTCCGATCTTTCGGACGCGCGCATGGATGAGCTGGCGAGCATGCGCCGCAAGCTCGCCGGCAGTGTGGATCCCGATGCCCCCAAGGCGGTGTTGGAGCCCTCGCTGGTGCCGTATTACAATCCACTGTTTGCCGAGCGCTTTAGCTGGGCGCTCGAGCTTCGCATTCGCTGTGGATCGGTCTCCTACGTGGTCAAGGACATCGACGGCATGGCCGATGCCTACGTGCGCGGCGGCACCTTCTCGTACGGCAAGAAGCTCACGTTTGTCCATACGCCCGAAGCCTTCGAAGACGTGTCGACAAAGCTGCTCAACCTTGTCGTGACGACAGTTGCCTATCTCGATGACATCACAAGCTCGCGTTCGGCGTCGTACGACTTTGCCCGCAGCGGTTTTGTCGCCGAGCGTCAGTTGCCGCTGTCCGAGCATAGCATCGTATATGTGCTGGACCTGTTGCGCGGCCAGACCATCTCTTTTGAGCCCGCCTGGTCGCGGGGGACGACGATGCATCGCACCTATGACGTGGCGGTTGAGATGCCTCCGGAAGGGGAGGACGAGGCGCTGTCTGAGCGCCCACCGCTCCTTGCCGCCAAAATCGCGCCGGCGGCTGGTGGCAGCTACGATCTACGCCTGCCGGCCGATGCATACTGCTTTGCTTCGGGCGACGTTGCCTATCTGGTCGACACCCGCCGTGCGCGCCGCGCCGATGTAGCGTTTGCCCAGCATGCGGCGCCGTTCCTATCGCGCTTACTGCCCTGTCGCACGCCGATCCATATCGCTGTCGACCAGGTGGGGGAGTTCTGTCGTATGGCGCTGCCCATTTTGCGCGACTATACCGACCTTACCGCGCCCGCCGCGCTCGATACCGTGGCGCCCGAGCCGAGCTTTGCTATGGCGATCGGCGTCGACGATGGGCTTGTGACCTGCAAAATTACGGTTGCCTACGGCGACTGGTCGGCAGATCTCTTTAGCCTGGGCGCTCCGGGCAGCCCCTTCGAAGAGCAACGCCCCGGCGTGCCGCCCCGCGACGAGGTGGCAGAGTTTCGTGTTATGGACACGGCGGCCCTGTACTTCGATTTCTACGAGGGCGGTCTGGCGTTTGAGGAGCGCGATGACGAGAGCTTGTTCTGCCTGCTGACCGAGGGCCTGTCCGCCCTGTCCGAGCTGGGTGAGGTCATGCTCAGCGACCGTCTGCGCCAGATTTCGGTGCGACCCGCGCCCAAGCTCTCGGTTCGTGCGACCGTCAAGAGCAATCTGCTCGACGTCGAACTGGGCGCGAGCGGCCTTTCGGCGTCAGACCTTGCCATCTACCTCGACTCCTACAAGCGTCACCAGACGTTTGCGCGCCTTACGTCCGGCGACATCATTCGTTTGGACGAGGGTGCCCGAGCCGCGTTTGGCCTTGCCGAGGATCTGGGGGTCGATGCTGTTGACCTGCTCGACGGCGTGTCGCTTCCCGCGTCGAGCACCCTGTTCGTCGATAGCATGCTCGCGCGCACGCCCGCGCTCGAGGCCGATCGCGACGCTGCGTTCCGCCGTACCGTCGAGCGTCTGGACACGCTCGGCAAGATGGACTTTACGGTGCCGGCATCGCTCAAGGCAACGATGCGCGGCTACCAGGTCGACGGATACCAGTGGCTCGGCTCGCTCGAACACCTGGGCCTTGGCGGCATCTTGGCCGACGACATGGGCCTGGGCAAAACGCTGCAGATGATCGCGCATATCCTGGCGCGCGTGGAAGCGGGGGACATTAAGCCCACGCTTGTGGTGTGCCCTGCGTCGCTCGTGTACAACTGGACTGCCGAGCTGGAGCGCTTCGCCCCGTCGCTCGATGTGTGCGCCATCGTGGGCGCCAAGGCCCAGCGTCGCGTGCAAATCGCCGGCGTGGCCGAGCATAACGTGGTCGTGACGTCGTATGACCTTATGCGGCGCGATATCGACGAGTACGTCGAGCAGGACTTTGCCCGCGTGGTACTCGATGAGGCCCAGTACATTAAAAACCCGCTCACCCAGGTGGCGCGTGCCACCAAGCGCCTGCCGGCCGGCGTGCGCTTTGCCCTGACGGGCACGCCCATCGAAAACCGCCTATCCGAGCTCTGGAGCATCTTCGACTTTTTGATGCCGGGCCTACTTGGCACGCGCGAGTCGTTTGCCAAGCGCTTCGAAAGCCCGGTCGAGCATGCCGAGGGCGACAGTGCCGCTCGCCTGCAAGCGCTCGTGTCGCCGTTTGTGCTGCGCCGTGTCAAGGAAGACGTGGTGGCCGACCTGCCCGAGAAGATCGAGGATACGGTCATGGCGCAGCTCACCGGCGAGCAGCGCAAGCTCTACCTGGCCAACCAGGACCGTATCGCCCAACAGGTGCAGCACCGCGAGTCATCCGAGTTTAAGAAAGACAAGCTCAAGGTGCTCGCCGAGCTCACCAAGCTGCGCCAGATCTGCTGCGACCCGCGTCTACACTACGAGGATTACAAGGCGGGGAGCGCCAAGCTCGATACGTGCATGGAGCTCGTGCACGGCGCACTCGACGGCGGACATCGCATCCTATTGTTCAGCCAGTTTACGGGTATGCTCGATATTATCGGTAAGCGCTTGGCCAAGGAGGACATCGCCTTCCTTAAGCTCACGGGCGCTTCGTCTAAGGAGAGCCGCGCCAAGATGGTCGCGCAGTTCCAAGCGGGCGAGGTTCCGGTCTTTTTGATTTCGCTCAAGGCGGGCGGCGTGGGCCTTAACCTGACGGCGGCCGATGTGGTCATTCACTACGACCCGTGGTGGAACGTGGCCGCGCAGGACCAGGCGACCGACCGCGCGCATCGTATTGGTCAGCAGCATACCGTGACCGTGTACAAGCTCATCGCCAAGGACACGATCGAGGAGCGCATTATGCAGATGCAGGAGTCCAAGCGCGACCTGGTCAACAGCGTGCTCGGCGGCGACGGCATCTCGTCGGCGTTGTTTACCCGCGAAGATGTTCTGGCGCTGCTGGGCGGCGACGGGCGCTAGCCGCGCGCGGGGTGGGACTGCTGGAGTGGGCAGGACGGTCGACGCATTTTGGCCCGACCGCTTGCCTGATCCGTTATGTGTTCATTTGCAATGCCGTGGATGGTTTGTCTGCCTTTGGGCATAAGAACCATCGAGAACATTGGCACATCAGCAAAGGAGAACATCATGGCGAAATTCTTTAAGGACCCCGACGGCAAGCTCATCGCTGCCCTTGGCGACGGCGTTGCGACCCCTGCCGGTTGCACGGAGCTGACTGCAAACACTGAGGACGCGGCGCACGAGAAGCACGTGCCTGTTGTCGAGACCGAGCGTGACGGTCACGTGATTCGCGCACGCGTTGGCTCGGTCGAGCACCCCAGCCTGCCCGAGCACTACATTGAGTGGATCGCCCTTGAGGCCGAGGGCCGCTTAGAGGTCCATTACCTTGAGCCCGGCATGAAACCCGCGACGTTTTTCGCGGGCGGCTCCAAGACCGGTACCGTCTATGCCTATTGCAACCTGCACGGGCTGTGGTCCGCGACGTTCTAGGAGCGCGCTCCCGCTCGGGGTATCATAGCTAGCATATGCACATGCAAGCGCCGACTGCATCTTGCGGCCGGCGCTTTTACTGCGATAGCGACGGTTTACGACGGAAAGGGCTGAGCCATGAAGCTCGCACTTGCACAGATCGATATGCGCCTGGGTGATATTGAGGGTATCTGCGGTCGCATCGAGGACCAGGCGCGCCTGGCCCACGAGCGCGGTGCGCGCGTGCTGTGCGTGCCGGCTCCGCTCTTTATGGGAGCCCTACCCGGCGGCCTGGTGGGCGCTGCCGATTTTGAGCACGACATGCTTGCCGGTTTGACCGGCGTAGCCGAGCGTATCCAAGAGCTCGATATGATTTGCATCGTGCCCGCAGCGGTTTCGTTTGAGGGCCAACCTCTGCTCGACTATATGATGCTCAAGGACGGTCGCGTGGTACCCGCGCGTGCGAGCATTGCCCTGCAGCGTGGCGAGAGCAACGACGCGCGTTGGGCTCCGCCGGTGTTCGACGTGGACGGCGTGCGCATCGCGGTGATCTTCGACCTGGACCGCGAGCTCGAGATGCTGCCGACCGGCGTCGACCTCATTGCCTATTTCCAGTTCAACGCATTCGATATGACCGACCGCGAGACCGCCGCGATCGCCGCCGTGCGCAGCGGAGCCTACCGCAAGATCGCATCCAAGCGCAGCGTGTGGTTTGCCTGCATGGCGCCGGTCGGTGCGTACGACGAATCGGTGTATACCGGCGGCTCGTTTGTGCTCGACGACTGCGGCCGCGTGGTGGCCCAAGCGCCGTGTTTTGAGGAGAGCCTACTGGTTCAGGAGATCCAGCGCGGTGTGATGCTCGATGCTTTGGAGGACCACGAGCTGCCCGAGTTTCGCTCCGAGGAATGGCTGTGGCAGGCGCTGGTGCTCGCTATGCGCGATAACGCCCGTGCCCATGGTACGTCGCACGCCGTGGTAGCGCTCGAGGGCGACTTGCCGTCGTCCCTGCTGGCGGCGCTTGCCGTTGACGCTCTGGGTCCGCGCAATGTGGTCGGCCTGGTGCTGGGACGCAACCGCATCTTTACGCCGGCGCAGGAAGAAGCCGAGGCTGCCCGCTGCGCCGCCGTCCGCGCCATTGCCGAGCGCCTGCATATTCGTACGGTTGAGCGCGATGCGCCGGATGCCGCGCGTGTGCTCGACCGCGATGTGTCGGCGGGCGACGCCGAGCGTCTGCGCTCGCGCACGCTGGGCCTCATGCTGGAGGACACGGCGCTCGAGCTGGGCGCGATGGCTCTGAGCCCGCTGTCCAAAACTGAGTACGCGCTGGCGGCGCCCGCGCTTTGCGGTGGCTACCAGGGCGATTATGCGCCCTTTGGTGACGTATACCTGTCGACGCTCGAGTTTGTGGCGCGCGTACGCAACCGTACGTCTGCCGTGGTGCCGCAGGAGCTCGTGACGCTCAACGCGGTGGAGGATTGCATGGAGCGCGTGCTGGCGCAAGCGCTCTCGACGCTTGACGGACCAGTCGACATGCTCGACCGCGCGGCGCAGCTACTCGGTGGGCTCGAGCCGGGCGAGGTCGACGGCACACTCGAGTCACACGTCGACCGCAACCGACCCTTCGACGACATTCCGATGGCCGCTGGCAAGCCCGAGGCATGTTCGTTGCTGCTGATGCTCGTGCGCCAGGGAGAGGCGGCTCGCCGCCAGCTGCCGACGGCGCCGATCGTCTCGGCCCGTTCGTTTGCCGAGCGTGCCTGGCCGTATATGCTCGCGTGGTCCGACCTGGGGCTGAGCGGCAAGGAGCGCATGACGGTCGATTCTCTGGCGCGCGCCGAGGTGCGTCGTTTTGCCGACGACGATACGAGTGACCGTATGCGTGGTGAGATGATGGGCATTTTGGGCGAGCTGCTGGGTATTTCGCCCGAGCAGATGGAGGAGTTGCGCTCCGAGGATGGCCAGCGCCGCCTGCACGAGGGCATGAAGAAGTTTGAGGGCGAGGTCCAGGACGCCATCGAAAAGATGATGGGCGGCCAGGGCGGACCGCAGGGTGGGCCCCAGGGCGGACCGATGCCGCACCCGCCGGTGGACCCGAGGCAGTTCCCATTCTTCAGCCAAAACTAACTATGGGATGGGATTCGCTCCCAACCCCGATACTTCAACTAAGCGTCTTGGCCCCGTTGTGTTATTCTAGAACAGACGTTCGTGAATAGTGCACGGGGCCTTGCCTTGTGCTGCGCTTGTGGCGAGGGGAGGTTGGCTTGGTCATTTTGGGTATCGACCCCGGTTTGGCCCATACGGGTTGGGGGGTTATCGAGGAGCGACGTGGCGAGGTTCGCTGTCGTGCCTACGGCTGTATTGAGACCAGTGCCGGAAGCCCGCTCGCGGTGCGCCTGTCGCATATCGCCCGCGACCTCAAGGGTGTCGTGGAGCGTTATCGACCCGATACCGCTGCTATCGAGAGCATTTACTTTGGCGCCAACGTTCGCTCGGCAATCCCGACGGCGCATGCCCGCGGTGCCGCGCTCGTGGCGCTTTCGGAGTGCGCGCTCGAGATTGGCGAGTACACGCCCATGCAGATCAAGCAGGCTGTGGTGGGCACCGGTGCCGCAGATAAGCGGCAGGTCGCCTACATGGTGCGCACGCTCACGCAGCTCGACCACGACCCGCATCCCGACCATGCCGCCGATGCCCTGGCTTGCGCCATCTGCCACGTTAACCTCAGCCGCACCCGGGCGCTTACCGGCGGCGAGTTCTATCAACAGAGAGGAACCGGATACTGATGATTTCCCAGCTCCATGGAACGCTCGTCGAGGCCACGATGAGCTCGGCCGTCGTCGATGTGTCGGGCGTGGGCTTTGAGCTCGGCATCTCGGGCAGCACCGCCGCTACGCTGCCTACGCCCGGCGGCGAGGTTCGCCTCTACACGCGCATGCAGGTGCGTGAGGACGCCATGACGCTCTTTGGTTTTGCCTCCAAGGACGAGCGCACGATGTTCGATCGGCTCGTGTCCGTCTCGGGCGTCGGTCCGCGCCTGGCGCTCGCCGTGCTCTCCACCTATACCGTGGGGCAGCTGTATTCCCTGGTAATGGCCGAGGATGACAAGGGCATGGCCAAGGTACCCGGTGTGGGCAAAAAGACAGCTCAGCGCCTGATCCTGGAACTCAAGAGCACCTTTGCCAAGGATAAGGGCTTTGTGCCGGTCGACGTGATTCCCGGACAGGTTGCGATGCCGGTTCCCGCCGCCGCTCCCTCGGCAATCGATGACGCTCGTGCGGCGCTCCTTTCCATGGGCTTTAGCCCGCAGGAGACCGATGTTGCCCTGAGCGGGTATGATGGGCAGAATATGCGTGTCGAGGATCTGCTCGGCGCGGCGCTTAAGCGACTTGGAATGGATGCGTGATGTGGGAAGCCGATGACTCTCAGGACCTGTGGGCGACGCCCGGCAGCTCGCCGGCGGCATCCATGGCGCACGGTGAGCGCATGGTGGGCTCGGAGCTGACGCCCGAGGACCTCGATGTCGACCGTACCCTGCGTCCCCAGCGCCTGGACGACTACTGCGGTCAGGAGCACATCAAGCAGAGCCTGCGCGTGTTGATCGAGGCGGCGCAGAGCCGTGGCGAGACGCTCGACCACGTGATCTTCTCGGGCCCTCCGGGTCTGGGAAAGACCACGCTGGCTACGGTTATCGCCAACGAGCTGGGCGCTCAGATCAAGACCACGAGTGGCCCTGCCATCGCGCGCACGGGCGACCTGGCGGCCATCCTGACTAACTTGCAACCGGGTGACGTGCTGTTTATCGACGAGATCCACCGCCTCAACCGCTCGGTCGAGGAGGTCCTGTATCCTGCGATGGAGGACTTTGCCCTCGATATTGTGATCGGCAAGGGTCCGGCTGCACGCTCGATTCGCCTGGATATCCCCAAGTTCACGCTGGTGGCGGCAACGACTCGCTCGGGCATGTTGACCGGCCCGCTACGCGACCGCTTTGGCATTTCATATCGCCTGGATTACTACACCGTTGAGGAGCTCGCCCAGATTGTGACACGCTCGGCGACCATTCTGGGTGTGACGATCGACCATCCCAGCGCACTCGAGATCGGCTCGCGCTCGCGTGGTACGCCGCGCTTGGCCAACCGTCTGCTCAAGCGCGTGCGCGACTACGCGCAGGTGCGCGGCAACGGTCCCATCGAGCTCGATATCTGCCGCCAGGCGCTCGAGTTCTTTGAGATCGATGAGCTTGGTCTGGACTGGATGGACATTCGAATCTTGGAGACGCTTGCCAAGACGTTCTCCGGCCGTGCCGTCGGCCTGACCACGCTTGCCAGCGCGGTGGGCGAGGACCCGGGCACGCTCGAGGATGTCTACGAGCCCTATCTGCTGCAGTGCGGATTGATGATCCGCACACCCCAGGGCCGCCAGGCAACCCTTCGCACATTCGAGCATTTGGGTATTGAGCCAACCCTGTAGGAATGGGCTTGTTTAGCGCATCTGTAGGCTATCGCTGGGCATCGGGTAAACATATCACCGTTCGTCGGTTACGGGCGTTTTACTATTGCGCGCGCGTGCTATGCTGGATTGGTCTTTTTCTCATCCGGTAACGAAAGGACCGCCCATGCCTACTGACATCGAAATCGCACGTTCTGTTACGCCGCTGCCTATTACCGAGGTGGCCAAGAACGCCGGCGTCGACGTTAAGCATCTGATTCCGTACGGCTTTGACAAGGCAAAGGTCGACTATTCCCTGCTCAACGAGCCAACTGATCACCAGGCCAAGCTTGTCCTCGTGACCGCTATCAATCCCACGCCCGCAGGCGAGGGCAAGACCACCACGACCATCGGCCTGGCCGACGGTCTGCGTCGTCGCGGCGTCAAGAGCGCCGTGGCCCTGCGCGAGCCTTCGCTCGGCCCCGTCTTTGGCGTCAAGGGCGGTGCCGCCGGCGGCGGCTGGGCCCAGGTCATCCCCATGGAGGACATCAACCTGCACTTTACCGGTGACTTCCACGCTATCGGTGCCGCCAACAACCTGCTGGCCGCCATGCTCGACAACCATATTCAGCAGGGCAACCAGCTCGGCATCGACGTTAAGCGCATCACCTGGAAGCGCGTTGTCGACATGAACGATCGTCAGCTGCGCCATGTTATCGACGGCATTGGCGGCAAAGCCCAGGGCGTGCCGCGCGAGGATGGCTTCGACATCACTGTTGCCTCCGAGGTCATGGCAATCCTGTGCCTGTCCACGAGCATCAACGATCTTAAGGAGCGCCTGGGCGAGATTGTTGTCGGCTATAGCTTTGCCGGCGAGCCCGTCCGCGCTCGTGACCTTAAGGCTCAGGGTGCCATGGCGGCCCTGCTCAAGGACGCGCTCAAACCCAACCTGGTTCAGACGCTCGAGGGCACGCCTGCGTTTGTCCACGGCGGTCCCTTCGCCAATATCGCCCACGGCTGCAACTCCATCATGGCCACGCGTATGGCCATGCGTTTTGGCGACGTCGCCATTACCGAGGCCGGTTTTGGCGCCGACCTGGGTGCCGAGAAGTTCCTCGACATCAAGTGCCGCATGACGGGCGTTCGTCCCAACGCCGTCGTGATCGTCGCCACCGCTCGCGCGCTTAAGTACAACGGCGGTGTCGCCAAGGCCGACCTCAACGAGGAGAACCTCGAGGCCCTCAAGGCCGGCATGCCCAACCTGCTGCGCCACGTCGACAACATTCAGAATGTCTACGGTCTGCCCTGCGTGGTCGCCATCAACCGCTTCCCGACGGACACCGAGGCCGAACTCGAGCTCATCGAGTCCGAGTGCCAGAAGCTCGGTGTCAACGTTAAGCTGTCCGAGGTTTGGGCTAAGGGCGGCGAGGGCGCGCTCGACCTGGCCGATGAGGTCATGCGCCTGATCGAGCAGCCGAGCGAGCTCAAGTTTGCCTACGAGGACGGTGCCGATGTGGCCGACGCCCTCGAGGCCGTTGCCACCAAGATCTACCGCGCCGACGGTGTCGACTTTACGCCGGCTGCCAAGCGCCAGCTCGCCGAGCTGCGCGAGAACGGCTTTGGCAACCTGCCGGTATGCGTGGCCAAGACGCAGTACAGCTTTAGCGACAACGCCAAGGCGCTGGGCGCTCCCGAGGGCTTCCGCATCACCGTGCGCGAGCTCAAGGTTTCCGCCGGTGCCCACTTTGTGGTCGCGCTGACCGGCAGCGTTCTGACCATGCCTGGCCTGCCCAAGGTTCCCGCGGCCGAGAACATCGACGTCGACAACGACGGCAATATCACCGGCCTGTTCTAAGCTCGCTGCTCATAGCCGCTTGCCCGCCCCGTCGCGCCTACCAAGGCCCGGCGGGGCTTTTTGATCCTTAGGCCCGCGCATGTCTTGTAGATACCGACGGACTCTGCCCATCATAGGCTTTTGCGCTGGTAGAATGCATGGATAACTTGATGCTTACAGGCGACGGAAAGGAATCGTTGCATGGATCAGGACAAGACAACCGTGATGGGCGGCTGCGGTTCCGCGCAGGCTGGCGATAGCGCCGATGCGACCCGCGTTGTTCCCAACCCCGGTTATGTCGACCCCGCCGCGACGCAGCCTTCTGCCGAGCCCACACGAGTTATGGGCTATGGCGACGCGGCGCAGGACCCTTACGCTGCATCTTTGCAAAGCCCCTATGGCAACGCGGCGGCAGACCCGTTTGATTACGCGCCGCAGGATTCTTATGCCGCCTCGACGCCGAATCCCTATGATGACCTGCCGCAGAATCCCATTCCGCAGCCTCAGCAGACGACGTATATGCCTCGCACGGCGCAGCCTCGCTACGAGTCGCGCGAGCCGTATCGCGAGTACCCCAAGTCGATTCCGCAATATGGCGAGGACGAGGAAGAGACGCCGTCGCGTTCGTCGAGCGTGATTAAGAAGATCCTCATCGTGCTGGCGATCTTCTTTGCGCTGTCGGTTGTGTTTGCCATCGTGTCGGGCATGCTCAACAAGCGAGGGAGTTCAACGGCCGATACCACTGCCGAGCAAACCGAGTCCGCCTCGTCTAGCACCGTCGATTTGAGTGATATCCCGGGGCAGTACTGGTCCAACGCCAAGAAGATCCTCAAGTCGCGCGGCGTCGATCTTTCGAATGCCGTGGTCCTGACTGATGATGGCTCAACGCCCGTCGTCGATGCCAACTGGGTCGTTACTTCTGCCTACTATAACGACAACGGCAACCTCGAAATTCAACTCACGCACAAGAACAGTTCGGGCAACTCGTCCGACGGCCAAAGCGGTACCGACAGCTCGAGCTCCAATACGCTGGAGGACTTGAGCAACAAGGCGCAGGAGTTGGGAGACAAGGCGCAAGAGCTGGGCGACACCGCTCAGAACCTGGGCGATACCGCGCAGAACTTGGGCGGCATGGCGACGGATGCCTGGAACGCCCTGCAAAACGGCATCTCGGGCGCGCAGGGAAACTAGCGGACGAGCGGAGCGGGGCTACAGCTGCTCGGCCGGACGCTCGGGCGAGCTGAAGCCCGAATCAAACGTGACGACGCATGAGACATCGGGCCGGCGCTCGTGCACGATGCGCGTGACGAGCTCCAGCAGCTCCTCGTCGGATATGTCAAAGCCGTCGGGACGCACCAGGTCAAACGAAACGAACCCGTCGTGCTCGTGCAGATCGTGGATGGAGAGCGCGGGATCGATCTGCATGACGCCGCGCTTGACCCAGCCGCGCAAGTCATCGCCGGTTGTCGCGATGGGGTCGCAGTGCAGCGTGATACCAATGCCCATCTGGCGCTTGATGTCGTGCTCGATGGTGTCCAGAATCTCGTGGTGCTCAAACGCGTCGCCCTCGCCGGGCATCTCCACGTGGGCGCTGGCAAACTGACGACCGGGGCCGTAGTCGTGCACCATGAGGTCGTGTGTGCCCAGGACCTGCGGATAGGACATGATCTTGTCGCGGATTGCCTGGACGAGCTTGGGGTCGGGCGCTTGCCCCAGCAACGGGCTGATGGCGTCGCGCACCAGGCCCAGACCGCTGATGCAGATGAAGATGCCCACACCCAGGCCTGCCCAGCCGTCGAGATCAAAGCCGGTCGTCTGCGAAATAAGCGCCGCCACCAAGACCGAGCCCGAGGTGATGACGTCGTTTTTGGAGTCCTGCGCCGTGGCGATGAGCGTTTCGGAGTCGATGCGATCGCCCAGCGTGCGGTTGAACGCTGCCATCCAGAGCTTAACGAGCATGGACGTAGCCAGTGCCGCAAGGGAAATAAACGTGTAAGCGGTGGGCGAGGGCTTGATGATCTTGGTGACCGACTCGAGAATCAGGTTGATGCCGACGGCGCAAACCAGGACGGCGACGAACAGGCCGGCTAGGTACTCGTAGCGGCCGTGACCATAGGGGTGGCCTTCGTCTGCCGGGCGGCTGGCAAGGCGGAAACCGAGCAGGCTCACAATGTTGCTCGAGGCATCGGAGAGGTTGTTGAAAGCGTCGGCGATGAGGGAGACGGAGCCGGCGAGCAGACCCGCGATGCCCTTGGCCAGGCACAGGGTGATGTTGAGGCCAATGCAGACGAGGCTTGCGGAAAAGCCCGCGTTGGTGCGGCAAGATGCATCGACCGGCTCGCTCTCGCTGCCGGGAACAAGCGTATGTACCAGCCGATTTACAAATAGCATAGCGGTCGTCCTCACAATCATGTTTAAGGGGATAGTGTAGCTCGCACGGGGGCGCCGTGCGCCGATGCTCAGAAAATGCAGCAATAGTCTGCCGGTGCTAACGAGCGAGCCTTCTCGTCTGCCTGGGTGGTCCATTTTGGGCCACATGGGTATGGGCATGTGCCTGCTTGCTCGACATACTTAATGTCGACAGCCCCTGTGCAAAGGAGGACGTTTCCATGGACGAGATGTTTGCCATTAAATGTCAAAACTGCGGCGGCCCTATGTACTCGCACCAGGCTAAGCGCAGCTTTGAGTGCGCCTATTGCGGCACGGTGGTTCCGTGGCAGGCGGACGCCGGAGAGCCCAAGAGCGCTTTGGGTATTCGCCATACGCCGTTGACGGTGGTGGATGGACTGCTCAAACTCACGCATGTGTCGCAACTCGAGCGCCCGCAGGACCCGGACTGGTATTTCTTCAATGCGCACTGGCGCAATCAGTCGGTCCTGGAACATCTGCTGTGGGAGGATCGCGGCACGGCGCAGGAGTTCCAAGAGGCCACGCATGTGAGCATTCCTTGCCCCTTCTGCGGAGCGTCCTTTGAGGGCGAGTCAACGCAGCGTGTGTTTGAGTGCCCGTCCTGCGGCAATAAGATTGGCATTGCGGACCTGCTCAAGCCGGGGACGTTTAGCAAGCGCCTGACCATGGGCGTTGGTGCGGAGTATGTGCCCGAGCAGGGTATTCCCTGCGAAATCTCGCCGCAGCAGGCACGTGCCAACGCGCTGCAGCTGGTGCGCCAGTATCCGGATGCCTTTGCCGGGCACGACGTGGAAGACGCGATCCAAAACGACATGATGCTCTTCTATTTCCCCATGGCGCTGGCGGACTTGCGCATGATGGCGAGCTTCCCGGGCAAGGGCCTGAGCAAGGAGGCCTTGGTGTACTACGAGGTGCTCGACTGGGCATACCCCAGGGCAAACTACCTGGACGTTCGCCTCATGGGCATTTTGGAGCCGTGGGACTTTGCCAAGGTCGGTCCGTTCGATCCCGCCATGCAGGAAGGTGACTTTCGCGTTGTCTCAGTCGATGCGTCTACCAAGGACCAGGTGGTCATTGATAAGTTGGCGCTCGACGTTGCGGGCAACGACGCCGAGGCTGTACTGGGGCTCAATAAAAAGAGCATCCGCACGTGGGCGCGCAAGGCCCGCAAGCACAAGGACGGCTTGGTTATGGTGCCGGTGTACTTTGTCGATCGTCCTGCCTCGGATAGTCGCGATGGCGAACAGGTGCGCATCGCCGTGAACGGCCAGACGGGCCGCGCGGCTGCGGTGGTGTTTAGTGACAAGCGCGAGACGCATGTGGTGGCACCGCTCAATCCCAACGTGATGCTGTCGAGCGAAAGCACCGTGCACGCCACGCCCATCGAGGTCAAATACGTTAAATCGCCGTTCCTATACCAGATCGTACGCCGTGGAGGCTGCGAGCAACCGCGCCAGGTTGCAGCGGTTGCCGAGGGTTCCTACCGAGAAGAAAAGCCCAAACGCCGCGGTCTGCTGGGTGCGCTATTTGGGAAGTAAGGAAGCGCAGCCGGTTGGCGCTGCGATGCGATAGTTAGAGGAACGGGGCAGTCCGCAGAAGTGCGGGCTGCCCCGTTTTTGTGTTGCGGGGAAGTGCTGGGCACTTCATTAAAGGTCTTCGCGCGGACTCGAATTCCAATGTCGCCGAGCGCTTTCGTGCAGGATTCCCGAAGTGACTAAAATGTGGCCATAGAGACAGTTTTAGCGAACCCCACGGGAGTGACGCGTATGGACAACAACACCTTGCTGTTTCAGGACAAGGGTTCGGGTAGGTATAAAGACGTCAAGATCTACCCCAACCGTATTGAGGTGCTCAAGAAGGGCACTTTTGGTGGCAAGCACACCGAGATTGTCTACCTTAAGGACATCACGGGGGTTAACAGGATCAAGGGCCGCGACGTTTTCCTACGTAACAGGCTGTTGACCGCTTGCGTCTTTAGCCTGAGTAGCCGTGCGAAGGCCCAGGAATTTGTGAACGCGCTGAACATGGTGATGTAGCCGATAGCGGCGTTCGGGCCAAGGTAAAAATCGGGGGCACAGAACGGTGCTCTGCGCCCCCGATTGAGTCGATGTGTCTAAAAGGCCGGCTTGCCTATTCGCTAGCGCCTTCACTGTCTTCGCGGTCATTGGCAAGCATTGCCGCGCCGGCGACCGTTGTCGCCACGGCGGCGGCAGCGAGCCCGGCGGCAACGCCAGATCCGTCGCCCGTGTCGGCGAGTTTTCCGGTCGAGCCCTTGCTCTTGTTGCCGCCGCCGTTCTTGTCGGCGCCGTCTGCGTTGGAACCCGTGCCGCTGCCGGTGCCGCCTGCACTGCCCGAGGCCGCTACGGTAAAGCTTGCGGCTCCGTCGCTGGCGAGCGTGTAGTTCTGCGCCGCGCCGCCCAAGAGACCGTTCACGCGCACCCAGTACGTTCCTGCGGCAAATGTTTCGCCCTCGGCCATTGCTGTGCCCGGAGCGCCGTTCGCGCCGTGCATAAACTCGAGCTGGGCCGTGCAGGCATCGGTTTCGAGCTTGCCCTCGAGTGATGCCGCAATCTTGGCGCGCACGTCTTCGCCGGCCTTAAGGCCTTCGAGTCCCTCAAAATGGGGCGTCAGCGCGCGTGGATCGATATCGATGGGCACGGAGCCCCGCAGCTCCGTAACGGTCTCGTTGCCCAAGGCGTCGACATCCACATATTCGATGGCAAACGCATGGCCCGAAGCCGCCACGTTGAGTACGTTGCTGCTGTCGACGAGGCGGAAATGACCCTCGCCAACGGTCTTGCCGTCCTGGAGCGAGGCGTCGCTCAGCGAGTCGCCATATGTCATGTGCATGCGGGCTGGGAGGTAGCACGAAGCCGTCTGCTTGTGCTCCGTATCGTAATTGCGCTGATAGATGCTCCGGGCCAGCGCCGCATCAACAAAGTCGGATGCGATGATGCCAATGTGCTTGAGGTAATCTGACTTTGTATCCTCGATGCCGCTGGGATTGATGTACGGGCTCTTATACAGATGCTCGTTGACTACTCGTGCCGAGGTAAAAGGATTGCCTCCGTGCGACAAGCCCGTGCAGCTGGTGTAGTTGATAGACCAGCAACGCTCCAGGACTTTCTCCTTGGCCCCGTTATCGTCCTCGACATCTACCTCGTTGCGCGTGCGCCCGGTCGTTTCCTTCAGCGCATTATCGACCCAGCTGAGCTTGTCGGTTCCCGAGAGTTTGTACTTGTCCTGGGCGTATACCTTGGTGCAATAGGGCTCTTTGTCGCCTGTTTCCCCCGCGGCTTCAAAGCCCCGCGCGTCTTGGACGAGACACATAGTGGCGCTGTCGGAGTGAGCCTTGATCTTGTCATCCCATTCGGTAAGGTCGAGGCCCCACGTGTGGCCGCTTACACTGTTGCCGGCGAGCCTAAATCGACGCAGCAGAACGATCTTTCCGCGAACCTCGCCCAGCGTGGGGACATGGCTCGACGTGTAGAACAGATCGGGATTATCGCCCATAACCTTGGCGAAAGCCGTCGTAACACTGTCATCGGTAGCCTCGTCGTTGCCGCGCGATGCGAGCATGATAAGCGCTTCTCTCGGGTTTTCGCTCAAAAACGTTTTAAAGTACCCGATGACATCGGAGAGATGCAGATAGTCCCCGTCTTTTTTGAATAGGTAGAAATCCCCGTGGCAGATGCCAGGGTTGTCGCCCTTTCCGAGACGGATATCAAAATAGCGAATGCCTTCGAGCAGCTGCGTGGGAATGTAATCCTGCTGGCATTTTACTTGCGAGGATTGGGGCTCAGTGTCGTTGTCCACGCTGCAGGTGCCCGAATCGTGCGTACCCGGGATGCTCAGCTCGTCGAGGAACTTGTTGTCGTCGACGTATTTCATCCAACATGGTCCGTCGACGTAGCTGCTATACGTGATCCAGTCGAGGCTGCTAACCGTGGCATCGTTCTTTTTCATGTCGTAACCGATAAGTTCGAGCTCCCACGGAATGCTCTCACTCTTATGGCAGATCTTATTGTTGTCCTGGTCTTTGCCGTTCGATTCTATTGCCAGGTACTTAATGTCTTTTTTCTCGGTTTCTTTCTCGACCGTGCGGTCTCGGATGATGTAGGTTCCGTTTAGCTGGCGGTCGAACGCAAAAGAGCGGCTGGGCTTGCCGTCATGTTCGCCACTCCATACGTGGATAACCTTTCCATCTTTGTCCGAGTCGCCATCGACCGACCAAATGCTGTAGCCCGTCTTCTTGTGCTCTTCGAAATTGAGCAGGGTGCGGATGGCATACCAGTTTGTATCGTCATTCTTGGTCGTTACGTCCTCAAGGATGAGCTTGCTGGACGTGCCGTCATTAAACAGATGGCAGACGTTGCCGATGACGTTGCCGTCTTCGTTGACGCTCGCGGTACGAAAATAGCCCGCGGGGCGAAGGCGAATGACGAAATTGTCGAGGCTGACCGACGCTGTGGCAGCGTCGTCTGCAAATGCCGCTCGTGGGCCAATGCCCAATGCCGCGGTTTCGGACAGGCTTGCAAGTGGCGACAACGCCGCGAGTCCAAGGCCCAACGTAAATGCTCGGCGGCTGATGGCGTGGTGTTCGGTCATAACTTCTCCATTCGTAGAGTGCGGTTATGCGATAGTTTTGGTCACTATACTGCTCAGATGTTTAAAGATGCTGGTTTAATTGTCTGCGCGGCGCAATAAATCGGCGGGCGGACGTGTTGGGGTGTTTGTCGTTTTCGTACTGTTGCTACATTTGGAGCGGTTCCGGCGTCCGGCATCCTCGCGTTCGTTGGCTACCGGCATAATAAAGGGAGGGTCGGTTTACCGGCCCTCCCTGGGTACGAAGCGCTGGGGTACCGCCGCTTGTTAGCACTGCGCCCGTGTTTCCCGCTGCGCTCGCCAGTTACTTAGCGCTTGATCTCGATATCGTCGAGCTTGACGTCCATGGCCTCGGTCTTGGCCTCGGCGATGTCGTCGGCAAATTCCAGAGACTTCATCATGGTCTCGACGGCGTCCTTGTGCTCCTCGACGTTGTCGATGCGCACATACACGCTGCCACCGTCAACGTCGGTGAAGTACTCGGTCGTCACGCCGCCCGAGTGTGTGTAGGAAGCGTTGCGCCAGGTCTTGCCGTTGTACTTGACGGGGTCATTCTCGGTCCACTCAAAGCTGGCATTCCACTTTGCCTCGTAGTCGAACAGCTCGTCGGCGTTCTTGTCAGAGTCGAAGACGGGGATGAAGCGATCACTGGCGTGCTCGCTCTCGGTGAACTTAAACTGGGCCCTGTCGGCGGTGTCGCCGGCAACGTCGGTAATCTCGACGCCCTCGGGAACCTCGACCTTAAACCAAATGAAGTCGGTCCTCATATCCACGGCTGGCTTTTCTGCCCCGCCGCCACCGCCACTTCCGGTAGCGTCGCCGCTGCCACCGCAGCCCACCAGGGCAAATGCGGCAAAGAGGCTTATGCAGAGGGTGAGAATCGCAAAGGCCTTCTTTTTCATGGTCGTGTCCTCCTCGATCTGTAACCGCCCATGGATTACCTGCCTTTACTGTACGCGTGGACGGCTCGCTCGGGTGGGCCATGTGTCCCATTCTGAGGGCCGGATTTGCGCCGTTAAGTGGCAATATGCACGGGTCCAAAAGAGGGGAGGGCCGGTGCTGTCGGCTCTCCCCGGGGTGAGGTGTCCGTTGTTTTAAAGGGGCAAGGGGCGCGTGTACGCGGGCGTTGCCCCAACAGGTTCCTTGTTTATAGATATGCCCCAGTTTGTGACGTCCGGAAGTCCCGAAAGGCGGGCCATGTTTCCCATGTTTGCGGTGCCGACGCCTATCGTTCGTCATAGAAATCCGCGATGACCAGGTGCGCTGACGCTTATGTACTTATGGGCTAGACTATGCACCATTATGTGATCGATGCGGTCGGTCGGTGGTTGCCGCCCGACCGATGTATATGACTTGAAGGTGCATGCGTATGAGCCAAGAGATGATGGACAAGACCTGCCGCGGGTTTGCCGAGGCGCTGGCCGCGCGCGAGCCGGTTCCCGGTGGTGGCAGCGCGAGCGCTTTTGTGGGCGCGCTGGGCGCCTCGCTGTGCGGAATGGTTGCCCGCTACGGTGCGACCAATCCCGCGCTTGCTGATCGTGCGGATGACCTGACGCGCGCGTTTACCCAGGCTGATGAGCTGGCCCAGGAGCTTGTCGAGTTGGTTGCCGAGGACGTTCGTGCCTACGGACAGGTGTCCGCGGCGTACGGTATTCCGCGTGAGGACCCGGCCCGACCGGCTGCGATTCAGGATGCGCTGCACGTGGCCGCCATGCCGCCGTATCGCATTATGGATGCCTGCGGGCGCGCACTGGCGCTGCTCGAGGACATGGCGGACAAGGGCTCCCGACAGCTGCTGTCCGACGTGGCGTGCGGTGCCGTGTTCTGCCGTGCCGCTATGCAGGGCGCGAGCTTGACGCTCTTTGCAAACACCACGTCTATGAAGGATCGTGCACGCGCCGAGGAGCTCGAGACGGCGTGTGATGAGTTGCTCGACACATGGTTGCCGCGCGCCGATGCGCTGGCGCGCCGCGCCTCCGACGCTGCAAGAAAGAGGGGATAGCCATGGCTGAGCTACTGAAGGGTGCTCCCGTCGCCCGCGCTTTGACTGAGGAGCTCGCTGCCCGCTGCGCTGCGCTGCGCGAACGCGGTGTTGTTCCGACGCTTGCTATCGTGCGTGTGGGTGAACGCGAGGACGACCTATCCTACGAGCGCGGCGCCCTTAAACGCTGCGAAAAGGTTGGCATCGAGGCGCGTCGCGTGTTGCTTCCTGCCGGTGTTTCGCAAGACGAGCTGTTGACGGCCATCGAGGACATCAA
Organism: Collinsella aerofaciens; assembly: GCF_015670795.1. GTDB lineage: Bacteria > Actinomycetota > Coriobacteriia > Coriobacteriales > Coriobacteriaceae > Collinsella > Collinsella aerofaciens_Q. The sequence goes on along the minus strand of NZ_JADPCJ010000010.1, from coordinate 21,115 downwards.
TGCCGACTCGGCTGTTCATGGCTGTCTGATGTTTCGCCCGCTGCCCGCCGGCCTTGACGAGAACGCCGTCGCCGCAACGCTCGATCCCGCCAAGGACGTTGACTCCATGACGCCGGCTTCACTGCTCACCACGCTTTCGGGGCGCGGCGAGGGTTTTGCCCCCTGCACAGCCGAAGCCGTGCTTGCTTTGCTGGATCATTACGGCGTTGAGCTGGATGGGGCCAAGGTTGCTGTGGTCGGACGCTCACTGGTAATTGGCCGCCCCGTTGCCGCTATGCTTACGGCGCGCAATGCGACCGTGACGACGTGCCATACGCATACGCGCGACCTTGCTGCCGAGTGCCGTGCGGCTGATATTGTGGTTGCGGCCGTTGGACGCGCGCACACGATTGGTGTGGACGCGGTTCGCGAGGGCCAGACGATCATCGATGTGGGCATTAACTGGGATGAGGACGCTGGCAAGCTGGTGGGTGACGTCGATTTTGTTGCCGCGGCGCCGGTTGTTGGTGCCATCACCCCCGTGCCGGGCGGCGTGGGGGCTGTGACCACCGCGATTCTCGCCAAACACGTGATTGAGGCGGCGGAGCGCGCATCGAAATAGGCGTTTTGGGCTGTTTGAGGGGGTTAGCTATATACCACGTGGTCAAACAATGCCAAATATGAGTACTATTGCCAAGATAGTCACATATGTCTTACGTCTTTTTGGCTTCCTAACGGTATCCATTATCGTTAGGAAGCCTATTTTATTGAACTTATGGGGAATAACGTTGTCTTGCTTTTGGGCAAATGGGGATTTTCGGCACTCGTTACAGGGAAATTTGCTGCCACTAAATTGGTGACAGTACTCATATTTGGCATTTTTTGACCACGGGGCTGCCGAGGCGGTGGTTTCGCCCTTTCTGCGCCGAAGCGATACACTGTTGCCGTTTGATTTCTTCGCTCAAGGAGGATGCGCATGCCGTGCACAACGATTCTGGTCGGTAAGAACGCAAGCTACGACGGGTCGACCCTGGTCGCCCGCAACGAGGACTCGTCCAACGGGGTGTTTGAGCCCAAGCGTATGCGCGTGGTGCATCCCGACGAGCAGCCGCGCGTCTACACGAGCGTCCTGAGTCACCTGACCGTTGAACTGCCCGATAACCCCATGCGCTACACGAGCGTCCCCGATGTTGTCCCGGGCCACGGCATCTGGGCCGAGGCCGGTTTCAACGAGCTCAATGTGGGCATGTCCGCAACCGAGACGCTCACCACCAACGAGCGCGTCCGCGGTGCCGATCCACTTGTGGACTACGTACCCGCCAAGGGTAACGAGGGCGAGGACGGCTATGTGCCTGCGCAGCCTGGTGGCCTGGGCGAGGAGGACATGGTGACCCTGGTGCTGCCGTATGCCAAGTCCGCCCGCGACGGCGTGCGTATCTTGGGCGACCTGCTCGAGCGCTACGGCACTTACGAGAACAACGGCATCGCCTTTAGCGACGTGGACGAGATCTGGTGGCTCGAGACCATCGGCGGTCACCACTGGATCGCCAAGCGCGTGCCTGACGACGCCTATGTGACCATGCCCAACCAGCTGGGCATCGACAGCTTTGACCTGGATGACGCCGAGGGCGCCCAGGCCGACCATATGTGCTCCGCCGACCTGCGCGTCTGGATGGCCGAGTGGCATCTGGACCTGACGCTGGGCGTTGAGGGCGACGGCCCGGCTGCCGTCTTTAACCCGCGCGAGGCCTTTGGCTCGCACAGCGACAGCGACCATGTCTACAACACGCCGCGCGCCTGGTACATGCAGCGCTGCCTCAACCCCAGCGACGTGTGGGATGGCCCCGACGCCGACTTCACGCCCGAGAGCGACGACATCCCTTGGAGCCGCGTGCCCGAGCGCAAGGTGACCATCGAGGACATTAAGTACGTGCTTTCGAGCCACTACCAGGGCACGGAGTACGACTGCTACGGCAGCAAGGGCACGCCCGCCACGCGCGGCGCCTATCGCCCCATCGGCATCAACCGCAACAGCCAGCTTGCCGTGTTGCAGCTGCGCCCCTATGCGCAGCCGGCCTACCGCGCCGTGCAGTGGATGGCCTTTGGTTCCAACTCGTTTAACGCGCTGGTTCCGCTGTACGCCAACGTCGAGACTATGCCCGAGTACTATGCCGACACGCAGGCTCGCGTGACGTCCGAAAACTTCTACTGGGCCAACCGCCTGATCGGCGCGCTGGCTGACGTCCGCTTCCATGAGTGCGGCCGCGCGGTCGAGGATTATCAGGAGAAGATCGGTGGCATGGGCCACAAGCAGATCCATGACGTCGACGCTGCCGTAGCCGCTCTGCCCGAGGTCGAGGTGCCTGCCGAGCTTGCACGCGCCAACGAGGCCTTTGCCGAGCGTGTTCGCGTGGAGACCGATGCCCTGCTGGGCAAGGTGCTTTACACCACGAGCTGCGCCATGAAGAACTCTTTCGCGATGAATGACAACGTGAGGTAGGGATTTCCCGTCGATCGAATAGCGCTAAAACGCTTTGTCGCTTTCGCTCAATCTTGGGTACAAGAACGCCAATGCAGTTGTTTGTGATTGGAGATAACCATGGTTATGAAACTCGATCAGCTTGTTAACGGCGCCATTAACGTGGGCTTTGGCGCTGCCGCCGTTGCTGTCGAAGGCGGCAAGAAGGTCCTCGACGACCTTAACACCAAGGGCGAGCAGGTCCGCAAGGACACCGCCACCCCCGATATCGCCCGCAGTGTGTCCGACATGTTCGAGCAGGCCGGCGGTACCATCTCCGATCTGACCGAGCGCTTGGGCATGCAGGGCGAGACCGCGGCCCAGCGCGTGCTTGACGAGCTCATCCTTGCCCGGGTCCGCGTCATGACCGCCCCCGAGCGCACGGCCTTCCTGGCCCATGTGCGCGACATCGTCGATTCGGTCGAGGACAACGTGACCTCGGTGCCCGTCGAGTCCGTTGAGCCCGACGATGCGAAGGATACCGAAGAGGCCGAGTAGCAGCGCAGATGGCAGATTCCACCACCGATTACAACAATCTAGATCCTTTGGGTGACGAGGCGGCGGTTGTCGATGAGGTCGATGCCGCCGTCTCGGGCGCTCGCAAAAAGCCGCGCGCTGTCGATATGGTCCCCGAGGAGCCCGACGCGATGGCACCGGACGAGGAATACCAGCTCACGCCGGCGGGTCGTCGCGAACGCATTGGGCAGATTGTTCGCCTGGTCAAAAAGTACCGCGTGTGGGATAACCTCACGCCGGTTCGTTTGCGCCGCCTGCTCGAGGAACTCGGCCCCATGTTCGTCAAGATGGGGCAGATTCTGGCCAACCGGTCCGAGATTCTGCCGCAACGCTTTTGCGACGAGCTGCGTCGTCTGCGCTCCGACGTGGAGCCGGTGCCGTACGAGGTAGTGCTTCGCTGTCTGGAGGAAGAATACGGCCTGCGCCTGGGGGAGATGTTCGATGCGATCGATCCCAATCCGCTTGGTAGCGCATCGCTCGCGCAGGTGCACCGCGCTCGTCTGGTGACGGGCGAGGACGTGGCCGTCAAGGTGCAGCGCCCCGGTGCGCAGCAGGTTATGGCGCAGGACATCGATATCATCCGCTCGGTGGTGCGTATCGTTTCCAAGTTCGTCAACACCGATCAATTCGTTGACCTGCACGGCGTGGTCGAGGAGCTGTGGACCTCGTTTCGCGAGGAGACCAACTTTTTGGCCGAGGCCAAAAACCTCAACGACTTCTACGAGTTCCATAAGAGCGTTCATGGCGTGACGTGCCCTAAATCCTATCTGGACCTGTGCACCGAACACGTGGTGGTTATGGACTACGTCGACGGCATTTCGATCGCCGATCCTGAACGCTTGGTGGCCGAGGGCTATGACTTGGAAAAGATCGGTGCCGCAATCGTCGAGGACTACTCGACGCAGGTGCTCGATGACGGCTTTTTCCATGCTGACCCGCATGCGGGAAACATCATCCTCAAGGACGGCATCGTTTACTTTATCGACTTGGGTATGGTCGGACGCATGTCGAGCCACGACCGCGGTATCGTCAAGGACATTATTTTCGCCGTGGCCGAGGGCGACGTGCCCAAGCTCAAGGATTCGCTCATGCGCTTCGTCGTGACGCGTGGCGACTCGGCCGAGCTCGATCATTCAGCGTTTTTGTCCGATTTGGACTTTATCGTGGCTGACTTTGCGGGCCTTGACCTTAAGGACCTAGATATCGGCGAGTTTTTGACCTCGCTGTTAAACCTCGCGCGCAAAAATGACGTTGAGCTGCCGAGCGTGGTGACGATGTTCGCGCGCGGCATGGTGACGCTCGAGGGCCTGCTGACCGAGTACATGCCCGACGTCAACATGATCCAGATCATTCAGGCACACATCAAAAACGAGAAGAGCACCTATGCGCGCGTGCGCGATATGAGTCGCGACTTTGCGGCGAGCAGTTATCGCGCGGCGAAGGGCTCACTCGAGGCGGCTGAGTATCTGGGCCTGGCTTCGCGTATGCTCACACGCGGCCAGCTTAAGGTGAACACGCAGATCATGAGCAGCGATAAGGCGCTGCGACAGCTGGGTGGGATTATCGACCGCATGTCGATGGCTATCGTTATCGCCGGTCTGTTTATCGGTTCGTCGGTGGTGTACTACGCGCGCATCGAGCCGGTTGTGTTTGGTATCCCGGTCATTGGCTTTATGGGCTACGTGAGCGCGCTGGTGCTGGCACTTATGCTGGGCCGCAATATCTGGCTCAACAGCCACGGCGGCAAGCACTAGAGTCTGCGACCGTCACCGCATTTTCCTATCGCAAACAATAGCTTTTACCTTGGGCTTCGCCTGCGTGCAAGGCCCTTTTGCGTGATAGCATATTGACGGTATTAATCGATGGCCTAGATGGTGGTGCGGAGACGCACGAATGCGCGGTTTTCCTGCGCGTTTGGGAGAATCGGGGTGCAAGTCCCCGGCTGTACCAGTAACCGTAATTCCTCTTGGCTCGGGATGCTCGCGTCGCAGATCGGACGACGTGCCCGAGTCGTTAAGGTTAAGTCGGATCGCCTCCCGTCTTGCATGCGGCTGCGGCTTTTGCCGCCGGTGTGCATAGGGCTCTGGAGGGAAGGGGGACCCCGATGGGGGAACTCGAGCGCAACATGCGCGATGACGTGGGGCAGTCTCAAGGCAACGCTCCAAGTACAGACAGTAGGAGACAAATGGATATGTTTGTGGACGAGCGCCAGCGCGTCTCGCATCGCCGTGGCGCAATTGCGCGCGGCGTAGCCAAGCGCGGCCTGGTGGCATTCCTGGCCTTCGCGATGGCCTTTAGCACCACGCCGTCTCAGCTGTGGGCCGAGGGCGCCGAGGGCATTGCCGAGGCTGTGGTTCAGGCGGCACCGCCTGCCGAGAATGGCTCTGGTGAGTCCACGACAAGCCCTGCTGCCGACCTCAATGCGAGCGGCATGGTGGCGAATGGGGGCACTGCCGAGCAAGATGCCGTCGCGACAGCTTCGGGCCCTACCGACAAGACTGAGGACGATAGCGCTGCCGGCAATGAGGCGCCGGCTGCATCGACGTCCGATGCCTCGAAGCAGGACGCCGCCGTTGTCTCTGCCGCTGGAGAGGCCAAGGCTCAGCCTGCCAAGGCCGAGAGCCAGGATGTCTCTGCCATGTGCTCCGTCGTCGGCACCGACGCCGAGGGCGCCCAGCAGACCTGGGCCGCCGCCCAGCAGATCACGCTGAAGGAGGGCTCGACCGCGGCCGACCTCTCCGAGCAGCTCTTCAAGCAGGCCGGCCTCAAGGCCGACTACGACCCCAACGGCTCCTGGGGCTGGGCGCTCAACACGATCACGTCGCCCTTCGATAAGGACCGCAAGCTCGGCTACGACCCGGCGACCGGCGCGTACTGGCAGCTGTTCGTCAACGGCAAGGCCTCCGACGCCGGCGCGGGCGGCTACACGCTCAAGGACGGCGACTCCGTCGTCTGGTGCTACTCGAAGTACGGCGACCCCGCGCCCGAGCAGGTTTCCGTCACAATGGAGATTATTGGCAAAAAGGCCGAGATAGCTCAGCGTTGGACGAGCCCTTCGACCCAGGTGTTTGCTAAGGGCACGTCGATTAAGGATGCCTCTGCTGCTTACTTCGATGCCCTTGGCATAAAGTCAAAAATGTACGACCAATTTGGCTATTGGGGCGTCTATAGTCTCGTATCTCCGCTTGATGGCACCGAGCTGTCGGGTGCATGGTCGTTCTTTGTCAACGGCGTTCCTGGGTCTCAGCTCGATAGCGATTACGTGCTCAAGTCTGGCGACAAAATCGTCTGGGCTTTTGCTCCCGGCGATACTGTGCCTGGCGTCGACAGTGTTGTTGTTGACCCGGGTGCCGCACGTCCTAACTGGGATAGCGATTGGCCTGGTTATACGAGCGCCGACAAAGTAACCGACGCTCCTGTGCCCACGAAGGACGCTGAGGCAAAATGGGTGAGCGAGCTCAAGGGCTCGAACGAATGGAGCAAGGGTATTTCCGACCCGTTGCTGGTCGGTGACTACCTCTACGTGGCCATTGGTTCCAAGCTGCTCAAGAAAAATGTCGACACGGGTGAGACCGTTGCCGAATCGCCTTTGGCGGCAAAGATCGATTCGACCTCGCGTATGGTATACACCGGTGGCGTGATACTCGTGCCGCTTTCGAGCGGTCGCCTGCAGGCGCTGACGGTTGATGCTCTGGCGACAGTTTGGGTAACCGATGAGTTGCCTGCTGGCCCCGATGGCGCTCAGCAGTCCCTTGCGTCCATTACGGTTCGTGACGGCTTTGCCTACTTTGGGACGGCATCGGCTAGCTGGTCCGACTCGAGCGACGGCTACCTGCTCTGCGTGCGCATCTCCGATGGCAAGGTTATGTGGCAGCATAAGAACGAGAACAGCAAGGGCTATTACTGGGCCGGCTTGGCGTTCTCGGGCAATTATGGCGTCATCGCAGATGATTCCGGTACGGTGAGCACGGTCGACTCCGAAACTGGAAAGACCGTTGCGTCGCTCAAGATTGCCGAGCGCGTGCGTACGACGGTGCTGGTCGATGGATCGATCGCTTATGTCGTGAGCGCCGATGGCGTTTTGCATAAGCTATCGGTTGGAACGGACGGAACGCTTTCCGAGCTTGGCAAGGTGACGTTTGGTTGCAGCTCGACCTCGACGCCGGTGCTGGCCAACGGCAAGATTGTGGTCGGAGGCGCATCGACCGAATCCTTTATGGACGGCTACACGAATAAGAACACGTATCACTACGGTCAGCTTGCAGTGATTGATGCAGAGACGCTTGCTGTGGACTATTCCATTTGCAAGGCGGACGGCAGCTATATTCGCCAGGGGACTTCGGGCGGCGGTGACGTAAAGTCGCAGCCGGTTGTTTCTGTCCAGAATGGCGAGACGTACGTCTACTTTACGTCTAACAACAACCCGGGCGGCATCTATCGCTACCGTATTGGCGACGACGAGGCCGAGCTGCTTTATACGCCCGCGGCGGGCGACCAGCAGTACTGCATGGCTTCCATTTCGGTCGGATCCGATGGCTCATTCTACTATGTCAATGACTCGGGCAAGTTGTTTGCTGTCAAGGGTAATGGCCAAAGGGTCGAACGCTATACCGTGACGTTCGACGCCAACGGTAAGGATGCGGCGATGCCCGATTCTCAACGCGTGAAGGAAGGTAAAGCGGCGACGGAGCCCTCGACTAAGCCGCGGTGCAAGGGCTACACCTTTGCCGGTTGGTACACCGATGTTGCCTGCACAAAGGCGTATGACTTTAGCGCTGCGGTGACGGCCGACCTGACGCTGTATGCCAAGTGGACCAAGAATGCCGTTAACCCTGGCGGTAATGGCGGCGCTGGTTCGAATGGCGGCGGCGGTTCTGGTACCGGTACTGGTTCCGGCACTGGCGCTGGCGCGGGTTCTGGCTCCGGCTCGAAGGGCGGCGCTATTGCCCCGGGCAAGAAGCCGGTGACCAAGACGACGGTGTCGACCAAGACCGAGACCAAGGACAACAAGTCCGACAAGAAGGACTCCGATAAGTCCGATAAGAAGGACGAGAAGAAGTCTGACAAGAAGTCTGACAAGAAGGACAGCAAGTCCGACAAGAAGTCCGATACGGGCGCTGCTTCCACGACCACTGCTAAGAAGCCCTCTGGTGCTTCCGAGCAGGAGACTGGCACCAATCCGCTCGCCATTGTTGGCGTTGCCGCCGGCGTCATCGGACTCGCCATCGTCGGCGTGTTCGTGTTCACCAAACGTCGGTAGGTGAGGGCTGTGTCCAATAAATCCAAGGACGCTGACCCCAAGCAACCAGATTCCTCGTTCATTCAGTTCGACGATGCAAAGCAACAGGGCGCCGCTTCGGCGGCGCCCGCCCCACGGCACAAAGCGCTCCTTGGCGTTCTGACTGCCGCGTGCACCATTCTGATCGTCGTCTCGCTGGGTTTCGTCCATCCTTCCACAAGCGGTGCCTGGTCCATCGACTGGATCATTCAGACCGTGACGGGGGAGAGCGTCGTCGCCAAGGACACCAAGGGGTCTGGCTCGTCTGCCGCTTCGGGCGAGGCCAGTTCCAAGGATTCCAAGTCATCGAATGACGCAAAAGACGAGTCCAAGGGTTCGAACGACGGCAAGGACGATTCCGAGTCTTCGGACAAGGAATCGGACAAAAATTCGGATAGCAAGAAGTCCGAGGACCGGGGCGGCAAGAAGTCTGGCGATAAATCCGCTGCCCAAAATACGGGAGCCGGTGATACTTCCAATGCGTCTGGCGGTGCTTCTTCGGGCGGTGGCCAGTCGTCTGATGGAGCCTCATCCTCTAATGGTGGAAACGCCTCCTCGGGCAGCCAAAGCGGCTCACAGGAGTCCAACTACGTTACGGTGACGGTTTCGGTCACATCGAGCGTTGTGGGCAATCCTGTGTCCTCTGGCGGCACCTTTACCTTTAACGAAGGCGCTACCGTTTACGATGCCCTGTGCGCGCTGGGCCTTTCTGTCAACGCACATGGCTCGTCGTACGGTACGTATGTCTCCGCGATTGGTGGTTTGGCCGAGAAACAGTACGGCGGCACGAGCGGCTGGATGTACTCCGTCAACGGCACAACGCCCATGACGGCCTGCAGTAACTACGTTCTCTCCAATGGCGACAACGTTGTTTGGTATTACGTAACGGGCTAGAGGCCCCGACATAGCGCGCCAGACGGGCGGTTCGGACCAACATCCGGACCGCCCGTTTTTCATGCGAATGGGACTGGGTCGCCGGGTCTCTCTGCAAACAAAAAAAACCGGTTGGAACGGGAATTCCAACCGGTTATACATTCAAGCAAATAGTGAATCGACTACGACCGTGCGCCCTCGAGGAAGAAGCGGCGGCTGAAGTAGTTGTACCAGGTGACGAGGAACGTGGCGATGGCCTTCATGGCCTGGTAGCCGATGCTCAAAAACGTGACGCCCACAAACATATACAGGTCGTTGAGGCCCAGGCCGATCACCGACAGGATGGTGAAGATCGTGAACTCGCGCTTGCGGCTCATGCCTTCGCGGTGGTCGAACACGTACTTCATGCTGAGCCAGTAGTTGACCACGACGGACGTGATAAACGAGATCGTGGTGCTCATCAAAAAGTCGAGGTGGAACAGCTCGACGAGCGCAATGAGCATGCCCCAGTCGATGCCAAAGGAGATAAGACCCACGACGGCAAACTTGAGGAACTGCTTGGTATGAGGTTGTGCCAGCGCCTTGCGCACGTAATCACATCCAATGCGTTGATGAATCGAGCAGAGGATACTTTAGAGCTTTTACAAGGGAAACGTAAGGTCTTTGCCAAGAACTATATGAACTCGCCAAATTTTCAAGAGCTAATCCGCAAACGTTGAAATTTTCCCGTAAACGAGCGACACCTACGGACGATACTGCGCTGAGTGCGCGTCGTCCGTGGGCGCCGTAATGCTGCAGGGGTTTCGAGCTATTTTGTCTCGTCGCCCTCCAGGAAGATTTTTCGGGTCACAAAGTTGTAGACCATGACAAGCGCGGTGGCGCAGATCTTGGCGATATTGGCCTCGAGTCCCAGGCCGGCGTTGAGCGCCAGCACGATGCCGTCGTTGAGCACCAAACCGATCACGGACAGCACGACAAAGATGATGAACTCGCGGCGGCGGCTCATGCCTTCCTTGTGCGCAAACACGTACTTCATGCTTGCGAGGTAGTTAAAGATGAGTGAGATGATAAAGCCGCTGGTGTTGGCGATTAGGATGTTGAGGCCCAGACCGTAGTGGAGCAGATTCATAATGCCAAAGTCGATAACCGTGGCAATGACACCGACGACGCCAAATTTCATGATCTGCGCAAGGAGCTTTTGCATGGTACCTGCCTTAGGGTGGCGCGGGGACGCCGTGGGGATGACAAACTCAGCAAGTTTAGCCAATCCCCGCGGGTGGGGCTAGACGCGCTCTTCGATAGCACCGTTTCTATATGCATCGAGCAGCTGGCGCAGATCCTGGATCTGGCTGCGAATCTTGGCGCCAGTATCGGTGTCGCTCACCATGCGGCGACGGTCTGCTTGGTCAAAACGGTTGGTCTCGCTTTCGATGTCCACGTTGCGCGTGAGTGCCTCGGCAACCGTCGTAAAGGCCCGGTGCGACTTGAGGCGGCAGCCGCGCGAGCTCGAGATGAGCGTATAGCCGGCGATGCCCGTCTTGGGATGGTAAGCGCGGCAGAAGCCGCCATCGATGACCAGCAGCTTGCCCTCGGCGCGGATGGGCTGCTCGCCCTTGGTGGTTTTAACGGGCGTGTGGCCGTTGATGATGTGGCCGGTCGGCGAGCATGCCATGGGCGCGACGCCAAACTCGCGCATGATATCATCGCAGACCGAGGGCGACTTGGTAAGCGTAAAGTACGGGTCCATCGGCTCGACCCAGGTGCTCTTATCGGCGATATAGGCGCGCTCAAAGGTACGCACCAGGCGTCCGCTGGCGGGTGAATTGAAGCCAATCCACAGGTACCACATCCAGTCGAGGGCATCGCGGTCGCCCACGCGCCACGCGCGGCGGGCGATGTGGTCGCAAAAATCGAGATAATCGCGGCCAGCGTGCCAGGTGCCCAGGCAGTTCATGCTGCTAAAGGTGCCGTCTTCGTTGAGCGGAACGCAGCCGTGGAAGAGCAGGTTGCCGTTGGCGACCTTGTACATCGAGCCGTGGGTGTAGAGGAAATCGATATGGCGATGCAGGTGATCGGCGGTTACAAACTCGGACACGAGCTTGTCGATGATGTGCTGCTCCTGAGACGTGAGCGTGTAGGGGTCCGCCGGGTCGACGGTGGGGAAGTCGTTGGTCGTGAGCGGCCACACGCTGCCGTCGGCGAGCGTGACCGTGCCGGTGTCGTGGTCGATCTTGTCGAGTAACAGGCGGTCGGTCATATCGAACTCGGGGTGGCGCTGGATAATCTGGCCCTCGAGCTTAAAGAGCAGCACGTTGATGGCCTTGATCAGCGGGGTGATGGACTCACCGGCGGTGTAGGTGGCATCGGCAAAGGCGACAAGCTCACGCAGCGAGATGCCGTAGTCGTTCTCCAGGATCTCGTAGTTGTCGTAGCGTAGGTTGTTGCGCAACACCGTGGCGATGCAGGCGGGCTCACCGGCCGCAGCGCCCATCCACAGCAGGTCGTGGTTGCCCCACTGGATGTCGAGTGAATGGTAGGTGAGCAGACGGTCCATAATTTTGGCCGCGCCGCCGCCGCGGTCGAAGATGTCGCCCACCAGGTGCAAGTGGTCGACGGCCAGGCGCTTGATGAGCGAGGCGAGCGACTCGATAAAGTCGTCGGCGCTGGCGGTCTCTAGGATGGACTCCACGATGCGCTCGTGATAGCGCACGCGATAGTTGTTCTCGTCCGGGTGCGTGTGCAACAACTCGTCGATGATGTAGGCGTAGTCGCGCGGGATGGCCTTACGCACCTTGGAGCGCGTGTAGCGGCTTGAAAGTGAGCGAGCGACCATGATGAGCTGGTCAAGCATCGTCTTGTACCAGGTTGGCGAGTCCTCGCGCCGGCTGCGGACCAGGTCGATCTTCTCGCGCGGGTAGTAGATGAGCGTACACAGCTCGCCCTTTTCGTCAAAGGAGAGCGTGTCGCCAAAGATCTCGTCGACATGTTCGCGCACGACGCCCGAGCAGTTGTTGAGGATGTGCATAAAGGCTTCGTACTCACCATGCACGTCGCTCATAAAATGCTCGGTGCCCTTGGGTAGGTTGAGGATGGCCGAGAGGTTGATAATTTCGGTAAATGCGGATTGTTCGGTGGGGAACTGTCTCGACAGCAGGCGCAGATACTTGAAGTCTTGCGGGTTGCGATCGAATGCGACCATGAAACACCTTCCGATGGGGCTGGTAAAACTGATAAACAGCGTCAAACGTTTACCAGTATGCGCCGCTTTTGTTTCGATTTTGCGCCAGCGGCTGAATTGTCGGCTGAACGGTTTGGTAAATCGATTTAGTGAAGGTAGATGTGTCGGTTGGGTGGAGACGACAGAGGGTGTTTTCTCAGATATTTATGCATGGGGCCGGTGGAGACGATGGTGGTAAAGATGTTCACTATATTTGGTTCGATTTGGTAAATAGTGGACATATGTACCGCATGTAGGCTCACTGTGCGATAATTTGCGCAGCAATGAGTAAGGAGCCTCATATGAGTGATTTTGTCCTGACCTGTGAATCCGCCGCCGACCGAACCCGTGAGTTCTTTGCGGCGCGCAATATCCCTGTCGTGTGTTTTCATTACGAGATCGACGATGTTGTCTATACGGACGATCTGTATCAGTCGATTACGCCGGACAAGTTTTTTGCCCAGATTGCCGCGGGCGCCATGCCCAAGACGTCTCAGGTGAGCGTGGGTGAGTACGAGGAGTTTTGGGAGCCGTTTGTTGCCGAGGGTAAAGACGTGCTGCACCTGACGTTGTCGTCGGGTATTTCGGGCACGTATGGATCGGCCTGCGTCGCGGCGCAGATGCTCGCGGATCGCTATCCCCAGGGCGGCAAGGTGCGCGTCATCGATTCGCTGGGGGCGTCTTCGGGCTTTGGTCTGTTGCTGGAATATGCCGCCGACGTGCGCGATAGCGGGGCTTCACTCGACGAGACGGCCGCTTGGATTGAGGAGCATAAACTCAACCTGCACCACTGGTTCTTCTCGACCGATCTGTCGAGCTACCTGCGCGGCGGTCGCATTTCGGCCGCGAGCGCGATCATTGGCACGGCGCTTAAGATTTGCCCGCTTATGACGGTCGATTGCGAAGGTAAGCTGTCGCCACGTGAGAAAATTCGCACTAAGAAGCGCGCGATTTCCGAGATGGCTAAGACCATGATGGCACACGTGCAGGGCGGTACGGATTATTCGGGTAAGTGCATCATGTCGCACTCGGCGTGCCGCGAGGATGCCGAGGCAGTTGCGGCGCTGATTGAGGAACAGGTTCCGCAGCTTAAAGGCAAGATTGAGATCAATGACATCGGTACTCTGATTGGCTCGCATACCGGACCTGGTACGGTGGCGCTCTTCTTTATGGGCGACAAGCGCGTGGATTAATTTGCCCCATCACGTTGCTGCATGATTGCTCAAACGAAAACGGCCCGTCTCACGTTTGTGGGGCGGGCCTTGCTGTTGCGGCTAGCGTTTCTTTCCGCGGAAGAAAAAGCCGTGCAGTGACGGCTTGAGGCCGCGATTGGCGCGATGCTCCTCGACGCGCTCGTGGATCGAAGCGACGCGCTCGATGACTTCGTCGGGAATCGGCACGTCGGGATTCATGTTCTCGACCTGGCTGACTTCGGCGGCGGCGACCTGGTCGATAATGGGCACATCGTCGCGCGAGATGACAGGTGTGGCGTCTTCCTTCATCTTGCGATAACGCTGCATCATGTCGGCCTGTAGCTGCTGGGCCGAAGGCGGCGTCCAGATGATGGCGTTGGCGCCGGCGGCGATGGTCTCGCGAATGCTCTCGGGCGTCTTGCCGCCCGGTGCGATGAGCGGCAGGTTGGGATAGTGCTCGCGCAGTTCACGCAGGACCTGGGGTGTGTTTTTGCCGGCGGCGATGTTGAGAATCTTGGCTCCGGCGCGCACTTTGGCATGCGCATCATCGTCGCAACGTACGACCGTGGCGATGACGGGGATGTCGGCGATGTTGGTGATGTGCTCGACCATCTCGGCAGTGGCGGGGGAGTTGACCACGCAGCCCGCCGCGCCCTGCATCTCGGAGACAGCTGCCATCTGCACGGAGCGCTTGCCGGTCGTAGTTCCGCCGCCCACGCCTACAAAGACCGGGCACTCGGCGACGGTCAACAGTGCCTGCGTAATGGCGGGCTGCGGCGTGAAAGGGTAGACCGCAAAGACGGCGTCGGCGTTGGAGTTGCGGATAACCGCGACATCGGTGGTGTAAATGAGCGACTTGATGCGTCGGCCAAAGAGCGTGAAGCCGCTGGCCTCCTCGATCTCGTCGGGCATGCGGAGGGCCGCCTTGCGCAAACGCCCGTCGATGGGCAGCGGCTCCATGGGGAGCAGTCCGTTGGGAGTCACGGCTACCTGGGGCTCGGTGAACTCGTCTGCGAGCTCGACCTCGGAGAAATCGACCGAGGCGACGATGTCCTCGTGAACCTCGGCGGGCACATCGATGGGAGCTTGGTCGTTTGCCGCGGCAGGCGTGTCGAAGGAGCTGGTGCCGACAAAGGCGTCGACGCGCTCGTTTAGGTCGTTGAGGGTGTCCATGGAGACTCGATTCTGTGTGACGACGGCCGGCACGATGCAGCCGGAATTGCGAATGCTAAATCGTTTGACGAGTTGATTTTTCCCCGCTGCGCCATCTGTTAGACCGAACGCCCGGCGAACGTGAAGGAGCTGTGGTGGCGGGTTTTGAGGTGCTATCTTAAATGTCCCGTTTAAAAGAGAGGTGGCGCGGTATGGATTTCACAGCAATGTTGGGCTCGATTGGCCTATGCGTGGGCGCAATCGTAGCCGCCGCGGTCATCTACTTTGTGGTTACGGCCATTAAGGGCAAAAGGGCCGAGCGCAAGGAACGCGAGGCACTTAAGCAACACCGTGACCAGCAGGACAAGCGCGCACGGGAATAGCTTGTTGAGTTTTGAATCCGTGCGCTAGCTGCGTTTTCGGACCA
Source organism: Collinsella aerofaciens (assembly GCF_015670795.1). GTDB lineage: Bacteria > Actinomycetota > Coriobacteriia > Coriobacteriales > Coriobacteriaceae > Collinsella > Collinsella aerofaciens_Q. Next base: position 5,962 of record NZ_JADPCJ010000010.1, on the reverse strand, counting down.
GGGCGATGTAGAAGCCCTCAAAGTCGCGGCTGGGCGGGATAGTGAGCGTGCCGGGCATGCCGTTGGTGACGGCCGATACCTGGCCCGCGGTGATTGCCTCGGTGAGAGCGTTGGACTCGACGCGCGGTTCCTCACCGGCTTCCTGGGCGCGGCGTGCTTCGCTTTCGCTCGGCGTGCCGTCGAGGGGGATAAGCTCGCAGTCCATATGCTTGTCGAGGGCCTCTTGCAGGGCGTCCTCGTTTTCCTGCGGCAAGATCGAACAAGTCGAATAGACGAGCGTGCCGCCCGGTTTGAGGGCCCCCATGGCGCGGTCCAGAAGTGCTCGCTGCGAGCGGGCGCACTTGCTCAGCAACTGCTCGGTGAGGCCGCGCAGGCTTTTCTCGTTGCCACTGATGACGGTGCCCGTGCCGGTGCAGGGAGCGTCGAGCAGGATGCGGTCAAAGCGGAAGAACTCGTCGAGCTCGCGTGCGTCGACGCGCATGACGGGCACGTTTTTGGCACCCTGGCGATGGAGGTTCGACTCGAGCTTTTCGGCGCGGGGAATGCTCATCTCACAGGCGGTGAGGTGCGCCTGTCCCTGGGTGAGGGAGGCGATCTGCGTCGTCTTGCCGCCGGGGGCTGCGCACATGTCCAGGATGTCCTCGCCTGCCTGGGCGCCCAGGACCAACGGCGGCATCATGGATGACAGGCTCTGCAGGTAGATTTTGCCGTCGCGGTAGATGTCGAGATCCCACAGATCTGAAACCTGGGCCTCGGGCAGGATAAAGGCGTCTGGGTACCAAGCGACGGGGTTGTGGGCGATGCCGGCGGCATCGAGCGCCGCAGCGATGTCCTCGGCGGTCGCCTTGAGCGTGTTGGCGCGCAGCGTGACCGGGCGTGTGGCCGCGGCGCCGAAGCCCTCGATCATGAGCTCGGCATCGGCGGGCGCATAGGCGCCGGCGACCGTGTCGACCATAAAGCGCGGTAGGTCGGCGGCGGAGTGTTGGGCGGCAAGCTGGTCGGAAAGCTCGGTAGCGGCAAACTGCCTAAGCTTGAGCTCAGCCTTGACCTGCTTTTTCTGCTTACGACGACGCGGCTTGGACATCCGTCTTTCCTTCCCATTCCATTACATGTCGAGTGTTATTAGTACTGGCTCTCGTGCTTGCTGAAGAAGTCGAAGCGCGGGGGCAGCGGCTTCACGCGGTGGTCTCCGGGCTTCTCGCCCAGGCTCTCTACGAACTCGTCCGTGGAGGCAAAGATGTTATCCCAGCTAAAGAAAGCGACCGGATCGACGTCGAAGTACTCGCAGATGAGTTCGCAGCCGGCCGGGACGATACCGTGCATCAGGACGGTCGCCACGCGCAGCTCGGTAAAGGCATCAACCAGGGCCTGCGTCATCGCTGCGTTTGCTTCGTCGCCCTCGAGCTTGTTGGCGGCCTTGGAGGCGTCGCTCCAGCGCTTGTTGGCGGCGCGCAGGTAGTCGTCGCACACGGCAAGCGCGCGGTGCGTCTCGAACTTGTACATGGCCTGCTCAAAGGCAAGAGCTGCCTGCTCGGCAGCCTCGACCACGGCGGCAGAGGCGGCACCGGCGGGGATGCAGCCGTTGCGATAGGGGCTCTCGTCGCCTTCCTTGACGGCGACGCCGTAGAAGCAGCTGCGGGCCAGACGGTTGAATACGCCGGTCAAAAGGGCGCTCTCCTTAAGGGCCGGATCGATAACGCGCTTGTCGTCGCAGGCGCGCACCTCGTTGCCGTCCTTGTCCTTGCCGGTCACACGCGTGTCGTATGCCTTGGGGCTAAAGCTCACCGGCTTTTCGGACAGGCCGAGCGACAGCCAGTGCGCGCGCATCTGCTCGCAGGTGTAGTGGTTGAGTAGGTCGTCTGCCGGCGGGGGAGGCGTCTGCGAGGACGAGCTGGCCTTTTTGCCCATGTAGAGCAGGTGGTAGCAGGCGCTGACGGTGCTCTGCGTGAGGTCCCAGCCCAGGGCCTCCCACATGGCGGTCTGCGCGATGCAGTAGAAGTAGATGTTGTCCTGACCGATGAACTGGTAGATCTGTGCGTCGTCAGAGCACCACCAGTCGCGCCAGTCGAGTGAGCTGTGCTGGTAGGTGGGCGCGGGGACCTGCGTGGAATCGGCGGCAGGCTCGCCCATGAGGGCGGCATCCTGGGCGGCGACGCCCTCGGTCACGCCGGCGGCCTTGGCATCGCGGGCGAGCACGGTGCGGGTGTAGCTGATGGGCGCCCACAGGCTCTCGGGCCAGCACCAGCAGGTGACGTCGGTCACGCCGTCGACCTCGGGCACCGGAACGCCCCAGTCGATGTTGCCGGTGATGCGGAAGGGCACGAGCGCCTTGCCGCTGCGGAAGCGCACGCCGCCGTTGGCGAGCACCGCGTGGGCGTCGTCGCGCTCCTTCCAGCTGGGGAAGGTGACGGTAAAGCTGCTCTTGTTGCCTTCGGGCTCCAGCACGGTGTGCTCGGGCAGCTGGTCCTCGACGGCGTCGAAGGCCTCGCGGAACTTGTTCTGGATGTAGAGCTGAGCCGGCAGCAGCCACTCCTCCATGGTCTTGGAGACCACGGAGCGAACCTGCGGGTTCTTGGCGAGCTTGGCGGTATAGGTCTTCATAAAGTCGAGGTAGGCCGGCAGGTCGAAGTAGAGGTTGTCGACCGGGCGCAGCTCGGGCACCTCGCCGGTGAGCTGGCTCTTGGGCGCGATGAGCTCCTCGGGCTCAAACTGGTGTCCCAGGTCACACTCGTCGGCGTAAGCCTTCTCGGACTTGCAACCTTGGATGGGGCAGCGGCCGATGACCTGGCGACCGTTGAGGAACGTGCCGGCCTTGGCATCGTAGAACTGCAGCGTGGAGCGCTTGGAGATGGTGCCCTGCTCGTGCAGACGCTCGATAATCTCGGCGGTCACCTCGTTGTGGATCTGGGCCGCCGGCTCAAGGCCCGAGCCGCCATAGATATCGCAGCTGATGTTGTAGTTGTTGAGGGTCGCGGCCTGGCGGGAGTGGTTGGACTCGACGTACTCGCTAATGGACTTGTCGTAGCCCTCGTTCTCCTTGAGCTTGCGGTAGCTCTCCATGATGGGCGAGCCGTAGCAGTCGGTGCCCGAGGTGAAGATGACGTTCTCGCGGCCCAGACGGTCGCGCAGGAAGCGGGCGAAGAAGTCGGCCGGGACAAAGACGCCGCCAACGTGGCCAAAGTGAAGGCCCTTGTTACCGTAGGGCTCGCCGGCGGTAACGATGGCGCGGCGAGGCCAGCTGGGACGGTCGTTCTTGGAGTATTTGGATGCCATGGGACTCCTTCGCATATGGTGAGAGCACGGCCGGGCGCGAGGCTCGGCGGCGCGGTGATCAATTCGTGCATATCGTTCGACATTATCGCACATGCGGACGGGTACGTGGCAGGGGCGCTATCCTAAGATGCTATGAATGAGATTTCCAACATACATGCGTTTGAGGACGAGGATTTTCTGCACGCCTGCTTTGTGTGGGGGATGGCCGTGCTTGGCGCATTTGCCGTGTGCCTGGTGCCGGTGTTTATGCTGCTGGGTGGCCCCGCGGACCTGGATGCGGCTGACGCGGGCGGCTGGACCACGGTCTTGGGCTGGATAGTCGGCTTGGCTGCGGTTTCGGCGGCGTCATTTGCCGTGCATGAGCTGGTGCATGCGGTGTTCTTTAAGCTGTTTGCGCCCGCCGGTGCTCGGGTGACCTTTGGGGCAAATCTCGAAACCTGCATGATTTACGCCTGCGCCGAGGGCGTGGTGTATTCGCGCCGGCGGTACGTGGCAGTTTGCCTGGCGCCGACGGTTGTTGTGACGGCGGCGTTTGCCCTAGGGTTTGCGCTCTCGGGCTATCCGCTGCTGTGCTACTTGGCGGCTGGTCTGCACTTGTCGGGCTGTGTGGGCGACTGGTATTACGTGCGGACCATTCTGCGCGACCGCCGCATTGTCGCCTGCGAGGACACGTCCTTTGGCGTGCGCTTTTTTGGGTGAGGAGATGTCGATGAAGTCGTTGTTGCTGCATGCGTGCTGTGCACCATGCTCGCTTGAGCCGGTTCGCCTGCTGCGCGAGGAGGGGTTTGAGCCCACAATCTGCTGGACCAACCCCAATATTCAACCGCGCGATGAATGGCAGCGCCGCTTGGACGAGCTGCGCCGGTGGTGTGTCGATGGCGACATCGAGCTCATCGAGGCAGGGGAGGACCGCGATCACTGGGAGACCGGCGTGGCACTGCTGGGTGCCGATCGGCCTCGTCGCTGTCGCGCGTGCTATGCCCTGCGCTTGGCCGAGGCGTGCCGCGTGGCCCAGGAGCGCGGGTTTGAGTTTGTGGGCACGACGCTCGCCGTCTCGCCGTATCAGCTGTTCGATACCTGCAATGACGTGCTCAAGCGCCTGGCGGCGGCACGTGGGCTCACTCCGGTGATTCGCGATTTTCGCCCGTATTACCCCGAAGCGACACGCCGTTCGCGCGAGCTTGGAATGTATCGGCAGAACTACTGCGGCTGCCGCTTCTCGGCTGTCGAGGCGGCCATGGACCGCGCCCGCATCCGCGACGAGCGCAAAGCCGCCAAAAAGTAGTTCATTTGGGACGTCAGCCTGCTAGGATGTAGAGCGGACTTTAGCTATATAAGGAGTATCCGACGTGTCTATGCGTACTGATGATTTTGACTACAACCTTCCCGAGGAACTGATTGCACAGGCTCCTGCCGAGCCGCGCGACTCCTGCCGCCTGTTGGTGGTGGATCGCAAGGGCTCCCGGGCGGGAACGCCGTTGGAGCACGGCGGTACCGTTGAGCACCGCATCTTCCGCGACATCATCGACTATATCGAGCCGGGCGACGTGCTCGTCATCAACAAGACGCGCGTGATGCCGGCCCGCCTGATCGGTCGCAAGGCCGGCTCGGGCGGCGTGGTCGAGACGCTGCTGCTCAAGCGCCGCGAGGATGTGGATCCGCTGGGTCACGTTTGGGAGTGCCTGGTCAAGCCGGGTAAGCGCCTGAAGCCCGGTGCTCAGATTGAGTATCGTGCGGGCGGCGCCCATGCGCCCGAGGGCGCGCCCGTGGTGCTGACGGCCGAGGTCGTCGACTTTGTTAACGATAGCCGCGGTGGCCGTCTGGTGCGCTTTGAGCCGGCCGGTTGCAATGCCGCCGGCGACCCGCGCACGCTCGACGAGGCCATCCACGCTGCCGGCCACGTGCCGCTGCCGCCCTACATTACCGATTACGAGGGCGATCCCGAGAAGTACCAGACCGTCTACGCCATGAAGGAGGAGCACTCGGCTGCCGCTCCTACGGCGGGTCTGCACTTTACTCCCGAGCTCATGGCCGCTATCGAGGCCAAGGGTGCGAAGTTTGCCGCCGTCGAGCTCGAGGTGGGTATCGATACCTTCCGTCTGGTGGAGGAGGACGACCCTACACAGCACGTGATGCACACCGAGCGCTACCACGTGTCGCAGGAGGTTGTCGACGCTGTGCATAAGGCGAAGGCCGAGGGCCATCGTGTGATCGCCGTCGGCACTACCGCAGTGCGCTCGCTCGAGAGCGCGTTTGACGCGGACGCGCCGGTGTCCGATCCGGCTGTGACGGCGCGCTATTTTGAGGGCCGCGAGGACGGGGCCGACACGCTCGGCCGCGGTGACATCGTGGTGCGCGAGAATGCGACGACGCAGCTCTACCTCATGCCCGGCTCGACCTATCACGTGGTCGACGCGCTGATCACGAACTTCCACGTGCCGCGCTCCACGCTCATGATGCTCGTGAGCGCACTTGCCACCCGCGACCAGATCATGGATGCCTACGCCGCCGCCATCGAGGAGCGCTACCGCTTCTTCAGCTTTGGCGACGCCATGCTCATTCAGTAGGTTACGGCGTTTTACAAACGCCGTAACCGGTCGACGCTGCGCGGGCCGCATTTGGACAATCTGACGTTCAACTTCAAGGGCGCGACCAGAAGGTCAGCGCCCTTTCGTTTCACGTCACCTTG